>CAZWGS010000036.1:12562-41799 GCA_964633315.1 uncultured bacterium | reverse complement strand
TCGCACTCTATCTAGACTAAATCTAGTATGGGGCTATGGATTGACCTTTGCTCGACTCTGTCTGAATCCTAAATTTCTCAAACAGGTGAGGATAAAACCAATTAAACCTCGCTCTTGCCAGGATTTTTGAGTGCCTACTTGACCTACAGCTTGGGTGACGCGATCCAGCATAATCGCTAGGATTACAATGCCTAATCCTCCTACTGCAGCGGATCCTACATCTAGACGATTAACTCCTCGCAGTACCATTAATCCTAATCCTGGTACAGAGATCATTGCTGTAATTACCGACATAGATAGGGCAAAAAGAACCGTTTGATTCACTCCTGCCAAAATGGTAGGCATAGCCAAGGGAATTTGGGCTTCCCAGAGTACCTGTCTGGGCGTAGAACCAAAGGATAATGCTGCTTCCACCACTTCCTCAGGAACTTGGCGAATACCCAGGTTAGTGAGGCGAATTAGGGGGGGTAGGGCATAGACAATAGTTGCGATTATTCCTGGTACCTCTCCAATACCAAAGAGCATAACAACGGGAACCAGATAGACAAAAGTTGGTATGGTTTGCATTGCATCGAGCAAAGGACGCATAATGCTTTCAATTTTGTTGTTGCTAGCACAGGCGATACCAAGGGGAATGCCTACCAAGAGGCAAAATAGCACTGCTGTAATCACCAGAGAAAAGGAAATCATGGCTGGCTCCCAAGCATCAACAAAACCTAGTAGAGTTAGCCCCAGGAGAGTGAACAATCCAATGCGCCAACCTGCCAACTGCCAAGCGATCGCGCCCAAAAGGAGGAGTAAAATTAAGGGAGGAATCGTTAAGAAGATGTTTTGCAGTCCTTCTAGTATCCAGCTAATCGGTATGCGAATTGTCTGAAATAGAGGTCGAAAATTATCGACAATGAAACTAATCAGGTCATTAATCCAATCATCAAGGGGAATGGTATATAAATCAAAGGGATTGAGGATAGCATTAATTCCTCCTGAAGTATCAGCAAATAAGTAGGAGGAAATTGGGGGAATAATCCAGTTCATTATTTTTCTGGTGATGGTTTGTTAAGCATTAAGAACTACACGAGAAGCTTAACTAGCAGCATTTCTGGCTTCTTCTAACCAAGCATCAAATAATTCTTGATTTTCTTTTACCCATTCCTGGGCGTGACGACGAATATCTTCTGGTGAATCTTCTCCCTGAATAATTCTCAAGCTTTCGGTGTTCATATCAACAACAGGAAGTTGAACTAATTCAAACCAACGTTTTGCTACCGGATTAGCGTCTACAAACTCTTGATTCGCCACAATTTTTTGTGTGACGATGCTGTGTCCCAAGTTTTTACCCTCAATAGTTGTTTCTGCTTCTTTGATGTTGGCAAGTTTTCCTGGTAGAGAAGTGAAAGGAACCTCTAACCAAACTGCATCTTCACCTGGTTTGAGTACTTGTAGTAGCCAATGGGGGTTGTAAGCATAGTACAACACAGACTCTCCCTGTTCTTGGCGATTGAGCACATCTGCAAGTAATGCAGAATAAGATCCCTGGTCTTGTTCTACAGTATCTTTAAGTCCGTAAACTTCAAGATGATGAGCAATATTGTTATTGCAAGCCCAACCAACCTGACAGCCAGCTAAATTGGCTTTACCGTCACCATCACTGTCGAAAAGTTTAGCTAGTTTGGGGTCTTGGAGTTGCTCTATATTAGTTATTTGGTATTGGTCTGCTGTTTTTTTGTCAATCATAATCCCTTGTACTCCACCACCAGCTATTAACAGACCTATTTTTTCTAACTTCCTTTCGCCACCAGCATTTTCAAAGAAGTCGTCATGTCCTGGAACATAAAAACCAGTGGTATAGGTTAAATCACCATTAGCCATTGCTACATGAAGTGCTGGATAATTAGCTTGCTGAATATCTCTAACTTTATAACCTAGTTTTTCTAGACCAATATTGACAATTTCAGTGAGGAACTGCTCTTCAATCCAGTCAGAATTAGAGGGGTTTATAGTTACTCCCGATCCTGGTAAGGCTGCTGTCTCACTGCTACCTGTAGTAGCTTGCGGCACTGTTTGACAAGCGATTAAACCAAAGCAGAGGGCGGTGGCGAGGGTGGGAATAGTTAGTTTTTGCAGCATATTTTTATTCTGATTTTATAAACGACATGAGTGAAATTATAAAATTTAAAACTGGCATCTTGCGATCGCCAGTTCAGATTTTTGCCTAGTGTTTTAGGTTGAGGTAGCAGCATTTTTTGCTTCTTCCAACCAACCATCAAATAACTCTTGATTTTGTTTCACCCATTCCTCGGCGTGGCGACGAATATCTTCGACTGAATTTTCTCCCTCATAAATTCTCAAGCTTTCAGCATTCATATCAGCAACAGGAATCTTCACCAATTCAAACCAACGTTTTGCCACTGGATTTGCGTCTACAAACTTTTGATTCGCCACAATTTTTTGTGTGACGACACTGTGTCCCAAATTTTTACCATCAACAGTGGTCTCTGCTTCTTTGACGTTGGCGAGTTCTCCTGTTAGGGAAGTAAAGGGAACCTCTAACCAAACTGCATCTTCGTCTGGTTTGAGTACTTGCAGTAGCCAATGAGGGTTGTAAACATAGTACAAAACAGGATCTCCCTGTTTTTGACGAGTGAGTACATCTGCAATCAATGCAGAATATGCTCCCTGGTCTTGTTCTACGGTATTTTTAAGTCCGTAAACCTCGATATGATGAGCAATATTTTTGTTACAATTCCAACCAGCCTGACAGCCAGCCAAATTAGCTTTACCATCACCATCACTGTCAAAAAGTTTAGCTAGTTTGGGGTCTTGGAGTTGTTCTAGATTAGTTATTTGGTATTGGTCTGCTGTTTTTTTGTCAATCATAATACCTTGTGCCCCACCACCAGCTACTAACAGACCTATTTTTTCCAACTTTTCTTCGCCACCAGCATTTTCAAAAAATTCATCATGTGCTGGTATGTAAAAACCAGTGGTATAGGTTAAATCACCATTAGCTATTGTTAGGTTCAGTGCTGCAGGATCAGCTTGTTTGATATCTTTAACCTCATAGCCCAGTTTTTCTAGACCAATGTTGACAATTTCGGTGAGAAACTGCTCTTCAATCCAGTCACTATTAGACGGGTTTACAGTTATTCCCGATCCTGGTAAGCCTGCTGTATCATTGCTACCTGTAGTAGCTTGAGGTGTTCCTTGACAAGCGATTAAACCTAAACAGAGGGCGGTGGCGAGGGTGGGAATAGTTAGTTTTTGCAACATATTTCTTCTTCTGATTTTGTGAATAACATCAGAGACTGCATCAGATTTGAAAACTGGCGATCGCAAGATGCCAGTTCAGATTTTGCTTAGTGTTTTAGCTTGAGGTGGCAGCATTTTTGGCTTCTTCTAACCAACCATCAAATAATTCTTGGTTTTTCTTTACCCATTCCTCGGCGTGGCGACGAATATCTTCGTTTGAATTTTCTCCCTCATAAATTCTCAAGCTTTCGGCGTTCACATCAGCAGTAGGAATTTGAACTAATTCAAACCAACGCTTCGCAGCAGGATTTGCATCCACAAATTCTTGATTCGCTAAAATTTTTTGTGTGACGAAACTGTATCCCAAATTTTTACCATCAACAGTTGTATCCTTTTCTGTCATCTTGGCAAGATCTCCTGCAAGTGAAGTAAAAGGAACCTCTAACCAAACTACATCTTCATCAGGTTTTAGTACTTGTGATACCCAATGAGGAACATAAGCATAGTACAAAATAGGCTTTCCTTGTTCGTAGCGAGTTATCACATCTGCAAGCAATGCAGAATATGCTCCCTGGTCTTGTTCTACAGTATCTTTAAGTCCGTAAACTTCAATATGATGATTAATCTGCACGTTGCAATTCCAGCCAGCCTGACAGCCAGCTAAATTGGCTTTACCATCACCGTCACTGTCAAAAAGCTTGGCTAGTTCTGGATCTTTAAGTTGTTCTAGATTCTTAAATCCGTATTGTTCGGCTGTTTTTTTGTCCGCCAAAATGCCTTGAATTCCACTACCAACTATTAGCGAACTAAAGCTTTCTAGCTTTTCTTCGCCACCAGCTTTGTCAAAGAATTCAGTATGTGGTGGAGTATAAAAACCGGTAGTGTAAGTTAAATCTCCATTAGCCACGGTTAGATTCAGCGCCGCATAGTCAGCTAGTTTAATATCTTTCACCTCATAGCCTAGTTTTTCTAGACCAATGTTGACAATTTCGGTGAAAAATTGCTCTTCGATAAAGTCGCTATTGGATGGAATTACAGTTATTCCCGATCCTGGTAAGTCTGCAGTTTCAGTGCTACCTGTAGTAGCTTCAGGTGTTCCTTGACAGGCGATTAAACCAAAGCAGAGGGCGGTGGCGAGGGTGGGAATAGTTAGTTTGGAAAACATTTCTACTGCTTGTGTAAATCAATAAGTTTTTCAAAAAGATCAAAAACTAGGAAGCAACTTGAACTGGCCCAGCATTATCAGTAACTTCACTGAGTCTACCGATGCTATCGAGAATATCAGATGATTCAATTACACCTTGAAATTTCCCTGTTTCTTCAACAACTGCAACGGGAACTCCACTGCGACAAAGATGAAAGATATCTTCTAAACTGGTAGTAGCTTTCACTTGAGGGAAGTCTATGTCCATGATTTGAGTAATATCTGTATTACCTTCTTTTACAGAAGTTTCCAGGATTAGGCGATCAATAATACCAACTGGTTTTCCATGGCGATCTAGCACATACATTTGCTGGAGTTGATGGCTTTGCATCTGGGATAATGCTGTACTAGCGGAATCTCGACCGAGAATTAGGGGAATAGTTTGGCGCGCAATGGTTCCAGTTTGCAGGACTTGGGCGCGATTAACATCTTCGATAAAGGCGCGGATATAATTATCAGCAGGGTTGGTAACTAACTCCTCGGGCGTACCAATCTGGACAATATAACCATCTTTCATCACAGCGATATGATCGCCAATTTTCAATGCTTCTTGGATATCGTGGCTAATAAACACAATTGTCTTATTCAACTCATGCTGCAACCGGAGTAACTCATCCTGCATTCCTCTGCGAATGAGAGGATCCAGGGCGCTAAAAGGTTCATCCATCAGCAAAATTTCCGCATCCGTAGCCAGGGCGCGGGCTAAGCCTACGCGTTGCTGCATACCGCCACTGAGGGAAGAGGGGAGATAATCTGCCCACTGGGATAAACCTACTGCTTCTAGAGTTTCTAGGGCTTTTTGACGACGCAGACGTTTATTAACTCCTCCTACCTTTAAACCATAGGCAACATTCTCAGCTACACTTTTGTGGGGAAATAAGCCAAAGCGTTGAAATACCATCGAAACTTTTTGGAGACGAATTTGCCGCATTCGCTGGGTATCAAGGTGGGCAACATCTTCATCATCTATGTAAATATGCCCACTTGTTGGTTTAATCAGGCGATTGATACAGCGAACCAAGGTAGATTTACCAGAACCAGATAGCCCCATCACCACAAAAATTTCGCCTGCATTGATCTTAAAAGAAACATCAGCAATTCCTAATACTTGTCCTGTTTTGGCTAAAATTTCATCTCTGTTGGCACCAGCACGGAAGAGTTTGAGAGCATTTTGGGGTTGTGTCCCGTAAATTTTAATTAGATGTTCAATGCTAATTTTTGGGGAGCTAGTTTGCTTCATGGTTGGGGAGTTTGCAACTGTACAATACGAGAAAACCACTAAGAATAAATACTGTCAAGATTGTTGGCTTTGATGCAACTTTGTTCCCAGGTTTTCTAAAGTTTACTCAAGATTACGGTATCAGCAGGTATTATTTCATACTAGTGACATGATGAAGCCTGATTTAAGTCTTTAAACACTATTGCTAGCAATGAGACAATACAATTAACGTATAGCGATGCATCTATTACACAGTTAGTCATACTTTGTCTCACTTCAATTACCATTAGACTAAATAGGTTATAAGTCGCATCTACGAAAAACGACAAGAAAGCTTACAAATTTGTCATACTTGACGACAAATATTGCAGTTTATTGTCATTCCCGCGAATTTACTCTCAGCAAATTTACTTGCTAGAATTCCGGTACAGACTCTACCAACTGCGGATATATAGATCATTAAAACTAAAAAATTATTATAAATTTCCAGATGTGAAGGAGCAGATGCTTGATCTTGATATCGCCTGGACTATTGGCTGTTCAGGTTTAGTTTTCCTGATGCAACCTGGCTTCATGTGCTTAGAATCGGGATTAACCCGCTCGAAAAATAGTATTAATGTCGCCGTTAAAAATTTAGCTGATATAGGTATTTCAGTTGTCCTTTTCTGGACATTTGGCTATGCCTTAATGTTTGGTACTACCGTTGCAGGTTTTTTTGGTATCGATGGTTTTTTACTAAACATTGAAGCAGATCCTAAACTAGCAGCTTTTTTCATTTTCCAAGTTATGTTCTGTGGTACCGCTACTACCATTGTTTCTGGGGCTGTTGCAGAGCGTTTAAAGTTCTCCGCCTATCTAATTGTGACACTGCTAATTTCTGGCTTAATCTATCCTTTATTTGGTCATTGGGCGTGGAATGGAGTTGCTGCGGGACAATCTTGGGGTTGGTTAGAAAAATTAGGTTTTGTAGACTTTGCTGGAGCAACTATAGTACATAGTGTGGGTGGTTGGGTTTCCCTTGCTGCACTATTAATTATTGGACCACGTCGCCATCGCTTTTCCACAGACGGACAAGCTAACAAAATTCATGGTTCAAATCTCACCTTTTCTGTTTTAGGTGCAATGTTACTTTGGTTAGGTTGGCTTGGATTTAATGGCGGTAGCACCCTTGCACTTAATGAAGAAGTTCCCAGAATTATTGTCCATACTATTATCTCTGGCGCAACAGGAATGTTAGCAGCCACAGCAGTTAGTTGGTGGCGCTATCAACAATTGCGAGTTGAGCAGTTAATCAACGGTTCCATTGCTGGTATGGTTTCTATTACCGCCTGCTGTAATTCTGTCACCACCCAAGAAGCAGGTATCATTGGTGCGATTGGTGGTGTAATTGTTTTCTGGGCGACTAGTAAGCTAGAAAGTTGGCGCATAGATGACGGCGTAGATGCGGTGGCGCTACATGGCTTTTGCGGGATGTGGAGTACCCTTGCGGTTGCTTTATTTGGGGATCCAGCGATTTTGGGAACAGGTTTATCTCGCTATAGTCAAATCGCCGTACAATTGTTGGGAATCGCTGTTGCTTTTGTCTGGGCTTTTGGCGTATCTTACCTAATTTTGGTTAATATAAATCGCTTTTTCCCTCTGCGAGTCAGCGTAGATGAGGAAGAATTAGGTCTTAATCTATCAGAACATGGTGCAAAAACTGAAGTTTATGATTTGTTTCAAGTCATGGATAAACAGGCGAAAACCCATGATTTTAGTCTCCGTGTTCCCGAACAACCCTTCACTGAAGTCGGTAAAATTGCTCGTCGCTATAATCAGGTGATGGATTCTCTGGAAGCTTACGCCAATCAACTAGAAGAGTTTAATGGTGCACTAGAACAAACAGTAGCAGAACGCACAGCACAATTAGCTCAAGCTAATGAAGAATTACAGAAATTAAACTTGCTCAAAGACCAGTTTTTGGCCAATACATCCCACGAACTGCGCACTCCTCTCAACGGTATGATTGGTATAGCGGAGTCGATGCTAGATGGAGCAACAGGAGTATTATCTAGGTTGCAAAGGGCAAACTTGACGATGATCGCCCAAAGTGGACGCAGGCTGGCTAAACTTGTTAATGATATCCTAGATTTCTCTGCACTACGCCACAAAACACTAGTATTAAACCTCAAACCCATAGCCCTACATCCTTTAGTAGAAGCAGTTTTTGCCTTGAATCAACTCCTAGCGAAAAAAAAAAATTTACAGTTAATAAACAACGTATCTGAATATTTACCATTAGTTCAAGCCGATGTTGATCGCTTGCAACAAATTTTACATAACTTGATTGGTAATGGAGTTAAATTTACATCACAAGGCACAGTTGAAGTTTCCGCCCAAGTCAAAGGTGAAAAATTAGCCATTAGTATCAAAGATACTGGAATCGGTATTGCACAGGAAAATTTAGAACGTATTTTTCTTTTGTTCGAGCAAGAAGATGGTTCTACAATTAGGGAATATGGTGGTACAGGTTTGGGTTTAGCAGTTACTAAACAGCTGGTGGAATTGCACAGTGGTGCGATTGAGGTAGAGTCAAATTTAGGTCAAGGTTCACGTTTCACTTTTACTTTACCTCTGGCGGCTGCAGAAGAAAACATACCTACAATCCCTGTAGTTGCTATTGTTGAGGAACCAAAACTTGAAGGACTCTATCCTCTGATGGATCCTGATAATGCACTAGAGAAAATCGCATCAATTCAGGAGCAACAGAGCTCAGATAGAGAACCTTTTAAAATTTTACTTGTGGACGATGAGCCTGTAAATCTTCAGGTTTTAGTTAATCATTTATCCAGGGAAAATTATGCCATTGCGAAGGCAGAAAACGGCACTAAAGCCTTGGAAATAATTAACAATGGCTTTCTACCCAATTTAATTTTGCTGGATGTAATGATGCCAAAAATGACAGGTTATGAAGTCTGTCAACATTTGCGACAACATTTTTCTCCTAGCGAATTGCCGATTTTAATGCTAACAGCAAAAAACCAGATTAAAGACCTAGTTGCAGGATTTGAATCCGGGGCTAATGACTACTTGAGTAAACCTATCTACAAAGACGAACTTTTAGCTCGCTTGAAAACGCATCTACAACTAGCTAATCTAAATACTGCCTATGGTCGCTTTGTGCCCCGTGAATTTCTCAGTATTCTGGAAAAAGAAAGTATTGTTGATGTGCGTCTTGGAGAACAAGTGCGCAAGGAAATGTCAGTTTTGTTTGCCGATATTCGCAACTTTACCTCACTCTCAGAAAAGATGAGTCCAGAGGATAATTTTAAATTTATTAATGCCTTTCTCGGACGTATGGAACCTGCGATTGCAGAAAACCAAGGCTTTATAGATAAATTTATCGGCGATGGTATTATGGCTCTCTTTGAAGGTGATGCTGATAATGCCCTTCAAGCAGGAATTTCCATGTTGCAAAGATTAAGAGAATATAACAAAACTAGGCAACGAGCAGAAAGACCACCACTACGTATTGGCATTGGGATTAATACTGGTGCTTTAATGTTAGGAACTGTTGGTGGTAAAAGCCGTATGGATAGCACAGTAATTAGCGATGCGGTTAATCTCAGTTCTCGCCTTGAAAAACTGACCAAAAATTACGGTGTCTCTTTTTTAATTTCCCAACATACCTTTACACGTTTAGTTAATCCTGACTGCTATAATCTGAGGCTAATTGACAGGGTGAAAATTAGAGGTAAATCTAAATTAATCTCTATTTTTGAAGTTTTTGATGCCGATTCTCCCCAAGTACGTCAAGGTAAAATAGTTACCAAAAATTTATTTGAGCAAGCCTTAATGCTTTACTACCTAAGGTCATTTAAGGAAGCATGGCGATTATTCATGGACTGTTTAAAAATTAATCCTGGAGACAAAGTAGTGCAGACATATCTCCAACGCTGTCAAAAGTATTTAGTGAATAATACAGTATATGAGTAAATACGTAGCATTAGAAATCACATCTTGTTTCAAGTCTTTCCCACTCCTGATCAGATCATCTAACTCTAAGAATTTTATCTCTTGCCATTTTAATCATTTGAGTGCTTCAATAAGTTGAGCAGAAAAAGTAATCAACCTCTTTAAAAACCTAGTAACTTAAGACGTTACCTAGCTGAACCTTGAAAACTAAAGATCTGCGATTCTATTCTATAGTTCTAGTTCTGGCCTCGGAATAGGTAAAATCTTCATGGGAGCTAGACGATGTGCATTTAAGAAACAACAAATTTTGGAGTAATCACTCCTACCGTAGGGCATACGGGAAGTTATGCTCGCTTAGAGAACCACCTCCTTTATTAAGTACCGCAATTTCGCTTAATTTAAGTGAACTCTCTGAACCAAGAATCCCTCGCATCCCGCGATGGGAGTGTCAATATTGGTAATGATGTATCCCCTTGAACTCCAGTTAGTTTATGAGTGAAACCCATAGATTTGACCGTCAGTTTTGGCAAAGATTTTTAGCCCTAACCCAACCTTACTGGTATCCAATATCCAGCAGCGGATTAACGTTTCTGGGACTTTTGCTCCTACTGCTAGTTTTCGTGTCGATCGTTGCTTTTATAGCTGTCAGTATCTTCAGCTTGCTCGGTCAGTCTTACTTCCCGGAAATTCTCAATAGTGTTGCTCCAGGCTTAGCAGAATCTATCCTTCAGATTATTCAATCCCCAGCCATCTATCTCATCGCCCTCTGTTTTCTCATTACTCTCGTCAGCTTTGCTTACTACAGAAGAAAGTTGGAAGAGCATTGGCGAGCATGGTTAATGTTGACATTGCTGCTCCTGTTGGTGCTAGGGAGTATTGGGATGCAAGTTTTTAATAGCTATTTGGGTCGAGACTTGATCACCGCCATGGCTCAACAAAGGGAGTCAAGTTACTTTCTCCTACTGGTGCTCTACACCGGCTCTCTAATCTTTTTTGTACCCTTTGTAGTCTTATCTCACTACGCTAGAAAAAAACTCTCAATTCACTGGCAGCAATGGTTAACCAATGAGTTCCTCGCTAAATATTTCCACCAGAGAGCCTATTATAACCTTAAAACCCATCTCAATATTGACAATCCAGACCAGCGTCTGTCTAAAGAAATCGAGTCCTTTACTCAGACCATCATGGATTTTTTGGTGACGATTTTCAACCAACTGATTAACCTAATTGCCTTTGGTATCATTCTCTGGTCTATTTCTAAATTCCTGGTTGTGATTTTGATCGTCTATGCCGTGGTAGGCAATGTAATCACGATAATTTCTAGCCGACAATTAGTCGACCTCAATACCGAGAAACTTAAGTATGAAGCAAATTTCCGCTACAGCTTGATTCGAGTCAGCGACAATGCTGAATCTATTGCCTTCTCTCGCGGCGAAAATCAGGAATTATCTTTGGTTAAGCAGCGATTTACGCAATTTGTGGAAAATATTAATCGCATGATTGGCTGGGAGCGGAATATAGAATTCTTAAGCCTGGGCTATCAAAATATCCTCTTTATTATCCCCTTTTTAGTGGTAGGCCCTTTGTATTTTAGCGGTCAAGTTGAGTTGGGAGTGATTACCCAAGCGAGTATGGCTTGTGCTCAGCTATCGGCTGCCCTGTCAGTGATTGTGAGTCGGTTTGAATCTCTCAGTTCCCTTGCTGCTGTAGTCAATCGTTTAGCAACCTTTACAGAGACTATGACACCGTCACAGACAACAGAAAAGTCTCTCAACACCATCGAGCCAGTAGAAGACAACCGCTTTGCCATAGAAGCATTAACTTTGCAAACTCCCAATAGCGAACAGATCTTGGTTAAAGAGCTGTCGGTGTCAGTAGAGCCAGGTAAAAATGTCCTGATCATGGGGGCTAGTGGCTGTGGCAAGAGTTCTTTGTTACGGGCGATTGCAGGTTTGTGGAAAACAGGAATGGGGCGCATTTTGCGACCAGGATTTGAAGAAATTTTGTTCTTACCTCAGCGTCCCTACATGATTTTGGGGTCTTTGCGGCAACAGTTACTCTACCCTAATGGCGATCATGAAACTCCTGACGATAAACTAGAGTCAGTGCTGCACCAAGTTAATCTGCCCCAGTTGCTTGGCAAAGTGGGAAGCTTCGAGGCAGAATTAGACTGGAGTAACGTTTTATCTTTAGGAGAACAGCAGCGTCTTGCCTTTGCCAGACTCCTGCTCAATCGACCCCGCTACGCCTTTTTGGATGAAGCAACCAGTGCCTTGGATCTGCAAAACGAGAAGCATCTCTACCAACAGCTACAAGATAGCAATATTACTTTTGTCAGTGTTGGTCACCGAGAGAGCTTGTTAAACTACCATCAGCAGGTTTTAAAACTATTGGGTGATGCTAATTGGCAACTTTCCCCGGCTGATAAAACCCTTGTTAATTTGAATTGATGATATTGTCAATTTTGGCTGTGGGGGCGACTTGTCGCCCTCTCATCTCTGAGATGATAAGGCAATTTGTGGTGAGAAAACCAAAATCATTCTTGAATGAGTTCTGGAATTGTGACAGGGCGCATTATCCATAACAATTACCTGTCCAGTTTCTAGTTCGTTATCACTGCTCAGTACCACAGCAGATTGTACACAAGCTCTACAAGCTACGACAAGAGAAGTGGCTACAAAATTTGTGAAGACAGGAAAACAATCTTTTAGGTGTACTCAAGATCGCTGTAACCTTTGTTCCCTCAAAGTTATCAACTCTTTCAGCAAACCCTAAATAGCAATACCGACAGCGTGACCATATTGATTTTTACGATAAGTTTTTAGCTCAAAGCCCCCTGCCAGTAGTTCGTTGGCAATTTCATCCTCTGTGAAATAATGAACATAATTGGGAGCTAAACTATCTCCTACTTCTAAGCATTCTCTTCCTAGTAAACGTTTGAGTACATTACCGATTTTAGCGATCGCTTTAAAATCGCGTCCACCTGTAGTTTCAGAGTAACAAAAGAATGAAATAAGGATAGGAGCATTCTTTTTAGCTTGAGTATGTAGTTGCCTCAGAAATTCAATTCTGTGCTCTTTTCCCTGAATTAACATATAAGCCCCCCAACCAACAATCAGTCCATCATATTCTTTTTGACTATCTGGACATTGGTCTCTTGGAGCTAACTTTAGATTAGAAGCAAATCCTTCTTGTTCAATCAAGTTGTTGGCAAATTCAAGCAAATTAGCATTGCATTCAAATCCGTCAACTTCATATCCTCTTTTACAGAGTGCTAAAACTTCTCTGCCACCTCCTGCACCTACTAATAATAGATTATGACACTGCTGAAAGTATTGATCTAAAATTTTTTCTTCCCAATCCCACAATCCTCGTTTATTATAATTTTCATCACGATACATATCGCTTTGGTAATAATAAATACTATCGAGTAAATGATAATCCTCTCTTTTGAAAAAACCTAGCCAAAACCCAATAAAAAAAGCATTTAATCCAAAGGCTATTTCTTTGAAAATTTTAAAAGAAAAATCATAAGCCTTTAACTGAAAAGGATAATTATTGTTTTCCATATTTAAGATTTACCAAAATACGTGCATTTGAAAGCCTTCGTGCTTCAGCCGAAGGATGAAAACAAGTGAGGCGATTTATCCCCAAGTATCCCAAAGTATGAATTGTTTTAATCTAAATAATCTCTATCTGTTTTGGAGCAGACAGCAGATGCTCCTAAATACCCTGTCAGGTATTGTCTAGGAGCGTCACTATTTACTCGTTAAAGGGATTAATTTCTATATACCCATGAGAGCTTTTATGGCATCAACATTACCCTCCATACGAGAGTCGCTGAAAATTTGCTCGAGAAAGTCCTGAGTCGCATTAACCGCTAAGGCTCGTGCGGTATCAAAACCAGGGCGACTTTTATCGTCTTTGTGGATTCCATCAGGGCATCCGATGGGTTCGAAGCCATGGCGGCATTTCCCTTCAGGAACTTTACACGATGGTATTAGGATAAAATCATACTCGAAATACCCAGAAGTCAATTCAGTTAAGTTTGGGTCGAGAATTCCTGGATCATTGGGACACGTTGGCGTGTTTTTGTCCGCTCCGGAGAATTCTTCCCGACCTATTTTAGTATTGATCTCAGAGCTACTATGACCTAGTTCTACCCAATTACTGTGAGCGTAGAAGTCTTGGACGGTATGTAATGCTCCACCCAAACGCGTTTGGGCTGCAGAGCCATTGGGGCCTTCTTGCGTCGCAAATTCAATAGTTTTTTCTTTGAGTTCTATCACTCGTTTACTACCACCGAGAAAGTCTTCACCATCAAAATGCAGCTTGGTATCAAACTGTTGGCTCAAATTGTCTGTGTTCGTATTTTCCCTCACAATTTTTTCAATTGCTTTTTCGGTGAATTTAAACGTCTCATCGCCAACTACCACTTCAAAATCAGCCAACACTTCTGTGGTAATGTCTTCGTGGTTCGGATCTCCGCTGATATCAATACTGAAAGCCAAGGCTGGAGATGGTATTCCTAACAGTAATGCCAATACCAACAAGAAAGTCAAAAGAATTTTCAATTTGATTTTCTCCTTAAAGTTTCAATAATTTATCCATCCATTTATTAGAAACGTTAAAACCAAAACTCCACCTGTTGAATTTAGTTGTATTAACAATACAATGCCACAATAATTTACTTGGTTCGCTCTCGATTTTAAAAAATCTAACAATCTTGGGTTTTTCCGCAAGAGTTACTAACTCTTTTGTTTTGGGATTCATATAACGAAAAAATACTTCTCCCTGTTGATTTTCTTCAAAATGATCGAAATCAACTAAATACATTCTCCAACCCGGTTGGGTTTCATTGGTATGCCATAACCGATAAGCATTGGGTGGATACCATAAACTTCCGGAAAATCTAAGCTCGGTTTCCAAGCAATTTTCTAAAAGCTGAAGAAGTTTCACTTTGGTCTGGAAATAATTTTCATATAGGGGATCTTCTACATGACAATCCAGGTTAATTAAGTGAAAAGGACACCAAGCATATTCAGGTTTAGGAGAAGGGAGATCCAAATATGATTTTAATGATTTGTAATAATATTGTCTGAATCCAGGTACAGTAGGAGATAGATAATTAAACTTAAAATCTTCTTCTCGAAAGCTTTTTTCATATAGGTCTAAATCCACAGTACTGGGCTTGATTTTGAGTTTTTGTAACTCCCGATCTATTTCCCCAAACCCTGGAATTTCCGAGAATTTAAATTCATAATGATAGGGTCGAGCTAGTTCCTCCCTATCACTATTATCAGAATCAATGGAGATTAGTGGTTTACTATTTTTTTGACTGTAAGAAGGCGAAGCGTCTGCTTGAGCTAGATCTTCCATAGTGAAATGGTAGCCATTTCTTGCCCCTAGCTTAATTAGCTCCTCTTGCCTTGTAATTGCTTTAATATCCTGTGTAAATTTTTGGGATTCAAATATGGCTTCATAGAACTTAATAACAGCTTCTTTTGACATTTTGCTCTCAATAAACAAGCTAAATCATCTTACTTTTTCGTTTTAAATCTTGAATTAAAAAATTCAAAAGTTGCGAATAACTCAAAACTTAAGGAACTTGCAGGAACACCTACTCAGCACTTCTTTGGTGGTAAATCCAGTACCAGAGGTGAAGGGACGCGTTCTGGATAAGCTAGACGCAAAAAATGCATCCCGATACCTGCCAAACCGAGCATCAGATCGGGAAAGACATCGTTACCTGTAGAACTGCACTTCCAATAACGAGCCTTTTCAAAATTACGCCACTGTGCCTGAGCTTGCACATTGGCTTCCATCTGCAAATAAGGTGTTTCTCTTAGCAGAGCAAACCGCAGGAATAGCTCTGCATTACCAGATTTGCCATGACATAACGAATCACTACCCAGCTTATTGAAATTCCGCAAAGTTGCATTTAAGGCTGTGTAAGCATCTCGCAAGAGACCATCGTCAGTTTTCCCTAAAGCTGCCCAACTCATGATACGGCTCAAACCAATCCCTGCTGAGCCGTTGCACCAAGCGTTAGCAAAATGTGGTTTGTTGGAGTCTGCTGTCATGACGGATTTGCGTAGATCGTACCAATCCCGTTGTTCTTCATCAAATTGGGTCGCTTCATAAGCAAACCCTTGACGGCCAGCTTCTATATATTCACTTTTATTGCTATGGCAACCGAGCAAAATTAGCGCCCAACCAATACCGCTTGCCCCGTGGGAAAAGCCAGTAAAATTGCCTCGTACTAGATCTGGTCGTCCGGGAGGCCAACTAAGGGTATTGTTCTGATATATCCCTTGCTCTAGCAAGTGTTCGCCACACTGCAAGGCACAATCTATTCCCTTACCACCAGTGGCTTCTGCTAGCCCTAGCATAACGGGAATAATACCAGCGACACCATGGAGAATGTCAAGGTAAATATCTTGCTTAATACGCGGCAGCAGCTCATCACTCAAGTCAACAGCCAGATCCAATAGTGCTGGTTTTTCCCATAGCTGAGCTAGGTGCGTCAATAAGTAAATCAACCCAGCTTCCCCTTGGAAAGCCCCAATCAGTGTTGTACTGCGTTTTTCTATGGAGTATTCTAAAGCTCGCTCTGCTGCTTGACGAAATTCTGCCTGGGGCTTGATGGCATCGAGGTAAGCTAAAAATAGACAAATTCCTGCAGAACCATCGTAGAGATCGCCACTGATGTCCACGAGGCGCTTTCCAGTGGCGGTATAGTCCCAGGCTTGCCAGGGAGCCTTGTTAGAGTCAGGTTCAAACACCTCGCACAATTGCCAGCCAATTTGCTGGGCATAATTAACTGCTGCAGCGATGAAATAGGGACTATTAATTTCATCAGTGGACAAGCTAGTATAAATATACTGGTTTTGTCTGATTCGGTTTTCCGTAGATAATTGCTCAATGCGCCTTTTGGCATTATCCAGTGGCGAAATTGCTAGAGTATCTGGCAGTGAGTGTTGGTAGTTGAAAATCAAATCTTTACTCTTGGCTGCTAAGGCAGTAAAAATTGGAATATCTAACTGCCACAATGCCTCTAGTTCCAAATCTGCTAGCTTACCTTTCTTGTCCCACTGTCTCTTATGTTCTTTTAAACTGTTGAAAATTAAATCTACTTCCAGTGGCTCGGCGAGGCACTTTGGGTGTCGCACAGCAACTAGTGATTTCGCGTAAGCTTGAGTGCCCCAATTAATAAACCGTACCAATGATGACGAGAACAACTCTTCGATCAGGGTTATTGCTTTGGTCGTATCTTGTTGAAACCAGCTATAAACTTGGTTAAACCCATCGACAATAGAGTCTTTATAATCCTGGGGATCTACTATTTCACCCTTATAATAGATACGATTTGTACCTTCTAGTTCAAGAGTAACGCCAGTTTCGTATTCGACTCCCTGGCCTAAGGACATGCGATTCTTCTTAACTTTGGGTACGCTAAACGGTACCTCGAAAGACTCGCCGCCACTATAGCCACTGATACTGCTCGTCTCCTTGCTCTCAGGTTTGCTGTTGTCCCGAGGCCAGTCCAGCATGGCGGTCTTAAAAACTGAATCCAGCACCGTGCCTGGCAATTTATCCTGACCTTGGGGCAACACCTCTAAAACTGTTTCGCAGTCGCAAATGAAAGCATTACCGTCAGCAACAAGAATATTTTCATGATGTAGATCGCCGCCACCCAAGATATGGAATATGGCTAAAAAACCACCTAATTGCTGGTAAAACTTTTCTATCTCTGCCTCATTTTGAACTTTATTTTTCCCGGAGGGAATAAACTCAGCATAGCCATAGCCATCCTGACAAAGAACTTGATAATGAGCGAATTCAACAATCTTGTCTTGATTCAATTGTTCTAACAAGCCCTGCATACCTGCTTCCGATTTAATGGAGCGGGGCTTGTAAACGAGAGTTCCTGGTTTTGAATTGGCTAGTTCCAGTTCAATGATTACCACGCTCTTGCCACCTGCATGGTAATCGGATTTACCTAACTTAAAAGATTTAATTTCTGATATAGGTTTACTGTCAAAGAAAGTCGTGCTAATTTGCTCGCGATCGCGGCTTAAACGTTGGAGGGTTTCTTGCCCAAAATTGCAGAGAAAATGGGTTGTTTGAGCTAACCAACGTGCTAGTACGGGAAACTGGCAATAAAAACGATGATAACTTTGCTCATTCTCAAAAATCTCTTCCAGGTAGGCGATATACGCCTCGGAATCATCCTGGGATTTTGCTATCTTATTCTTAGAACAGTAAACATTTATATTTGCCTCAAGAGTCCAGGCTAAGGACAGTTCAAAACGATTGAGGAAATGAAGCTCCATATCAATCGCTACTTGCGGATTTATTTTATAGTTTTCTGCCTCAGCATTGATCGCATTCCCAGTTCCTTGCAATGTTTGGTGCAACAGCCGCAAAAATGGTTCGCAAACTTTGGCAAATTTCCCATAGTAAATATCTGGTTCGTACCAGTATGCCCCTGAAAATCTTTCTCTGGGTAAGTCTAAGGTTGCCATGGCTGCTTGATATGCCTTCAACCATTGACTGTGGGGTTTGATAAATTCTAATTTGTCCGATTCTGATAAGTTAGCTAAATTTAGTTCGTATAATTTGTAATCTACTAGCAGTTTTCGTAGGTCTTCAATTACCGACTCACTAATTGTTCCTTGCTCGTAAGATTCCTTGAATGGCTGTACGGCTAATTTACCTGTCAGTTTTTTGAGCTTCCAGCTGTCCATAGGACTAAGCTGTTTCGTCGCCTTCATCTGCGCCTTGCCCTCAGCCAATTTTTTTACGATGAGAGTTCGCTCGGACAGATTGCTAGCGCAGCAGGCAAGTTTAAGAAGAGAAAAATCATCGAGCATAGTGAAGTAATTCCCCTGAGTCTTCGCATTTTGTCGGCATTTTGCCAGCTTAATCTACATCTATCTAATTAAGCTTCACACCATGAATTCAAAATACGAAATCACAGTGTGAAGCTACTAGCTAATATGAACGCATCATCCTTAGCGATATGCGAAAACCAATCTACTTGGTTGTACCATCACAAACAAGAGTAATAGGACCAAAGCTACAGGTAGATTCACATTCAGCAGCTATATTTAGTTCTCCCAAAGCGTCGTTTAGCAACTCGACGAAGGACTCGTCTTGCTTCTCTACTGATTCAGGTAGCTCCATGTAAACTGGGATACCAAAAGCTTCGGGATTACGTTGAAGTTCGCTGCGAAACTCAGCATCAACCGCTGCTTGATGGAATAGTTCTTCTAAGTATGCAGCAGATGGCTTTTCTAGTGTATTTAACATTGGATAATTTCCTTTTAAGTGATGACTTTAGTATCTTAAGGTAATTTAGCTATTTAGCAACAAGAAATTAAGAAAATTTCATATTTTAGCCATCAAATAAAAATATTATGGCCACTAAATGCAAATAATCAAAAAAAATGACGACATTGCTCTCGATTACGATATATTTATAGTTTGGGGTTTTGACACAAGATTGCATTTTTATGATGACTACTCCACCGTTGCAGGTGTTTGAATTTGACGTGGTGACTGTAGATACAAGAGGTAGAGAAACTGAGCGTCGTGGCAGTCAAGCTCGGTATTTTACCGAAGATCTAGGTAGTGGGGTAACTATAGATGTGATCGCTATCCCTGGAGGCGAATTTGTGATGGGTTCAACCCAGGGAGATGTGGGTGCCTATGAACGTCCTGCTCACAAAGTAACCCTTGAGCCTTTTTTCATGGGCAAGTATCAAGTCACTCAGGCGCAGTGGAGAGCTGTTGCCGTTCTGCCACAAATCAATCGCCACCTCGACACAGAGCCCTCTTGTTTCAAAGATCCTAGTAGACCAGTAGAGCAAGTCTCCTGGTACGATGCGGTGGAGTTTTGCGAGAGGCTCTCTAGAAAAACAGGGCGAGAGTACCGTTTGCCTAGCGAAGCGGAGTGGGAATACGCTTGCCGAGGGGGAATGAATACACAATTTTACTTTGGAGAGACAATTACTACTGACCTAGCTAATTACAATGGCGATTGTTATGATTCTGAACCCGAGGGGGAAGATCGCCAAGAAACAACTACAGTAGGTAGTTTTCCAGCCAATGCATTTGGACTGTATGATATGCATGGGAACGTCTGGGAATGGTGCGCTGACTTTTGGCACCATGAATATACAAATGCACTAACTGATGGAAGTGCATGGCTAATCGGTGGCGACAAGCTCAATCGTCCGGCGCGCGGTGGTTCCTGGCTTAACGACCCCAAGTATTGCCGTTCTGCCTGTCGCCGTCCGAATGAACTAGACTCCAAATACAACTGTCTTGGGTTTCGGGTTGTGTGTGGAGGCTAACGGGGTGACAATACCCCCGAAACCTAGACTAAACTAATACAGGTTTAGAATCACCGAACCTGAAGACAACAATTGAAGGGAATTATTAGATATGAGATTGGAGCTTCTCTATACCAATCTTAAAGCCAAGCTTCTTTTCAATAGTTTTCAGCTCATTAATGGCAGGTAAAACATTGCTAGATTCATTTTGCCACTTCAGCAAACGCTTTTCCTCCTTTGTTAGCCCTCCTTGCCCGAACAAAGACTGCACCCAGGTAAACAGGCCTTCTACACTAACATCATCACAGGGAGTCGCTCTAGCCATTGTCTGAGTTTCAGAAGCAGCTAAGGCCATTTCCAACAACTCTCGTAGCTTGCTCTGGGGTGAGAGACACAGACATAACACCATCAACATCTGTATTTGTCGAATTTCATCTCTATCTAGACCTCTAGACATAATGATTCTGTCTACTCCTTTGTGTTTATTCGACTGCTATACCAAGCTAAATTTTCCCACATAAACCCACATTCTGCATCCACAAGTTTCACAGACAGAAGAGAGAATATTTGAAACAAGCATAAATACTCAGTAGCCTTTGAATGCAAACCCAAAATAGCATATTCATCGGAGAAATCCATGACCAAAAAGGATGAATTCATTAGTAAAAATATAAGTTTCCACTTGGGAATTTTCCCAGCTTCAATTTCAAATTCATCCTAAAATTGCGCTCGTACCAGCAAAGGAAAGTCCGCTACTTTGAGCCAGGGGGAGCATGTCACCTTTGAACTGGGAAAAATGGGGAACAGAGGCAAGAATGTTTTTATTTAACGTCAGTTCGGTTTAAAGCTATTTTGTTATTGATTATAGGAATTAACGGGAGTTAGAGCTAGCGAAAGAATAATGATTTTTGCTGATACTGAACTCAGGTTATTTTATTAAATTGTTATTTTTTGGCTGTAAGAGATTATTAGATAGAGTGCAAAATAACAATCTTGATTTCAGCGGATAATTGAAATTACAAGAACCAAAAATAAGAAGACAAACAGCAAAATAGGTAAAGCTTTTTCTAGATTAGTCTGAGGAATCAACTCTTTATTCATTAAAAATGCTTCTACCCAGACCTTTGGTACTGCATAAAAACCGAGGTTAACCAGCTTTTTATAGCTATTCCTCTGATAGAATGCAACTGCTGTTACAGAAGAATTGACATAAAGATTTTTATATTTCTTCTCTATGGCTATATTTTCTATTTCTGCAAGTAAATTGCTTCCTATTCCTCGACGACAAAAATCTGGAGCCACATAAAGACCACCAATTATTGGTGCACTGACTGAAAGACAAGCAAAACCGACAATTTTTTGGTCATATTTAGCCACAACAATTATTTCATTCCCAAATCTCGCTGATTTTTGGCTAGTAACTAAAGACTCGATTTGTCTAGGTGTATAGTCTTGAGAATTAATCACTCTCAAACATCTGGTTTGCAATTCAATAATCTGTTCTATATCTTCTGGAGTCGAGAGTAAATCTATTTGAACATCCACAGGGAAACTATAACTCAAGATATTTTCATAGCAGTTCTCACATTGATTAGCTATGCTCCAAGATACTGTTTTCTTGACCAAGGTGGGCTTAACTAATCACACAGAGGCTATAACTCTAGTATTCCCATTCTTTTAGTTTGAAGGATCATTGCCATGAACTACTCTAACCTTCGCTACGCTGCGGATAGAGTTTCTGAGGTTTCATCTGGGCTACTTTTTTAAAGCTTCCGCAATAAACAGAGGCGGATAGAGACTGCGCAGCGCAGAGTTCACTCTAATGGATAGTTTTTGTAATTTTTGCTACAGTTTTTTGTGCTATATTATGTGTATAACCTTCAGAGGAAGATTTTATGTCTACTAACAACCAATCTCGCGCCTTGATGTTACGTCATCACAAAATGGTTCGGAATCGCGAACAATCCATGTTAAAACGTGCTGCTAGTGACATTGGCGTGGATATTGATGTCAACGAATACCGCAACCACATCCAAGGTAAAATCCCTCGTGGTTTTAGCACAACCTATGATCGCAGTAATGCCTCAATGAGTTAGGATAAAATTTCTCAAAGATAGACCAGCAAAAAGAGCTGAGTAAAGCATAGTAGATAGAGATTGGAAAATTTTGGTGGAAATAGTTTGGGTGCTTTATGGTTAAGGGAGCACCCAAATATTTTTTGTTCAGTAGTTGCAATGTCTAACCCTCGTCAACTCGCTTTTGTCGCGCTTCGAGAAATTTACAGACGAGACAGCTATACTGACATAGCTTTAGATCGCACCCTACGCAACTGCAGGGAAATATCAGGGCGAGATCGAGGTTTAGCAACACAACTAGTTTATGGTGTTGTGCGCCAGCAGCGTACCTTGGATGCGATTATCAATCAGTTAGCCAAAAAACAAGCCCATCAGCAGCCCCCAGATTTACGACTTATTTTCCATCTTGGTTTGTATCAGCTACGCTATCTCAACCAAATTCCCGAAGCTGCTGCAGTGGATACAACAGTAGAATTAGCCAAAGCTAACGGCTATTCTAGACTAGCTGGGGTAGTTAATGGAGTTTTGCGACAATACCTGCGTTTGGGAAGTACAGCCTTAACTTTACCAGAATCGCCCGTCGAACGCCTCGGTACTCAGTATAGTTTCCCCGATTGGATAGTTGAACTGTGGTTGCAAGAATGGGGAGAAACAAAAACAGAGGAATTATGCGCTTGGTTTAACCAAACTCCAGCGATTGACTTGCGAGTTAACCCTCTGCATACCTCAATCGAGGAAGTAGAATCCGCCTTAGTTGAAGCAGGTGTGGCAGTTTCTCACATAAAAAATTTACCACAAGCCCTGCGTCTCCAAGGTAGCGTAGGTGCGATTCAGAAATTACCTGGTTTTGAATTAGGGTGGTGGAGTGTTCAAGATAGCAGCGCCCAATTAGTGAGTTATTTGCTCGATCCTCAGCCTGGGGAAGTAATAATCGATGCTTGCGCCGCACCAGGAGGTAAAACCACTCATATTGCCGAATTAATGGCTGATAACGGCACAATTTGGGCTTGCGATCGCGCTGCAAAACGTCTCAAGAAAGTATCAGAAAATGCTCAACGCCTACAACTTAACTCAATCAAAACCTGTTCTGGCGATAGTCGCGATTTTACTCAATTCTCCCACATTGCTGACCGTGTTCTGGTAGATGCACCCTGTTCCGGATTAGGCACACTCCATCGCCATCCTGACATCCGATGGCGCAAAACTCCAGACAAGATACCAGAATTATCGCAACTACAAAGAGAAATTCTCCAGCAAGCTGCTACTTGGGTAAAACCCGCTGGTAGCCTTGTCTACGCCACTTGTACACTCAACTTTCAGGAAAACGAAGCCATAATTAATAATTTTCTCCAGCAACATCCCCATTGGCAAATTCAGCCACCTAGTATTGATTCTCCCCTACAAATATTTACCGATAACCAAGGATGGCTTAAAGTTTTACCTAGCGATCACAACATGGACGGCTTCTTCATGGTGAAATTGAAGCAGGTATAGATAATAAAAGCCATGAATAAGCAAGATAAAACCAAACTTCTGTTAAAAATCCTGATTGGTGCAGCTTGGATTGATGGTGTAATTCAAAAAGAGGAAAGAAAATACCTCAATCATATGGCGCAGGAACATGGATTTGCAGAAGATCCAGAAATTAAACCCCTGCTCTCAGAACTCAGGGTCGTGCAACCAGTAGAATGTTATGCGTGGCTTAAAACCTATCTTGGCGAAAGTCCAACTCAAGAAGATTATCAAAATTTACTCGGTGCGATTAGCGCCCTCATCTACAGTGATAGTAACGTAGATGTAGAAGAAGCAAAACTCTTAAACAGACTACAACTACTAGATCCAGGAAAAGAAGAGCCCCAATCAATCTTTGATAAACTACTCCAATTAATCCAAAAACTGTATCGACATGGTGTTGGTACATAATTTAGTTGTTTGTTTTTTGTTGTTGGTTATTCGTTTTTTGTTGATTGTGGATAGTTGATTGTTGATTGTAGATTGCTGATTGTAGATTGTTGGTTTTTGGTTATTTGTTGAAAGTCAATAGACATCTCCCATGATTAAATTTAAACCCTTGCAGTAGTGTCGTAGAAATCTAATTTCCGGAGATGTCTAATAACTCATCCGTTGTAACATTTCCCAATCTCCCAATCTCCCCAAACTCTCAAGGGTATGTTTTGAAGCAAGTTGTGATTCCTCAATCCAATGAGAAGCTTCTCTCCCACAACACTCAATTCGTTGATCTCTCTGCTTCCCCAACTTCCAACGCATCCCCAGCTTTCCCAACTTCCTAATTCCCAAAAACCATGTCTCAAACTAAACCTAAGTCAGGAAAATCTCTTCCTTCCAAGTACATTGTGAAACTAGGGAAGTTTATCTGGACAACTATGTGGCAAACTATGATGTCACAAATTGCTCCCCGTAGCAAATCCGGCGCCTATATTCGCCCTGAGAGTGAATTTCGCAACTTTGTGGGAGAAGAAGAAGGTAACCCCTATCAACCTGAAAGTGGACGCTATCGCCTTTTTGTTGGCTTAGGATGTCCTTGGGCACATCGTACCCTAGTGGTGCGCACTCTCAAAGGATTGTCAGAGATAATTGGTGTTTCGATTGTTTCTCCTTCCTCTGATGAAGGGATTTGGGTATTTGAGAGTAAAGAAGAAGGTTGTCACACTATTCCAGAACTCTATAACCTCGCACAGCCAGGATATAACGGACGCTGCACCGTTCCTGTACTCTGGGACACAAAAACCAAAACCATTGTCAACAATGAGAGTGCAGAAATTATTGTTATGCTTAACTCTCAGTTCAATGATTTTGCCGACAATCCAAATCTAGACTTGTATCCAGATACACTACGCGAAGAAATTGAACAGTGGAACAACAAGATTTATCCTGCAGTAAATAATGGTGTCTATCGTTGTGGTTTCGCTCAAACCCAGGAAGCTTATAATCAAGCGTGTAATGAACTTTTTACTACTTTAGATGAAATTGATGCTGCCTTGGAAACTAATCGCTATCTTTGTGGTGATAGCCTAACCCTAGCAGATGTGCGCCTTTTCACCACAATATTTCGCTTTGATGTGGTTTACTACGGACTATTTAAGTGTAATAAAAAAAGAATTCAAGATTACAAAAACCTGGGAGGTTATCTGCGCGATATTTATCAGCTTCCTGGAGTTGCACAAACCTGCGATTTAGAAAGCGTCAAGCGAGACTATTATGGTAATCTTTTTCCCCTCAATCCTGGTGGAATTATACCTGTTTGTTCTGGCGTTGAAACTCTTTTACAACCTCACAATCGCGATAGAATATCTACAGTAGATATGTCACAGTGAATCCGGTTGTCAAAGTAGCTTTTCCCCTTGTA
Organism: uncultured bacterium; assembly: GCA_964633315.1. Lineage (GTDB taxonomy): Bacteria > Cyanobacteriota > Cyanobacteriia > Cyanobacteriales > CAWCAG01 > CAZWGS01. The sequence goes on along the minus strand of CAZWGS010000036.1, from coordinate 16,391 downwards.
GGGAATTGGGTAGTTGGGGAGATAGTTTGAAGTTTTGCGTATTAGCTTCCTCTTTGAGGAGGATTTAGCATCATAGATATCTCCCAAAAAAATGTAGAGACGTAAAATTTTACATCCCTACAATAGATAAAAATTCAGATTGAATTTCCTCAGATGTCAAATATATTACTTCTCTTCCAATAAAGAAGCCAACTTTTTCCTCAAAGCTTCCTTACTAAAGTGTGCCAGAGATTGTTCACGCAACCAAACACCATCACAACGCTTATCTTCTCCCTTGAGTATTTCCCAGCAAGCAGCAGCTACCGCATCAGGATCGCGATGGGGAACTTGCCAGCCTAAACGCCCATCTTGCAAGGGATCTGCCGAACCATCATCATCTCCGGACAACACTGGAATTCCAGAAGACATTGCTTCTAGATAAACAATTCCAAAACCCTCTTGGGAAGGCATAATATAGGCATCAGCAACTCGATAATGATCTGGTAATTCTTCTGTTGGTACAAAACCAGCAAAAATCACCTGCTTGGCAACACCTAAATCTTCTGCTAATTTAGCTAAACGAGGTTGATCATCACCACGCCCAATTACCAAGTATTTTACATCGGGAAAAACAGACAAAATTTTTGGTAGGGCGCGAATCGTAATATCTACCCCTTTATAAATATCTCCTGACCATAACCTTGCCACACTCATGAGTACCTTGGCATTACCCAGGCTGTATTTTTCACGCAAATAAGCTGGTTTCTCACCTGGAGTAAAAGCCCCCCCATCAACGACGCAGGGTAGAAACTTCACTTTAGCAGGATCTATCTCATTTGCAGCGCAGGCTTGATCGCGACTGTAGCGACTAATAGTCCAAATACTGCTAGAGTTTTGTAGTCCCTCCAGTTGCAGTTTGGGAAGGGGAAACCACACTTCCTTACCATAGGTTAAAACCGTGTAGGGAATACCTAAGGGTTGACAAAGTTTTTGCACCAAAGGTGCAAGATTAATATGTCCACAAAAAACGTGTTGGGGACGTTGCCATATTAGATTAGTTAATAGTGACATCGCCAGACGTAGACGCGATAGCCAAACTAGATTAGTTTTTAGGTAATGGAACTTGAGATTACCCGTGTCATAGGGGTTAACGCATCCTGGTTGATCTCGCAATAAAAATATATCTGCACTACAATTTGCGATGTCGCGTTCTTTGATAGAATTGAGAGATAGATAGGCTTGAAAAATATCTTTAACGTAAGACTGGATCCCACCTTCTTGGGAAAAAACTTCTAGAAATACAAATAAGTGTTTAGCACCGCCTGATGTTTTGCCTTCCACAGTCTTTGCTCTCCTGATTTCTAATTAGCTAGTCAATTGAAGCTTCATTCACACACATCACGCTTAGCATGGGTAGTGCACACCTGACAATACTTACAACTCAAAGCTTAAGATTGCGTGAGTTTGATGATGAATTTTGCTTTATACTTGTGCCTGAACGCCACTTTTTAAGCTTGCTAAATCTGAGGCTACCATCTGAGAAATTAATTCCTCAAAGCTAACTTGTGGTTCCCAATTAAGCTGACGTTTGGCTTTCTCTGGATTAGCAACTAACTGGAAGTGCTCATCTGGTCTGATAAATTGAGGATTAATCTTAACATGATTTTCCCAATTTAAACCAACGCAATCAAAAGCCGTTGCAACTAAATCCTGAACACTGTGCAACACTCCAGTACCAATAACATAGTCTTCTGGTTCCTCAGTTTGCAACATCCGCCACATAGCTTCTACATGATCGCCAGCATAACCCCAATCTCTTTTTGCACTCAAGTTTCCCATCTCTAGAGTTTGACTCAAACCTAATTTAATTGAAGCTGCAGCGAGGGTAACTTTTCGAGTCACAAAGGAAGGGGGACGACGTAGCGATTCATGATTAAATAAAATACCACTACAAGCAAAAAGACCGTAACGTTGTCGATGGTGTACCATTGACCAATGAGCGTGTAACTTGGCCGCAGCGTAGGGATTTTTTGGTCTAAAAGGAGTTTCTTCATCCTGAGGTGAGGATTTAACATCACCAAACATTTCCGAACTACTAGCTTGATAAAAGCGCGTTGCAATACCAACCTCTCTCACTGCTGCTAATAGACGCGTAGAGGTACCTGTGACTAAATCTAGGGTTCCCAGGGGGTCACTCCAAGAATATGGTACAAAAGAAGGAGCAGCTAGATTATAGATTTCATCGGGATGTAGTTGCTCAACTACGGATAAGAGAGCTTGAGTATCTTTGAGATCTGCGGCGCAAACTTCAACTTTATCCGCAAGTTCATCTAATTTACCTATATTTTGTTTCCTTTCTGGTGGAACTAAGCCTGCTACCCGATACCCTTTACTCAAAAGTAGACTAGTCAGATAGTAGCCATCTTGACCAGTGATGCCCGTGATTAATGCTGTTTTTGTCATAGGATAATGAGAGTATTAATTACTCATTTGAGTGCTATATAACTACAAAAAATTTGGTCGTTATTTCCAATATAATTCCCTCAAAAATACTCCTAATTACCACAAAAAACTGCATTTTTTTTTCTTTTTCAGAATAAAACCCAGCACACTGCAAGAGTTTACTGGGTTTTCTATTATTCTTTAATCAGGTTAATTTCCTTAGACTGAAATTAGGTAGGGAGAATTTATTGCTACCATTTGTCCTGCATCAACTAAAGCTTGATAAACCATTGCAGCTACCTCCGCGCGAGTTGCAGAAGCTGTAGGTTTCATTTGTCTCGGGTTTGGATGATTGATAACTAAACCTTTCGCCGTTGCTGTCTCCACTTCATCTTTGGCATAATCAGGTATAGAGTTGCGATCTTCGTACTTACTCAAAGCCCCTGTTGTACTACCCGATAAACCCAGTCCATTAACTAAAGATACAAGTACTTGCACTTTTTGAGTATTTTCGTTGGGAAGGAAGGTATTATCAGGGAAACCAGACAAAAATTCCGCTCGATAAGCCTTCTCAATCACCTCAGCAGCCCAAAAATCAGCACCTACATCCTTAAAAGTATTAGCTTGGCGTTTTGGTGATGGATTGAATGCCTTGACCAATAAAGCTGCATATTGGGCGCGGGTAATTTGTCTATCGGGTTTAAAGCTACCATCAGGATAGCCACTAACTAAACCTTGCTGTGCTAAACCTGCAATAAATTCTTCCGCCCAATGATTTTTAATATCAGAAAAGACTGCATCACCAGGTTCATAGGTAACAATATAGGGTGAATTAACAGTGCTAATTTGTCCTGCATCCACTAAAGCCTGATGTACCATAGCTGCAACTTCAGCGCGAGTTGCATCCTCTGTGGGGCGCAACCTTTTAACATCAGGATGGTTAACTACCATTCCCTTCAGAGTTGCTGTTTTAACCGCATTAACCGCATAGTTAGGAATAGTCACGCGATCATTATACGCACTCAAGACATTAGCTGCCGATTCTGATAAACCTAGTCCATTAACTAGGGATACCAGAAGTTGCACTCGCTGCACATTATTATTAGGAAGGAAATTACCGTTGGGATAGCCAGAGAGAAATTCGCCACGATAGGCTTGCTGAATCACATCAGCCGCCCAAAAGTTACTCGCAACATCTCTAAATGTGGTAGCTGTTCTTTTTGCTGTAGGATTAAATGCTTTGACCAATAATGCTGCATATTGGGCACGAGTCATTTTATCATTGGGCTTAAAAGTACCGTCAGGATAGCCACTAATAAAATCTTGGGCGATTAATGGGCGAATGAAACTTTCTGCCCAGTGACCTGTAAGATCTGGGAAATTACTAGTTCCAGTACCACCGCCAGTT
>CAZWGS010000036.1:0-12462 GCA_964633315.1 uncultured bacterium | reverse complement strand
TTTCACCTGCGCCAGCATCACCGCCACCACCAGTGGAACCATCGCTTATTTTTATCTTGCCACTAGTTTTGCTCAACTCATTACCAAAAGAGACTAGTTCATTACTAGTAAAGTTGCGCAAATCATAAAGACCATTATTGCGGAAAACATTACCACCAGGATCGCTACTACTACCTAAATCGGGAAAAGCTTTACTGGTAACAGAAATACCATCGTCAGTATTGTTCTCAATCAAATTTTTGCGCAATACTGGTTTAGATGTACCGAGAATCGTCATCCCGAAACGATTATTGGACATCGTGTTATTAGCAATTAGCGGTGTCGCCTCATCGCTAACATCAATTCCCGCAGCCATATCTCTGCAAATATTTCCCTTAGCCTCTCCTTTACTACTTTTCTTGAAAGAAATACCTTGTCCGTCGTTAGCGACAAAAATATTATTCAAAACTTTGGGTTCGGCTGTACCTGTGGCTAAAACACCCTCGCGTTTACACTGAGTAAAAGTACAGTTAGCGATTATCGGTTTAGTCGATTCAGCCCAAGCGCCAGTTCCCCTTCTTTCAGGATTGGTAACAGTGACACCGCGCAATTCAACATTATTTGCCAGCAACAAAGTGATACTCTGACCAGCAAGGGTAGGGCTAGCATATAGCGCACCACCTTCAATAAGAGTACCATTGCCTTTTTTCGCTTCATCACCAATAATTGTGACTCCAGCAGGAACTCTCAGGGGAAACCTCTCTCCGCTAGCGGCAGTGTAGCTGCCAGGAGCTAGTTGAATTGTTGTCTCTGATACAGCATTGCTGAGTGCCTGAGCAATAGTCTTGAGGGGAGCTCCTTGACTACCATCTGCACTATCGTCTCCAGTGTTGGGATTAACGTAAATAGTTTGAGCCATATTCGTAGATGCCTCTTATATATTTATATTCAGTCACTATTGTTTCTTACTCTTCGGGAAAAGAGCCAGTAATTTGATTAAGCAAAGATTAATCATCGCTGTTTAACCTAACCCATCTGATAAACTACGTGGCAAATTTTCAGACAGCATCCTGTTAGCCGCAGCATTCTTGCATTAAATCAAATACTTTCCTACCTGCGCAAGACCAGTGGAGTCTCTCGGAATATTCTTGAAAGCTAGACAAGGCTAATTTCCTCGGCCCTGCTTCAGTTTTTTTGAGATAAATCCATGGTTAATGACGAAAGAAGGAGGACTAAATGGTGGTTTACAACCGACAATATGTAATTGTGTCCTTAATCCCCTTTTGTTTAGTAAATTAGCAACTGCTTTTCGGAGTCCAACAAAAGAGGGATAGAATGAGCAAAGCCTATATCAAACTCAGATAATTATTAGCTTTGCCCATTTAAGTTACCAATTCTTGTTTGTCCTAGCCCACAAAACTGAAGTAATCTGCATCTAAGCTTAAATCTGTTAAACCTTGCACCACAGCAATAGCTTCCACTGTCTGTGCTGTATCTAATAAAATTGCAGTACTAGATCCAATCAGATGAAGATTGTAGTCATCGGCACTACCGTGAAGTTGAATTATGTCTTCATCGACGTTAAAGTCTGCAATCGCAGCGTAATCATTGCGACCTACTCGATTGGGATTTGCATCTTCGTAGTAGACTCTATCAGCATCACCAATCACAAAGGTATCACTCCCTTCGCCGCCAATCAAGTTGTCAATTTCACTTACTCCAGGTATAAAACCAAGGGCATTAACACCAATAAGAATATCATCTCCAGCACCACCATTGATGATGTCGCTACCTTCCAAGCCAATGATAGTTTCCCCATTTTCTGTTCCGGTTAAGGTATCGTCAAAAATGGTTCCCGTAATGACGGTGTCATCATTGAGGATGGTAACCACACCTTGAGCATCAGCAATAATAGCATTACTGGGATTACTCAAATTGAGCGAGAAGTTTTCATCACCCTCAATTAGCGTCTCTCCTATCACCTCAATGGTAACTGTTTGGCTAGTTTGTCCAGGTGCAAAAATCAGTGTTCCTGTCGCTGGAGTGTAGTCACTTTCTGCGCTGGCGTTGCCGTCGGCTGTGGCATAATCTACGGTAACTGTTTGTGTTGATTCCGCATTCAAAGTGACAGTGAAAGTCACATCAGTAGTACCATTATCTCCCTCAATCAGAGCAAGATCATCTAGGGAAATTTCTGGGGGACTTACTGCGTCAATATCTACATTATCCAATGCCCAGTTATCAGTATTACCACCATCATGCCTTAGTTGTCGCCAGCGAAATAGGGTAGCATCGGTTTGTGCTGCTAAGGGAATATCTTCTTCAATCTCTGTCCAAACAGTGAAATCCTCTGTGTCGTAGGTAGCAATGTTTTCCCAAGTTGCACCTCCATCAACAGAAAATTCCAGGACAACATCTTCGCCAGCATCAGCATTTTCTGTGGGAAATCTGCTGCTACCAAAAATTAGTGAGAAGGCAATCCTACCACCATCGGCGACATTGAGAGGTATAGTGGCAGCAAAGCGTGAGCCTCTACCATTAAACCAGAGAGAATTATTATCCTCATTTTCTTCTTCAGAAAGGAAATTTTCATCTTCATCTTCCTCTTCAAAAGAAAAATTATCGTTGGCAATACCGTTACTAATTTCTGACCATTGGGAGAAGTCAATATTGGGGTCAAAATCGTCATTAGCAACGTTAAAGAAACCAAATTCACTATCACTAGATTCTAAGTCAAAACTTTGAATATCTAAATCTTCCATCTTAATTTTTTTGTCTCAGTAAATAAGGGTATTGATGCGACCACTTCCCTGAAAAAAAATAACTAAATAGATGCTTTTTAGTGCCAATTAAAGATTCAGCAAGAGTATTAAAATACTGCTATCTGGCTGAATATGTGCAGTTGGTAGCTACAGAAAACTAATTATAGTGAATATTTAACCACATAATCATTAGCTCAGTTAATGGCAATTAAATCCGAGAAAGCCACTTGCTTTTCGCCCTCAACTGAATTGCTATTAATCTTGGCAAGAACTACTTAATTCAAATTAAAAGTTTATTAAATTAGAGGTAGATTTAGGTAGTACACTCATTGGTTAAGTTATCTCTTTTGCCAAGATTAAAGTGTACTTTTCAGGATATTCACGGTTGCTTTAGTTTGTTGCTAATTAAATAGTATAACTTCCACAAATTTTCGGCAATCGTAACTTTAATACTTTACCTAAGCTTATGGCAGACTTTACACTATCTTCATCAAAAATTCATGAATTTGCCATAACAAATCAGTTGATTTACTTTGAGTGAATCTGCTTGATAGAAATACTGACAGCAACTAAGATGTGAGAGAAAAATCAACCTTGGTATTGGTAATTTGGCGATGAGATACCTTGTACAGAAGTTAGGGTTTGGTGCAACAGCTACCCTAATCTATTTCTCGCTACCTGCTGCGGCGCTAACCACTGAGAGTGCAAAGCAAACATCTGTTGTCTATCTTGTCACTCAAGCAGAGGCACAAGAAGATTATGATTATTGGTTTAGACAGTGCTATGAATTAATTGGACAAGAGGGTTTAGCAGCTTGTGATCGCGCCTTGGAATTCAACGACCGCGATGCGATTGTGTGGTACAACCGAGGCATTATCCTCGGCAAAGATTTAGGACAACCAGAAGCAGCCCTAGCCTCCTTTGAACGATCAATTGAGCTAGATCCCGAATCTGCCAAAGCATGGAATAATCTTGGAGTGGCTTTGTCTACTTTAAATCGAGATGAGGAAGCGATGAGAGCTTATGAAGAAGCTTTAAGAATCGATCCCAATGATGAACTAGCTCGTCGCAATTTAGCAACCTTAAGGGAAAGATTAGAAATCTAGGGATACCAATTGATAAAGAAATTAATTAAAAGATCCTTAAAATATCCTCTTTTTTGTACGATAGTCTCATGGGGTAAATAAAAAACCTTAATGAGCATCTCGACTTCTGTGCTAGCGGAATTACTTAAAGTTCTTCCAGATCTAGTGCCACAAATGTACTTCAAATCCTCTCTCACTGCCCTTTCTCACGCAATTGAGGATCAAGTTTTGGCGGGTTCAGAGTCGCCCTTGGTAATCGCTTGTTTTCAAAAGGAACGTTTTTATCGACAAGAGGCTCATCGCTATCAGCGTATCACCAACAAAAGTGATCATGTATATGTGCTGTCTGCGCCAGAGACAGACTTTAGAAATAGCTCCGATTTTTATGAGACCATAGCCTTTGAACCAACAGATGCTTTAGCCCAAGAGTGGCATTTAGTCGTTATCAGTTCTCTCTATGCTAACTGCTTAATTTGTCGGGAAAATTCAGCTACCACGAATGTATCAGGTACAGCGATGGATACCACACGTCGCTTTGAGGGAATCTGGACATTTAATAAGCGCGTCAGCTACACTGCAGCAGAAATTCTTCTGAAACGTATTGTTTGCTATAGACCAGAACTAGAAGCAAAAGTAGAGGAAGCTTTAGCTCGATATATACCAAAAAAGGTTACCTCATCATCCACACCAAAAAGAAGTAGAAGCAAAGCAAGAATACCACAGGAAAATCCTGATCCTTTTGTACAAAGATTAATTACCTATCTTCAGGCGGGACAATATAAACTACTTAAAGCTTATCGCTCCATTGAGGCTCAGGAAAAGAGAGAGCGTTTATTGCGTTCAATGACAATTGCGATTCGCCAATCCCTCAATCCAGAACAAATTCTCCAAGTAGCAGTGGAGAAATTAGGTGAAGTTTTGGGTGCTTGTCGTTGTCTAGTATATCGCTGCCAAGCTGAAGATCGCACTGCGAAGATTAAACATGAGTTCCTAGGACAAGAAGTTAGTTCTTTGCAAGGAAAAACATGGTACCTACAGGATAACCCTCTGTTTAGAGCAGTGGTCGCAACTAATGAATCTCTTCACATTCTCGATACCAGCAATGAATCGCGCCTCAGCAACCAGAAATGTTCTCAGTTGCAAGGAAAATCTTGGTCTGAAATCCTGCAACAATACCGGATTGCTTCTTGGCTACTCGTGCCTATTTTATACCAGGGTCGATTGCTGGGAATGGTAGAATTGCACGGTTGCAGCACAGATGCAGGTAATTGGAGTACGGAAGAAATTGCTTTAGTGGAAGCGATTGCTACCCAAATGGGAGTTGCCATAATTCAAGCAGAAGCCTATGCTAACCTTGAGGATCTCAACCAACAATTAGAAGCACTAGATCGCACTCGTTCTAATCTGGTAGCGATTACAGGTCATGAGTTGCGCACTCCCCTTTCTACAATTCAGGTATGCTTAGAGAGTCTTGCCACTGAGCCAGATATGTCCCTAGAATTGAGGCAGGTAATGCTTAATACTGCTCTCTCTGATACTGAAAGGATGCGGAAACTGGTGCAAGACTTTCTCACCCTTTCCCAACTGGAAAGTGGTCGCGTACAATGGCATCCAGAAGCAATTTCACTCCAAGAATGCATAGATTTGAGCCTTAGTAGTATTCGCGCCCGTAGTCAAAGTGACGAACTACCTCAAATTAGTTCCCAGGTTATAGCTCAGTTACCTTTAGTGCAAGCTGATGGTGAGTGGTTAGTGGAAGTATTGGCAAAATTAATTGACAATGCCTGTAAATTCACCTCTAGTGAGGGTAATGTGACAATTAACGCCCAAAGTCACAGTGAGAATATGGTAGAGGTTATTGTCGCCGATACTGGGCGCGGTATTGAGCCAAAGCGATTAGAAAAGGTATTTGACCGATTTTACCAAGAAGAAGGCGCTTTGCGTCGTACTGCAGGCGGCACAGGACTTGGTTTAGCAATTTGTCGTCAAATTGTGAATCGTTGGGGAGGCGAAATTTGGGCGGAGTCTCCAGGAAAAGACGCAGGAAGCAAGTTTCATTTTACTGTTCCTGTTTTTGATAGTTTCGAAGCGCCAGCAACACAGCCATCAAGTTAATTTGTTGTTGGTTGTTGGTTGTTGGTTGTTCGTTTTTTGTTGATTGTTGATTGTTGATTATTAATTAATCCCCTACTCCCTTCCTCTCAAGGGTATGTTTTGAAAAAAGTGATAATTTCTCAATTTAGTGAGAATGGAAAAACAAGCTTTGCTTTCCCTGCTTCCCTTCTTCCTATTGGCTACTCTTTCCCTCATTAAACAGAGACTTGTAACCGCTTAAACATAGCCTCTCTTCCTGCGAAAGCGAGGGAATCATCTAGCTTAGTCAAAGAAACTTCTTGATTATATTTACGTTGCAGCGCTTTTTGAATTAACCAATCAGCCACAAAAGGATTTTTTGGTAAGAGGGGACCGTGAGCATAGGTTGCGATAGCATGGCGATAAAATGCTCCCTCTGTGCCATCTTCCCCATTATTACCATAACCCTTAATTACCTTACCCAAAGGGGCTACCTGACCCAAATAGGTGCGTCCACCGTGGTTTTCGAAACCCAATATGACTGGTTTGCTTCCCAAAATAGTTTGCAATTCTTCAGCGAGGGGAGAAGTAGCAATTTCAAATACCACATTACCAATACAACGACGAGCATCTTTTCCGGGATGCTTACTCACTAAATCGAGTAGCCCTAAGCCTTCAATCCTTTGTCCCACGGCGGGTTCGTAATAATGACCCAAAAGTTGCGGCGCGCCACAGGTAAAAACGCCGGGAGTACCCGCTTCGATAGCTTGCTGCAAAGTTTCAGCTTTAACTCCCCGCAAGTCGCGCATCACAATTTCCTGCTGGCGATCTTGCGCTCCACCACCAACTAATATATCTACAGTGTTAAACTGAGAAGCATCGCTTTGTTGGTCTAAGCTGACAATGGTAACCTCGATACCACGCCACTGACAGCGACGTTCTAAACAAATTACATTACCACGGTCACCGTAGGTACTCATTAGCTTGGGATAGAGCCAGCCGATTGTCAGTTCCATTACTTCCTGTTTAATTACACATCAAGATTTAACCATACCTCTCAATTATCAAGCTAAGACCAGTTGCTCAACTAGAAGTCATGATTTGTTTGGCAGAATGGAAATATAGCTTAAAAACTCACGTAGAAACAGATGAAGTTACTACAAATCATTTGCTCAATTGTAGTACCACCCTTGGGTGTCTTGCTCACGGTTGGTATTAGTTCTGCTTTACTGATCAATATTGTGCTGACGCTGTTTGGTATACTTCCGGGTTCGATTCACGCTGTTTGGATACTGACTGAACAGCCACGATAAGCTAAAGGTTAAATATATTTAATCTTACTAGCACTGCTCAATAACTCCCAGTCTAAGATCATTAACTGGGAGTTTTGTTTTACCTCAGTAAATTCACTATTTTGGATATTAACTGAAGGTTCTAATGATAGTGGTAAATTTGACTTTGGGTAGACGGTTTTTAGAAGGTTACGGTATTAGCCAAAATAGGTTGGCGACAAAAGTTGGAGTTGAATTTTATATGTTTCACTACTGGTTTAAATGAGGGCAATATCTAGTAGCAGAAGCTTTTTTGGCGATTAGTAAAGCTCTGCGACAAATTAATTAGGAGGCGGCAGAAGAGTTTCTTTGGCTGTATTTAGAGGAGATTTGAGAGTGGGAATAATACTAAATACAGTTTATATAGACTACTATCATAGAAAGCTCCGGAGCGGGAAAATATTTTATAAACTTCCTTTGATAATCGGATTTTGTGTAATATTAGATACCTGGTTTAGCTAGACTAAGATTATAAATAGTATAAAAGAGGTTGGGTTGAACAAAGTGAAACCAAAAACCAGCCTAATTTATGTTGGATTACCCTAGGGATAACTCCAACCTACTTAACCTTAGGAATAACAAACTTGAATGATTGCGGAAATAACACTGGCAAATTGGAAGATTAATTTAGGAAGATGAAATGGGTAATCTATTTCCTAGGGATCGCACGACGTAACTTTTGAGGAGCAGTTATAGATGGTGACAGGAGTCAAAGAAAAAGCGCAAACTCGCTTGCTACTTAACTTATGGAATTTAGGTGGGGCAAAACAAGAGGTTAAAAAAAGTGACCTCACTAAGCAAGTAAAGTTAAGCAAGGAAAGAGTTTCTGATTATCAAGAGTTTTATGAGCAGTTAGAGGACTCAGGTGCAATTAATCTAAGTACCAAAGGTAGATCAGTTAGAGTTCTACTCACAGATAAAGGTTTAGAAATGTTGGCAGAGGGAATCAAGAGTTCTGAATTCCAATATAGCCCCAGGCAGCGTGTTCGCACACAAGATTTTAATGCTTTGCTGAACTGGATTAAGCAGTTAGACAATAGAGAAGGTGCAAACAATGTAAAAATTATGCCGCAAGAAAATACTATTTTTTCCTATGAAGAGTTTAAGTCAGAGGTTATAGCTATTTATGAGAGCTTAAATCAAAATTATAATTTTGATAATTTGGTACCAATTTACCGTATCAGAAGAGAAGTTGGCGATAAGATTGAGCGTTCTCTATTTGATAAATGGCTGCTGGAAATGCAAGCAAATGATATTTTTCAGCTTATTGGTGGCGAAATGCCAGGTGTAACTCCTGAGCAAACAAAAGACTCTGTTGTTAATAAGCTTGGTGGTATTCGCTACTATGCCAAAATCCTGATTTAAATATCTATTTGAGTGATTTTGAATTACTCCTCAAAATGACTTTAGCTTAGAAGTTACTATTAGCTACAACTTAAGATAATTAGAAACTAGTGAGAGTTTCTATTTCTTTGTTCACCACCTCACATAATCGCAAGATGAGTAGTTCTATTGAAGCAATTAATGCTGCACTCCAAGAGCAAAATCCTTTTGCCAAACCACCTTATTTCAATCAAAAAGATGTTTGGGAACATGGTTTTCCAGATTTAGAGGAGCTCAATGCCCATGCATCAGAAGCTGTTTTGTGTGCGCTTCAAGATATTCGCAGAGGCTTGTATTCTACAACATCTATTTTAATTACAGCCCAAGATGGTACGGGTAAAACTCACATTATTAGCCGCATTCGTCGTCGCCTCAAAGCTCAAGGTGATGCTTTATTTGTTTATGCGAATAACTACGGTGATATCAATAGTATTGAGCAAGGATTTCAACGCATATTAGCTGATAGTTTGAAGCATGATGGTAGTGCAGAAGTTTGGCAATGGCAAGAATTAGCTACTTTTATGGCTAATAAAGCTATTCAATCAACAAAAACTAAAACTTCTGAGTTTACGCCAAAGAAAATAATTAATATATTTAATAATCTTGATGAGAAGAAAGCTAGAAATACAATCAATAAATTAACTAAGCAGTTTTGCAAAATTCAAGATATCAATGATCCAGATATTATCAAAGCGATATTCTGGACACTGCGTGAAGATGAAGCACTTTATGCTTTTAAATGGTTATCAGGGGAAGAAATCGCCAGTTATAAAGCTCAAGATTTGTGTTTGCCAACTCAAAAACAATCCTTTGATGCCATTTTGCAAATTCTGGCACTAATTAGTCAATATAAAGAATTAGTTGTTTGTTTTGATGAAATAGATAGCACAGAGGTTCACGACAACGGCTATACTACAGCGCAGATAGTATCTAACTTTGTTAAAAAGCTATTTGAAAACTTCAATCGTGGTGTAATTCTTACAGTGATGATGCCTGGTACTTGGAGTAACAAGGTAAAACAGCTTCCTGCAGGTGTTCACACTAAAATTTCTGCCCAAGGACAACCGCTAGAATTAAGCTACATGAATCGCGATACCACAGTTGATTTAGTTACTTTGTGGTTACATAGTTTTTATCGAGAGAAAGGTTTAGATTCTCCCACACCTATTTATCCTTTCTCTGAGCAGCAAATGCAAGAGGTAGGTAGAGAAAGATTTACTGTTAGGGAAGTGCTGAAATGGTGTCGAGATAATTGTCAGCTAGTAGTTGCAAAAGAGGAAGAGCAAGAAAAACCTCAACCAGACATAGTAGTAGCGACAGCAAAGGGAGAACTCGAAGAAGTAGAAATTGCTTTTGCTAATGAACTAGAAAACTTACCAGATAATTTGGATGATAACTTCCTAATCGCTGATGCTTTAATTTTTAGCTTTAAGAAACTCATTGGTCAAACAATAGCAAGAGTTTTAGTACAAGATATAACTACGAAAGTCACCAAAAATAATCAGAAAGATAACTATATTAACTTCAAGATTATTGGTCAGGAAGTAGATAAAAAAGTATCTATTGGTGTAGCGATACAGCAACAAAATGCAGGTAGATCTTTGGGCGCAGGTTTAGCACGCCTTAATGATTATCAAAAATATAATTTAACTCGTGGTTGTTTAGTTCGTTCTGCCAATAAAAAAATTAGTTCTCATTTACACAATAAATATCTTAGACCCTTAATCAAAGAAAAAGGTGGTGAATTTGTAGAACTCAAAGAAGAGGAAATTAAACCACTGTTAGCCATTCGAGCAGTACATCAGAAGCGGGAAGTAGATTACAAAATAACAGAAGAGCAAATTACTCAATTTATTAATGACAAAGGAGAAGATAAAAAGCTAGCTAAAGATAATCCTTTGTTATGTGAAATTCTTAGCGATCCTTCTTTTGATGTGCGTGAAGATGTAATGGAAACAGAAAGAGAGCTAAAAGTAGAAGAAAATGAAATGAATATAACTGATGCTGGTGATACACAAGATATTTCAGACTTGATTAATGATAATGAATAATACTTTGAATCTTGATGCTGCTTTACGCTTACCAGCACCAGATATTACAGCTTTAATCGAAGGGCGATCCATAGTGGCAATGCCTAGAATTTTTGTCAATCCAGAGCGGTGTTTTGCCCTGTACCCTGGTGATTTTATCAACGATGTTTTGCCACTAGAAAAGTATTATCACACTGATTTTCTACCTCTAGCTGAGCAATCTTTGGCACAATTAGCACCAGAAACTGTCAACATAAAAGCCTGGGCAAAATGTACTCGCTGTCAGGTTATTGATGAAGCTGAAGCTTTAGAAATATTGCCTCAACTTACAGTATGGACTCAAGAAGCAATAGAGAAAACTTTAATTCAAAGAGGACATATATTTCTTGCCTACCTGCAAGTTTATTTACTCAGAACCCCTTTAGAAATATCCGCTAGCAATAATAAGCGTTTTATCCCCTTACCTCAGGATATTAAAGTAGCTTCCACTAACTCTATTATTAGCGATCATTGGTTTATTCAGCGTAGCCAACAAATAGAAAAACGCCAACCTCCCCTACACCCAGGCTTAGAAAAATTGCAAATAGCAGTAACTTTCCTCAAAGATCGCACCTTAGCTGCTAGGGAACTTGACGCAAAAATAAGAAGTTTTTTAGGCTGGAGTCAGGATACTTTTTCTCCTAGATTTAGTCCAGATTTGATTTGGATTGAGAAAATTGCTCAAGTTGGTAATTCTAGTGATGGCAATGAGTTTGAAAAATTAGTGAGAAAAACTCTAATTAAATTGGGTTTTAGTAACAAAAACACTAACCCAAAAGCCAGCTTAGATCCTGAAGCTACTGGAGGTGCAGGAGGAATTGATGTCTACTGTGAATCTCCCTATCCCCTCGTTGGTGAATGCAAAGCAAGTAAAAAAGAAAATGTACCTAACAAAGTTACTGCACAACTAATTCATCTCGGTGTAACTCACCTAGGACAAGAACAGTTTAACCGCTCTTTGAAACTAATTTTTGCTGCTGGTTCTCTTACCAGTCACGCCAATCAAGCTGCTATTGAATATCATATGAATGTGCTGCGACCTGAAACCGTACAAAGATTAGCTCAACTACAAGCAAAATATCAAAACTCAGTTAATCTTTGGGAACTCAAAAAGTGTCTTGAAAATCTACCCTTTGGCGAAGAAGCAAATCAAAAAGTAAATCAATATATTGACCGAGTACGGCAAGATATTAAATTGCGATCACAGCTTGTGGAAAGTCTTAAATCTCTTGGTGAACCCGGTAGTAAACACATTTCTATTGAGGTTAAAACCCACTATAATGTTATTTTCGCACAGGATAAAAACTGTCAATTAGACAATCGCACCGTTCATGAATTATTAGTAGAACTATCTTCACCTTTAACTGGTTATTTAGGACGAGATAAATCTCAAACTTGGGAGCAAGACAACTTCTATTTTCTACATGATTTACTCTATGAAGAAGAGTAATTTAGTCTTGAAAAAAAATACGAACTATAACCATTCTCATTTAAATTAAATATAAGCAAAATCATAATTTTTGTTGATGGTTGATAGTTAATCGTTGATTGAGATGTAGCTCACTAATTCGAAAATACCTATATTGCTATATTATAGAAATCTTTTTTTCAGAGTAGCCTTATAGGCAAAACCTCCTCCCAACTCACCATCACCTCCTCGCGCATTCCCTTGCTAGGTCAGCATTCCCTTGCGCCACCTCTCTAAATCTCTCACCTCTCTAAATCTCTCCTGTAAGGAGAGACATCTGACGTTCCCCCTTTTAGGGGGAGTTTGGGGGTG
>CAZWGS010000035.1:0-42580 GCA_964633315.1 uncultured bacterium | reverse complement strand
GTGCTAGTTGTAGGGCAATAATTAATGTTTCTAACCAAGGTAAAGATTGCTGTTGGCTATATTCTCTTAGAGAGATACCTCCTGTATCTTCCATTACCAAAGCAAAGCTATTGCGCCAAGTTTGGAGACTCAAAGGTTTAACAATACCGGGAAGGGAAAGGTGTTTGGTGATGGTATATTGGTTACGAAACTGAACCAATTCGCTAAAGCTAGGATATTCACGCTGCAAAAGTTTAATCACTACCGTATGTTGCTGATTATCTTGTAGTGCACGGTAAACTGCTGTTCTTGAGCCTGTGTAGAGTGGTTCAATGATGGAGTAACCAGTAATATGAGGTAAATTGCTTTTTGCAGTGGATACCATGATTCAGGCGTATGATTCTATGGGATTGTCGTCACTATTAGAGTTCCCAACCAGCCAAGAGATTGAACTTGGTGACATAATTTTGCTCTTATCTTCATAATCTAAAACTGGCAAGAGTACTGAGATAGAAAAATAGAGTATTAAAGTCACAGTTCTCTAAACCAGATTTGGTATTATTACCCAAGACAAAATGCAGGTAAACTCTTAGAAATAAAACTAAAATGACACAAGATAGCACTGCAAAACCGACCATAGGTGTAGGAATTGTTGGTACTGGATTCGGAGGTAAAGTTCACATTCCCAGTTTCCAGAATCATCCTCGCACTCAAATCATGGGAGTGTACAATCGCAACTTGGGCAATGCGAAAAAAATTGCAGATACAAATGAAATTCCCTATGCTGTCAATCAGCTAGAAAAGCTTGTTTCCTTACCTGAAATTGCTGCTGTTAGTATCGCTACACCGCCTTTTTTGCACTATGAGATGGCAAAGACTGTTTTAGCAGCAGGGAAGCATTTACTACTAGAAAAACCGATGAATCTCAAGGCTCAAGAAACAAGGGAATTATACCAACTTGCGACAGCCAAAGGTTTAATTACCTGCGCCGATTTCGAGTTTCGTTTTGTCCCTGCTTGGCAACTAATGGCAGAATATTTAGCACAGGATTTTGTTGGTAAAAAACGCCTGATTAAAATTGATTGGTTAGTGACAAGTCGCGCTAATCCTGAACGCCCTTGGAATTGGTATGCTCAAAAAGAGAAAGGTGGCGGTGTTTTGGGCGCTGTGGGTTCCCATGTTTTTGACTATATTTCTTGGCTCTTTGGTCCAATTAAGCGTTTATCAGCTAAACTCTATTGTGCGATTACACAGCGCCCAGATCCTGAAGTTGGTGGTACACTCAAACCAGTGGATGCCGATGATACCTGTTTGTTGATGCTAGAACTAGCAGATGGTACTCCTTGCCAGGTTAACCTGAGTTCTGTTACCTATCAAGGTAGAGGTCATTGGCTAGAAGTTTACGGAGAGAAAGGAACTCTGGTATTAGGTAGTAATAATATCAAAGACTATGTACATGGTTTTAAACTATGGTCAGCACCAGCAGGTAAATCTTTAGTAGAAGTTGAAATACCCCAACGTTTGGCTTTTCCCCAAGTATTTACTGATGGACGCATTGCACCCTTAATCCGAGTGATTGATAGTTGGGTGCAAGGAATTGATTCAGGTAAAGTTAAAACTCCCTCACTACGCGAAGGAGTCTATTCTCAATTACTTATGGATTTAACCCATCAATCTAATGAGGAAAATTGTTGGCTAGAAGTACCAGATTTGGAAGCTTTTATGAGTTCTTGATTCTTAAATTAGGGTATACTAGTGGATTAGGTTATTCGCCTTCAGTGACAGGTGTAAAAACTTTCTGACGGCGAGAAAATTGCCAGGCGATACCTTCAGGATCTTTTTTCTGACTCCACTCACTAAAGTCAGAATCTAGTTTACGCTTACCTACAGTACTTGAGTGAACATCTAGACGTTTTGCTAATTCCCCTTGGAGTAAGGAAGTAGTGATTGTAGTTGTTGCCGCCATAGTCTCACCACTATCGCTACTGTCTTCCTGGTGTGATTCACTCTGATATTCTACAGTTGGTGTTAGTTCTTCGCTAACTGTAGCTACTTCACTCCGGAAGTTCAAATCAGTCGCTATTTCCTCACTAATGGCTTCACTCTGATATTCTACAGTTGGTGTTAGTTCTTCGCTAACTGTAGCTACTTCACTCCGGAAGTTCAAATCAGCAGCGATTTCCTCACTAATGGCTTCACTAGTAATGTTTTTAGCAGCAATTTCAGGAATATTAGCTACTTCTGGGCTAGGTTTTTCTATGCTTACGGGTTCTTGATTTAATTGCCAAATTGGCTCACTACCTTCAAAAATACTGCCTAAAGCACTAGCAGTGAGAAAATAATATACTGTGCCTTTGTCTTGATACACCTTGCGCTGTGCACCATACTCTTCTGCTTTTTTGGTGAGAAAGTATTCGGCATTACTACCAGTTACACTTGCTTTGAGAGATAAATCTATTGCTGTGATGCAACCCTGGTTTTCTCGAATCAATTCGCTGAAGTAGGGGTTGATTTTTTGACTCAACTTTTGCCATTGGGATTGTTGCCACAGCCTTAAGGTAATTCCCAGAGCTATTAATGTCAACAGCAAAGGCCAAGCGCTATATAAAACAACCGCGATAAAGGCGATAGGGACAATGAGGATGAGAATACCAGTAGCACTATTTTCTATTACTTTTCCAGTCATATCGATGGTTTTGAATTGGTCATTGATGTTAGAGTTGGAGTAATTGCGATCGCCTGAACTCTTCCTAGCAAGGCTAAGTTATACCCTTACCTACCTTTATCATCATGTAGCAGGCATTTAGGGAAATGGTATTACAAATTTGCAATTCATAGTTAATTTATGGGTTCATTCGCTATAGATTTTGAACTCCGATTCCTCAAGGATCTTAGGGAGTTCATCGTTTAGGATTGTTGAGTAAAACCCTTAGTTTTTATTTTATTGCGTTCGTTATACAGGCTCAAGAAACAAAAACTCAGCGATCGCAGTATACTCCATTGACTAGACTACAGGGCAGCTTTATTTCTCTCTGGTGTGGCGGTTTAGTGAAAAGGTAAAGTAGTTTCAGAGGCAACTCAAGCGAAGTTAGCACTGGCTAATTTGGAAGCTATCGCAATTTTTTAATAGTTAATGGAAATGCTAAAAAATGCATTATCTCCAGGTTTAAATATAATTTGATATCCAAGGAATAAAAAAAACTTTGTCCTTGCTAATCAAGGATAATTGCTGACACCTAAAAACCAAGAAACAAATCCAACTTTATCTTTAAGTTCTTGGCAAAAAATATTTAGACACAATTTCCAATTTGGAGACAAAGATAACCTTGCCTCCAGCTATGATTCACAATATTTTTTTAAAAAGTGCCAAACAAAATAACAAGAGTAAAGAGGAAAAACAGCCCTAGCATTGAAGCAAAAATTACTTCATAGGGTGCGTGGTTAGTTTGCTCAAGATACTGGTTTACTCTGCCATCTTGCTCTTCAGGATGCCAAATCATACTTCTCATGGTTGTTACCTCACCAATCATTTGATGTTGTTATACCATTTCTATTTTCAGGATAATTCGCTTTTTGATGGTAGCTGATAAAACTGAAATCTTCTTAACTCTTATTCTCAAAAATTGACGTAGTTTTGTTAACCAAAAATCGGCAGAAAATTGTTATTGCAGATCGCAAATCAAGATTAATCTATTGGCTCTCAACTTCCAAGATCCTGACGATACAACTAATTCGTGTTTCTCCCCGACATCCGTAGTCAGTCTTTCACTTGCTTTCAACAACAGCAGTTGTCAGAAAATTAAGCTTCAAAGGTAGATAAACAGATAATTAGATGATGATTTTGACACTCTGCCCTCTAAAGAGAGGCAGATTCTTTAAGACTTGCTTAAAAAGGATAGTCAAATATCCCCCTAGACGCTCAAAACAACTATCAAAAGATGCTGTCATTGCGTTTACTTATACCGATTTTGTTGCTTTCCGAGTCCATCACAATGCCAATTTGGTACGCTCAACATCCTGCCATTACTTGCGCGTCTAGTCGTTTCGCACTCGGCGTTCGGTTCTTCGTTGCAGGGATTTCGCCTTACTAGGATTGCTTCTTCGCGTAGATGGTTGTTCTTACTTGTTGCTCACATTCTACCATTAATGGCAATGCAGATAAATCTGCCCGTGTCGTTTTTTCATCCCGCTTTAAAAAGACGGGGCTACCAAACTCCCGTACTATTCGTGTCAAAATCAGAGCATGAAGTATCCAATTCCCTTTCCTGAAATTCCTCAATGTGCTTGGCAACGTCCCCTTGGTCTTGGCTGGGAGCAACCCTACACTGTACGCTATCCTAGTAATCTAGATGATGGTCCCTGGCATGGTATGCCTTTAGGTGGCTTTGGTGCTGGTTGTATAGGTCGTTCTCCACGTGGCGATTTCAACCTCTGGCATCTCGATGGCGGTGAACATATTTTCCGCAGCCTACCCGCTTGTCAGTTTAGCATTTTTGAGCAGCCAGAAGAGGGAGAAACTAATGCCTATGCCCTTTGCACCGAAGCACCAGAGGATGGCACTCTTTCCCGTTGGTTATGGTATCCTCAAGGTCAGGGAACTTACCACGCCCTATATCCCCGCAGTTGGTTCCAATATGAGGGCGTTTTCCAAAGCAAAATTATTTGTGAACAATTCTCACCGATTTGGGCACACAATTATCAGGAAACAAGCTATCCAGTAGCTATTTTCGACTGGACACTACACAATCCTACCCCAGCACCAATTACCCTCAGTATTATGCTTACTTGGCAAAATACGGTGGGTTGGTTCACCAATGCGATTAAATCACCCCAAGTAAAAGTTCGAGATGATGGTAGTCCAGTATACACCTATCAACCACGTTGGGGAGATAGTACCGGAAACTATAACCAGTGGATTCAAGATTTTTATCGTGTTGGTTGTCTATTAAACAGGGTACGCCTTCACGATGAAGTTGGGGAAGGAGAAGGACAATTTGCCATCGCCAGTGTTACTAATCCTAGCCTAGAAGTGTTCCATTTAGGACGCTGGAATCCTGCTGGAGATGGGAGTGAGGTGTGGGATTATTTTGCAGGAAATGGTTCTCTCCCAGATTTAGAAGATGAAACACCAGCTTCTCCAGGAGAACAAATTGCGGCGGCGATGGCGATTCGCTTCACCTTGCGTCCCGGCAAAACGCGCCAAATTCCCTTCATTCTGGCGTGGGATTTCCCTATAACTGAGTTTGCTGAAGATATTGCCTACTATCGCCGCTATACAGACTTTTTCGGACGTACAGGGCATAATGCATGGACGGTGGTACGTACTGCACTCAAGCATAGCGATTTATGGAAGGAACGCATCCAAGAGTGGCAAAAACCGATTCTCAAGCGCCAGGATTGGTCAGATTGGCTGAAAATGGCGCTTTTTAATGAGTTATATTTACTTACAGATGGTGGAACCCTGTGGACAGCAGCCACAGAAAACTTTCCTGTGGGACAATTCGGCATTTTAGAGTGTCTCGATTACCGTTGGTATGAAAGTCTGGATGTGCGTCTCTACGGTTCTTTTGCTTTAATGATGCTATTCCCTCGTTTAGATAAGGCGGTATTAGAAGCTTTTGCCCAAGCGATTCCCACTTCTGATGATACACCTCGCATCATCGGTTATAACCAAGCAACGGCGATTCGTAAAGCAAAGGGTGCAACTCCCCACGATTTAGGCGCACCCAATGAGCATCCTTGGCAACAAACCAATTACACTAGTTACCAAGACTGCAATCAATGGAAGGATTTGCCCTGCGATTTTGTCCTGCAAGTCTATCGCGATTATTTACTTACTGGGGCCAAGGACGAGCTATTTTTATGGGAAACTTGGGATGCAGTTACCGAAACTTTGGCATATTTAAAACAATTTGACCAGGATGGTGATGGAATACCCGAAAACTCTGGTGCACCCGACCAGACTTTCGATGACTGGAAATTACGTGGTATTAGTGCCTATTGTGGTGGTTTGTGGATCGCAGCATTAGAAGCAGCAATTGCGATTGCAGAGGTACTAATTTACAATCCACCAATGGATCCAAATTTACAACCAGAAAATTATCCAGAATGCATTGAAGAATTAATTGATACTTACCAAAGTTGGCTAGTACAGGCTAGGGAAATCTATCATCAAACCCTTTGGAATGGCAAATACTATCGCCTCGACAGCGCCAGTGGTTCAGAAGTGGTGATGGCGGATCAATTGTGTGGTCAATTTTATACCAACCTATTAGGATTGCCCAGTGTGGTGGAACAGCAGTATGCAAAATTAGCATTGCAAAGCATTTACGATGCTTGCTTTCTCAAATTCCATGATGGCAAATTTGGCGCAGCAAATGGTGTTAATCCAGATGGTTCCCCAGAAAATCCTGAAGGAACTCATCCTTTGGAAGTGTGGACAGGAATTAACTTTGGTCTGGCTGCTTTCATGATAAAAATGGGGATGCAAGATCAAGGTATGAAAGTAGCTGAAGTAGTAATCAAGCAAATCTATGAAAATGGCTTACAATTCCGCACTCCCGAAGCAATTACAACCACAGGAACCTTCCGCGCTAGTCATTATTTAAGGGCAATGGCGATTTGGGCAATTTACGGCGTTTTGGTAGATTTTAGAAATTAAAATGGCATCTGCTGCACAGACAGACTCGAATCCAAAAATATATTTTTGAGTTAATAGTAAACTCTAAAAGAAAACTCCAATAAATTAGGATTTGGCTCAGTAATATTATTGACAAAGCTATATTTTATGATTATCTTGGTTATGACATGAAAAATATAGCAAGAGCTGACATCGTTTTAATTCACTCTTGACCGTTGCATCTTTACCAAAATTAGAAACTATTTTTCCAGGGCGCAGCAAGCGCATCTTTTTAGAGATTGATCATAATAAATCTCTGAGTTGTTGCAACCATTATTTTTAACCTGGAACTAAATATTTATTAACCCTAAATGCAAAGTATACTAGCTAAGCCAACTCTAAGTTTAGATCGCGATTCTCGTATTGCTTTACTTTCCCATCGCCAGCAGAGTCAACACGTTTCTCAATGCTTTATCTATGAATTTGAAGATCTGATTGCTGAGGTTGAAAAAATAGATATTTTTGCTCCCACAAAATCCTACCAATTATCTCGTAGGATAAACAACCTTATCAATCGCTTCACCAAATCAAAACTTTTAGCCAACTTAATTACGCCGCCTTTACAACCAATAGTTTTAGACCAAGAATACCAACTATTTTTCTCAGTTATTGCCAGTCCATACCAAGTATTTGCTCTTAATTACCTCCCCAAAAACTGGCGTGATAAATGTCAAACTGCTGTTTGTTATCTCATTGAAACTTGGGATACTTATCTAGAAGGAAAGGAATACTTACTTGAACCTTTAAAACACTTTGATCATATTTTCCTCGGTCACAGCAATACAGTAGAAGCTGTTGCTAGAATCACAGGTAAACCTTGTTCCTACTTACCTCCCAGCGTTGACACTCTTAAGTTTTGTCCTTATCCTAATCCTCCTCAACGTAGCATCGATGTTTGTTCCATAGGGCGACGTTCATCAATTACCCATGAAGCTTTACTTGAGCTTGCCCAAAAAGAAAATAGATTTTATCACTACGATACAATTAGAAATCTTGAAGCACTTGATACCAATGAACATCGCAGTTTCACTTGCAATTTGCTAAAGAGAAGTCGCTACTTTCTCACTAATAAACCTAATGTCAATGAAAATTTTAAAACTAAGGGAAAAGAAGAGATCGGTTATCGCTTCTTTGAAGGAGCAGCAGCAGGAACAGTTATGATTGGAGAACATCCAACTCATGAAGAATTTTACAAGAATTTTTACTGGCCAGATGCCGCAATTCGAGTTCCTTACAACTCTAATGATATTGGGAAGATTATTGCTGAACTTGATTCCCAACCTGAGCGTTTAGCAAAAATAAGAAAAGACAATATAGTCAACTCACTACTACGTCATGATTTTGTCTATCGCTGGAGAGAAATTTTAGAGACAGTAGGTATTGAACCTACTCCTAAGATGCTACATAGAGAAGCTAAATTGAAAAAATTATCCGAAATTATACACCATCATTACTAAAATTCACTGAAATTAGGAAGTATAGCAATTCTCCTTCTTAGTGAGCTACATCCCAATCAACCATTAACCATTAACCATTAACAAGAATCAGGATTTTGCTTGTACCTCAGTCAAATGAGAACCGCTATAGATTTTTGATGAATTATTTATTATCAAGATATATTAGTCTCAGCTATGCTTCCTATTTCATCAATAGCGGGACTTAAACAAAAATCGGAGTTCAATATTATTTAGGACTAATTATTAAAGTCAACAAATATGACTGATAAACTGGTTTTCCTGCCATATAAGTAGGTTCAAATTCCCAAGGTTCAATAATTTCCTGTGCTAATTTTCGCGCCACATTGCGATCAAGATTACCTTGCTCAACTCTTATCCCCATAACATTAGGCTTACCTTGATTATCAATCAAAATTTCAGTAGCCAAAACCAAATCTCGCTCCAAACTTAACCCCAGTGGAGTTAAATAATCAATTGCCGCCAACTGTTTATTACTTTGCTTTGGTTGAGCTTGTTTATCTGGTACATCGCGATCTGGTTGGGATAACCTTAGCTTAGTTATGGTAGCACTAAAACCACTACCAACTTGCGTTGTGCCAGGTTTACGACTCAATTGCCCTTCATTAGTGGGACTTGGAGAAACATTTGGTGCATCTGAATCTTCACCAGAAGATGTATTGCTTGGCAATACCTCATCAGGATTAATCACTGGTGCACGCCTAATTTTATCTCTACTAGTTCCTTTGACTTGACCAGAAACTTTATTTCCTACTAGAACCTCATCAGGATTAATCGCTGGTGCGCGCTTAATTTTAGCTGTCTTGCTCTCTGTTTTCTTGGTTGAGACAACATTAGCTTTTTCCTGTTCTTGAGACTGTTGTTGAGCCTTATTTCGCTGCACTCTATCGAGTACAGAAGCAACACCATCACTCTCCGTTAAAACTTTTTGTGCATCAATCGGTGCTGGTTGCAGGAAATCAGCAGGTGTTTTACGCTGTCTCACTTCCGTTTTCTGGGTATTCCTCGGCTGAGGTAGAGATTCAGTTACTTTAGGTTCAGACTCTGTGCTTGATTTTGTAGCTTGCGTTAACACAGATTCTGCCTTTGACTCTGAACCTGCTGTCGCAGGAATCTCCACCAACGCCACAGAAAGCTGCAAGTGGCTTTTTGCTTCTACTTGATGCTTTTCTAGTAAAAAACACCAGAGTAGCCACCAAAATAGAGCATGAATCACGATAGAGCCACAAATAACGCTAAACCAAAGCCTTGCCCCATCTTTGTGGCTGCGCCTGTCAATTCGTTTCAGATACTCTATTGTAGGTAAAAAGCGTTCCATGCTTAATCTTAGATCTTCATCCTATCTAATTCTTAAGCTATGGCAACGAGTCAGGAAAAAACTGTGGTGACAGTTAATTTTACTGGTACACTAATATTTCATATTCGATTCCGATGTAGAGACCGACGCTGACTCCCTGGTGCTAATCGTCGATTTACAGGTAAAGCAACAACTTCTGCCTCATTACTCTCCCTCGCCACACGAATTAGTAGCGCTGCCAATGCTAAGCTTGCCATTGTAGAACTGCCGCCATAGCTAAATAAAGGAAAAGGTAAACCTGTTGTAGGCAGTGCACCCGTAGCGACACCAATATTTAGCAAAGCTTGCCCCACAAGCAAAACCATAACCCCAATTGCTACCAACTTATGTATATGTTGACGGCATTTGAGAGCAACAATCAACGCGAGGGTCGAATAGCTAATCAAAAGTACTAACAAGGTAATACTACCTGCAAAGCCAAACTCTTCAGCAAAAACAGCAAAAATAAAATCCGTGTATTGAATCGGTAAATAAAATAATTTCTGTTGCGATAGCCCAAAACCAGAACCCCAAGTACCACCAGAACCCACAGCTAATAAACTTTGAATTAACTGATAACCATCTCCCATGGGGTCTGCCCAGGGATTGAGAAAAGACATTACCCTTCGTCGCTGATAATCGCGGGCGCTGATGCTCATTAGGGCAAGAAGAAACCCTCCAATCGCAGTTCCTCCCAGTGATTTAAAAGATAAACCTGCAGCCAGAGCAATCAGCCACAAAGTAATACCACAAAGTGCTGTAGTACTCAAATTAGGTTGCAGTAAAATCCCTCCCAAAACCGTGGCAAAAGCCCCTAACCACATCAGGCGAGTTTGCCAGCTAAGGTGCTGCCACTGTCCAAAAACACAAGCACTCTGCAAAACCAGAAATGGTTTGATTAACTCAGAAGGTTGGATATCAAAGGGTCCCACATTAATCCAACGGGTTGCACCATTAACAGTACTACCAACCCCTGGAATCAAAGTGACTAAAATTAATGCCAGAAATATCAGCATCAGCCACTTAGCAATACTAAGGATATATTTCAGGGGCAAGCGTACCAAAAGGTTAAACCCTGTCAATCCGAAAAAAACCCAAAGTAGCTGTCTTTTTACATAGTACAAACCGTCTCCATACTCCGCATCGGCAAAGGGATAGGATGCTGAAAATAGAGTCACTAAACCAATAAATTGCCAAACAAACGTTAGCCAGCGCAGCAAACGAGCTTCTAGAGACCAAGTTTGTACCTGGGGATCAAAAAACGGCAGCAGATATTTCAGTTTATTTTCATTAGCCATTGGTTAACGCTCAATTACCAATGAGCATAGTTGGTTAATCGAGAAGAAAAAAGAGGTCTGTTGTGACCTCTCCTGCACTAGCTTATCATTGAATTTTTTATCAAAGTAAACCTGTGTTAGCTCCTTGCTTACCAGTAGCTAGTTCCACCTTAAGAATTTTGCCACCCATTTTCATGATTCGCTGCTGTTCACGGAACCAGTTGTCATAGGGTACTAATTTAGTGAAGTAGGTATTCTGCAGTTCTCTTTGAGTCCTAATCCGAGTCTCACTGGGAACGCAGGCTGTAATTTTGAACATACGCATGAGTCAATTCCTCCTGGTGTGAGTTGCCAATCTGTTTATTCTCAATAGTGGGAGTAGGTTAACTACCCCAAAAAAACTCAGAAATTGCAATGAGTTTTCAAGCAATTTTTTTGTAAATGTTAGCTTTGAGGATGCTTGGGCAAAATGTGTAGCCCCCACTGGGGTGCCATCAAAGAAGCAACATCAAAGCCAAACTTGTATTTGTAAGTTTTGAACCTCCCATCGTCACAGACGAGGGATTCCCATATAGACTCTTATCTAGACATCGAAATGTCCCCGACAGAACGCCGTTACTGGGCTGTTTGTTTAACGTTCACGGGCGCACCGACCGCAAACGGATCTCAATTCTATTTATTTTTCTAGCTCTGCTTTTAAGCTTCAACCTACTAGTCGCGTCACCATTAAAATTTTTAGGGCGATATTTTCTCCGACGATCTAAAGTTGGGGAGGCTAGTCCCAGGGAATTGTTAATTGCGCATTAGGGCTATGTAGCATTTTACTACAGATGGTTCCACTCTCTGCGCACTCGCCTTGCCTGTAAATTTATCCCTCACGGGACATGAGGGTCTTCTTTTGGAAGAAGATAAACCTTGTCAAATTAAAAGTTTGGGAGTCAGGAATCAATACTAGCTCATCAAAACTCATCTTTAGCTTGATAGGTCTCCAACTAGCTAGCACTCACTCTAGACTTCCCAAACCTTTAACACAATTAACCAGTACTAGTTAGCTTAAGCCAGAGCAGATGTAGTCGAAGTAAACACCCATTTCTTTTCCTGCATCAGCACCAACTAAGCTAGCAGTAACTTCTTTCATAGCTTGAATAGCTTGGACAGTGCTACCAATGGGTACACCAAGAGAATTGTAGGTTTCCTTCAAACCGTTCAAAACTCTCTCATCTAAGATAGAGGGATCGCCAGCTAACATAGCATAGGTAGCATAGCGTAGGTAGTAGTCCAGATCACGGATACAAGCTGCGTAGCGGCGGGTAGTGTACATATTACCACCGGGGCGAGTTGTATCGCTGTACAACAGGGATTTAGCCACTGCTTCTTTCACAATTGTAGAAGCATTGGCACTTATAGAACCTGCTGCACTAACACGCAGTTGACCTGTTGCGAAGTAAGTTGTTAGTCTTCCCAGGGCATCCGCATCCAAGTACTTACCTTGAACATCAGAAGAATTAATTACAGCAGTGATTGCGTCTTGCATCTTTTTTTCCTTATTTCACCTGAATTCTGAAAATCTCAGTTTTAGACATGAAAAGCCACATCTATACCAGTCAGAATGTTTTCCTTACTGTAAACCACTAATTACGCAGTCAAAGTAGGGAGCAGCTTCAGCAGCATCTTCTGGAGATAGAATAGTGGTAGCAATACTCTTCATTGCCTTGATACCTTCTACCATCGCATCTATGGAAGTGCCCAAGGACTTGTACATCTCTTTTGCACCTACCAAACCAATTTCTTCAATTGGGGTAACATCGCCAGCAACGATTCCGTAGGAAATCAGGCGTAGGTAGTAGTCTAGGTCACGCAAGCAAGTAGCGGTCATTTCGTCACCGTAGGCATTACCTCCGGGAGAAACAACATCAGGGCGAATCTGGAACAGTCTATCGCCTGCTTCCTTAACAATTTTCAAATTAGACTCAGACATTATTTGTGCGATTTTCACACGTTGTGCGCCAGTGGCAACAAAAGTCTTGATTCTATCCAATTCACCGGGGCTGAGATAGCGAGCCTCGGCATCTGCATTTACGATCGATTTAGTAACGATACTCATCGATTAATTACCTCAAAAAAAATGAGACCAACAATTGCCTAGAAAATTGGCGCGTATGAACTTGCTTTCTGTTTGTAATTTGGTACTGTGCCCACAAACACGATGACAGGT
Organism: uncultured bacterium; assembly: GCA_964633315.1. Classification (GTDB taxonomy): domain Bacteria; phylum Cyanobacteriota; class Cyanobacteriia; order Cyanobacteriales; family CAWCAG01; genus CAZWGS01. The sequence goes on along the minus strand of CAZWGS010000035.1, from coordinate 29,619 downwards.
TATACGCGGCAGCCTTCCGCAATTATTCTGCGGCATTTAGTTGACAGTCTCTGTTACTTCTTAATAGTTTTTAACATTTTTCCTCAGATTCAACTGCCAATAGAGCCTAAGCGGGCAGATTCTCTAAAGCTGACTGTCCACTTTTACCATTAGAATATTTGCTATTCTACTCCCATTTGGGTGCAGAAGGTTCAGCTAGGGCTTGAAGTGTCCCCCACTAAATTTTCTTAGCAAGGGACAAAAACAGGAGCTAGAGTCCTGACTTAACGGGTTTAAAGCTGGGGACAACTATTTCGTTGTCCTGCTTAGTTAGCTTGTTGTATAACCTTTCGGTATTGGGGAAATTGGCAGCAGGTAGGGTGGGGAAACGTCGATAGGGAACTGTATCCTCACCAAAGACTTGGAGATACTCCATACCATTAACCATTGCTCCAATGAAAGCACGAATACCCTCAGCAGCCAGGATTTGATTGTACTGGCGAATCTCTTTCTGGGTCAAAGGTGCTCTTCCCAAGAAGTGCTTGGTTCCCAACTCAATTACTTTCGTATTGGGATAGGGTGCATAAAACTCTTTAATGTAGAGTTCTGAACAGCCTAAGCCTTCAATAAACTCTTTAACGTTGATTTCTCCGTTACCAAGTCTACTCTCAAGACTTGTAAATTGAGTTTGAACCACATAGGGAGCCAAATCCCGTTCAAAAATTTGTCGGTAGGCTGCCATTGTTGCGTTTTTCAACGCCACTTTATCAGCAAGACTGGTAAGCTTGAAGATTTTAGTCTGTTCACGCTGAACACTGACACCTTGCTTGATGCGGAACTTAACATCTGGTTCAGTCCTGGTACCTTGAGACTGACCTAGTTCAACAAAGCGCGGTGTGACCTCTTTCTCTACTCGGGAAACAAAGCTATCTGTCTTCAGAGTACCTGGTCTTGCAGAGCGCAATTGCAGCCCCGCAGGAGTGAGATAACGCTCATAGGGAACAGTATCTTCACCAAAAGCTTCGTTATATTCGAGGCTATCAATTATCGAGTCTACTAAACCGTATATGCCCTGCTTAGAGCAAAGGTCGAAGTACTTATTCATTTCCTGGCGACCATAGGTAGGACGGCCTAGGAGACGACGATGAATGTACTCAATAGCTTTAACCACATAGAAAGGAGCCCAGTACATCTTGCGGAAGACATCGGATTTCGCCAAGATGCGAATAAATTCCTTCAGGGTAATTTCACCATTCTCTAACCTGTTTTCCGCAGAATTTAAACGCTGACCAAGGTAAAGTTCACGCCCAAAAACTTGGCGATAGCAAGCTCTGATTACTGCTTGGGTTGAGCTTTCAGAGAACTTAGTGCTAGCACCATTGCTACCACCGCTACCGGGTAATTGGTCAAGTTTGAAAACCTTAGCTCCCAAGGAACCTGGTGCAACTCCCCTCACTCCAGGATTGCTGTTTTGATTATTAATTCCCGCACCACGATGAATGAGAAGACGCTTGGTATCTTTACCAAAAGGTGCTGGTTTACTGCTAGGATTGCGAGTTTCTTTGGGGAAGATAGCTCCAAACTGAATCTCTAGGGGGTCGTTTCCAGAACCGTAAACGTGCTGGTCTGGTAAGGGCTGCTCATACTTGGCGTAGGTAGTTACAAATTGGGGAATTTTGCGGAAAGGTGCACTGTAATTAAACAGGTCTTGCTGCATACCCCAATTGCGACATTCCTGGGCTTCTTGACCCAAACCTCGAATGTAGGGTACTGTCTCTTCGCCAAAGTAATCGGCATACTCCTGAGAGTCCACCAAAGCATCTACAAGGGCAGGTAGACCACCATCGGAGACAATGGAAAAGTATTTTTGTACCTCTTCACGAGAAGAAGGACCACGACCGAGAATATGACGAAATGCTAGTTCTAAAGCGCGGCTGTTGATGAAAGGCAGAAAAAATTGCTGGCGATAGAGAGGAGATTTGCACAGACGACGGACGAACTCTTTCATAGAGATGTCGCCGTTTTTCACCTGAGACTCCAAATAGGAGATTGATTGACCATAGGCGCGTGTGATATCTCGCTCAAAAAGCTGTCTGTAAGCAGCTTTCACCACAGAAATTTTTTCCAGGGTCGAGAGTCCAGGCTTCATCACAAATTTTTGCCTTGGCTCTGCAGCGTTGAAGTAGCTTTGTGGTAATTCTAGTCCCTGTTGGTCAGAAGATTCGCGCTGACGCAATTTGTTAGATGGGGTTGCAGCTTTGAATTCATTGATGAGAATTTCAAAGTACTGGCTAATAATGCTTTTGCCTTCTTCATCGCGCTTGAAGTAATTCAAACTAGCAGCTCGCATTTCTTGCAGTGCAACGATAGTTGCGGCTGAAGAACAAGCATTTTCGATTACTTCTCGCAGTCCTCTGGTATTGACAACAAGGATATTGGGGTCACCAGCAACAATGGCATAGGTGGTGTAGCGCAAAAACCAAGACAAATCCCGCAAGGACTTTTGCATATTGCTTGGACCATAGCGGGAAACGTTAATGGGACGGAAATCTGCTGGAATCGGACCACTTGAGCCTCCAGAGAAAACCGAGGTGAGACCACTAAAGATACCACCTCCACTGCCACCACTATCGACGTAGGTGACATTTCCTGCTGCTGAGGTTGCTGCACCTGCAGGAGAACCAACAGTAACTAGAACCTCATTTGCTGGTGGCTTTTCGAAAAATGCCATTGGTGAGCCACCCACAAAAATTCGGTTGGCAGCACGAGATACTATGAGCTCGGAATTGTTACTCAGGGTTTGAGCTATTTCTAGTCGCTTGCTCCCAGAGAGAAAATAGCTTGTTAATTCACTTAATTCACCACCATCGAGAAACCTATCCTGCTGCTCCGCCTGGGCAATCGTCGAGACTGGTACAGTACGATACAGTTGAGGACGGGCTACTGAGCTTCCGCCGCTTGCCTTAACACTCATTGGATTTCAACTATCTCCCATCAACAAGTTTTAATTGCTCTAAGTCAAGGTATTACCCTAAATTGGTAAGACTAGATTTTTCCTGGTGAGTGGCATAATACCTAGACCAGTTTCTATCGTTGCTTCCTAACTGGGTTAAAATTGCCCTGACACTTTGCTTAAATAAATCTTTTTAAGATCTTAGGTCAGCTTTTAGATTAAAACTTTTCGGGCTTCCTGAGCTGCTTTGTTAAGAAGTGTATCAGAATTGACCATTAGTTCTGGGAATGTAGTGATTAGGTTGCGTTAGCTGTAATCAAGCTTCTATTAGCCCAGGCTCAGAACTCGTCTGGCAAGGTTTTCGGCTACCCTGTCGCCCACATACTCGCTAAGTTCTCGGTTGAGAAAAGCTGTAGCCAAGGTTAGCCAAGCAACGAAGAAACCTGAACTACTATCTCAGCCTTTGATTGTGCGAACTTCAGAGACAATTTCGCAGTTGTAGGGATTTTGCGCCATGTTTCAGCCAAAGACATTGGTCTGGTGTGCCACTTCCAGTTACTCTGATTTATGGTTGAGACAATACCAAAAATTTGAAAATGTCCGATTCTCAAGCGATTAACTCTGCGGTTGCCAAACTCTACAATACCTACCCTTTCCCCCCAGATCCTCTCACAGACGATGCGCCTCCAGGCTACAACTGGCGCTGGAATTGGATCGCAGCTTACAATTTTTGCACTGGGAGAAAACCATCACGACAAGATATTAGGATTCTCGATGCAGGATGTGGTACGGGTTCAGGAACCGATTACCTGATTCACCTCAACCCAGAAGCAGAAATAATCGCCATCGATTTAAGTGAAAAAGCACTGGAAGTAGCAAGGGAACGTACCCAACGTTCAGGGGTAATTGCTAAGCATAAAAAATCAGTGGAATTTCGCCAATTAAAAATAGAAGATGCGGTAACTTTGCCTGGTGAATTTGACTTAATTAATTGTGTTGGTGTCTTGCATCATATGCCAGATCCAATCAAAGGAATTCAGGCATTAGCTAGTAAATTAGCACCTGGTGGCTTACTACATATTTTTGTTTACGCCGAGTTAGGACGCTGGGAAATTCAGCTGATGCAAAAAGCAATTTCTATGTTGCAAGGCGACAAGCGTGGCGATTATCGTGACGGCGTTAAAGTAGGGCGAGAAATCTTTGCTAATCTACCTGAAAATAACCGTTTGTTGCAGCGAGAAAAACAGCGTTGGGCATTAGAAAATCAAAGAGATGAATGTTTTGCTGATATGTACGTTCATCCCCAAGAAATTGATTACAATAGCGAGACCTTATTCGAACTAATTGATGCTTCAGGATTAGATTTTCTTGGCTTTTCTAACCCTAAATATTGGAGTTTAGAAAGACTTTTAGGCAAAGCACCAGAATTAATAGCAAGGGCAAATCAATTAAGTGAGCGTCAGCGCTATCGTCTTATAGAATGCCTGGATCCAGAAATTACTCACTACGAATTTTTCCTTAGCCGTCCACCCCTAATTCAAAGCGATTGGTCAGAAGATAAAATACTTTTAGAAGCGATTCCAGAGCGTCACCCTTGTATGGATGGTTGGGAAAGCCAGGCAATATTTAACTACGACTACCAACTTGTCAAGCTCTCGGAGGCAGAATTTGCATTTCTTAAAGCTTGTGACGAGAATCGAGAGCAGCGTAGTGTGGCTGCAATTCTAGAAGAAGTGGATTTAGACTTGGAAGTTGTGCGCTCTATGCAACAGAAACAGTTAATTTTGTTGACACCGACCCTAGAAAGCTAAGAAACCGGGGAAAATCCTCGATAATGTCTCCAGAGTCCTTGATAGACAAGTCAACTAGCAGTCTGTATTGTCTGCTGCAGAATTCATAAATTTTTAATAATTGTTACTCCGCCGTGATACGATAACACCTGGCTCGTCTTATTCGAGTTAACCGACGGTGAGGCGAATCGTTACTGCCTGTGGAGGCTTCGGGGATACCCAGCCTGTGAAGCAGGAAGCTCCAAGCCGCAAGGTGGAGAATTTTACCCTTGGCTGAATCAGTTTTTGGGTAGAAAAAGCCGCATTTTTTTCAGGACTAGCCTCCAGCAAAAAAGCGTGAATCCATCTAACCAATCTCTGGAAACAACACTACCAGAAAAAGAAGTAACTCAAGCAGAGTCTCCTTCCTCAGAGCAGGGGAATTCTATGGCAGAGTTCTACCAACTAAGGCAATCGCTACTGTTGGGAACTCTTGTGGCTAGTGGAGTTATTTTTATTCCCGTTTGGATAGTGTACTCCATCGACGTTGCCCTCAGTTACCTCCTTGGTGCCTGTGTTGGCGTTGTTTACCTGAGAATGTTAGCCAAAGATGTTGAACGGCTAGGCGAACAGAACCAGCGTCTTGGTTCCAAAGGATTAGCGCTTTTTGCAGCCTTGATAATTGTTGCCGCCAAGTGGCAACAACTGCAAATATTGCCTGTGTTTCTTGGGTTTATGACTTATAAAGTCACGATTTTAATCTATGTGCTGCGAACCTCGGTTTTTCCAGCCCAAAATAGAGACGAAGTCACTGACAAATAAATAATTAAGTAAACCTAGATTCACTTTTGTTGATCTCCAGACAAATCTAGCCGAATGGAAATCATAAGTGATTTGAGTGTTTTGAATTCATTACTGCTCGCTGAATTAGAAGTTGGTAAGCATTTTTACTGGGAGATTGGCAATTTAACAGTTCACGGACAGGTTTTTCTCGTCTCTTGGTTTGTGATTGCTTTACTAGTAATAGCTTCCTTAGCTGCTACTAGAAACGTCCAGAGAATTCCTAGCGGCATCCAGAATTTCATGGAATATGCCCTAGAATTTATCCGGGAACTAACCAGAAATCAGATTGGCGAGAAAGAATACCGCCCTTGGGTTCCGTTTATTGGCACTCTATTTTTATTCATCTTCGTGTCTAATTGGTCCGGTGCTCTTATCCCCTGGAAATTACTTGAAATTCCTGAGGGTGAGCTAGCAGCTCCCACCAATGACATTAACACTACCGTTGCCCTAGCATTGCTCACTTCTATTGCCTACTTTTATGCTGGCTTAAAGAAAAAGGGTTTAGGTTATTTTGCTGGATATTTAGAGCCGATTCCGGTTCTGTTGCCCATCAAAATTCTAGAGGATTTCACCAAACCTCTTTCCCTGAGCTTCCGTCTGTTTGGTAACATCCTAGCGGACGAGTTAGTGGTAGCAGTGCTAGTGTTCTTAGTCCCTCTATTTATACCACTACCCCTAATGGCTCTTGGCTTGTTCACCAGTGCGATTCAAGCGCTAGTGTTTGCCACCTTAGCAGGTGCTTATATACATGAGGCACTAGAAGAACACGGAGAAGAAGAGTAGCAAGCTAAATTCTGACCCAAAGCTTGCTACGAAAACAAGAGTTAGCAATCCTTCCCTTGTCTTATTCAAATAGCCTTTGCTATTGAATCAAAATTTGTTCTGTACTAAAAGGTAATTATTCATCATGGACCCAATTATTGCTGCTGCTTCCGTTTTAGCTGCCGCCTTGGCAGTAGGTTTAGCCGCCATCGGACCTGGTATTGGTCAAGGTAACGCTTCAGGACAAGCTGTAGCAGGAATCGCTCGTCAGCCAGAAGCTGAAGGTAAAATTCGCGGTACATTGCTATTAACCCTAGCGTTCATGGAATCCCTAACTATCTATGGTCTAGTGGTTTCTCTAGTACTATTATTCGCCAACCCCTTCTCCTAAGCGTTGACGATGGAGGCGTGCTGAGTTTAGCACGTCTCTAAATAATAATTTCGTCCTGAAATGGCTTTGTAAATAATGTTTGATTTTGATGCAACTTTGCCCCTCATGGCGTTGCAGTTTCTAGCTTTAGTTGCTGTACTCAATGCCATTTTCTATAAGCCACTAACTAAGGTTTTAGATGAGCGAGATGATTATATCCGCAATAATGAAACACAAGCGCGCGAACGTTTAGCCAAATCGCAAGAGTTAGCCAAGCAGTATGAGAAGCAGCTAGCAGAAGCTCGCAAGGAGTCCCAAGCTGTGGTTGCTGCGGCTCAGGAGGAGGCAAACAAAATTGCTGCCCAGGCTATGGCTGAGGCTCAAAGAGAAGCTCAAGCTCAAAAAGAAGAAGCTCAGCAAGAGATAGATAAGCAGAAGCAAGAAGCCATGGCGGCGCTAGAGCAACAGGTGGACTCTCTCAGTCATCAGATACTAGAAAAAATTCTAGGAACAGAGCTAGTTGGATAATTGATTGACCGAAAAATAAAAGATTGAGCCACAACAGTCTGAAATTGATATGATTGGTAATTTTTTAGTATTGGCTACAGAGGAGGGTGGTTTCGGTCTAAACCTAGACATTTTAGAAACTAACCTGATTAACCTAGCTCTTTTGCTAGGTATACTTTTTTACTTTGGTAGTAAGGCTTTGGGCAGCACCCTAGGCAAAAGACGCGAAGAGATAGCAACAGCTATTGAAGAAGCAGACAAGCGTCTCAAGCAAGCATCTGCGTCTCTAGCAGAGGAACAGCAAAAGCTAACCCAGTCCCAAGCTGAAGCAGAGCGAATTCGCCAAGCGGCTCAAGAGAGAGCCAAAGCAACCAAAGAAGCTATTTTGTCTCAGTCAACGAAAGACGTTGAGCGGATGAAGGAAGTAGCAGTGCAGGATTTGAACTCGGAACAGGAGCGAGTAATTGCTGAATTGCGGCAGCGAGTAGCAGCAATGGCACTGGAGAAAGTAGAATCTCAATTGCCTAGCATCCTCAACGATGAAGCACAGCATAAATTAATTGACCGTTGCATTGCTCAGTTAGGAGGTAATTGATGAAAGGCAGTCTCATGAGCAGTGAAGTTGCTGAACCCTATGCTCAGGCGTTAATGTCTGTTGCCAAAGAGCATAACTTGAGCGAAGATTTTGGTCAGCAATTTCGTTCTCTGGAAAGTTTGTTAGAGGAATCTACAGAACTACGGGAATTTATCGCTAATCCAGTTATCAACCCTGATGCGAAGAAAGCTGTTATCTCTCAGGTAATGGGACAAGATGCCAACCCATTCCTAGTTAACTTTTTGCGCTTGTTGGTAGATAAGCGACGTATCGTTTTCCTAGAGCAAATTGCCCAGCAATACCTTGCCTTACTTCGAGAGATGAATCAGATAGTATTGGCAGAGGTAACCTCAGTAGCACCCTTGAGTGAAGAGCAAACCGGGCACATTAAAGAGCGTGTCAAGGGGATGACAGGTGCTCGTGAAGTAGAAATTAAAACTACCATTAATTCCGCCTTAATTGGAGGTGTGATTATTAAAGCTGGTTCCCAGGTAATTGATAGCAGTGTGCGTGGTCAACTACGTCGCATAGGCAATAGCCTCAGCCGGGCCAATTAAGTCATGGCTAGGGCTTGGAGTTTCTAACTACATAACTTGATTTTTAGACAACTGATAACGGACAGAGAAATATGGTTAGCATCAGACCTGATGAAATTAGCAGCATTATTCGCCAGCAAATTGAGTCCTACGAGCAAGATGTTCAGGTTTCTAATGTAGGAACCGTGCTTCAGGTGGGAGACGGTACAGCTCGCATTTACGGGCTAGACCAGGTTATGGCTTCAGAATTGCTGGAGTTTGAAGATGGTACTGTTGGTATCGCGCTGAACTTAGAAGAAGATAATGTCGGTGCGGTATTGATGGGAAATGGTTTTGATATTCAAGAAGGTAGTCAAGTTAAGGCTACAGGAAGAATTGCAGAAATTCCCGTAGGTGATGCAGTACTTGGTAGAGTGGTAAACTCCCTAGCACTGCCAATTGATGGTAAGGGAGATATTAATAGCACCGAGACTCGCTTGATTGAATCTCCAGCACCAGGTATTATTGACCGTCGTTCCGTTTACGAACCAATGCAAACCGGGATTACGGCGATTGACGCGATGATTCCCGTTGGTCGTGGACAGCGAGAATTAATTATTGGTGACCGTCAAACCGGAAAAACTTCGGTAGCAGTAGATACAATTATTAACCAGAAGTCAGAAGATGTGGTTTGTGTCTACGTTGCTATAGGACAAAAAGCTTCCACCGTGGCTCAGGTAGTGGGTGTTCTCGAAGAAAGAGGAGCGCTAGACTATACAGTTGTAGTAGCAGCTAATGCCAATGACCCCGCAACCTTGCAGTATTTGGCTCCCTACACTGGTGCTGCGATTGCAGAGTACTTTATGTACAAGGGCAAAGCTACCTTAATTGTTTACGATGACTTGAGTAAGCAAGCCCAAGCCTATCGTCAAATTTCCTTGCTTCTACGTCGTCCACCCGGACGTGAAGCTTATCCTGGAGATGTATTCTACCTCCACTCTCGCTTGCTAGAGCGTGCAGCAAAACTCAGCAACGAGTTAGGCGAAGGTAGTATGACTGCATTGCCAATTATTGAAACCCAAGCTGGTGACGTTTCTGCTTATATTCCCACCAACGTAATTTCGATTACTGATGGTCAGATTTTCCTTTCTTCTGACTTGTTTAATGCTGGTTTCCGCCCTGCAATTAACGCTGGTATTTCTGTATCCCGTGTGGGTTCAGCAGCTCAAATTAAGGCGATGAAGCAGGTAGCAGGTAAACTGAAGCTAGAGTTGGCACAGTTTGCGGAATTAGAGGCTTTTGCTCAGTTTGCTTCTGATTTAGACCAAGCAACTCAAAATCAGTTAGCTAAGGGTCAGCGTCTACGTCAACTACTCAAGCAACCCCAGTATAATCCTCTGTCGGTACCAGAACAGGTAGCGGTTGTATATGCGGGACTCAATGATTATTTGGCGGATATTGAGGTAGATAAAGTTTCTGAATTTGCTCAGGGATTGCGCGATTATATCAAGACTAGTAAGCCCAAGTTTATTGAGATTATCACTACCGATAAGAAGCTAACAGACGAAGCGGAAACTCTACTGAAGGAAGCGATTACGGAGTACAAGCAAACCTTCTTGGTTTCTGCGTAGACTCGCGGTTGGTTATTGGTTATCCTGCAGCTAAGGCAAATAGCCAATAGCCAACAACCATTACAAACTGCTAATTGCCCATCACTATGCCTAATCTTAAAGCGATTCGAGACCGTATTAAGTCGGTCAAGAACACAAAAAAAATTACCGAAGCTATGCGTCTGGTAGCAGCAGCGAAAGTCCGTCGCGCCCAGGAACAGGTTACCAGTACTCGGCCCTTTGCAGACCGCTTAGCTAAGGTATTATATGGTTTGCAAGGTCGTTTAGAATTTGAGGATGTTGACCTACCTCTGCTTGAGCAACGGGAAGTTAAAAGCGTTGCTTTAGTGGTTATTTCCGGTGACCGAGGTCTGTGTGGTGGTTACAATAACAATGTTATTAAAAGAGCTAGCATTCGTGCTAAGGAGCTTGCGGCTGAAGGTATTGAAGCCAAGTATATAATCATTGGACGTAAAGCACTACAGTATTTTGAGCGTCGCCAAGCACCTATTGTTGATAGTTTTGTCGACACCAACCAGATTCCCACCAACGAAGATGTGTCTCCGGTTGCTGAGTTGATTCTCTCTTCTTTCCTCTCAGAGACGGTGGATAGAGTGGAGTTAATTTATACTAAGTTTGTCTCTTTAATTGCTTCTCGACCAGTAGTACAAACACTGCTACCCTTGACTCCTCAAGGTTTAGAGGTAAAAGATGATGAAATTTTCAACTTAACTACCAGTGGTGGCGATTTTAAGGTAGAAAGGGAAAAAGTTACCACTGAAGTTAGTAGCTTTCCTAAGGATATGATTTTTGAGCAAGATCCAGCTCAAATTTTAAATGCTCTACTGCCCTTATTCTTAGATAACCAACTTTTGCGCGCTTGGCAAGAGTCAGCAGCTAGCGAATTAGCTGCAAGAATGACTGCGATGAGTAATGCTAGTGATAATGCCTCTGATTTAATGGGTAATCTTACCTTGTCTTACAATAAGGCACGACAGGCGGCGATTACTCAAGAGTTACTTGAGGTGGTTGCTGGCGCAGAAGCACTTTAGGGCTCAATTATTTGCTATTTGCAGCAGCGTTTGGGGTGACTCAGGCGCTGTTGTTTTTTGTTGTTGGTTGTTGGTTGTTGGTTGTTGGAATTAACGGATAGGGTATTGTGGATTATTCATCTCTCCAATTCTCCCTATTCATCTACTTGTTGCGAGAGTAGTCTATATCAATGAAATTTGGTATTATCCTCCTTATTTCACTCTCCGGAATTGTGACAAAATTACGTCATTACAGCCAACGATACCTAAGGAGAAAACCAGGGTTCGACTCCTGTTTTTCGAAGTTTTACAGAACAGGGATATGTCCTAAATTATCCTTTAAAATCGTAAACTCGTTGCCATTCCTGGTCTGTTACTTTAAAGTTAGTGCTGTTGGGAGCGCGAATTACGAGCAGATTTTTGAGAATTGGATCATATTTTAACTCTCGCCGTCGCAGGGGTTGACCTATAAGTTTGCGGAGAAATTTTATGGTAACGTAGGGTTTATCTTTGGCGCGAGTAGAGTCAATCCAGTAATCTTTGTCTACTATTTCTTCCCGGAGGCGAGGTGCGCTGCTTACCTGTGCTACAGCGTAAATTCCAGCTGCTTTTCCTGCTACCCAAACTAATACTCCATCACCAACGGAAATTTTGTCTTGGTAGCGGGTAACTAGCCAAGGTACCTGTTCGCATTCTCGTATCGCATCTAAAATACGATAGTATTTGGGGTTATTTTGAAATAGCCAGTAAGCCATAGTGGCACTCAACGATGCTTAGCAATGATGGAGTTTTCTTAATTACACTCCAGGTAAATTTATCATAACATCTAACAGGAAAAATCTTTGACTTTACAAACACTAGTTAACTGACAAAATTGTTTTCATAGGTGTTTGAAATTTATTACAATTTTATTGGTATTTATTACTTATTAAATTGATTTAATAAGAGATATCTGCAGATAAATTGGTGTATTATACAAAATCCTGTTCTCAGAGTAGCCTTATACGCCAAAACTCAAACTCTCCCCCCAACTCCCAATCACCCCATCTCCCTACAAGTGAAAAAGCGACTATTACAACCGGATTTTGTATTATCAATTCTCCTTGCTCCCTATTAGCTATCTGTAGTTAACTTTAAATGAAGACGGTATTATTTACTGCTTAATACCTAATTTTTCCTAGAAGTTTTATTTTTACCTAAAGAAACGCAAGCAGCACCAATCACGACTACAATTGCTCCAATAACTGCCAAGATTGTAAGGTTTTCGGCTTTTAAGAGTTGAGGAAATAACCCAGAAAATATTTGAACACAAATCATTGTGACTAGGGGGGTAAGGGTAAGTATGGCACTTACTCGTGAAGCTTCTAGATGTACTAAAGCTTCGCCAAAACAGCCATAGCCAATAAGGGTATTAAAACCACAGTAAAGTAGCACTAAAAAATTGAGAGGAGAGAGAGTAATTAGGTTTTGGGGTTGGGCTAGAGGGGTTAATAGTAGGGTGCAACCACCGTAAATACATAACATAACCTCTGCAGAAGAGTAAGTTTGCAACAGTTGCTTTTGAGCGAGGGCATAAATCCCCCAGACTATGGCAGCTAAAATTAAAATCAAGTTACCTAATAAGTAGGTATTGGGTGCATCTAAAACTGTTTGTAGTTGTTCATGAAAGAATAGAGTTAAGCCTAGTATCAAAATAGATAAACCAAGCCACTGTTTTGGTGTGTAACGTTCTCTAAAGACAATTAAGGCTCCTAAGCTGAGAGATATTGGTGCTAGCTGAATAAATACTTTTGCATTGGTAGGAGAAGTACGCTGCAAACCTTGTAAGAAAAATAGGTAGTTGCAGATTAAGAATATTATTGCTACTAAGAATAATTTGATGCTGGCAGGATTTATCTTTTGCCACTTGGGTAATTTCCTGATGACGGCAAGATAAAGTAGAAGAAAGATAAAGGCAGTTAAAAAACGGAACCAGGTGATTGTGTAAACGTCAAGTGCATTGAGTACTATCGACAAAGCGATAGGTAAAGTTCCCCAGATACAAACAGCGATTAATGTAAGAATTAAGCCTAAACGCCAGTTACCGGAACTACGATGTAGTTGCATAAAATATCTGTCCGTGAATTAATTTTTTAGCAAAATAAACAGATAATTAAAGTTTGAATTAGCTTGAATAAATTTCAGTGAATCAAATTTGTTAGATTAGATTCAGTTTCTTGAATTTAAAAAATAATTGAAGCTAAGAGATATTTTCTGATTACCTTATTTAATTACGATTGTAATCTGTTTATTCTTTTTTTGAGTTTTTATTTCTGTTTTCAAATGTCTAAGGCTTTTGTAATCGCTGGCATTAGTTTAATCACTGCTTTGTTGAGTGGCATAATTCAACCATATACATGGTTAAATCGTATTTTTTCAGTTATCTTATCAGCTTTTATCGTTGCTTTATCTCCATCGGTTATCGCAGCTACTCCTAATGTAAAAGAGCCTTTACTAGCTCAAGTAGGTGGTATTAGACACACACCAGCTTCGGAAAAAGAGGGTGAGAAATTAAGCAAACAGGGAAAAAGCTATGGCGATCCTCACATTATCACTTTTGATGGCTATAAATACAGTTTCCAGATGGTAGGGGAGTTTATTCTTACTAAAACTACCAGTGGTGAATTTGAATTGCAAGCACGTCAAAAAGCGGTTCCTAATCAACAACTTTCTCTTAACACTGCTGTAGCGATGAAAGTTGGCAATAATCGCATTGCTTTTTACAGCCAAGATTTTCCTGATGGTAATACTAACACTCCTGTACGTGTTAACGGTAAACCTGTTGATATTAACGGATCTTTTTCTGTAGCTGATGGTGTTTCTATCTCTGCTATAAGTTCTAATTACTATGTAGTAAATACAGCTACAGGTAATGAGGTAACCTTGACGCTAGGCGAATTTAGTGGCTTTCCCTTTATTAATATTTCTCCGTTAGTTTCCTCTTCCTATCCAGGACAATTTATTGGTTTGTTAGGTAACTTTAATGGTAATCAGGATGATGAAATGCAAACTCGTAAGGGTAAATTTATCCTTGGAGATTCTGAGTCTAGCTATGGGGAAATTACTCAAGCTTTAGAAAATTTTTCTCCTTTACCTTTACCCCTGAGTCAAGCTCAATCTTTATATTTTGAAAAGTTGTATCGAGAATTTGGTGATAGTTGGCGCATAACTCCTGAAGAATCGCTATTTGATTACGCTCCTGGAGAATCCACAGCTAGTTTTACAAATCGCAGTTTTCCTAGTCAATATCTAACTCTTAATTCCTTGCTACCCAATCAAGTTAGACAAGCACAAGAAGTTTGTCAAGATGCAGGAGTAAGTGTTGAATTAATGGAAGGATGTATCTTCGATGTTGCAGCAACAGGAGATAACAGTTTTGCACAAGCGGCGGCGGATCTTGTTGTCGATACTATCAAAGATCGCGTTGAGGATGAAATACGTCAACGTTTGCCAATTCCAATTCCTCGTTTTCCATTTTAGTTAGTTATTACCTAATTTTTATAAAAAAATGCGTTTCTTTCGCTTCATCACTCTTACTCTGGTGGGCTTTTTTACTATATTAGTAACAGCTTTGCTTGCCCCTGGTAATTTTTTTCATCAGTTACTAGCTTTCACTCTTTGTCCTATCTTGAGTTTGAATTCAGCTTTTTGTACTGACTTATCTGTAGTTGCCACTAATCCCAATACAAAATTTATCTTGGGAGAACAAGTTATGGCTCAACAAACCAACTCATCAACACCAGATTTAAGTGGGATTTGGATTCGTCAAGGAACTACTTTTCGAGGTGACGAACAAGGTTGTAGTGTGGGTTATAACGGTAGGCTTAATTTCGAGCAGCAAGATGCTAATTCAGGAGTAGAATTTAATCTGAATCAACAGGGAAATAAACTCATCTTTGCTGATGAAAATGTTACTTACAGTAGCGATGAAGGTAATGGTAGCTTTGTTATGTCTACCAATGGAACAGTATCTGATAATCAAGTAGAAATTGTTTATTCCGGTGGTGGTTTTACGACTCAGTTTACAGGCACAATTAGTGAAGATGGAGAAAGAGTAACAGGTCAAACTCTCTGTCAATTTACTGGAGGTGCAGCCACTGCAACAGGCTCTTTTACTTGGGTAAGACAGAGTGCAGGTTCAGCAATTACAGCTCAAAATCAGCCAAATAGTAACGCTAGCATAGACCCGGAATTATTAAAAGATCGCCCTACTTTTGAAGCGGCTTTCAAACAAGCTGGAAATCTTGAAGCTGCGGAATTATTTGATGCTTATCAAAGCTTACAGTTTAAGCAACATTTAGATTTAGAGGAAACAAAAGAAGAACTTTCTACTATCGAAATTTCTCACCGTCTCTACGAACTATATCAAGCTACAGGTGTGAAACCAGCATTGCTCCAAGTAGTTTCCTTGGAAGATAGAGCTGATTTAATCTTAATTAAACCAACTCCTAAGGATGAGAGTAATAGTGCTAGCAAGAATCTAGATAAGCAGAGACAAACGAAAGATATCGAGACCATTGTCAAGCGCAAAAAAGTTTTCGAGGCGAATCACGAGGAACTTTTGAAAACAGTGCGTAGCTTTCAAAGTCAAGTTACTAATTCCCGTCGTCATACATACTTAGAATCTGCTCAAAAACTTTATCAGTGGTTAATTGCACCAATTGAGTCAGAATTAGATACAAATCAAATTGATACTTTAGTAATTTCTGCTGATGCTGGTTTTCGTTCAATTCCCTATGCGGCTTTACATGATGGGAAAAGTTTTCTGATTGAAAAGTATAGTTTTGCTCTCATACCTAGTTTTGCTTTAACTGATACTCGTTATGAAAATGTCAACAATCTAAAAATGCTAGCGATGGGAATTTCTGAAAGTACGGAAGGAGAAAATCCTTTACCTGCTGTGGCTTTGGAAATTGATGCCCTAAGTAATAAATTGTGGGAAGGTCAAGGATTTCTGAATCAAGAAACTACTTTAGATACACTCAAAAGTCTTAGCAATCAACAGAATTTTGGTATTATCCATTTAGCAACTCATGCTAGCTTTTCACCCGGAAAAATCAACAATTCCTATATACTTTTTTGGCAACACAAACTAACCTTAGATAAATTACGAGAATTATCTACTCAACTAAGCTGGGAAAACGTTCAAATGTTGGTTTTAAGCGCTTGTCGCAGTGCATTGGGAGATGAGGAAGCAGAATTAGGCTTTGCTGGTTTAGCAGTGCAAGCTAGGGTAAGAACAGGTGTCGCTAGTCTCTGGGACATTCATGATGCGGCTACATTGAGTTTAATGATGGAGTTTTATAGTCGCTTGAAAGAAGCACCAATAAAAGCTGAGGCTTTGCAACAAGCTCAATTAGCCATGCTTAAAGGAGAAATTAAGCTGGAAGATGGCAAGTTAATTCTCTCAAATAAGCAAAGTTTTCCTTTACCAGAAAATCTAGAATTATCGAATCAATTGAACTTGAAGCACCCTTATTTTTGGTCTGGTGTTACGGTTATTGGTAACTGGAATTAAGGCGATTTACACACTTAAAATTTTCTGTGTTGGGTAATTTTATAGCGAAATTAGAATATATATAGCGATTCTTAAATTAGTGAGCTAGATCCCAATCAACCATTAACCATCAACAATCAACAAAAATCAGGATTTTCCTTGTACCTCTGTCAAATGAGAACCG
This sequence comes from uncultured bacterium, assembly GCA_964633315.1. GTDB lineage: Bacteria > Cyanobacteriota > Cyanobacteriia > Cyanobacteriales > CAWCAG01 > CAZWGS01. The sequence continues at coordinate 12,965 of CAZWGS010000035.1, read as the reverse complement.
TTATAGTATTTTTAATTGGCGATACTACTCCCTATTGTCAGCAATGCAAAATCTTTGATAACTGAAAGGGGTATAAAGATAACTTTTTTCAAAGAAATCAATGGATATTTATACATAGAAGGGATGGCTGAATAACCCTTAGTTATTTATTATTTATTGTTTGACAAACAACCAACAACTAACAACACGAAAATCCTCGTGCTTTAGCCGGGGGATGAATTAACTTCAGAGTGTCAGTGTATTCGGGTAGAATAAAACACGAAATTAAAAATGCCTACTCAGTAAAATTCCAAAACTAATCCATGAAACCAATCAGGGAGCAAGCAAAAGTTCAGTGGAAGAACACAGAGAGAAAATATGCTCACAATAAGTGTATCCACCAGTTATTTGAATCCCAAGTAGAACAAACTCCCGATGCAGTAGCTGTCGTATTTGATGACCAACAATTAACTTATCAGGAGTTGAATGCCAAAGCGAATCAATTGGCACACTACCTGCAAGGATTAGGAGTAGACTCTGAGGTATTGGTAGGGCTTTGCCTTGATCGCTCTTTGGATATGGTAATCGCTATGCTGGGTATATTGAAGGCGGGTGGTGCTTATGTGCCTTTAGATCCAGCATACCCCCAAGAGCGTTTGGCTTACATGGTTCAAGATGCACAACTTTCATTCGTTGTTACGCAAAAATCTATCGCCACAGAGCAATTTGCAAAATCGCCACAAAGTTTGATTTTGGTATGTCTTGAAGATGATGGCGAAAGCATTAAGCAACAGGATACTATAAATCCTCACTCCGAAATTAATGCGAATAATTTAGCTTATATTATCTACACTTCAGGCTCCACAGGTAAACCCAAAGGAGTACAGATTAATCATGGTTCGGTAGTTAATTTATTACAGGCGGTTGCTATTAGTCCAGGATTGAGTAATCGCGATACTATGCTTGCGGTTACTACTATATCTTTTGATGTTTCTGTACCAGAAATATACACCCCTTTAACAGTAGGAGGAAAGGTAGTAATTGCGAGTAGTAAAGCTACCAAGGATCCCACTCAGTTAATTGAATTACTCAGCAAACAAAAAGTGAGCATTATGTCAGCAACTCCCGCTACTTGGCGGATGTTGTTAGACGCGCATTGGGAAGGTAGCGAACAACTGAAAATAATCTCTACAGGAGAGAGTTTATCAAGAGATTTAGGAGAGGAGTTATTAACTAAATGTGCTTCCCTATGGAATCTTTACGGTCCCACAGAAATTACCGTTTGGGCAACCCTCTATCAAGTAAAATCTGGTGCAGGTGCAATTCCCATAGGCAAACCAATTGTTAATACCCAAGCTTATATTTTAAATGCCAATGGGGAACAAGTTACCGTAGGCGAATCGGGAGAATTGCATATCGGAGGGTTGGGTTTAGCGCGGGGATATTTGCACCAACCAGAATTAACCAAAGCAAAATTTATTCCCAATCCCTTTAGCACTGAGCCTAATTCTCTTCTCTACAAAACAGGTGATTTAGCTCGCTACATAAGCGATGGTAACATCGAATGCTTGGGGCGTATTGATAACCAAGTAAAAATTAGAGGTTATCGAATTGAATTAGGGGAAATTGAAACAACTCTTCGCCAATATCCTCAAGTTAAGCAAGCTGTTGTCACTGCACGGGAAGAGGCTAATAATCAAAAACGCTTAGTGGGATATATTGTCCCTGATATTAGCTCAGAGTCCGCAGAAACTCAAGATACAGCTAAAGAAACTGAAAAATGGGAGAAAATCTGGGATGAAGCTTATATTCAACCAGATGAGGAGCAAGATGCAAGTTTCCATATTGGCGGTTGGAATGATTCCTATACAGGGAAAGACTTGGAACCCGAACAGGTGCGAGAATGGGTAGAAGATACCGTAGAGCGGATTCTGGATTTAAAACCCCAACGTTTGCTAGAAATCGGTTGTGGCACAGGAATGTTGCTATTTCGTATAGCTCCCCAATGTCAACATTACTACGCCACCGACTTATCTGGGGAAGCGATTCGTTATTTAGAAAAGCAACTGGATAATAGTGAATTAAAATCCTGTGTGGCGCTACGTCAAACTCCCGCAGATGGATTAGGAGAAATTGTCACTGAATCCTTCGACACAGCTATTTCCAACTCGGTGATTCAATTTTTCCCCGGTATTGATTATTTAGTAGGAGTGATTGAAACTGCGGTAAATTTAGTTGAGCCAGGAGGACAAATTTTCCTAGGGGATATCCTGAGTTTACCCTTACTCGAAGCATTTCATACCTCAGTTCAGTTATACCAAGCCCCCACAACTTTACCAGTATCGCAACTAAAGCAACGAATAAGCGATCGCCTGAGTAGAGAACAAAGATTAATTATAGATCCTCAATTTTTTATTGCTCTCAAAGAGCATTTACCCCAAATTAGCCACGTAGAAATTCAACTCAAGCGTGGACAATACCAAAATGAATTAACTCGCTTCCGTTACGATGTAGTGCTTCATTTAGGGAAAAAAGTATCTATTCCTAAGACAAAACCAGTCTTTCTCAACTGGAAACAGGATAATTTAACCATAGCTACTGTTTGTCAGCAACTAAAAGAAACTTCTCCAGAAATCTTAGTAGTTAAACAAGTTCCCAATGCGAGAATTTGGGCTAATGTAAAAGCAACACAATTGTTAGCTAGTTCCGATTGTCCCGAAACTGTAGAAGAATTACGCCAACAGATTACCACAGAGGGAATTGAACCAGAAAATTGGTGGGAATCGCAAGGAAAAGTTCCCTACAAAATTAATATTACTTGGTCAGGTAATGGCGAGGATGGTTACTATGACGTGATTTTTGTGCGAGAAGATAGCAAAATCATTGCTGATAATACCATCACTGAGACTCAAAAAAAACAACTGCAACCTTGGAGTGCTTACGCCAATCAAACCTACAGCAATTCCCAATCTAGCCAATTAATCCCTCAATTGCGGAATTTCCTGACGGAAAAACTACCAGATTACATGGTTCCGTCAGCATTCGTTATTTTAGACCAATTACCTCTAACTCCCAGTGGCAAAATAGACAGACGCGCCCTACCAGCGCCCGATAAATCCCGCCCAATTTTAGATGTAGAATTAGTAGCACCACGCACTCCCACTGAAGAAATTCTCGTCAGTATTTGGACAGAAATATTGAATCTGAATGAAATAGGAGTTTTAGACAACTTCTTTATGTTGGGTGGCGATTCCATTCAAGCAACTCAATTCATTTCACGGGTGCGAGATACCTTTGGGATTGAATTATCCCTCCATCGTTTGTTTGAATCCCCCACTGTAGCAGAGTTTAGTCGTGATATTTTAGGAGCCACTCGCCAAACTTTCGCTCCTATACAACCAATACCACGAGCAGGAGAATTACCTCTATCTTTTGCTGAGCAACGTCTGTGGTTTTTAGACCAATTGCAGGGGGGAAATACTACTTATAATGAGCAAGAAGGATTGCGTCTGCGAGGCTCGCTACAGGTAGAATTGCTACATCAAGCACTGCAAGAAATTGTCCGTCGTCACGAGAGTTTGCGTACCAATTTTAAAGCCATGAATGGTTATCCAGTACGGGTAATACTCCCGAAATTGGATTTACCAATGCCAATTGTTAATTTACAGCATCTACCATCAGCAGAAAAGCTACCAGAAGTGCAACGTTTGGGTGAGCAAGAAATTCAGCAACCCTTTAATTTAGCTCAAGATTCTTTGCTGAGAGTTACTCTCTTACAGCTAGACACCGATGACTATGTATTGTTAATGACAATGCACCATATTATCACCGATGGTTGGTCAACGGGAGTATTAAGTCATGAATTAGAAGTGCTTTATGGGGCGTTAGTTGAAGGTAAACCCTCACCCTTACCGCCACTACCAATTCAATATGCTGACTTTGCAGCTTGGCAGAAACAACCTGACACAGCCCAGATGCTAGCACCTCAACTCAACTATTGGCAACAAAAGTTAGCAGCAGCGCCACCTCTATTAGAGTTACCCACAGACTATCCCCGTAAAACTATACAAACAGCCAAAGGAGGTAAAGAGTTTTTTGAGCTAGGAAGGGACTTTACCCAACAACTTAAGGGTTTGAGTCAAGAATTGGGTGTAACCCTATTTATGAGCCTATTTGCTGCCTTTAGTACCTTACTTTATCGCTATAGTGGTCAAGAAGATCTAGTTGTGGGAACACCCATTGCTAATCGCAACCGTAGTGAAACAGAAGGGCTAATTGGCTTTTTTGTCAATACCTTGGTGTTGCGCACCCAATTGGAAAATAATCCCAGTTTTACCGAATTATTGCATCAAGTAAGGCAAACTGCTTTAGATGCTTACGCCCATCAGGATGTACCCTTTGAGCAGTTGGTAGAAACACTACAACCTGAGCGCACTCTGAGTTACACACCAATAATTCAGGTGTTTTTTGCTCTGCAGAATGCACCTATGGCTCCTCTGGAATTACCAGAGTTGAGTTTTAATTGGTTACAGATAGAAAGCGCCAAAGCCAAGTTTGATTTATACCTGTCAATGGAGGAAACGGAAGCAGGATTAATCGGCTATTGGGAATATAATCAGGATTTGTTTGAGCGAGCAACTATTCGTCGAGCCATAGGACATTTTAAAACTTTGCTGGAAGGTATAATTGCTAATCCAGAAGCGCGAGTTGGTGAATTTTCTTTATTAACAAAAGAGGAAGAAAATAAGTTACTAGCACAGTGGAATAATAACCAAAAAACTTATCCCCAGGATAAGTGCATTCATCAGTTATTTGAAGCACAAGTAGAAAAAACTCCCGATGGGGTAGCAGTAGTTTTTGAAGATAAACAACTCACCTATCAAGAATTAAACGAGCGAGCCAATCAATTAGCACGATACTTGCAAAATTTGGGAGTAAGCTCAGAAGTACTAGTTGCTATCTGTATCGAGCGCTCTGTAGAAATGATAATCGGAATTTTGGGAATTCTCAAAGCAGGCGGTGCTTATATTCCCTTGAATCCTGCTGGAGCTGAGCAACGCCTCGCTTTTGTTTTTCAAGATACCCAAGCATCAGTTTTATTAACCCAAGAGTCACTTTTAGACAAAATTTCCCACCTGGAAATCCCAATAGTTTGTCTGGATAAAGATTGGGGACAAAATTTCCTTAACCCTGAAAACTTATCCACAGAAACTATAACCCCCGAGAATCTTGCCTATATCATCTATACTTCTGGCTCCACTGGTAAACCAAAAGGAGTTCCGATTACTCACCGTAATCTATCTCCACTCCTACATTGGGGATATCAAAATCTAAGATTAACTAACAATGATCGCTGCATTCAATATCTTGCTTATTACTTTGATTGGTCAGTTTGGGAAATATTTATTACCCTAACTTCTGGTGCCAGTCTTTTCATTCCCTCCCAGGAAGAATTCCTGAATTTTTCCCAAACAATTAATTTTATTAATAAAAATAAAATTACGGTTCTGCATGGCACACCGACTCAATTTCAAGGTTTAATGACTGATAATCAGTCACTACCAACCCTAAAATATGCTTGTATTGGGGCAGAAGCTTTGACATACGATTTGGTAGAAAGATCTCACCAATTGCTGACTCCAAATTGTCGCATTTTTAATATGTATGGCCCTACAGAAGCCACAATTATCACTACTGTATTAGAAATTGATCGCTCAGCAATTAACTCAGATCAAAATTTAACAACAGTTCCCATCGGTTCACCAATTGCTAATGGACAGTGCTACATTCTTAATAGTAGCCAGATTCCCCAACCTGTAGGTATCCCAGGAGAGTTATGGATTGGAGGAGATGGCGTAGCCCAAGGCTATCTCAACAGAGAACAATTAACAGCTGAGAAATTTGTTCTCAATTGTAACTCTAATTTTCTCCCTGCCCAAAATCTCTACAAAACTGGCGATTTAGTTTATTGGTTGCCTGATGGCACAATTGAATATATTCGTCGCATTGACAATCAAGTAAAAATTCGTGGCTTAAGAATTGAACTGGGAGAAATTGAAGCTACCCTCACCCAACATCCAAATCTAAGGGAAGCAGTTGTTATTGTCCAAGAAAATACTCCTGGAGATAAGCGATTGATTGCTTATTTGGTAGCAAAAGAATCTCAACCTAGTCACAGTGAATTACGCTCATTTCTCAAAACAAAGTTACCAGAGTATATGTTGCCTAATTCGTTTGTATTTTTAACTGCAATACCTCAAAATGCTAATGGGAAAGTAGATCGTCGCGCCCTACCCGCACCAAATACTGATACTCGCGAAGCAGAAACCATAGCCCCTCGCACCACCACGGAGCTACAACTATGCCAAATTTGGTCGGAAGTGCTCAATATTTCTACAGTGGGAGTAGGAGACAATTTCTTCGATTTGGGGGGTCATTCCTTGCTAGCAGTGCGCTTGATGGCTCGTATTGAACAGGAGTTAGGAATTAATCTTGCTTTGCAAACTTTGTTCACTGAACCTACTATTGAAAGTCAAGCTCATTTGTTGTCTTCCCAAGGTAAAACTAATGCTTATTCTCCCTTAGTTCCAATTCAAAAGAAAGGTGATTTACCACCGTTTTTCTGTGTCCATCCCATAGGAGGTAATGTTCTCTGTTACGCGGAATTAGCCCGTCATTTAGGCAACAATCAACCATTTTACGGCTTACAATCGGCAGGATTATTTGGGGAAAGAAAACCACTCACCACAATTGAAGAAATGGCGGCTAACTATATCCAAGCCTTGCAATATATTCAGCCCAAGGGACCTTATTATTTAGGTGGTTGGTCAATGGGTGGTGTTATTGCTTGGGAAATAGCACAACAATTACAAAAAGCTGGACAAGAAGTAGCTTTGGTGGCTTTAATTGATAGCTATGCACCTAGCACTATGTCAGAATTAAAATCAACAGATGAAGTTGGTTTCGCTAATTCCCTCGCAGCAGATTTAGCTGGTTTGTTTGGCACTGAATTACCCATTACTGCTGATGAAATCAAAAAAATGCAGCCTGAGGAGCAATTAAAACGCATCTTAGCAGAAGCTAAACGATTAAACATTTTACCTTTGGAAGTTGGTATAGAACAAATGAAAAATTTATTCCAAGTTTTCCAAGCTAACCGATTAGCCCTAGCAAACTATCAACCTCAGTCCTATTCAGGTAAAGTAGTCCTACTCTGTGCTAATTCTTCGCCAGAAGATAGAGGTTGGAATTCATTAATTACTGGCGATTTAGAAACTTATAAAATTTCTGGAAACCACTATACGATGATGAAAGCTTCTGGTGTTGCATCTATAGCTCAAAACTTACTCCTTTCCCAGTCGACGATTACCTAACTACAACACTTATTTGTGTTAATGTGCCGTTATTTTACTTCGGTAGTTTTATGGCGAAATGGGAGTAAGAAATTGCTTTTAAATGGGGGATGGTAATGATTCGTGAATTCGACTCTCATATCTCCCTCAAACCTATAGTGGCAGAAACAATTCTCCCTGCCACAATAGCCACATCACAATCAAAAATATTTAAGCTTTAACTACTTGAGATCGAGCAGTTTCTCTAGACTTTACTACAGAATCAGACTTAAGGGCGCGAAACATTCCAAATCGGCAAAGTCCAGTACCAAATCCGACTCGCATTAACAATATAGTGGGTACTTCTCTTAATGATTTAATAAATCCTGAAAAGCCAAACTTAATCAACCCTTTTGGTCTAACTATTCCTTGCCAAATCGAATCAAGCCAAGAAGGGAGGGTTTCTTGCGTCCAATCTGCTGTTACTACTTCTCCCACCACTAATCCCGTCTCTGCTATAAGTTCGGAAAAGCCTTCGATACTAGAAAAAGCTGGATGTGACCACTGGTCTAAAAGTTGACGCATTACGGGTTTTTCCCAGAAATTAAGGGGTTTTTGACGATCATCGCGCTGATTCCAGTCTGCTACCACTAAAATACCTCCAGGTTTTAAGACTCGCATCATTTCTGATGCATATTTAGCTTTATCTGGCATATGGGGTCCAGCTTCAATCGACCAAACCACATCGAAACTATTATCTGGGAAAGATAGTGCCAAGGCATCATCTACCTGGAATTTAGCAGTAACCCCTTGGGGGGTTAATTCTGTTGCCCGTTGTACTTGTTTGGGGCTAATAGTAACACCCGTAACTTCAAACCCATAATCTCTGGCTAAGATACGGCTGCTGCCACCAATTCCACAACCGACATCTAAAACAGTTGTCTTAGTAGGTAATTTATCTAAACCTCCCCACTTAACCATTTCGTGAACAAAGTCAGATTTAGCTTTTAAAAAGTCTTTGCGCTGCGGTGGCGATCCATAATGTCCTAGGTGGATATGTTCCCCCCAGTAAAATTCTAAAATACCGTCTTGAGTCCATTCATCGTAGGAATTGGCTACTGTATCAGAAGACTCATAATCACGGGCAGTGGTTAGATAAAGGGCGATGCCAACCACTAATAGTAAAACCAGAAATCCCAAAGCGTAATATATGTACATTGAAATCAAACCGTAATATTTTTTGCTATAACTTTAGATTATCCTAACTTTAATACGTAGCACTATATTTCAATTTTTAGCAATGAGGATAGTAATAATTTATTGATTTTTACAAGCGCTCGCCAACTAGAAAAATGAGAGCCAAACTTAATTCAGCTAATTTTTTAGGGAGCAAGTTTATAAGCTTATCCTCACCTAGATTGGTAGCGCTATAGTGCTATATTTTGCGTCTAATTTACTAATTTCATCGACAAACCAATACGTTTTAACTTCTCATTTACCTCCAAAACTTTTACTCTAACTACCTGTCCAACTTGAACCACTTCTAGGGGATTGGAAACAAAGCGATTGGCTAATTGGGAAATATGAACTAAGCCATCTTGATGCACACCAATATCAACAAAAGCACCAAAATTAACCACATTGGTAACAATTCCCTCTAGTTCCATTCCTGGCTTTAAATCGCTAATTTCCTTGATTTCTTCCCGGAAACTAGCATACTTGAATTCAGCACGAGGATCGCGACCTGGTTTTTCTAATTCACTGATAATATCTTTGAGGGTTGGTAAACCTACTGTTTCTGTCACATAGCTTTTTAGATTGAGTGATTGTAGCTTGCTAGTAACCTGACTGATTTGTGTTAAAGGAACCTGCAAATCATTAGCAATTGTTTTCACAATGCCGTAACTTTCTGGATGTACAGCCGTATTATCCAAGGGATTTTCGCCGTTGCGAATACGCAGAAATCCGGCTGCTTGTTCAAAAGCTTTGGCTCCTAATTTTGGTACCTTTAGCAGTTGTTTGCGATTGGAAAAGGCTCCTTGTTGGTTGCGATAGCTAATAATATTTTGGGCAACACTTGGAGTAATTCCTGAAACAAACGTCAGTAATTGTTGCGATGCCGTATTCAAATCTACACCCACATAATTCACACAACTCTCTACAGTTTGATTCAGCTTTTGTTTCAATAGTTTTTGGTCTACATCATGCTGATACTGACCCACACCAATAGATTTAGGCTCAATTTTTACTAACTCAGCCAGAGGATCTTGGAGACGACGACCAATACTAATCGCACCTCTAACAGTAATATCTAAATCAGGAAATTCTTCTTGGGCAACTTTACTGGCAGAATAAATAGAAGCACCAGATTCATTAACTATCACCTTAATTGGTTTATCCTCAAGTGGTTGCAATACCTGTGCCACAAATTCATCAGTTTCCCGCGAAGCAGTACCATTTCCAATCGCAATAAGTTCAATTTGATATTTCGCAATCAAGCTAGTCATAATTCCCACAGCTTGTTCCCGTTTTGCTGCACCTGTATGGGGAAAAATAGCTTGATATTCCAGGAATTTACCCGTTTCCGAGAGTACAGCAACTTTACAACCAGTGCGAAAACCAGGGTCTACTGCTAAAGTAGGTTTCATTCCTGCTGGTGAGGAGAGTAGCAGTTGGCGTAAATTAGTAGCAAAAGTTTCAATTGATTCTAAATCCGCCTTCATTTTACACAGGTTGCGCACTTCTCGTACTAAAGAAGGCTTGAGTAAACGCACAAAAGCATCCCGCAACATCCCTTGGTAAAAACGGCGAATTTCGGAAATCTTGGTCTTAATTTCTGCTGATTCCAGATAGGCTAAAATTATATCCTCCTCCACACCCAAATCCAGACTCAAAACCCCTTCCCCTTCACCACGAAATAGCGCCAAGAGATTGTGGGGAGCAATTTTTTTGAGGCTAATGTGGTAATCGCGATACATCTCATATTTAGTGCTACCCTCAGGAACATCCTTTTTAAACTTGGAGTTAAATATTCCCGATTGCTGCAAATAATCACGTAAATAAGCACGTACCGTAGCCTTTTCCGCCACTTCCTCAGCCAAGATATCTGCAGCTCCCTTTAAAGCCTCCTCAGGCGTATTTACTCCCGCATCACGATTCAAATATTCTTGGCTAGCCTGGCTTAGAGAAATAGACTTAACTTGGGGTTGATTGAGAGACTTAATTAACTGCGCCAAGGGTTCCAAACCCTTCTCCCTAGCGATAGTTGCCCGTGTGCGACGCTTAGGCTTATATGGTAGATAAAGGTCTTCTAGCTCCGTTTTTTGGAGACAAGACTCAATTTGAGTTTTTAGTTGTGGCGTGAGTTTACCCAAAGCGGTAATCGCTTCTAGGATAACCTGTTTGCGCCCCTCCAGTTCACTCAAATAAACGTGTCTCTCAAACAAGTTACGCAACTGTACTTCATCCAATCCACCAGTGCGTTCCTTACGATAGCGAGCAATAAAAGGAATTGTCGCACCTTCTTCCTTTAATGCCAAAGCCTCTGTAACACTACGAAAACTTAAATTGAGTTCATCAGCTAGATATTGAGCAAGATTGAGCATCGCGATTCTTTAGTGAGTCTAATACAATTGTTGGCTGAAAAATAAAATCTCGTCTCTTAACTCTAACTTTGGTAACAGGTCTACTAATGGGGTACTTCTTGCTGGTGTAAAGTGTGGAATAGACGATCACTCGCATCTTAATGAAAACTTGAATATGCATATAAGTGAAATCACGCATCCGAATCAGTTGCATGGCTTGTCGATACGTCAACTGGAGGATATTGCACGTCAAATCAGAGAAAAGCACTTACAAACTATAGCAACAAGTGGAGGTCACCTGGGACCAGGATTAGGAGTCGTCGAACTCACAATCGCCCTCTACCAAACCCTAGACCTCGAACGTGATAAAGTAACCTGGGATGTGGGACACCAAGCCTACCCCCACAAAATGTTAACAGGACGCTACGACCGTTTCCATACCCTCAGACAAAAAGGCGGCGTAGCAGGCTATCTCAAGCGCTGTGAGAGCAAATTTGACCATTTTGGGGCTGGTCACGCCTCCACCAGCATTTCCGCTGCCCTAGGCATGGCTTTAGCGCGAGATGCTAAGGGAGAAGACTTCAAATGCGTCGCCGTAATCGGTGATGGGGCGTTAACTGGAGGAATGGCGCTAGAGGCGATTAACCACGCTGGACATCTACCAAATACTAACTTGATGGTGGTGTTAAATGACAACGAAATGTCCATCTCACCCAACGTTGGTGCCATCTCTCGTTACCTTAACAAAGTACGCCTCAGCGATCCAGTACAATTTATCTCCGATAACCTAGAGGAACAATTCAAGCAATTACCCTTCTTTGGCGAATCCCTAACTCCAGACATGGAAAGGGTAAAAGAGGGAATGAAGCGCCTTGCTGTCTCTAAAGTGGGCGCTGTGATTGAAGAATTGGGCTTTAAGTATTTTGGTCCTATTGATGGACACAATCTCTCAGAATTGATTGAGACATTCAAACAGGCGCATAAAGTACCTGGTCCTGTTTTAGTACATGTTGCCACAGTTAAGGGTAAAGGTTACCAGATCGCTGAGCAAGACCAAGTAGGTTACCACGCCCAAAAACCCTTTGACTTGAAAACTGGTAAAGCCTATCCTTCCAGTAAACCCACTCCTCCTAGCTACTCCAAAGTTTTTGCCCATACCCTAACTAAGCTAGCAGAGAATAACCCCAAAATTATCGGCATTACAGCGGCGATGGCGACGGGAACAGGCTTGGATAAATTACAAGCTAAACTACCAAAACAGTACATAGATGTGGGTATTGCGGAACAACACGCCGTTACCCTAGCTGCTGGTTTAGCTTGCGAAGGAATGCGCCCTGTAGCGACCATTTACTCTACCTTCCTACAACGCGCCTACGACCAAGTAATTCACGATGTTTGCATCCAAAATCTACCAGTCTTCTTCTGCATGGATCGCGCTGGTATTGTAGGTGCAGATGGTCCAACTCACCAAGGAATGTATGATATTTCCTATCTGCGTTACCTACCCAATATGGTAGCCATGGCGCCAAAGGATGAGGCAGAAATGCAGCGTATGCTAGTTACTGGTATAGAATATACCGCTGGTCCTATTGCGATGCGTTATCCCCGTGGTAGCGGTGTTGGCGTACCATTGATGGAGGATGGATGGGAACCATTAGAAATCGGTAAAGGAGAAATCTTGCGTAACGGTAACGACCTGTTGCTTTTAGGTTACGGCACCATGGTTCATCCGGCAATGCAAGTAGCAGAAATTCTCAGTGAACAGGGAATTGAAGCCACAGTAGTTAACGCCCGCTTTGTCAAACCTTTAGATACAGAGTTAATTTTACCCCTTGCCAAGCGCATTGGTAGAGTCGTAACTCTAGAAGAAGGCTGTTTAATGGGTGGTTTTGGTTCTGCTGTAGCGGAAGCTTTGCTAGATAATGATGTGAATGTTCCTCTCAAGCGTTTCGGTGTTCCCGATATCTTGGTGGATCATGCCACACCAAACGAATCGAAGCAAGATTTAGGTTTAACTAGTCCCCAAATCGCCGAACAAATTCGGGAGAAGTTTTTCAGTAAGCAAGCTTCG
>CAZWGS010000034.1:0-43778 GCA_964633315.1 uncultured bacterium | reverse complement strand
ACACTTTCTGCATTAGTTGCCACAAAAGCCGCCAAGATAGACCAGATAACGCCCAGCAGGTTGATTAAACCCACACCCCAACCAACAAATGCAATCGCAATCGCCGCTACAATACCCGCAACAGTACCCTCTAGACTGACTGCACCCTCGGTTCCTCTTGCCACTGGTTGTAGTGTGGTAATGAGGAAAGTACGTTTGCCATAGGCTTTTCCCACTTCACTTGCCGTTGTATCTGCCAATTTAGTGGCAAAACTAGCCACATAGCCTAGCAATAGTAAGGTGCGAATGGGAGGAGGTGTAAATAGGCTTGCAGCAGCACAAATTGTTGCCGTCAAGGCCGATCCCCAAACGTTTTCGGGTCCCCTGGCACCAGATCGCTTTTCGGCGATTCCAGCAGCTTCTTTTTCTGCCATACCAATGCGAGTGACCCCAGAACCAACTAAAAAGTAAAATAAAACTACTGTGTAGCCGCTCCAACCAAGAGTACCCCAGATAATTACTCCCAATAACCAGCCGTTGATTACTCCTGCTGGTGTCAGTAACTTTTTGGGTATTATTTGTGCGATGAGCAACAGTACCGTATTTAAAGCAATTCCTACCAGCCAAGGCAGCCACAAATCTTGCGTTAATAACATAAGCTTGTTTGGGAAACAAAGACCTATTTTAAACTGTCTCAGGGTTTGGGGAGTGGGGAAGTTGGGGAGAGTTGAGGAAGCAGGAGGGGCGGTGGAAGCAGGGGAAGTTGGGTAAGCAGGGGAGGCGGGGAAAATTAGGGAATAAATAAGTATAAATAACTAATAAGCAATAACCAATAACTAACAACTAACAACTAATCAAAATCAGTGAATAATTGTCATTGACTATTGTCCATTGAGCGCTCATCGTCGATCATTAATTAGGGGATTTAGTAACCCCACGAGAAGAAAAATCCTGCAATCTACTAGGGAACAGCAGAATGGATGTCAAGCTGAGAGTCCTTCGAGATACGATTTTTAAGCAACAACCTATAGATAGTAGCCAAATTAATAACCCTGACGATAAGCAACCCATTGCCCAGGATACTGAATTATTGGTACATAGCTGGGCAAGAGTTCCAGGAGAAAATTCTCACCTGCGGGTTGCTTTTGCCGAAGATAGTTTTAAGGGTAGGAATACTTGGTATGTTTTCGATGGTCATGTGGAAATATTTACCGAGGGTGGGGATCTAAACAATATTGAACCACCGCCCGAAGAGCCTGAAGAGCCCGAAGCATCTGAAGCATCTGAAGAGCCCGAAGCACCTGAAGAGCCTGAAGAGCCTGAAGAGCCCGAAGCACCTGAAGCATCTGAAGAGCCTGAAGAGCCTGAAGCATCTGAAGAGCCTGAAGCACCTGAAGAGCCCGAAGAGCCTGAAGCACCGCCACCACCTCCACCGCCTACTCCTTCCATAAAAATCCAAAATGTCACCTCTTGTTCCACATCCATCGCCCGAGGTTTAGATCAGCAAATTATCAACGAAATGAACCAAATTATTCCCAATGTTTTGGTTAGTTTTGAGGATCTGAATGTGCGTCTTGGTCAAGCGGTTTGGCCTTTGGTGCAGCCACCAGCGAGAATAGCTTTGGCGCGTGCGATTGAAGATCGCGGTGTACCAATGCAGATGAATTCTGCCTATCGTACTATTGCTCAACAACTCATTCTCTATAATCACTATCTCCACAGGCTGCGTACTGGTCGGCTCCGCTGTGGTATCTTCATTGCAGCACGTCCTGGTCGCAGTAATCACCAAAGCGGTTTAGCCATCGATATTAATGATTATTTTGGCTGGAGACCTTTTTTGGAGAGGCGAGGTTGGCGTTGGTTAGGTCCTCGCGATCCAGTACATTTCGACTATGTGGGTGGGGGAACACGTGATATTCGCCTCACGGCGGTGCTGGCTTTCCAGCGTCTGTGGAATCGCCACAATATCGATGATCGCATCTCTGAAGATGGTATCTATGGACCGAATACAGAAAGACGCTTGAATAATAGCTATGTTGAGGGCTTTAGTATTTCTGTCACTGAACCAAGTGGAGATTTTCGAGTTTTGCGCCTCAGTCAACCCTATATGCAGGGAGAAGATGTGCGTCGGATACAACAAGCCTTAGCTGATGCTGGCTACTCTATCACTGTAGATGGAGTTTATGGTCCCGGTAGTCGCTCGGTTGTAATTCAATTCCAACGACGCAATGGTTTAGACGCTGATGGCGTTGTTGGACCTGTAACTCGCGCTACATTAGGACTTTGATGTCATTTGGTTGCTAGTTACCAAAAAATTCTTGATCTACCGTATAACACAGACAAAATGGGACGAATTATCATTTCTGCAGGTCATCATCATAACGATCCGGGTGCTCTTGCTTTGGGAACTAATGAAGCCAGAGAAATGATCCTGACTCGCGATCTTCTGGTGCGAGATCTAAAATCGCGGGGGTTTGAAATTATCTCGGTTCCCGATCACCTTACCTTACGCGAAACCATTGACTGGATTAATGCCAATTCTATTACTGGAGATGTGGCGCTAGAAATTCATGGCAACGCCTTCAATGGTAGCGTTAGAGGTACTGAAGCATTCTATATCTATGGCAATAGCCAACGTCGCAAAGATACGGAGTTACTTCTATCTGAGCTGATTAAAGAAGTTCCAGGATTACCCAGTCGAGGTGCGAAACCCGATTCTCGTTCCCAACATCGGGGTGGTTTGGGTTTTTGTCGTCAAGTTCGCGTGGCTTCAATTTTGATGGAATTATGTTTCTTGGATAACCGTCAAGATTTGGATTTACTGCAAAATAATCGTTCTGGATTTGCTAGGGGTTTAGCCAATGGTTTAATTGCTTGGAGTGGTCAAAAAGCACAACAGCAACCTCCTCAATATCCTGCGATTAATATTCGGATTGAAAGTAATAATTACGAAGAACGAGGTATTTTGGTCAATGGCAATTCTTTTATTCCCACCGATTTAGCAGAACTTTTAGGTATTGGGGTTGCTGATGACCATGAGATTAACCAGATTAACTACGGCGGTGTGGTTTATTTCAAGGCGGTGGATCTCCAAGAACATAACGTTGCTGTTGGTTGGGATAATCCTAGTCGTAGCGTAGTGCTTAACCTCAATCCGCGCACACGTCTGGAGGATGCAGAACAGATTATGGGTTTAGGGAATGCCCAGGAAAATGAGTTGAGCAATTTTATCCTCACTCAGAATCGAGATGCTTTGGCTAATTTCCCTGAGATCGCCAAAATTTACATAGAAGAGGCACAGGTGGAAGGAGTTAATCACGATGTCGCCTTCAGCCAAATGTGTCTATCTACGAATTATCTGCGTTTTGGGGGTCGCATTCAACCAGAACAAAATAATTTTTGTGGCTTAGGTGATGCCCAGGGTAGTCCCGAGGGGGCATCTTTTAAGGAGATACGCACTGGTGTTAAGGCTCACATTGAACACCTAAAAGCCTATGCTAGTACGGAGATGATTGTGCAACAGCCCATCGTCGATCCCCGTTTTAATTTGGTGCCTAGGGGAGTTGCACCTTCAATTTTTGACTTAGGTAGAAGATGGAGTTCTGATCCCGATTATGGGGAAAGAATTATGACGATCCTCAAACGCTTATATGAAGTCTTTTAATTAAATCTGACGCTAGCATATTCACAGGTGGCAAAAAGTTAGGCAAACAAACTTCTTGCCTCCAATCGAGTGATAAGTAAACTAGTAAAAAATAAGTATAGGATTTGACACAAAACAGATTACGTCAATACTTCTGGGTGCACATTCCCTTGCTAGGTCAGGTGATGGCGGTGTTAAGCTGTATCTATATTCCCTGGGTTGCTTTGCCAGTAGCAGCAGCACAGACAGTGATAGTGCAACGTGACTCGTTTTCTCAGTCAGTGTCTGTGGCCCAGCTGAGAGAAATTGAAACTAAGGGAGCTATTCCCCTCAGCTTAAAGGATTATGCCAGTACCTTAACCAGTTGGCAACAAGGGAAAATTTTGGCTGCACTCCAAGCCAAATTAGATATTGAAGCAACTCAGTTGCAGCAGTTGTTAGCCACTGATTTGGGTCAGAGATTAGTGCATGTTCTCGCTGGCGCTACCACTCTAGCAACGCCAGAGGCTAAAGCTGCAGTGCAAAATGCTTTTATTGGTGCTGCAGAATCTAGTGAAGGACTTTCGGTACTCAGCTTTATTGAAGCCTATCCCCGTAACAGTTTAGAAATTGACCTGGAACGAGTGTTTTTGGTTTTGGGCAACTTTAATGCTGCATTTTGGCAAACTCAGGCTTTTATGGCTCAGATTGCACCCCAACTGACAAGCCAACAAACTGCAAAATTTAGTTTCACCCTCGATCCCAGCCAGCCGGGAACAGAAGAGGTGCAGGTAATTTCTGAATTCTTAGATGATTCAGTGCGCCAAAGGAGAATTCCGGTTGCGATCTATTGGTCGCGTGCCGCTTCCCAGAAAAAGCCTATTATTGTATTCTCCCACGGACTGGGCTCGGTTAACTTTGACCTACGTTATCTAGCGCAGCATTTGGCTTCCCACGGCTATGTTGTCGCCGCCCTCGAACATCCGGGAAGCAACTCAGATCATCTAGACAATGCTTTGTGGAATTGGCTTTTTCACAATATCCCACCTCTACAAGCAGAGGAATTTTTAGAACGCCCCCAAGACGTTAGTTTTTTACTGGATCAGCTAGCGATCCTCAACCAGTCTCCCGGCTTGCTGGAGGGCAAATTAGCTACCGATAACGTCTTAATTTTAGGCTATTCCTTGGGCGGCTCCACTTCCTTGGCTCTAGCGGGAGGACAATTCCAACTAGAAAATCTCAAACAACGTTGTAGGGGTAAATTCCTGGCTTTTAGTTTTGGAGAAAATGCCCAATGTTTTGCTCGTGGGCTACCCCAAGATCGCTATCGCTTACGAGATCCCAGAATTAAAGCAGCTATCGCCTTCTCTCCTACTGCTTCGCTGTTATTTGGTAACAGCGGCTTGTCGCAAATTGAAGTCCCCACTCTGATGACTTCAGCTTCGGCGGATAAAACTACTCCTGCTTTAACGGAACAAGTTATTCCCTTTACTCAGATTGTACAGCCGAAATGGTTGGTGGGTTTTGTTAGCGGAACTCATTTGAGCGTCAAAGATCCCAGTACCACAACTGACCAGGTGGATAACCCTAACACAATCTATACTGGTGGTGAAATTATAGATCAAGAAGCGGTTGAGGTACGCAAATATATTAAAGCCATCACCTTAGCCATGGCAGCCCAATTAACTGATCAAGCCAGTCGCTATCGCCCCTTCCTCACTCCAGAATATGCTCAATTTTCTTCCACTGGAAGATTTCCGATTCGTTTAGTCAGGGAAATTCCTCCAGAGGCGCAGGCTATTATTGATGAAGTAATTACTCTCGATTAATAAAAATTTGTCCTTACCTGAACCAAAATTGGTCTCGGTAAGGCGGGTAATATAGACACTGGATGAAGATGAGTGTTTTAATGGAATGTCCCTACCTTAAGGGTCAAATTTAAGCTAAACCCTATGGAGATTGAAACGGTATCGGTTTCTTTTTTCGATTAAATATCTTCAATCTCAACTCTTGAGCTATTTTTTTCAAATATCATGATCGCACTTTAACAACTTTACTTACTATCCCAAATGAGTGTGTTGTCTAAAATAGGGAATCAAAGTATCAAGTTTAAACTCCGTAAACATAGACAAATGACGACAAACATAGTTAGATGTGTAAGTTTGTGAAGCCTGTGGTAGAATACACGGACTTTGGACATCAATTTATCAACAGATACAACAATGTCTTAAATTAGGAAGAAAATGCAACAAGTACAAAAACACTTGATAAAACCAAACAATAGAAATTATCAAGAAATTGATTCAACTTGTTTTGCTTCTAAAAACTTATACAATTGTGGAATTTATCTTTGTAGACAAGCCTTTTTTGCTCAAGAAAAAGTACCGCCATTTAAAGAACTTTACCATCTCCTGAAAAATAGTGATGAGTATAAAAGTTTACCTAGTAAGGTAGCACAGCTTGTGATAAAACAAGTATCAAAAGTATTTAAATCATATTTTGCAGCTATCAAAGAATACAATAAAAATCCAGATAAGTTTTTAGGAAAACCAAAGTTACCAAAATATAAGCATAAAGAAAAAGGGAGGAATAAGGTAAGTTACAATTATCAAGCTGTTTCTAGAACTTGGTTAAAGAAAGGTTTTATTACTCCCTCTGGATTAAATCTTAAAATTCCTACTAAATTAACTGAAATTAATGAAGTAAGAATAATCCCTAAAGGCAATGGTAAATACTATGTTTTAGAAGTTGTTTACGAAAAAGAACCAGAAAAGACCAAATTAGATGGTAAGTTTGCAGCAATCGATATCGGTTTAAATAATTTAGCAACAGTTGCTAGTAACGACCCAACCTTTAAACCGTTGATAGTTTGTGGGAAAGCCATTAAATCTTGTAATCAACAATACAACAAGCGTAAAGCTAGATTACAATCATTTTTACCGGAAAATAAACATACCTTTAGGAAACTAGAGGCTTTAACGCTCAAGCGCAACAATAAGATGGAGTATTACATCCATACAGCTAGTAGATTTGTTGTCAATAAACTATTAGAGCGTGGCGTAAATCATTTAGTAATTGGTAAAAATGAGGGTTGGAAACAAAACATTGGTATTGGCAAAGTTAATAACCAAAAATTTGTTTCAATTCCCCATGCTCGTTTTATTTCTCAATTGCAATACAAATGTGAATTGGTAGGAATTAAGGTAACCATAACTGAAGAAAGTTATACATCAAAGTGTTCTTTCCTCGACATGGAATCTATAGAAAAACATGATGCCTACTTGGGTAAGCGAGTCAAGCGAGGATTGTTTAAATCATCACTTGGTGTTAAATACAATGCAGATTTGAATGGGGCATTAAATATTCTTAGGAAAGCGATTCAGCGCGGTATTGGGGGTTTACCCCATGAGAAACTGAATCAAGAAGTAGTTGGCAACTCCATTTTTGATGGAAAGCTAATAAGGAGGCTTGTAGTTAGTCCCTTAAGGTTCACGCCTTACAAAGCTTGAGTAGATTTGTCTACAAAATTAGTAACTATTTGAACTATAAAGTTATACTTCAGTTGGTAATATGAATGCACTACAGACTCCCAGACCATCAGGAAGGAGAAAATCTCGCCGCCCTACTCCCAAGCGTCGCCGCCAGCAAAAGCGCCCTTCTTACCTCTCCCTGACTTTTGAGATTTTCCTCAAAGTTGGAGTTAATGCAGTGCTTTCGAGTGCAGCCGTTGTTGCTTTAATGGAGTTGGTTCCCTACCACCTCTCACAAAAATCTAAGTTGAATGACATTAAGCAGGAAGTTAGAGAAGCGAAAAAGCAACTGAAAGACTTACAAAAGAAGTTTGATGTTAGCTTTAACGATCCCAAAGGGGCATTATCGGAGTTAACACCTCTTGTACCCGCCAATCAACTTCGAGTTATTTTAGACCATGATACTCATGAGTGAAGAGCAATCACTTACTTGCAGTACAAATATATCACAAAAGTGAGTAGAGAAGACATAAAACTCAAGCAGTAGCTGGTTTGAGGAGTTGATTCAACCAAATCTGGATTTGCTGTTGGTGGCTGTAGGAGAGATCGGACCAATATTCGCGGGCGCGATTGTAGTCTGCGAGGGCGCAATTCCAGTCACCACGCACATGATAGGTGCGTCCTCTTTCCAGGTAAATTCTACCTTTGAGTCTTCTACCTAAAATTAAGGCTAAATCTAGATTTTCTAGGGCTAAATCATATAAACCCAATTGACGAAAAGCGATGGCTTGGTTAATCGAAGCGCGTAGGTTAGCGGGATTAAAATTTAAAGCTGTATCATAGTCAGCAATGGCAGTAGCTAAGTCCCCTTGACAAGCATAGTAGTTAGCTCGATTGTTATAAGCACTATCTAATCTGGGGTTCAGTTCTAGGGCACAATTATAATCAGCTAAAGCTTCTGCATACTGAGCATTTTTGAAGTGCAATAATCCTCGGTTGTTGTAATCATTAGCACTTTGAGGATGACGCTCAATTAATTGTGTCAATAGTATGATAGCTTGGTCATACTCACCCTCTTGGGCAAGTTCACGTACCATAACTCGCAGATGCCGATCCGACTCTGATTGTTTCCGATTAGAAACCAATTCTACCGGATGTAGATGTCTGGAGACAAAATCGTGGGACTGGGAATCGGATAAGCTTTGCTCATCTTGGTTCTGATTTGAATTTTTGAACGTATCAAGACTCATAGCGTCCTCACAGTAAGTTTCCCTAAAATCACCCTATCGGTTTACTCGCCCAGGTGTACCATTTCCTGTGTCAGTCGTATAACCGTCTTATCCAAAAAAGGCATGATTTGATTGCAGGTTAGTTTCATTGTTCCCCGGCAATCCTGCAAAACTAACAATTCTGGAAACAGAAAATGAATTAGTGGCTTTGGGTGCTTAAGAAATATACAGTTTGTGGCATGCCAATTCCGAAAACGGTATACCCTAAATGGGAGATGCCCTAGGCAAATTACTATTGCTCCTAAACTATTTATGACAACAGCAAATCTATTCACTGAAACTAGTGATATTAGTACCGAAGATTACTGTGTTTTTGGTGTCGCCACCTGTTTTGTGAGGGATGATGGAGAAATTCATCAGGTTGAGGTGATTGAACCCATCCCTTCAGCAGCGCTAGAAACCCTAATTACAGGAATTCCCACTTCCTATAAGTTCGTCTGTGCCAAAACTGTTGCAGAATTTATGGTGGGCGATGAAGTTAAAATCCCTGGCGATTTTCCGGCTACTGCTCAACTATGCCATGATTTTCTTGAGCGTTTAGCTTCCGCTTGTCGTACCTATAAAAGCCGCCCAGAAGCCAAAAAACATGTATCTGTAGGTAGTGTGTACGAAGATTTAAATTATTCTACAGAACGCAAGCGCATTCTCAATGCCCAGCGCGTCGTCACTAAAAACGATAACGTGAAACAACACGATCATACCCACAAAGTCCTTTAAATAGTATTTGAAGTATGTTAAAACTCTACGGTGGTGCGCGCTCTCGAGCTTCAATCGTGCAGTGGTATCTGGAAGAATTAGGTATACCCTATGAATTTGTACTCCTGGATATGCAAGCTGGAGAACATTTAAAACCAGAATTTTTAGCCCTTAATCCCATGGGTAAAGTTCCTGCGATTGTTGATGGCGATTTTCAGCTTTGGGAGTCGGGTGCAATTCTGATTTACCTGGCAGAAAAATACGCTAATATATCCGAAGATTTGGAATCGCGGGCGACAATTAACCAGTGGGTATTATTTGGTAATTCTACTCTAGGTCCAGGAATTTTTGTGGAAGCTAGCCGAGAAAAAGAAACACCACGGTTGCTGACTCCACTAAATCAGATTTTGGAAAGTCAACCTTTTTTATTAGGGGAAGAATTTAGTGTTGTGGATGTGGCAGTGGGGTCAATTTTGTTCTACATTCCCATGATGCTGAAGTTAGATTTGAGTGCTTATCCTGCTGTTATGGACTATATCAAACGTCTAACTGAGCGCGAGGGATTTAAAAATTCCATTGGTAAGCGCTAGCACAATTCATGCTACGTAAAAGTAAATTTGACTTCTTTTTTTGTTAAGAAAGTTGGCTAAATTTAAATCTTGATTGCGATTGCAGAACTATTTTCCAGTTCCAGAAAGGAGAGTGATATTTTGTTGAGAAACAAATTAACTAACCTCGATAGGATTCTGGAATTTCTGTTTTATGTACAACAAAAATACCAATCAAGATTTAGTTACTGCCCTTGTCACTGCTGGCGTAGGTGCAGGAATTGCTACTTCCTTTGCTGTTAGTCAAGGTCAACATCCTTTGATTGGCTTGGCGATTACAGCGATAGCAGCAGTGACTGCAGTTTTGATTGATAGGGCAGGATTAATTTAGAAACTTGTAACTACTTAGGTTTTCTTATTAGTATGATGTGGGTCAGTGTAACCCTTTGAGCTTAAAGCTTGCTTATTTTTTCTACTAGCAAGCTTCATACCCATACCTAGAGTTATGAAACCAAAGATTAAGTTGGGTTCGGGAATTGATTCCACATCATTATTATCTACTTGTTGAGCGAAAAATGTACCTTGAATTGCTGTATTTCTGAGGGCAAAGCTAAAGCTATCATCAACAGTAGAAAAAGCAAAAGGTGCAAAAAAAGGTAGAGAAGGAGAGGGCAAACTAATAGCACCAGTTTCTAAGTCAACTGTTCCTTGTTGGAAAAAGTCTAAATCAAGAACTTCTCCTGCGGCAAATTCCACAGAAAAATCAGTAAGAGGTGATAAGTTACTGCCTATGGTTACCTCATCATCAAAGCTATAACTACCTGTTAAGGAATCTCCCAGACTATTATCCCTTAGTTCTTCTAGTGGTCTTCCTCCTCCAAACAGAGCTGTAATAGTTCCTGAAAACTCAAAAGTTAAACTAGCAGCTATTGCGGGGTTTAATTCGCCTGCTAGCAAGAAAAATGCCACCAGAGATGCATTAGTTAAGGATAATTTTTTGATTCTGCTAAAGCTATTCATGGTCTTACTTAGTATCTTAATTTCTTGGTTTTTGAAAGCAAAGTAAGAACTTAAGACTAGCACAATAATTATTGAAGGAAACAAGCAATTAAATATTTGATATTCTCTATTTTTTTTGATGTCAGACTAATAAGTCTAGAAACAGATATTTTTGAATATTAATTACTCTATGATGGTCGGATATTAAGATTATTATTTATTAATAACCGACTCAAGAAAGATTAATTTATCAACCTTAAATATAAAAAATGGCAATTAATAAGGCTCGTTTACGACAAATTCACGCCTCAGTTGCTCCGTTTGTTTTCCTGCCGATAGTATTAACTCTGATTACAGGTTCACTATTTCAAGTTGCTGTGCTCACCGGAAAAGGAAGCGATTTTCTCTGGTTGCTGGATTTGCATCGAGGCAAATTTGGTAGCATTAATTTGGAGATGATTTATCCTTTTCTCAATGCCTTTGGTCTTCTGATGCTGGCGATTACTGGAATTAGTATCTGGCTGCAAACTAGGCGAAGAAGCAGAAGAAATTCTAATCGCTAGTAGTATTGGAGATGTGAGTTTTGCTAGTTGAATATTAATCAGATTTAGGAGCAGCTATTAAGCTGACTATTAAACAGCATTACATTTGTTCAAAACAGGAAGTAAGCCTATTTAAATTCCTTCTTAATCGTCTGATATGAACTACATTGAAGAGCAGTGGTTAAAGCTCAAAATCAAGAATTATTTTTTATGTATTGGGAAATGAATAAGAATTGGCTTTGGCAATTCTTGAGGGTATTGAAAATCGAGGTCCACTGGTAAATTATGCTGTTCAAAGTTTAATGTTTAGTTAGGTGGAGCTACTTATTTCGCGGGTTGAGTGTAGCAATGCGATTAGTAGCATAAAGCCAAGTATGATTGTAGAGAAGAATCGGTTAAGCGATAACAGTGCAGAAATTGTTCTTTTTAGAGGGCGATGGTTATCTTCTATCGCTCAGTCATTTCTTTTGTCCAACTACTTCGAAATTCTCAATTCTTGATTCTTCAATAACGTTATTTACTTACATTTGTGCTTGGCTATGAATAACCGCTTACGTCAATTTCTTTTGGAGAATGTAGTTTTAGCTATATTGGTAGGACTATTAACTAATGCTATTGGAGCTTGGATAGCAGAATTATTAAATGACCAAACATCTGTTAAGCAGTATAAAGCCCTTAGTCTTTTGGTTATCATACTGTTTACCCCGATAGCTAGTAAGTATTTATTTAAAAACTTAAATTTAGGACTGAATAAAATAGCGTCATTTAGCTTGATACTAGTGGTGATGCTAGTAGAAGCAACTTTATTTAGTGTTCTTCCCACTAAAAGATTCAATTTAGATCCAAACCTTGACCTTTACCCAGAAGAAATTTCAGAATTATTTGAAGGAGAGTTTATAAAGAGAACTCCTTACAATGAAGCATGGATCCGTGACGCTAAAGTAGGAGGTGTAATCAGAAGATCATCTCTTAAACCTAATGAATTACATTTGTTGCTTAGTGACATAGAATGGAACAAATACGAAAAGGGGAGAATTCTTAAGAGAAATTATCGGGGTTCTATAAAATACAAGATTAATTATAAGGCTAATTCTAGTGGAAGTTTTGAAGTAGAATCTAAAATAATTGACTATTCATTTCGACCTGGTAGGAGGGTATTATCATTTGTAATAGGATTTATAGAGACAGCATATTTAATACACCCAGAGAGAGAAGAATTTATTAGTGCCATAGAGGAAATTATTAGGGAGAAAGAAGTTATTGAGCAGATAAAATCAATCTCACACTAAATAAATAAAAATAATAGGAAATCTCGATTAATTATCATGTTGGTTATTTTGGATAGCTGAAATGAGGAGGATTAGTTTTGATAGGGTTCATATTGAGAGGATTCTCAATAATCTTCTGATAAAAGCCCGATAATATCGTTAAACCCAGTGAAAAAGTGTTGTTATATTTTCGAGAGGATACAGGTTAAAAAGAATGCTGTATATAGCTTTTATTTACACTGTAACCCCCTCAATTCCAAATATTTAAGAACCAATTCTGATTTGCTTAGGTAAATCAATTACAAATTCTAGCCCTTGTGGGGTTACATCTGCATTAATAGAAACACCTGCATCAACGAGCTTATCTAGCGTTAACCCATAGGGGGCTAACTTTCTATCAACGTCTGCATCTTTCAGATAAGAAACTAAATTGACACCATCAAAATCTGCCAAACCATTCTTAATTGCTTCAACTGTTTGGTTACGAAATAAACCCTCAAGAAGAGTCAGAGCATCAGAATACCATCCGCGTCCTTGCACATTATGTTCACGGTAAGCAACTTGTAAATTGTTGTCACGTATGGCAATACCAAGACTAACATCACCACTAGGCGTTACAGAAAACAGGCGATGATACGAGCCCAAGATGCGTTCATACTTTCGCAAATTCACCGTAAAGGAAAATGTTGCTCCACCATTGTCAATAGAGCTAAGATTAATATCCTCAATCTTCCACTTGTTATAACTAGTATTCTTAATGTAATACCCATCATATTTATTTATAGACTCAACTAAATCTTCTCGGAAGGTTTCAACTGGCAAAGTTCCTCGAATTTGCGCGTTGGTTAAATCCAACTCAACAGGAAATCCAATCTCATCTGTAGATAAATCTAGAGACTGTGCCAAGAGTGGAGCCTTAGAATCCGGAAATCTGCTCTCTGCATGAACATAAACATGCAGAGCAATAGTTAAACCTACAGATATGGAAAAAGCAGTAAAAATAGATGGTAGATTTTTTCTCATTTTTTCTTCAAATTTTCCAATTTGATAGAAACAGGTAGCGTAATATAAAACGACGCTTTATCTTTGGGTAAAGTTCCTGAAAATTGAGATCGCACTCTTTGAGAGTAGCTCTCTATCTGTTCAAAATCCAATCGCCTGTCAGGGAATTAATTAGTTAATGAAAATCTTCAGGTTTTCAGGTAAATAAAAATTAAAGAAGAGGATTAAATAGGGTGGAGATTTTTTCTAATTATCCTCTCCTCCAATATACGCTCCTAAATCTTGAGACTTAGCAAGTAATATTAATTCCCAAGAAGCACGTTGTTTTGAGTGTATTAACTGTTTTGAACTTTATTATACCTCTTGAAAAGCGGTGGGAACTCGCGATGAAAAAATCGCAAGTAAACGCACACCAAGAAGTATTTTTTTTTATCAGTTTTTACTCAGGTTCAGTACTTATTACTTATTACTTATTACTTATTAGTTGATTTCCCTAAGCCAACAATTGTCCAGTTTCTTGCAAGGAGTGTAATCGCTGGTAAATACCACCGAATTTTAATAACTCTTCGTGATTACCAACTTCAACAATACGACCAGCATCAAGTACAACAATTTTATCGGCTTCGCGCACGGTACTGAGACGGTGAGCAATAATTAAGGTGCTGCGAGTACCGAGAATTGATCGCATGGCTAGCTGAATTGAGCGTTCTGATTCATAATCGAGGCTGGAGGTAGCTTCATCAAATACTAGGATATCAGGGTTCACAATTAACGCCCTAGCGATTCCTAATCTTTGTTTTTGTCCTCCTGAAAGACGTACTCCCCTTTCTCCTACTATTGTGTAGTAGCCATTGGGTAATTCGGGGATAAATTCATCCACTCTGGCAATTCTACAAGCTGCTTGCACTTGCTCAAAACTTGCTGTGCGATCGCCGTAGGTGAGATTATCCAGTAGTGTGCCGTTGAAAATGTCTACTTCTTGATGCACAATCGCTAAGCGTTTGCGGTAGTGAGTTACATTGTGGTTACGAATTTCTTCTCCATCGATTAAAATTTTGCCTTGATTGGGTTCAAAATAACGGAAGAGTAGTTTGACTAGGGTAGATTTTCCTGAGCCAGAGCGACCAACTAGAGCTACGGTTTGGTAAGGTTCAATGAGTAGATTGATATCTTGCAATACCAGGCGTTTGGAATCATAACCAAAGCTGACATGGCAAAATTCAATTTTTCCTGTGAATCGAGAGGAATTATCTATTTGATGTTCTAAAGTTCCTGCATCTTGACCTTTGGGTAGCTGCATAAATTCATGCAAACTTGTCATAGAAGCATAGCGACGGGCAAACATTTCGGCAATGAGACTAATTGGTTCAATTTCTGCATAGGCCATGCTAGAAACGGTTAGGGTAGTGAAAAAATGTCCCAGAGAAATTTGTCCTAATATTGTGGCGCGTAGGGTAAAAAAAAGAATCACAAAAATGCAAGTCTGAACCACTGTACCTTGCCAAGTATCTAGTTTGACGTAGCCTAAATGAATGCGATAGAAAACGTATTTGAGTTCTCTTTCTAGTCGGTTGCGATTACGATGTAATTCCTGTGCTTCTGTCGCAAAGGCTTTGACGGTTTTGATATTGGTAATAATTTCTGAGGTACGACTTTCGGTATTTTCTTGATGGCGTAAGAGGATTTTTTCTTCTTGAATTAGCATTTTTAAGTCTCTCAAGAGAAAGACAAGAATGCCAATAAAGGAAATAAAAAAGAAGAGAGCAATTCGCCATTCTATGAACCAAATAACACAGAAAATACCTAGAATTCTGACTAATTTGGGAATTAGCTGTCCGGCAATTTCTGGATAAGTCCAAATGTGGTTATCAAGACCTTTAGCGATACGTCCAGCTATGCGACCTGGATTATTTTCATCATAAAATTCTACGGGTAAGGTGAGAATTTTTTTCATGATTGTCTGTGCATGGTCGTACCGGGTTCGCAAAGCAATTCCCCAGTGATACCATACACTGAGCCAAGGTTGAATTGGTGCTCTAATTACTGTTACTAGAAACACTAACCCCAGCAATACTCCTAGGGAAAGGTTTTTACCCGGAGGCAAATTTGTTGTATTTCCTATCCACTCTGTTATCGTTTGCAAAGGCTTATCTACAGACTGATTGGAGAGGACATTGAGTATCTGTCCAATGACGTAGGGAACCACAAGGTCAATAATTTCAAATAGGCTGGATGCAGCTATACTCAAAGCTGCAACTAACCAGTAGTTGCGATAGTAGTTGAGAAAGTCTCGAAAAGATGCCATGATGCAATCTTGAGTTGATTAACCGGGGAATATGTAGTCACATCCTGTTTGCTGTAGTATTGTACTACATAAAGTACGAGAGTCATCACCGAAAGCCACAGAAAGCCACACCTCTAGTTATACTGAGTCCAGTTGTCAAAGTAGCTTTTCCCCTTGTAGGGAATTGGAGAATTGGGGAGTTGGGGAGAGGATTTGAAGTTTTGCGTTAATGGTTACTCTACCAACAGGATTTAGTATTATTTGTGGTTTGACAAACAACCAACAACCAACAACCAACAACACGAAATACCTCGTGTTTTAGCCAGAAGAGGAGAAAAAAATAGCGATTTGGGAGTATGGAAAATCTAGTAATAGCACCGAGGACGCTACAATCTTTAAAAACTGTTAAGCTCTGCTTCCATGTCTAACCCTGTCAATTTCTCTGATTCTCTACCCGCAGTTGCTAGTAACGGTAAAAAGCCTGGCGACCAAGATAAAATATCTATTCGAGGTGCAAGACAGCACAACCTGAAAAATATTGACCTCGAATTACCGCGTAATCAGTTAATTGTTTTTACGGGGGTTTCTGGTTCTGGTAAATCTTCTCTGGCTTTCGATACTATTTTTGCTGAGGGACAGCGTCGTTATGTAGAATCTCTCAGTGCCTATGCGCGGCAATTTTTGGGACAATTGGATAAGCCGGATGTGGATGCGATTGAGGGTTTAAGTCCAGCAATTTCTATTGACCAAAAGTCAACTTCCCATAACCCGCGTTCTACTGTTGGTACAGTTACGGAAATTTATGACTATCTGAGATTGTTATTTGGACGTGCTGGAGAGCCTAGGTGTCCTATTTGCGATCGTAACATTGCACCCCAAACTATTGATCAGATGTGTGATCGCATTTTAGAGTTACCTGAGGGTACTCGTTTTCAAATCCTTGCACCTGTAGTACGCGGGAAGAAGGGAACCCATAAGAAATTAATTTCCAGTTTAATTTCCGAAGGTTGGGTGAGATGCAGGGTAAATGGAGAGGTGCGAGAGCTCTCGGATGCGATAGAGTTAGACAAAAATTATACTCACACTATTGAAGTGGTGGTTGATCGCCTGATTGTCAAGCCAAGTATAGCAGAGCGTTTGACGGATTCTCTTGCTAGTTGTCTACGTGTTTCCCAGGGCATTGCAATTATTAATGTATTAAATGCTACACAGAGTAAAGTATCCGCGTCGCGACCTGATAGTAAGTATATAACAAATGGGGGTAAAGATGAAGCTATTTCCTATCAAGAAATACCCGAAGAAATAGTCTTTTCCGAAAACTTTGCTTGTCCTGAACATGGTGCAGTTATGGAGGAATTATCACCGCGATTATTTTCTTTCAACTCACCCTACGGTGCTTGTCCTCATTGTCACGGAATTGGTAGTTTGCGAACTTTTGCTCCAGAGTTACTGGTACCTGACCCAGAAGTGCCAGTTTATGCTGCGATCGCACCTTGGTCAGAAAAAGACAACACTTACTATCTTTCCCTACTCTACAGTGTGGGACAGGCATATAACTTTGACATTAAGACCAAATGGAAAGAATTAACAGCACAACAGCAGCAGGTAATTATTCACGGTAGCGATGAAGAAATCTTGTTCCAGGAAGACTCGCGAGGCGGTCAGCAAAAAGGCTACTATAAACGCTATCCAGGTGTGGTTAAAATTCTGGAGCGACAATACGAGAGTGCCTCCGATAGCTATAAGCAAAAGTTAGAACAGTATCTAATTTTCAAAACCTGTGAAGTGTGCCAAGGTAAACGTTTGAAACCGGAATCTTTGGCAGTACGTTTAGGACAGTATAGAATTGATGATTTAACTAGCACTCCCATTCGGGAATCTTTAGTACGTATTAATGAGCTAAATTTATCTCCTCGTCAGGCAAAAATTGGCGAGTTAGCACTCAAAGAAATTAAGGCTCGCTTGCAGTTTCTGCTTGATGTTGGTTTAGATTATCTAACTCTTGATCGCGCTGCCATGACTCTTTCTGGTGGTGAAGCACAAAGGATTCGTCTGGCGACACAAATTGGTTCTGGATTAACGGGGGTTTTATATGTTTTAGATGAACCGAGTATTGGTTTACATCAAAGGGATAATGGTAGGTTACTGCAAACACTGAAAAAGTTAAGGAATTTAGGTAATACTTTAATTGTAGTTGAGCATGATGAGGATACTATTTACAGTGCTGACCACATAGTAGATATTGGACCAAAGGCAGGAGTGCACGGTGGAGCAATTGTGGTTCAAGGTGACTTAGAAAAACTCTTAGCGGCTGAGAAATCCCTGACAGGCGCTTATTTATCGGGAAGAAAAGTAATCGCAACTCCTGCTGAACGTAGACCAGGTAATAAACGCTTCCTTGTACTGAAAAATTGTTATCAAAATAATCTACAAAATATCGATGTCGAAATTCCTCTAGGTAAACTTATTTGTGTTACAGGTGTATCTGGTTCTGGGAAATCTACCCTAGTTAATGAACTACTTTATCGTGCCCTGCAACATCACCTCAATCGCAAGGTTCCTTTTCCACAAAAATTAGATGAGGTACAAGGTTTAAATGCTATTGATAAAGCGATAGTAATTGACCAATCTCCTATTGGTAGAACTCCTCGTTCTAATCCTGCTACTTATACCGGAGTTTTTGATGGTATTCGCAAAATTTTTGCTGAAACAGTGGAAGCAAAAGCGAGAGGATATAAACAGGGTAGATTCTCTTTTAATGTCAAAGGTGGACGCTGCGAAGCTTGTTCGGGACAGGGAGTAAATGTGATTGAAATGAACTTTTTACCCGATGTCTATGTGCAGTGTGATGTATGTAAAGGAGCAAGATATAATCGAGAAACCCTACAGGTTAAATATAAGGGCTATTCAATTGCTGATGTTTTAAATATGACAGTGGAAGAAGCTAGAGAGGTATTTAAAAACATTCCGAAAGTGGCAAATAGATTGCAAACTTTAGTTGATGTGGGTTTAGGTTATGTTCGTCTCGGACAACCTGCGCCAACTCTTTCGGGAGGGGAAGCACAGCGAGTTAAATTAGCTTCTGAATTATCCCGTCGCGCCACAGGAAAAACTCTTTATTTAATCGATGAACCAACTACTGGTTTATCTTTCTATGATGTGCACCACCTGTTGAATGTATTGCAAAGATTAGTAGATAAAGGTAATTCTGTTTTAGTGATTGAGCATAACTTAGACGTGATTCGTTGTGCTGATTGGATAATTGATTTAGGACCAGAAGGTGGTGACAGAGGTGGAGAAATTATCGCCCAAGGGACACCAGAAATAGTGGCAAAAAATGAGGTTTCCTATACAGGTAAGTATTTAAGGCAAGTATTGGAGAAATATCCAGCACTTAATCATTAGGGATGTAATATGTTACACTTCTAATGGCTAAGAAAAAATATTTCAGATTATTTAGTCTGCAAATTTTTAGATCACACTAAATACTGTTCTTGTAAATAGTTGCTACTTTCAGGGTCAAGTAGCGCTAGTATATTCGTTTCATCAGATTTTTATGTCTGTGAACAGCACAATATATCAAGCAGATTTGGAATCAAATACTAACAGTGTTTCTGAATCTGACTCATGAGCGAACATTAATTCAGTTTGCTGGTATTATTCGTAATTCTAATTAGTTGCACATCAAGTTCATAAATCTTAGAATGCTATCGGCTAATTATGTTCATCTGGTCTAGTTGTTGTCAAATATTCCTCATCCAAAATCTGTATTTCCCCATCGCTATAAGTAATGAATAATCGACTCGAAACCAAACAAGCTTATCAAGAGAAAGTCAAAGCTCAGCTAGACAAATTGGATGCTCAAATAGAAGAATTAAATGCTAAATTTAAACAAGCTGAGGCAAAGGCAAAAATTAAGTATTCTAATCAGCTAAAAGAACTCCGTAGCAAACGCGATGCTACTCAAGTAAAGCTACAAGAATTGCAACAAGCTAGTGAAGCAGCATGGGATGAAATTAAACTTGGTTTTGAAAAAGCTTGGAGTGAACTTAATGGTGCTTTTGAAGCCGCAATTGCTAAATTCCACTAAAGTTTTTCATTGACCAACGCTCAGGCAAGCCCCGCCGAACTGCGGCGGGTATCCTGACCCAGTGAAAGCTTTTGATTTTACTGTAGACAACATTTATCTGCTAAAATACTGAGTCTCCAAATAGGGATTTTAGCACCTAACTAATTCCTGAGTATATGAATCAATTAATTGAAACCATCACTAAAAGTTTGCAAGAATTATTAGCAAGTGGTATCAAAATTTTACCTGGTATATTAATCGCCTTAGTGATTATATTCCTGACTCGCTATGCAGCTACATTTTTGAGAGATATAGCCACAAATCTGGGCAAACGCACGATTCACAGTCAATCTCTGCAATTCCTGCTTGCTAAAACTGCTTATGTTTCCACTTGGATTTTAGGAACTATTATTGCTTGTGTTATTGGGTTTCCCGGCTTACGTTTAGGTGATATTATTGCAACCTTAGGACTAAGCTCGGTTGCTATTGGTTTTGCTTTTCAAGATATTTCGAAAAACTTTTTAGCTGGAGTCTTGCTACTTTTGCAACAGCCATTTCGCATCAATGACCAAATTGTAGTTGGTTCCTATGAAGGAACTGTGGAACATATTGATATTCGCACCACTAAGATACGCACCTATACTGGAGAGAGGGTGCTATTACCAAATTCTCAGGTATTTACTAGCCCAGTACAAGTAAGAACTGCTTTTGATAGCCGCCGTACAGATTTAGCTATTGGTGTAGACTACAATACCTCTTTAAAGCAAGCAAAAGCAATACTTGAGAGTACTATCGCTGAGGTTGAAGGAGTAGTGGAACAACCAAAACCTGAAGTGGATTTACTCAGTTTCGGTGATAGTTCTATTGATATGGTAGTACGCTATTGGACAATACCACGCTACCAACAAGTTCAACGTGTTAGAAGTGCAGCGATTGTAGCGATTAAGAAAGCTTTTGATCAAGCAAACATCAACATACCCTATCCAATTCGTACCCTATATTACTATAATCAAGAGCGCTTCAACGACTATTATCCCAGTCAAAAAGATAGTAAGGTAAGTAGCTAATTTACGCACAAGCTATGATATCTATTCTGGATTTAAAGCTTCTGGAAATATATAGTAACTACATAATCAGCTCATTCAGACAGGTAGTAGCAACCCCTTTGCTCAAGTTTTTTTAACATCAATTAACTACAAGATTTGACCCAAAAATAAACTTAAAGCAGCACTACCTAGGGGAACAGTTAAATTATCAATTCCTAGCTTAGAAAAGGCTTCTAAAAATGTGGCTGCAACTGCAACTGTTAGGGCGATCATCCAGATATTCCAACTAATACCAGATACTACCAACATAGTAGCGCTAACTACCACAAAACTAGCCAGCATCATCGCTAATGAACCTTCCCAGCTTTTCTTCGTACCCAGGATTTCATAGCCATGTTTTCCCCACTGCTGACCAATAATGGCTGCTAAACCATCTCCCCAAGCCATAATTAAAATGCCAATTACTGCATAGTGGCGTTGACCAGGATACCAAAAGTAAGCGATTAAAACACCAATACTCACGGCGTAGAAAAAAGTACCCCAGCTTTTTCTACCTACACTATTAATACTTGGTAAAATTGGCACAATATAGGAAGTAAGAGCTACTAAACCAGCAATAATAGAAGCTCCAATAATTACCGTGGCAGGAATGTTTAGCCACCAAGCTAATAAAATCACATTTCCGCTGCCAATGTGAACAATTTTTCTGGTTAATTCTGAATCGCTAGTGACAAGGCGATTCAAATTCTCGGCGACGACAACCATAATCGCTAAATAGATAAAAATTAGCCCTAGGTCGAATAACAGGGTATAGCTGAAGGTAAATGCAGTGAGGGATTCTAACAAGGATTGATGTCTCAATTAATCGCAACTTATCTATGTAACACTCTAGGCGATTTAGGTCCGCGGTCGACATCAGGTTGGAAATATGTAGATCAAAAAACAAAAAAAATGATAAATCTGAAGATTTTGCTTGTATTTATCCAGAAGCACTTGTAATCGCCTGATAGATTAAGTTAAACCTAAAATCAAGTCAATTTATCTTGTGTTATGTTAGTTGTGTAACATTTTATTGCTTATCTCTTTACTATGATGCATCTGGTATGCATTGGAGATAATTAACTAGGATTTTTTTATGACATCAACTAAAAATACTGTCCAATCATCATTAGCAACCCTAGCAGTAGAATTTTTTCAGCAATCTATTGGAAATTGGAAATCCCAAAGACGTTATTACACTCTCAAAAACGGTGAAGCGCAAGAGGTAGTAAGTTTAATTCAGATTCAGTTTCTGGCGCAGGGAAGTAATGAGTTGATTGAGTTAGCTAAGTTACATCAGTTTGATGATACTTTAGCTTTGGTTGGTGGTAGCAAGGTAACTTGGGAGAGTAATTACACAGGAAAAAATCGCAAACCAACTGTAGGTGAAACAGTATTTGGCGTAAGCAAAGATAGTAATACTTTATATCGAGACAGAGGTTTTGCGACACCAGAACCTGTAACTGCAAAATATTATTTCAGTAACCCAAAAACCATGTGTTTGAGAACAGAATATGATGGTTCGGTGTTTGAAGAAGAACTTAAGTTAATCGGCGATCTTTATCGTACTCGCCAAACAATTATCTCACGAGCTGGGGAAGAAATTATGATTGGTCAGTATTTGGAAAAAAGAGTGGATTAAAGTCTATAGTACTGTCTTCTACGTTCCCCATTATCCATAGTTAAAAACTGGATTTTTGCATTTGCTGCATAAGTAGGTAGATTAAGTTAAATATAAACTTCTCCCCGCCTAATGTCACCCCTCTCCTTAAAGGAGAGGGGATGGGGGAGAGGTTTGGTAGTAAATTTAATTATGTCTAGCTATTTAAGTCCTAAAATATTAATTAAAGTCTGTCTCCAGAATACTAAAGTTCATTATCGCTTTTAGTTAATCTGTGTAGGCAGATTTTGCTTTGATAGGAATGGTTTAACTTAGTCTAGAGATACTAGCTGATACTAGGTTTAATATTATTAACTATTCCTCAGGAATCATAGCTAGTTTGACCTTTACCTGCTAGACTATTCTCGAGATTCATATTTATGACCAAGCCTTACCCTTACTAAAAACCTCTAAACAAAGAAATTTAGCCAAAGTGCTATAGCTATTTCTGTTTTACAATTAGAGATTTTTTAAGCAAACGCCAGGATTTACAATCCGCTCGACAATAAGCTTAGGCTTGTATAACTACAAATAGTAGAACTAATGATAATTGAAGAATTAGTTCTAAGTTTGATAATTTGGGTGCATTGATTAGCTAGAGACAATAGAAAAGATGGTTGAGTTGGGTGCAATGATGGCGACACTTGAGGTTTTGGCAGTAGCGATCAACGTATAACGCAAAAACCCTAGCCGAGATCAAAATCATGTTTATTGGTAAAACACTCCGTAGTCGCTATCAAATAACTCAAAAGTTGGGTAGCGGAGGTTTTGGAAAAACTTATTTGGCGAATTATTACAATTTAACTGGCAATTTACCCTGTGTGGTTAAGCATCTGCAGCCAAAAAACTGTGATTCGAATCCTCAGATTTTAGCAGAAGCTCAAAAGTTATTTAAGCGAGAAGCAAATTGTCTCAATTACTTGGGAAAGCATGACCAAATTCCTGCTTTGTGGGATTACTTTCCTGAGGATGATGAATTTTATTTAATACAAGAATTTATTGATGGTAATGATTTGAGTCAAGAAATCTCTCCAGGTATTCAGTGGAGTGAGGAAGAAACTATCAAGTTACTGCAAGAAATTTTAGAGATTTTGGTAGTTGTTCATAAAAAAAATATCATCCATCGCGATCTTAAGCCACAGAATATTATGCGGCGTAAGCACGATGGTAAATTAGTGCTAATTGACTTTGGTGCGGTTAAGGAAATCAGCGTTTTACAAGTTGATTCTTCTGGTTCAACCAGCTTTACTGTCGCTGTTGGTTCTCCTGGTTATATGCCTCCTGAACAATCTCAAGGTATACCTAAATTAGCCAGTGATATTTATGCTGTGGGTATGATTGGTTTGCAAGCATTAACAGGTTTTAGCTGTAGTGAATTGCGCAAAAGTCGTAATGGTGAGTACTGTTGTGATTCCGTCACAGAAAACCTTACTGTTAGTTCTGGCTTTGCCTCAGTTTTAGACAAAATGGTACGTTATGACTATCGTCAGCGTTACCAAAATGCCTCAGAAGCATTAGAAGCTTTAAATAATTTTCAATCTCTCCAGGAAGATTCTACTTTTCTTGTCTCAATAACAGACCAAAATCAAGTAATTACTAATTTATGCGAGTCCAACAGTTATATTCAACGTCCTCCCATAGAAAATAACTGTTATCAGGAAATATTAAAATCTGGATCGCTAATTCGGATTAAAGCACCGCAAAAGATGGGAAAAACCCTGCTGTTGGAAAATATTCTAGATTGTGCGAGGCAAGAAGGCTATCAAACAGTTAAATTGAATTTGAGGCTACAGGAAGATGCTGTCTTTGGCGATTACCGAAACTTCTTACAATTTATCTGTGCTGATATTTCTGAAAGTTTGGATTTAGAAGAAGAGATTGAGCACTATTGGAAAGATATCTTGAGTTTGAATAAAAACTGTACTCGTTACTTTCAAAGATATCTCTTGAAAAAAATCGATAGTCCCCTTGTCTTTGCCCTCGATAATTTTGAGCAGTTGTTTAGTCATCCTGAAATCTTCGAGAATTTTTGTCGTCTGCTACGAGGTTGGTATGAAACTGCTAAGCAGGGAGACAAGGTAGGCAAAATTTGGAAAAAAATGCGACT
The DNA here is from genome assembly GCA_964633315.1 of uncultured bacterium. Classification (GTDB taxonomy): domain Bacteria; phylum Cyanobacteriota; class Cyanobacteriia; order Cyanobacteriales; family CAWCAG01; genus CAZWGS01. The sequence continues at coordinate 19,158 of CAZWGS010000034.1, read as the reverse complement.
GATTGTGGCGCATTCCACAGAGGATTATCCTTCTCTAGATACTAATCACTCACCTTTTAATGTTGGTTTTGCGATTGAATTACCTGAATTTACTCAGCAACAAGTAGAAGCTTTAGTGCGATATTATCAGTTAGATAAAAATTTGGGAGAGCAAGACTTACGTGAACTAGTGGCGTTGATAGGTGGACATCCTTATTTGATACAACAAGTATGTGAATCGCTCAAAAATGAAGAGAAGACTTGGGAGCAAATCCTAAAATTAGCAGCCACTGAAGAAAGTATTTTTAGCGATCACCTGCGTCAATTACTTTGGCAATTACAACAGAAACCTAAACTGGAGCAAACATACAAAAAAATAGTTCTTGCCAATAAACCGCTGCAACTAGACTCTGAATATGCTTTCAAATTGCACAGTTTGGGTTTAGTAAAACTTCAAGGCAATTACTGTGTTCCCAGTTGTAATTTGTATCGTCAGTATTTCTCGAATCAGTTGGGACATATTAGACTCAGAAAACTTTCTGTTGAGGAAATTCGCAGCATCTTATTTTAGTTTTAAAAATGGTTTATCAATTTACCTATTCAGGTAGTCTTCCTGAAGATACCAGAACCTATGTGGTACGCCAAGCAGATGAAGATTTATATGAAGCACTAAAGGCTGGGGAATTTTGTTATGTTTTAAATTCTAGGCAATCTGGAAAGTCTAGCTTAGCAGTTCGAGTGATGAAAAAACTCAGGGAAGCTAACATTGATTGTGTGGCGCTTGATTTATCAATGGGAGATACTCAGTGCGTTACTCCAGAGCAGTGGTATGCAGATATAATTGATACTTTAATTGATAAGTTTGATTTAGATTTTGAGTTAGAAGAATTATGGGATAAGTATAAATCTCTCTCAGCTTTAAAGCGATTTCATAAGTTTATTGAAAAGGTACTGCTTGTCGAAATACCAGAAAACATCGTCATTCTCATTGATGAAATTGATAGTGTCTTGAGTTTGCAGTTTCCCACTGATGATTTTTTTGCTTTTATTCGTGCTTGTCATAACCAGCGAGTCCATAATCCGCAATATAAGCGTCTCACTTTCTGCTTAGTTGGAGTAGCAACACCATCTGCTTTAATTGAGGATAAAAGACGTACTCCATTTAATATTGGTCGAGCAATTAATCTCAAGGGTTTTACCTTAGAAGAAGTAAAGGAAGCCTTAACTCCTGGATTAATTGATAAGGTAGATAATCCTGTAGAAGTTCTCAAAGAAATTTTGCGTTGGACAGGAGGACAACCCTTTCTGACTCAAAAGTTGTGTAAGTTAATTGTGGATAAAGCACAAAGTAGAACTCCCAATGTACCTAAATTAGTTCAAAAATATATCATTGAAAATTGGGCAGGGCAAGATCAGCCAGAACATTTAAAAACTATACGAGATCGCCTACTCCGAGATAAGAAAAATGCTGCGATGTTACTCAGTTTATATCAGCGAATGCTTAAAGATAAATTTTTTTTAGCAGATAATAGTGCGCAGCAAAGGGAATTACGGCTATCAGGATTAGTAGTTCAGCGAAAGGGAAAGTTAAGGGTTTACAATCGCATTTACGAGAGAGTTTTTAACTCAACTTGGGTCAACAAAGAGTTAGAAAAGCTACGACCATATACTACAGCATTGACGGCCTGGATTAATTCAAATTTTAAAGATCAATCGCGATTGTTGCGTGGTAAAGCACTGGAAGAAGCAGAGAAATGGGCAGCAAATAGAAACTTAAGTACTCTAGATTATCAGTTTTTGGCTGCTGGTCGAGAAATGGAAAATCAAAAACAGAGAAGAAGAAGCCTCTTTTTTCTCTCTACAACAGTATCTGCTATCGTATTTGCAGGACTTTTAGGGAGTATTTATACATTAGCTGCAAAACGTGCTGAAATTAGAGCGCTAAATCAACTTTCCCAGGCTATTATTCCCTTAGATATGTCGGATCCTCCTCAGCGTCCTCAGCTTCCAGCATTAATGGCGAGTGTGAAAGCAAGCAAAAAACTTAGATCATTGCCTCAAATATTAACACCATTTGAGATTAAGTTTGAGACAGCAGGTCAACTGCAACGTGTCGTCTATGGTATCAAAGAAAAAAATCGTTTAGATGGACATAGTGGTTTAGTTAGTGATGTGAGTTTTAGTCCTGATGGTAAATATATTGCTTCTGCTAGTGATGATAAGAGCGTTAAAATTTGGAATCGCAACGGTAAGCTTCTCCACACTCTTAAACATGACAACAGAGTTAATAGTGTCAGTTTTAGTCCCGACGGTGAGTTAATTGCTTCTGCTAGTGACGATAGTACTATCAAACTCTGGAACTATAAAGGGGAACTAATTGAAACTCTAAAAAAAGGTATTGATCCCATAACAGATGCTAGTTTTAGTCCTAATGGTAAATATATTGCTTCTTCTAGCGACGATGGTACTGTCAAAATATGGAATCGTGGTGGCACATTGCTCAAAACTATCTATGGTCATAAAGATAGAGTGAAAGCTGTCAGTTTTAGCCCAGATGGTAAGATTATTGCCTCAGGAAGTTGGGATAATACAGTTAAGCTTTGGACTCTTGATGGTACTCTACTGAAAACTCTAGAACATGATAATAAAGTAACCACAGTTAGTTTTAGCCCAGATGGTAAGATTATTGCTTCAGGAAGTTGGAATCAAACAGTTAAACTTTGGGATCTTGATGGTAATCTACTGCAAACTCTACTCGGTCATAAAGAGAGGATTGTTAGTCTAAGTTTTAGTCCAACTGGCAAAACTCTTGTCTCTGTAAGTGCTGATGATAATGTAACTTTGTGGGAAAAAAGCAGCAAAGATTCAGAAACAACTAGCTATAAACTAGACGAAACTTTTAACTTTCTCAACGTCAGACGGGTCAATTTTAATCCTAATGATACTAACGGTGAAATCCTTGTTTCAGCAGGTACCAATAACAAAATCCGAATTTGGCGAAGGGAAGGTATTAAACCTCAAACCCTAAAGCATGATAGCTGGGTTAGAAGTGTTAGTTTTAGTCCCGATGGAAAATTTATTGCTAGCGTGGAAGACAGCCAAGGAAATTTCACTAAACTAGAACAAGTGAAACTGTGGAATTCTGATGGTACAAGAATAGAAAGCTTCAAGTTTAAGTCCATTTCCCCTGTTACTAGTGTTGCCTTCTCACCTAACAGTGAAAAAATTGCTATTGCAGAAGATTTCATTGAGACTGCAAAACAAAAAAAATTTGAACGGGTTAGCATTTTAGATCTTAATGGCAGAAACATCAAAGAAATTCCAGTATCAGGAACAGTAACTAGTATTAGTTTTGCTCCCGATGGTAAACTTCTTGCTATTGCAGAAAATATCGGTATTTCTGGAGAAGAAAAAGGTCAGATTAGGATTTCCAACCTAGAAGAAGATGAACAAGACAAAGTTTTTCCTGCACACAACAAAAAAATAACTAGTGTTAGTTTTAGTCCCAATGATGAAATAATTGCTTCAGCTAGTAGTGATAAAACAATTAAAATCTGGAATTTGCAAGGTGAATTACTGGATACTTTCAGCGATAGTGATATCTCATCTGCTGGTGATTTAAAGAGTCACAATAGCTCAGTTACTAGTGTTATTTTTCATCCTAATGGAAAATATATTGCCTCAGCTAGTGCTGATACGACAATCAAAATCTGGAATTTACAAGGTGAACTACTAAATACTTTGGAGAGTCATAATAGCTCAGTTACAAGCCTAGATTTTAGTAGTGATGGTAATCTACTTATTAGTGCAGATAGTTCTGGTACAACAATAGCTTGGTATCTACATAATATTCAAGAACCTACTCCCATAAGAATAAATCTAAAAAGAAGTACTAACACTATCAATAGTGTTAGTATTAGTCCCAATGGTCAGCTAATTGCTGCTGCTGATACTAGAAAAAGAGTAACTATCTGGAATTTTGACCTTGATTTATTAATGAAAGAAAGCTGTGATTGGCTGAAAGATTACTTAGAAACTAATCCTCGTGTTGACCCCAATGATCGCAATCTTTGTAGGAGTAATAATTAAAGCTAATAATGATTAGTCAGATTGTCTCTTCTGCCGATGGTTCTTGATAGTGACTACCATCGGGTAAAATTGTCTCAGAAGAGAGCATAGCACCAGTTAAATTAGCACGTCTTGCATCCTTAAGATTAGCACCTCTCAGATTAGCTCCCCTTAAATTAGCGCCTCCTAATCGAGTATTTTCCAGATTAGCATTTTGCAAATTAGCATTTTCTAGATTAGCTTCCCTTAAATTAGCACCCTTCAAGCGCGATTCACTGAGGTTTTCTCCTGCTAAATTAGCTCCCCTGAGATAGCACCCTTCACATTCATTTGTATCCTTCAACTTCCTCACATCATCAGGATTGTATGCTTTAGCTACACTAACAAATCCCAGTATTATCAATAGTGTTATTGCAGCAAAATTTTTGATTTTCATTTTATTCAGTTTTCTGATTTTACTAGAATCTCAATTAAGCACTGAAATTTATCTAATCTGCTAAAGCTATTTAGTTTTTCATTAATTAGATTTCTTGTAAAAGTGCTTATTACTTAATTTTGTATTGATTCCGTAACCTATTACTTATTCCTTGACTGGGAGCAATCAGTCTATTTCATACGTGTTCCACTGTTAGTTACAATGTTGCGTATATCTGCACCTCGCAAATCCGCACCTCGTAAATCAGCATCTCGCAAATCCGCACCCTGTAAATCCGCACTCCGCAAATCAGCATCTCGCAAATTTGCACCCCGCAGGTTAGCATAACTGAGGTCACATCCTGGACAACTGTTTGTATCTAACAAACGCCTCACATGGGAGGGTTCTTCTGCTTTAACTATAGTAGTTAAACCTACTGCGCTGATAATTGTGGCAATACCTAAGAGTTTAAGTTTCATTTTCTTAAATCCATCACAAATGCGGGAAGGTAACTCCCGTTATAATCAAAGATTTAGCAGTGAGTTATTGAAATTGAGGTAGCGATCAATAAGGTTTTTAATTTTGGGAAGATTTCACCTTGATTGGATAATAGATCTACCCTTCTCATTATCGCTGATTACAGCAGTAATTTTCAAGTTTGTTTAACAAACAAAAGATATTGCAGTTTTTATTATATGGATTTTTGTTAATTGTTAATTGTTGATTGTTGATTAGAATCTACCTCATTAATTTGAGAATGCTATATTCAAATCGTATTTATTTAGCGATTGATGTAATTAGTTATTAGTTATTTATTTCGCAACCTCGTTTCCCCAGCTTCCCCTGCTCTCTCTGCTTCCCCAACTTCCCCAACTTCCCCAGCTTCTCCTGTTCTTTTTGCTTCCTAATTAAACAATTTCATCAACCAACAAACCTCCCTGAAGTAGAATTTTAGATAAATCAAGAATGCCGATTATTTGTTCTTTATAAATTGCTAAACCCTCAAGATAATTAGCATTAACAGGTAACTGTTCTATCGCCAAAGGTAAAACATCTTGTGGTCTGAGGGAGAACATTGCTTCCGGTACATTACTAACAAGAACTCCCACCATATCGTTATCAACCTCTGTCACCATAACTTTGGCACTGCGGTCTAAATTATCTATCTTTGCTTTCTCTAAACTGCGATTCAATACGTTCCAAATATCAACAATCGTTAGAATATCTCCCCGCAGATTCATATTGCCAATAATATGGCGTGGGCAACAGGGAATAGGAGTTATATTTGAGATTTCTGTAAACTCTTTTACTAGGGACAAATCGGCACCAAAATACATACCCTTAATTTCGACAATCGCCAGAGTTTTCAGGTTTAATGAATTTTTGCCATCAATTAATTGCTTGAGATTATAGGCACGCTGTTTAAAGATGAGATACTCATTGGGAGTTGCTGTGGGACAAAAAACAGGCTTGTCTGAGGCTAATTCAGCTTGGGATTCACTCCTTTTATTATCTTCTTGTAAAAGAGTTGTTAAAGATACAATTGGTTGAATTTCAATATATCGCAGCCATTTTTCTGGTTCATCTAGTAGCCAAATAAACTGTTCAGTGGCAATAGAATTGGCAACTGGCATTTCCCCGACAATCATGTTTTTGCGCCGCGCCTGGGAGAGTCTTTCCTGTAGTTGAGGATTAGATTCAATGATTGTTGAGGACATATTTTCTAAGCCTTCAACACTATTGACAATCAAACCAACTCGTAGCTGAGATTGCCGCAATACTATGACCTGATCTGTAGTTTTATAGGATGAGTTTTCGTCACCTAAACTCAATTTTGGGTCTAAAATTGGTACAATGTCGCCACGTAAATTAATGCCACCAATTAAATCAGGAGAAGTAGTAGGTAACAGCTGTACTTCTGGCAGCGAAAAAACCTCTTCTACATAGGTGGCGTTAATACCATAGCGATATTCTTCAAGGCTAAAAATTAGACAAGCTTGTTTTGGCATTGGTAACTATATTTTACGAAAATAAGAGTTGATTTAATCTGATTTAGGCAGATGTTTTTGAAATATTTCCATTGCCAAATCACGCAAGCGTTCACTTTTTTTAAGGTCGCCTTCTTGCTGATATATTTTACTTAATTCTAAATAGGCAACTACAGCAGTTGGTTCCAGGTAAATAATCTTTTTCAAGGTACGTTTAGCTGCTGATATTTTGCCTTGGGCAGTGGCTATTCTGGCTAAAATGTAATAGGCTGAAACAAAAAACTCATCTACTGTTAATGCCTGATGACAGTAATGAATCGCTGTTTTGCGGTCATTTAGTTTAATGTGAATTTCAGCCATGAGACAGTAAGCTTTTGGGTCATCAGGTCGAATTGCCAATGCCTGTTGTACCAATTCAAGGGCTGGAGCAAAAGATTTTTTTTGCAACAACATTTGAGCTTGGCGCATTAGTTTTCCAGGACTTGTAGTCGCCACAGATACTGGTTTTGCTACCACATTGTTTTGGCTCTCACTACTAGTATTATTAGCAACTGGTTCAGCCGTAACCACAGGTGGTGTTTCAGGACGTTGCAAAACCAAAGATTCAGGCAAGTTTCTCAGTTTAAATTTATTTAAATCTTGACCATAAAGTTCCGAATGACCAGCTAAAAAATAGCCTAAAGGCTGCAATGAATCATATAATTTATCTACAACTTTGGTAATCGCTGCTGAATCGAAATAGATAAAAACATTGCGACAAATAATCAGGTCTAATTTCTCTAAAGGACTACTAGCTGGTGCTTCAGGATCTAAGATTAAAGGCTCATCGACTAAGTTAAGAGCTTGAAAACTAACTAATCTTTTAATCAGGGGATTAATCTGATATTGGTCATTAATGAGATGGAAATAGTTTTGCTTTTGCTCTTCTTCCACACCTCGCATTGACCAACTCCCGTAACTACCCACTTTCGCTTTGTTAATGGATTCGGGATTAATATCAATACCGAAAATTTTCACATCCCACTGCTCTAGATCCGGTATCAACTCCTGAAGTAAGATCGCAATCGAATAGGGTTCTTCTCCAGTAGAACAACCAGCGCTACAAATTCTTAATTTCTTAGTATTGTCTTTGCGCTGGCTCAATTCTGGTAGAATATACTTTCGCAGTATAGATAACTGTCCTTTATCCCGGAAGAAGAAGCTTTCGGGGTTAGTCAGAAGTGGAATTAATTGTCGCCACTCCTGCTTGCTTTCTTGAGTTTTACTAGTTAGTAGCTGATAGTATGTTTCTGGAAATTGTTGTTGACTCTCCTTGATTCTGAGTAGAATTTTCTGGCATAATGCACCCCAGTCATGGGTCTTGATTTCTAAACCTGTGCGCTTGGTGATCAGCTGGCAAAAGGCTTGAATCAATAAAGGATTGATAGATTGCTGTGTCATAGCAACGCAGAGGAGATTTCACTAACCGTGAACGTAATTAATTAGGTTAGGTGCAATTGCTTGAATCGGCAATACCTGATGCGCCGCATCCAATTCAATCGCTACCTTTGGCATTCCAAAAACAACACAGGTAGACTCATCCTGAGCAATAGTAAAACCGCCAGCTTGTCTGATTGATTTTAATCCCAAAGCTCCATCTTGACCCATTCCTGTGAGTAAAATACCAACTGCATACTTACCATAGTATTGAGCAACAGAGTCAAAGGTGACATTGATCGCAGGACGATGTCCATTCACTGGAGGTGAGTCGAGGTAGACAAACTTGCCATATTTATCTAGCGCTAGATGATAATTTTCTGGGGGAAAATAGATATGTCCTGGTTCTGGTTTTTGCTGTGCTTGGGCAATTTCCAAAGACAGGATACAATCTTGCTGCAGCCAGCCAAGTAAACCCTCTAGGAAGCCCGTACTGATATGCTGAACGCAAATTAGCGGTGGGAAATGACTAGGGAGTTGTCGAAACAAATTCTGCAGTGCCTGAGGACCACCTGTGGAGGCTCCCACTGCTACAATTCTGGGTTTGTAAAACCTAGATTTCGTAGTGTAGAGCTGGGAATTGGATAAATAAGATTCTGCCCTAACTCGCTTTTTTCGAAACACCCTAACTCCAGAAAGTATCCGGATCTTGTTGACTAGTTCCCGGTTTAGTTCCAGATTATCACTTCTCAAACCTGCTATGGGTTTGGGAAAAATATCCACTGCACCAGCATCGAGCAGTTGAAACACTTGCTTAGTATCTTCTGCTTGCACCGAAACACTAATCACTAAAATAGGGAGAGGGAAGCGATCCATAATCTCACTAGTCAATTCTAAACCATCCATTTTCGGCATATGGAGGTCAGTGCAAACTACCTGGGGTTGTACCTGAGGTATTAATTCTAAGGCTTCCACACCACTAGAAGCTGTACCCACCAATTCAATCTGGGGTGAGTGCTGTAGAATTTTTGTGAGTACCTTCAAAGCAACAGGAGAATCCTCAACTAGTAAAACTCGGATCGCCATTTAAATTAATCTTTGTAGTGTTTCTAATAGTACTTCCTGGTTAAATTTTCCCTTGACAATATAGGCATTAGCCCCAGCATTAGCCCCCCGTTTGCGATCAGAATCAGAAGATAAAGTTGTCACCAAAACAACAGGTAATTCATCATATTCTGAGTGCTGACGAATTCTAGCTGTGAGGGATAAACCATCCAATTTAGGCATTTCTACGTCCGAGACTACTGCATCAAAGGTTTTATTGCGCAAAATTTCATAGCCTTCTAATCCATTTTTCGCCGTAACCACCTCATAACCAGCACTTTCAAATAAACGCTTTTCTTGAATGCGCACAGGAGGCGAATCTTCTACTAGTAGAATCAGGGGTTTGCGTTGTTTTACTTTCTGTGGGGAAGGGATTGCAGCGGTGGTAGAACCAAATCTCTGTATTGACTTGAGCAAATCCGGTGGATTGAGAATTGTACACACTGCACCATTGGCTAAAATAGTAGCCCCGGTAACATTGCGCACCCTTCGCAGGAGGCTAGTTTGGGGTTTGAGTACCACCTCTTGAGTATTAAGTAACTGATCCACCAACAATCCTGCAATTTCGTCCCCCACTTTCAGTAGCAAACAAGCTTTTTGAATTAACGAGGGATTATCGATTGAAGGTTGATAGGATGGAGAATTTGCTAACTCTAGCACATCAAACAAATCTGCAATGGGAACCACCTGCTCATTCCAGGTGATAGTATTGCGACCATCAACGGTTACAATATCCTTATCAGAGATACGCATGGTTGTTTGCAAAGACTCAATCGGTAGAGCATGAGTAATACCGCGAACACCCACAAACACCACATTAGCAGTGGTTAAACGAGTTCTAATCTGGAGGCGAAAAGTACAACCCTTACCAGGATTAGAATCAATATTAATATTACCCTGGAGGCGTTCCACCTGGGTACGCACCACATCTAACCCCACACCTCGACCAGAAATTTCCGTAATAAAGTTGCGAGTGGAAAAACCAGGTGTGAAAATTAGGTCTTGAACCTGACTAGGAGCTAGCTTATCTACTTCCTCACGACTGTAGAGCCTACGTTGTACAGCAGTTTGTTTAATTTGCTCCGTATCTAAGCCTCGACCATCATCAGCCACCTCAATAACGAGTGTATTCGCAGTTTGATAGCCACGCAACCATAGTTTAGCAGTACCTGACTTACCCGCAGCTTCGCGCTCTGCTGGAGTCTCAATACCGTGATCCAAAGCATTGCGTATCAGATGCATCAAGGAATCCTTAATCTCTTCCAAGATTCCCTTATCTGTAGTCGTGTCTCCCCCTTCAGTAATTAATTCCACCGATTTGGACTGCTGTCTCGCTAAATCGCGCACCACCCTGGGAAAAAGACGGAAAACATTGGATAGGGGTAAAAGTCGCATATTCTGCACTCTCTCCCCTAATTCCTGGCTAATCACATCCAACTTACTACTGTTCTCCTGGGTTGAGAGCATTAGGGTATTAATGATATGCTCTAATTCCTTGGCATAGGGATTATCATCCTCACCCGGTTGCAATTGCCCACTTTGATAGGTACGTAACTCTGCCCACAGATTCGCCATTCTCTCCACCTGAGTGGCTATTTGGTTAGTCTGAATACGAGTAACCGTTAACTGCTCTGTCTGGGAAGCTAAAATATCTAAATCTTGGGTAGAAACGCGAATTGTATCGAGACGATCCGATTCACTGATAGTTGATGGAGCTTCTGGTTGAGCATCAATTGGTGGTAGAGTTATGGTGGCAGGGTTCACAGGAACTGCCATCTCTTGCAATTCCTCAAGCAGTTGTTCGCTGTTGAGGGTGGTGGTTGTAGTGCTGTTAAACGATTCCTCAATTAGTTGCGAAATCGCATCTAGCCCACGATAGAGATTGTCAGTGAGTTCAGGATTAGGAGCAATTTCCTGACGCTGGATACCCGACAAAATATCTTCCATCGCATGGGCTAATCCCTCTACTCTATTGAGCCCAATACTTCTAGAATCACCTTTGAGGCTATGAACCTCTCGCAATAGCTCTGCGAGAATCGTACCATGGTCTGCCTGGGTTTCTAGTTGAACTAAACTCGCCTCCAATCGCTGCAATCGCTCGTTACTAGTGAGTTTATAAATCTTGCGCAGTTCGCGATCATCTGTTATTTCTGGGGCTGGAGACTCGCTAACCAACTCACTTTCACTAGCTGCGATCAAGTTATTAATCACTTCAGTCACATCAATCGCGCTAGCTGTATCTGTGACAGTTGCTAACACCAATGTTTGCATCGCCTCGAAACTCTGATGCAAACATTGACGGAGGGCTGGGGTAAGCTCAATTGTCTGTTGTTGCAGACTCTCGAAAATATCCTCCAAAACATGAGTCAAGGATTCCACAGGCTCCACCTGTGCTACTTTAGCATCTCCCTTGAAGCGGTGGATTTCTTGTCGCAATTGCGCCACTAAGTCTGTATTCTCAGGCTCTTGCTCTAGCTGCGAGAGAACTTTTTCCAATTCCTCCAATCGCTGCTGGCTGGTCATTTGGAACAGTTGACGCAACTCCAAATCCTCAGACAAAGGGCTTGGAGTGGAGGAAGGAGTGGGAATGTTATTAAAATCAGCCAGTAGGCTATTGAGAATATCGAGATCAACACCACTCGAGATTCCAATTACTGCTTCTTTGACCAATTCTTCTGCTAGCCCTAGCCCTTGCTGGAGACGCTCATACAAAGATGGTACCAGATCAATTGTCTGAGCCATTAAACTCTTAATCACCGCCTCAAACTGCTGCATAAAATTGCCCACAGTGTCTAATCCCACCACCAGGGAATCGCCTTTAAAGCTATGGGCTTCATACCTAATGGTTTCTAGTACAATTTCGTCTTGGGGATTGGTGATTAGTTGCTCCAAAGCTTGGCGTAGCTTTTGCAGCCTACCTTCACTGGAGATGCGGTAAATTTCCCGCATTTCTGCATCTGGGATGAAGTTAGCAGGTGGTTGTAATATTTCTGTCGTCTCAGAAGTAGTAATCCCAACTTCCGCCAAAGCATCACGTAGGGGCTGATTAAGATGCTCGGTATGCACCTCCACTGGCGTACCTAGAGTAGCACATTGTACTAGTTGGTCAATGGCTTGCAGTGTACTAGCCAGAGGCTCATGCAAAGCTTCCGTCCAGTTAATTTCTTGGCGTTGCAAGTGCTTAATCACCTGCTCCACTTGCTGAGCCAAAAGTGCAATCTCCTCTAAGCCTACCACCCTAGAATCACCTTTGAGACTGTGAGCTTCACGCCGCAGTCTTTCTAGTTGCTCTCCTTCCAAGGATACTTGGGAGGTTAATAGTCCCGTTTCTAGCGCCCTGATTCTATCTACGCTGGTTGTGTGGTACAAACTGCGTAGCTCTTCGTCTTCAATCATCATCGCCGATTCTCAGCCCTAATTTCCTAGGAGCGCGCAATAGTGTTAAAGTTTCTAATCAATCATAACTACATCATGTCGCGCAATGATGTAGCTACATTGGTTAATTGTTCAGTCCCAGAGCGGGTTTCGCTTAATCCAGTGGCTGATTCCTTGGCACCTCGATCAATTGCATCCATCGCTGTTACCACCTGTCGAATGGCATCTACCTGCTGTTTTTGGGTGAGGGCTAACTGCTGATTATTAACCATTACCTCGTCAATACTGTGTTTAATATCAATAAATGCTCCCTCGGTACGTTGGGCGGTTTGCACACCGGATTTTACGTTCTTGGTACCCTCTTCTGTCACCATCACAGTTTCATTAATCACCTTTTGGATTTCTGCGATTAGGGAGTTAATTTTTTCTGCAGATTGTTGACTTTGATCTGCTAATTTGCGAATCTCGTTGGCTACCACAGCGAAACCTTTACCATAATCACCCGCACGCACCGCCTCCACAGAAGCATTAAGGGCTAACATATTAGTCTGGCTAGCAAAATCACTCACCAACTCAGAAATGCTACCCACTTGTCCTGCTTGAGTACTAAGATTCACAATTTGCTGAGCGATAGCGTCTACTTTTTGCTCTAGGGTAAACATACCTTCTAAAGTCTCATCCACCGCCTGAGTACCAACTTCAGCGCGATCTAGGGCTGTTTTCGCCGCCTGCACCGCCGCCATTGCTTGTTCGGCTGACTGACGCGAAGATGCTTCCAATTCCTCCATCGTGGTGGTGGTTTGATTCACCGAAACTGCTTGCTGGTTAGCGATGCGCTCTTGCTCTGATACGGTGGAGAAGATTTCTTGGCTGGAAGAAGAAATATTATTAACCAGTTGCTCAAGGAGGGTAATGAGTTGACGACCACGTATAACACCAAAAACAGAAGCAATTGCCATGGCAGACAGGGCTACGAGGGCTGCTACAATCTGAAACGAGGTTACAGAGCCAAAAACCGCTGCTTTTGGTAGTTTTTCAAAGACAAAGAAATGTTCTCCCGCTTGATCAGGGTTAGGATCTACTTTGGCATAGGAGAGTATGTCCTGTCCTGTGACTAGTACACCCTTCTCATTTTCTTGATTCAAAATTTCATCGGCAACTTTTTTGGGAAAGTCATTTTGTATTTTTTCTTCATTACTTAAATCAAAGCCCCACTCTTTCTCCTCATTGTCTGGGTGTGAGAGATAGTAACCTCCGCGGTTAATAATAAAGATTTTTTGGTTGTCGTAGATGGTTTTGCCAATAGTTAATTCTTCTTGTTCTGTTACAGTGTCAAGAAACTGGGCTGCAAAAACTTTGGTGATGACAATACCTTTCGTATTACCACTAGCATCAAATACTGGAGTAGCGTAGCGCATCGTGGGTTCATAGGGTTCGACAATTTCACCATTCTCCAGATTGAGTTTGATCTCAGAAACCAAGATTTTTCCCGGTTTTAGTTTGAGGGTATTCTGAAAGAAGGATTGATTGGCTTGGTTGGTCAACTGTGAGCCAGAATAAACCCTAATTTGCGTGCGATCTTGTCCTACTCTGCCAACACGGACAACTTCTTGACCCCTTTGGTCAATATAAGACCATTCTATATATTCAGGTTTCGCCCTCAACATTGCTTGTAGGGTTTCATTCAATTCCTCAACCCAGGAAGAAACTGGGCGTCCAGTGAAATCAAAACCACCATTAGCTTTAGCTTGCAGCAATCTTTGTACTGGTGGTGACTGACTGAGGAAAAGCACATCTTCTCTTGCTCTTTCTAAGAAAATTTCAATTGAGTCAGCCCTCTCTAAAGCTTCTACTTCTAGCTCTTCTTGATAGGTTCTCGTAGCAAGTCTGGTAAAGGATACACTACCATAAAGTCCCACAATCGCAACAGGAATTGCCGTACTGAGCAACAGTAGTAGCAACAATTGTCTCTGAATCCTGAAATTCTGTGATTGATTGAAGATTTTGGCAATCATACTCAAGAGTACCTGAAATAAAAGTTAATCAAGTCGATGAGAGGATAGTAAGGGGTATAACCTTAACTCCGATGGTAAGTCTAATCAGAGACTTGATAGTGTTTTTATTTTGCCACTTTACAATAGATTTAACTCAGCAGATGGCAGTATTAATATTGAGTTAAGCAAAGAGCAATCTCCGTTTTTCTACGGTTAAAGTAGTTGCCATTGAGTTCCGAAAAGTTACTGACTTAGGGAAATCCCGGAAATACCTGCCATAATTAGTGGTGGATCTTAGCTGTACATCCGCTCTTGTTAGATCAGGCATAGTTTCTACATCATCTTCACCTACCCGCTTTTAGCTCAAAAAAAAATTAGCTATCGTGGATGGGTAAGTTAATCATGTCCTTAGTGACAATTCGCTCCGGGGTGCATAAATCTGAAACAGGAGCAAGATAATTGTATTGTTAAGTTTTTCTATTACTTAACTTTAGAGATGAGATGGGTTTATGGGAGATCTAAGTAAACTAGTACATCATTTAGAGCAGCAGGGTGAAGGAGAACTACGCGTAACTAGCAGTGTAGGCGTATGGAAATTTTACCTTGCAGACGGTCGCTTGCTGTTTCCATCTGGAGAAGTGCACCCTGTCAGACGACTGAGAAGGGCTTTGCGTCAACATCTTTCCAAATGGCAATGGTATGTTGATCCAGTGTGGCAATCGGATCCTCAATCATGGGAAATTCCTCTGGTGGAGTGGGCGATGGCGCAAAATAAGCTGAGTCCGATTCAGGTTAAGTTAGTTCTACGCACAGTGCTTCAAGAGTGTCTTTTTGAGCTAATTTGTGATGTTAATGGTGAAAGTGAATGGCAACCTTTTAAGCGGGAAATTTCGCCTTTATATCGCTTTGTTGCTTTGTCTGTAATCGAGATTCAGACGCTGCTCAACAAGATGAATAATATGTGTGAGTTGTGGCAGACTTACAGCATGGGTTATTTTAGTCCTACTCTGGCGCCTGTATTATCTGAGAGTGATACCAATGAGCAATTGCCGGTGTCAAGGGATTTTCTCAGGGGTGAGATGAATTTATGGGATCTTGCCATTGAACACAAACAGTCCCCTACCCAGTTAATTAATTCACTTTTGCCTCTAATTGAGAAAGGCACGGTAGCATTGGAGAAAATTCCCGATTTGCCTCTACCACTCAAGGAACAACTTGCTACCACTCCAGCAGTAGCAGCCAAACCTGCGGTAAAAGCGCAACAGAATGTTTCTAATTTTCTGCGCCCTCAAAACTCTGTTACTAAAACCAGCAAAGCACCACTGATCGCCTGTATTGACGATAGCCCAGTTTTAGCCCATACGCTGAAAAAAATCTTGAGTTCCGCAGGTTATCGCACTTTAAGTATTCCAGAGCCTATGCGGGGTTTTGCTCAGCTAATTGAACACAAACCAGATTTAATTTTACTGGATTTAATGCTACCGAATGCGGATGGCTACAGTGTGTGCAAATTCCTGCGAGAAACACCTGTTTTTGAGAAAACACCCATTCTCATTCTCACTGGTAAAAATAGCAGCATTAATCGTGTTAAGGCTAGATTAGCTGGTGCAACGGAGTTTTTGACCAAGCCACCTCACAAAGAGACCCTCTTGCGTATGATTAGAATGTACTTGACTCAAAATCGACGCTCTGTCTAACTAGTGCCACCCAAAATGCTAGCTTAAACGTTGCTTGGCACGGTATTGACCTAGCAAACCATATTTTGGTGCCAAGGCCATAGCAGCGAGGAAAAATAGCGTTAGTAGGACAACAATTAAACCACCAGTGGAAGCATCAAGATAGTAGCTGAGGTAAACTCCTAAAACACACGATAGAACACTAGTGGCGACAGAAATGCCTAACATTCTATCAAAGCGATCTGTGAGCAGGTAAGCAGTGGAACCTGGAGTTACTAGCATGGCAATAACTAGGATAATGCCTGCTGTCTGCAATGCTGCCACAATGGTTAGTGCTAAAACCGAAAGTAGGGTGTAGTACATTAACTGAGTGTTTAAACCTATTGCTTTAGCGTGGTTAGCATCAAAACAAAAGAGCAACAAATCTTTGCGTCGCAACAGAATAATCCCCAAAGTAATCGCCCCAGCAATCCAAGTTTGGAGCATATCTTGGGGTGAAATACCCAAAACATTACCAAAGAGAATATGGAATAGGTCAATGTTACTGGGAATTTTCGTCGCCAGGACAATGCCAAAGGCAAAAAAACCAGTGAATACTACCCCAATTACCGCATCTTCTTTCAGGCGAGTTTTGGATTTGATATAGCCAATTGCTACTGTGGAACCAAAACCAAAAACAAAAGCACCCACAGCAAAGGGAATACCTAAAGCATAGGCCACAACTACTCCTGGCACTACGGCATGGGAAACTGCATCTCCCATTAGTGACCAGCCTTTAAGGGTAATGTAGCAGGAGAGAATGGCACAGACAACACCCACAAATGCACTTACCCACAGAGCTTTGACCATGAATTCGTACTGTAATGGTGCAGCTAACCAGGAGATAATATTACTCATGAGATTAATCATTGGAAAATTGCGTCCAGCACATAGGAACAATCGCAAGGCTGTTTAATTGATGTTCAATCTATTTTTTTAGCATGGAGAGTATCAAAGTTTATTTCTACAGGGCAAGAAAGATGATGCAGTGTTGGTAGACTGCCGAAAGTCATTGCCAGATTTTCTGGGGTAAATACGTCTTCGGTGGTACCAGCAGCGAGAATAGTGCGATTAAGCAGGATGACGCGATCGCAGAAGGTGGCGATGGAGGCTAAATCATGGGTAGAAACCAGAATTGTATGTCCCGCATCACGCAGTTGCAAGAGCAAGTTGACGATGCTTTTTTCTGTGGTTGCATCCACTCCTGTGAAGGGTTCATCGAGTAAGATAATTTTACTCTGCTGAGCTAATGCCCTGGCTAAAAAGGCTCGTTTTTTCTGTCCACCAGAAAGTTCCCCAATCTGACGTTCCCGAAACTCACTCATTCCCACCCGCGCTAAACTTTCCATCACTAAGCGGCGATCTTTTGAGGAGGGAATACGCAGCAGGTTCATATGACCATAGCGCCCCATCATCACCACCTCAAAAACGCTGACAGGAAAGTTCCAATCCACTTCATCTGCTTGGGGTACATAAGCCATCAGTTGTCGTTTTTGCGCCTTGGCGATGGGTAAGCCTTCAATGCAAACTCGTCCTTGATTAGGCGAGACAAAACCCATAATTGACTTAAATAAAGTAGATTTTCCCCCTCCATTGGGACCAACTAAACCTGTAATTTTACCTGGTTGCACGCAACAACTAGCATCGTAGAGAGCAAGGCGAGCATTATTATAAGTAACACTGATATTCTCAACTGTAATTGTGCAAGGATGAGTCATATTTTCAGAGGTAAAGTTTACAGTTAACAGTCTGTTTTTTTTGAGGTTTTCAAATTACAAAAGAAATAAGTTTGTCTGTTTTAAAAACAAACAACGAATAACAAACAACCAACAACTAATTACTATTTTTCCCTAAAAGACCATTAGTAATAGTTTGGACATCATATTCTAGAAGGTCAATAAATGTTGGGACAGGACCCTCTTGAGTGGAAAGAGAATCAACATATAAATCACCTCCAAAACTCGCACCTGTAGCTTTGGCAACTTCTTTTTGACCTTTATTGCTCACAGTACTTTCGCAAAATACAGTGGGAACAGAATTGGCTTTTACTGCTTCAATCAATTTTTGTATTTGTTTTGGAGTAGACTGCTGTTCAGCATTAATCGCCCAGAGATACATTTCTTTTAGTCCATAGTCTCGTGCGAGGTAAGAAAAGGCTCCTTCACAACTTACTAAATAACGTTTTTGGGCTGGTAATTTTTGCAAATCTGCCGTTAAACTTTGGTCTATGGCTTTAATTTTGGCGCTGTAAGTAGCAGCATTATTATTGTAAGTAGTTGCATTTTCTGGATCGATTTCTACCAATGCTTGACGGATGTTTTCCACATAAATTAAAGCATTGCGTGGAGACATCCAAGCGTGAGGATTTGGTTTATCCTGATAAGGTCCTTCCGCAATAGGTATAGGTTCAATTCCTTCGGTAAGTAACACTGAAGGTACATCTTCTAGAGAGCCATAAAATTGCTCAAACCACCGCTCTAAATTCATACCATTGTAGAGAACTAAATCCGCATCCTGAGCTTTTCTTAAATCGCTGGGTGTGGGCTCATAGCCGTGTATTTCTGAACCAATACGGGTAATTGATTCTACTACAATCTCATCACCAGCAACATTGCGAGCCATGTCTGCCAAAATTGTAAAGGTGGTAACGACTTTTTTCTTGTCCTCAAGATCGCTATCTGAAGTCGAAGCACTATTGTTGGCTACGCTACAGCCATTGAGCCATAGTGTCAGGGTAACTCCAGCAGCAATCTTAACTACCAAAGAACGCAAAAAGGTTTTCATGCAATGTAGTTTCAGTGGATACTGATATTTTCATAATTCTTTCATAATTGTATCAGTTCCGCTTTACCATTGTTTTATGCTCAGGGCATGATGACTAATAGGACTTACCAGTGAAAGCAAAAATCAACGTTACAGCTTATAGGGAATAGGGTTTTTCAGAAATTCCCTCTGAGTGCGTAAGTCCTGACTAATTGAGATGAGTTAATCTTTAGCAATCGCCTACGGACTAACATAGAGATATTCTCTTTTACAGCTAAAAAAGACGATGATTGGGAGTTTACTTGCTGGACACTACAAGGTAATCAATAAACTAGGAGAGG
>CAZWGS010000033.1:0-43808 GCA_964633315.1 uncultured bacterium | reverse complement strand
TTTTGAGAAGGCGGCGATGTTTCCAGGTGCATAACAACTCGATGCTTCCCCACCTACAACCGGGAGAAAATATCCTGGTTAATCTCAAAGCCTATGTCAAGACTCAGCCTCGCCTAGGCGATGTGGTTTTAGCCCAACACCCGCACAAATTTGATTTGCTTATTGTTAAGAGAGTGGCTGCGATTCATGAGGATGGAAGCTGTTTCCTGCAAGGAGATAACCTCGCATTCAGTGAAGACAGCCGCTCTTTTGGTTTTGTACTTCCTGAACAGATTTTAGGTCAAGTTACGAGTCGCTTTCTGTAAACTCCACCTTGGGTTTAGAGTTAATGGTTGGTTTGGGTAGTTTCAATTCCCTAGGAAGTGAAAAATCTGCCTCTGTTACTGGAGGAAGTGGTGGAGGAAGTGGTGCTGGTTTGGTTTCGATAATAATCGGAGGAGGAGCCAAAACTGCCCGCCAAGTATTAATTCTAGTTCTAGCAACACTATAGGCTGCAGTACCTGAAGGAATTAGTTTTGCTACTTTAATGGCTTCTTTGATAGAAGAATTATTGGCAAGCCTTTGGGCAATTTCCAACATCTGGTAACTCCAGTTATTAATCGCCTGATTTCTTTCCCGACTGGCACTGGTACCATTGGGAACCTGTCTAGCTGTACGAATCGCCTGTGCTAAGGCTTCTGGTGTTTGAGAAGCGGCAACTCGGTAGGCACGTTGGAGGTTGTCTCTGGCGTTAATTTCCCTTTGCCAGCCCCGAATTTTACCTTGGGCTTCACTATGAAGGTTTCTGCCACTACGGATGCGTCGGGCTGTATCAATGGCGGCGAGTAGATTACCGGAACTTGCTAACCTTTCTGCTTGATTGAGTAGAGGTTGATCTTGTTGCCTTTGAATACTTGAACTCCACTGTTGAATTTTATTCTGAGCTTCTCCATAGAGGGGGCGACTAGAATTAATCTGACTGGCTTCATTAATCGCATCTTGCAGGGAAGCGACACCGCCATCATAGCGAGCTAGTTGAGTTGCTCGGTCTAAAATTGGTCTATCTTCGGCTAGCTGCACCTCACGAGTCCAGGATCTCACTTTACTTTGTGCTTCCTCGTAGCGTGGATTGTAACGAGGAATTAGTTGGGCTTTGGCAATGGCGGCTCTAAGATCTCTTACTCTACCAGGTCTGGCTAAGCGTCTGGCTTCTTCGAGGTAAGCAACATCTTCAATTTCCAATTGCCAACGGGAAATTAATTTTGTGGCTTTGTTGTGTAGGGAACTTTCAGCCTGGATTTTTTGGGCAGAAAAAATTGCCGATTCGAGGGAAGAAATTGTACCCAACTGTGCCCTGGAACCAGCATCAGATAGGAAATGAATCTCGTCAATCTTATCCTGATCTTTTAAATTAGCAGGTAATTTGTTGGCGATTTTGGCAGCTAAACTCCAGTTACTGTTATCAAGGGCTTTATAAGCCAGGGACATTAGCTTTTCTACCGCATCCCCAATTAAATCCTGTGCTTCTTTATGGGCATAGCTGTCGGATTTTATCACTTGGGAAATTTCGATGGCTTTGAGCAAATTATCTGCACCACCACGACGAATCGCCTTATAAGCTTCATCTAGTTTGGCACTATCTAGGCGACCTTGATTAATTTGAGCCACCATTTCTCGATATTTGATGGTAGCCCAATACTTATTATCACTGTAGGTGAGGCGTACTGCTTCGCGGAAAGCAAGATTCCAATGAGATTGTTTAAGTTGTTTTTCGGCAGCTTCGTAGTCTTCCTGGGCTTCAGTCCAAATTGATTCCCACTTTGTAATTTTATCTTCAACTAGCTCATAGGCTTCGGCATGACTGGGTACTTCTTTCGCTGTTGCAATCGCACCTTCGAGATCTCCTTCTTGAAATTTCCGTTCGCCAAATTTCAAGACATCCAAAGATAATTCTGCCACCAAGCGATTGATTTCAGGACGCAAGGGGTGATCTTTAGGCAGATTTTCCACCAGGTGAATTGCTTCTAGGGTGTCTTCTACATTGTTTTTGTCTGCAGCTATTTGAGCACAAGAAAGACGTGTTGAAGCGGAAGTAAAGGGGAGAAATATGTCGTGACAATCAGGAACAGCAGGTAGTTTCAAGAGGGTGGACATAGCACCATAACCTAAACCACCGGAAAATAGTACGATGAGTACACCGCATATTTTCCAGTTCAACAAATTCCAACGTTGTTGAGGAGAAGAGGCTGCGGTTTCTATTTCTGGAGTGGGTAAAGGCACGACGGTTGGGCTAGGTAAATCTATTTTGTCAAGTTCAGCAGGAGTGCGGAAATATTTGTCCTTTGCAGTTTGTCCAGGAAGCCTAGAATTTGGTTGCGGACTAGATTTTATTAGCTCCTCTGTTTGCCATTTTTCTGGCATTTCCCGATTTCTGGTCATAAATCACACACATCTCCTCACGTGTTGTTACTTGGTCTGCTCCTGGTTAAATCTGGCGAAGATTTTTGGGAATTGTCAACCTACTTTGGATGTAAGTTGATTCTTTGGCCCAGATAATAATTAGCAATTTTAACTGGGAATCAGACTAGATACACCTACGCTTGAGATCCTAACGCTCTCTTTTTCAAAAATCTAGAGCTTAAGCATCTTAGACAGCAAGCTGTTGAATTCTGATTTTGAGCGTAATTGCCGTTTGAGAGGTTATTCTACACTCGAGGCTTAATACTAGAAAATGCAATAGCTATTGACGCAAGTGTAGATTATGGCAGATAATCCTAGATTGTGTTTCTCAATTACCGCTCGGATCAGGTTGAAACATTAAGTAAAGCCAAAGATTGCCTAGGGCCTAGGGCTCTAAGTATTCTCTGCTACCTGTACGGCAATATATCAGGAAAATTACATGACTTACGCAATTATTGAAACTGGTGGTAAGCAACTGCGAGTTGAACCAGGTCGCTTTTATGATGTAGAACTATTAGCAGTGGAACCAGAGGCTAACTACACCATTGATAAGGTTTTCCTCGTTAACCATGAGGGTGAAGTGTCTCTTGGTCAGCCTTTGGTGGAAGGTGCGAAGGTAGAGTGCACTGTAATGCGTCATTTTCGCGGTCGCAAGGTGATAGTCTACAAGATGCAGCCGAAAAAGAAAACCCGTAAAAAGCGGGGACATCGTCAAGAGGTGACTCGTTTGATGGTGGATGCGATTAGCTTAGATGGTTCCGTAATCGCACAAGCAGATGATTCAACTCCTGCAGTTGCAGTAGAGGTTGCTGCAGAAGCAGTACCTGCTGAGACTGAATCTGAATAAAATAATTGTACTTGTAACCTAATTTAGAGGAAACTATGGCTCATAAGAAAGGAACTGGTAGTACTCGCAATGGTCGTGACTCCAATGCTAAACGTTTAGGTGTGAAGCGCTATGGTGGTCAAGTTGTCAGAGCTGGTAATATTTTAGTGCGTCAACGCGGAACTAAGTTCCATCCTGGAAATAATGTTGGTCGTGGCAACGATGATACCTTGTTTGCCTTGGTTGATGGTGTTGTTGCTTTTGAGAGAAAGGGCAAAAGCAAGAAGAAGGTAAGCGTTTATCCTGAAGCTGTTCAAGCATAGGATTTAATTAGACTAGCTTATTGAGCCGGATTTCTCTAGGGAAATTCGGCTTTAGATTTTGAAAATATAGCGATTATTGAAGATTAAAAATCTAAATCTTGCCATCAAATTGCTGATACCAGATAAAATTTCCCAAAACAGTAATAGCTAAGGTAATACTTCCTCCTACTATACCGAGCATTGGATTATAACCGCCGCGAGTTAAATTTTCGATCCAAAGATGAGTGCGATCTGAGGGTAATAGTAGATTAGCAAAGAAGGGAAATAGATACATTAAAGCTGCACCAACTATTAGCCAACCAACCATAGAGGTGAGAAGAAAAATAGTTTTGGCTGTGGATTGGCTACCCATGAGTAATTGTAATTTAGAGGACTATGGTTGAGGTTAGCATGGGTGATGTTTTCTGTCAGCTTGAGTGCTAGTTGAAAGATATTGATTATGCTTAGAGAGTCTTGAAATATATAGTAATTAGTAACAATTTAAAATTACGCAGAAAAATACTACCATTACTAAAGTCAAAAGATTCAATTAATGTATAGCTATAAGGCTTGTACTTATCTTGTCATCCTGTGAGGCGTTACACAACCATGGGATAATTTTAAGGAGTGCAAAGTCTTTTTTCTTTGGAGTGTGGAATGTGGGTTGACAAAGGTTATGTAAAAAACTACACTAGACCTATGTTTTAGAGAATGTAGCTCAAAAGCGCTTTGTACGCCCCTGTGGTCTAGTGGTAAGATTCTCGAACCGTAAGGTTAGGGAGACCGGGGTTCGATTCCCCGCACGGGCAATTATTTGTATATCTTCTTGATTTAAAAGTAACTGTAAGTTTTTCCTTTGGATTAACTATGAACTAATCTACTATGCTCTTTTGTCGAGCCATACTTACTAAACAAGAGAGCGAAAAAAGTGGGGAAGATAGTAGTCAAATGACCCCATGTGATACGAGATCCGGTTGCCATACCCCCTAAGCAATTAAAGAAACTCTAGCCAATGATAATGGGTTAAATTCTTAATTTAACTTTTCATTTCACTGAGAATATTACAACGAAAAACCAAAGTTTCTTCCATTTCATCAATGGTTTAAAAATACTGATTTACCAACGTTTCATCCACTAAACACAATAGTCTTTCTGCTGGTTGTAATTTTGGGGAGTAAGCTAGCTAATATTCTACGGGTGGCACAGCAGAAGAAAGAGAATAAATAATGGGGAGTAAGTTGTCGTATCATTGACGCTAACTACTCACTTTTCTTCCCCACATATTTTTTCGCTCACCCCAAATCTTCTTTATTCATCGTCTTCTTTCTTAGCTCTAAATTATTGAACAGATTCTGTTTTAAACAGTCAAAGGAAGTGTCTGGATATACTCCAGTAGCCAAAATAATATCAAATTTGCTGTTATACCATTTTGACAAATGGCTGCTATGGAAAAATCTATACCTGGCAAGGATTTCCAGCTACTAATTTGTAACATTATTTTATGAAATTGGTATTACAACCCAATGTTCAATCTATTAAAAATACAGACGAAATAAGTCTTCAAATACTTTGAATCAGAATAAACTTTTAATAGTTATTAAGTGTTACTAGTATCTGCAATTTATACACTGTGTAAATTCAATGTCCTCTCGATTAAATATCGCTCTTACTAAATTCAACCTACAGAACTTATAAAACAGCAAAATGACAAAATGAAGGGACGTAAATTTTTACGCCCCTACTTGATTAATCTTCTTCTAAGTCTTCGCTACTAGCTTCGCTACCACCACCAACGGTAACTAAATCAATTTGTTGACGATAGTAATCTACACTTTTTACTTGTACTTCTACTTGATCGCCTAGACGATAAGCAGTACGATTTTTACGTCCAACCAGGCAAGAATGACGAGAACGGTATTCGTACCAATCATCTTTGAGAGAACTAACATGAACTAAACCTTCCACTAACAAGTCTTCTATTTCAACAAAGAAACCGTAGGATTGTACTCCGGTAATTAGTCCTTGAAACACTTGTCCAGTGCGTTCTTTCATCTGTTCTGCTTTCTTTAAACCTTCGAGATCTGTTTCTGCATCTTCTGCTAGTTTTTCCTTTTCATTAAGGTGAGGAATAATCAGATGTAGTGTTTCTTCCCAGTCTGCTTGTAGTTGAGTTTGCAGTACTTTCCACTTTACCTGTTCGTGACTATTACTGCTGCCCAGATTAACTCCTTCTTTAGTGCGATTATTACGGCGATCGCGTCCTTCGTCAAATAATAGATGAAGTGTGCGTTGTACTAATAAATCAGCATAGCGTTTGCCAGGGGAAATACATCTGGTGTAGCCTTCTTGGTATGCCAAACTAAAGTGAGGGATGGGTTTGGTGCTGTAGGTGACGGGTTTTAGGGTAGACTCTAGGAGATAATTTAAGACTTTTTTCGCTGAAGATTTGGCAAATTCTTGAGTGAAAGCTTGATAGTCACCAGGGGTAACGTCATCTTCTGCTGTTAAATCTAATTTAAGTCCTAAATTTGTTCCTAGTTTGAGTAAGTCTTCTAATTCATCCCAATCTGGTTCCGATTGACAGCAATAGATAGCAGGTAATTCTAAGGCTTTGAGATGATTGGCGACGACTCGATTTGCTAGTACCATTAATTCCGTCAAGAGGGCGTAAACTGGTAAAGCATCGGAGATAGAAATGGCTCCTAATCTACCTTCATCTTTGTAGTTTAAGGGATGTTCAAGGTAGTTTAATTCAAAGGAACCTCTCTGTTGTCTTTGGGCTTTAACCAGGGGACTAATTTGCAAAAATAGTTGTGTCAGTAACTCTTTAGTAGATTTTATTTCCTGAGCTACATCTTCAGCAGCTAGGATAGATTGTACTTCTTGGTAGTTAAGTTGTTGATCTACTTTAATTACGCTAGGTTGAATTTCATATTCAATTATTTGACCTGTGGGTTCAAGAATAATAAAAATAGAGAAGGCTAGACTTTCTTTTCCTGGTAGTAAAGAGCAGTTTTTTGATACAGCTTCAGGGAAAAGAGGTAAAAACTTGTCTCCTAGAAATACTGCGGTGCCGCGTTTTTTAGCTTCTTTATCTAGGACAGAATCTTCTTCAATGTAGTAGGCAAAATCAGCTACATGAATGCCTACTTTCCAATTGCCTGCATCAGTTTTCTCTAAGCTTAAAGCACTTTCAATTAAAGCAGCATCTTGTTTTTCGGTGATACTTTCTGCTTCAACTGTGATGGTAAATACTTCTCTTAAATCTAGCCTCTCATCTAGTTCTGTTTCATCCAGTTGCTGGGGCAGATTCTTGGCTGCTTCTATCGCTTCTTGACTAAAAATTTGTGGTAAATCATGTTTACAGCAAACAATTTCGGTATCAGCTGCTGCTTCTGCATCACTACCCAAAACTTTAGTCACTCTACCGAGGGGTAAATGTTTCCCTAAGGGATAACGTAGCACTTCAACATGAACTAAATGATCAATAGCTTGAGATAATTCTTGTGCTTTATTTTTCTCAGATTTGAGGTCAATTTCAAACAACAATCTATCATCAAGGGGAACAGCTCGATATTGCTCTTCGCTCTGTTTTACTGTTGCGAGTAAGGAAGGGTTAGCTCGATCTAAAATCAGCTTAACTTCTCCTTCGGGAGAACGGCGACGGCTACCTTCTTTGATGATTTTTACTAAAACTCTGTCACCATTCCAGGCATTACTTAAATGGCTTTCTCGCACATAAACATCATCAGCATCTTCTACTTCTTGAATTGCAAAGCAAAAGCCTTTACTCGAACAACGTAATTTAGCTTCCACTATGTCTTCTTCGTAAACTCGTCGATATTTACCAAACTCTTTGGTAAGTATGCCAATTTTCTCTAAAGCTTCTAAAGCAATTTCTAGTTTTTGAGAGTCTTGTTCTTCTTGACAATCTAGTTTTTTTTCTAAGACTTTACGAGCTACTAATTTATCATCAACAAATTGAGCAAGTAATGTAGCGATTGAAAATTCCATGCAAAATTATCCTTTAGTTTAAGCTGAGTTCCCTTGCTCTTCCCGCCATTGTTTCTATCTGAAAGCACCCCTAAAACCAAGCACAACTCAACAAAAAATGAGTAGTCTTCGGATAAGTTTTGATGATGGTTTTTAACGTCTACTTGACCCTTGACCATGCCTATTTTAGTTGAGTTACTTGTTCCTGAAAAACGTAGGTGATTTGTTACTCCTCACACGAACCAATGCTTAGGTGTAAGATCTGCTAAACATCTTGAGGAGTTCTACCATCAGTAAGCTATGGGATTAGCTGTGGTATCAAATGCCATCAGGAATGTGCCTTGACTATTGACATTTTGGTACAGATAGAATGGGCAATCAGAAGCAAGCGATACAAATGTAGGTAGGGTTGATGCTTGGATGTTATTTCACTAACCTAATGACTTAACGGTTAAAGTAGTGAGTAAGATTCCTAGCATACCTACACTATTTTAGTTTCTCTGGGGACGTTGGCAAATCGTTTTTTAGGTAAAACTTATATCTCTAGCCCGAGAAATGTCCTGCTACCGCCTGAAAAATCATTAAATGTAGCCTCAAAAGCCAATAACAGGGAAGATTGGGCGGAAAAATAACATCTAGCAAATAAAGAATAAATTAAGCTTATGTTTACTCAGTTTCGTGACCTTTATCCCCAATGCAGCCTGATCAGTGAGTTTGTCACCACCAGTCATGGTAAGTTTATCGTACGTGTGATGGTTCAAGAGCAAGGTGTAACGATTGCTACTGGTTTGGCTGGAGCTGATACAGTGGAGGAAGCAGAGGATAAGGCTCGTCATCGTGCTTTAGCGTTGCTTGGTATCCCTTCAAAATCAGCACCGAAAAAGACTACTCCACCTCCAGTATCTGAGGATAAACCATTATCTTCTCCTGTTCCTAGTTGGCGAGAAACTTTACCGCCACCGGAATTTTTGACAACTGCTGCGCCAGATGAAGAGTATGACGCTACTGTAAGTCAAAACCGCATCGAGGAAATACTCAATTCACCGACACCGAGTATACCTGGAAGTGAAACTACTCCTATGAGTGAAGAAATTAGTGCTTTTTCCACTGTAACTGTTGTGGCGGAGGAACCAAGATTAGAAGTAACCGAAGAAGCAGTTTCTGAGAATACAACTAAGAGTATAAAGAAGCAAAAAAAAGCTAGCACTAGTTCTATTTTGCCCCAAGAGGATCCTCGAATTGAACAAATTGATCGCGAGATGGTGCGTTTAAATTGGACTCGTCAACAGGGCGTGGAGCATTTGTTGCAAACCTATGGGAAAAAGTCGCGTTTGCATTTAACTGACCAAGAATTGCAGGAGTTTTTGGAGTATTTATTGTCACTTTGAATAACTTAATCGCGCAATGTTGAAGTTTGTAATTATCGCTAACATGATAGTTATAATTTCTTGATACCAGGTTAGGTGCGATTATGAGTAAGTGGGGTGGTTTCGTCTTGGGGGTTTTGACAACGGTTGTTTTAGTTGTAGTGGTATCCCATTACAATCTAACAGATTGGCTTTTTTTTGAGGTAAAAGTTCATAAGGATATTTATATTTTTTATAGGGATATATTGATTTCAGTATTAACATCTTTACTGGTATTTTGCTCTTATTATTTTTTACAATCTTTTTTTATTTCTTTGATTGATAAAAAACACTCATTTAATCCTTTCGTTGTTCCCATCAATCAGGCTGATTCCTTGCTACATTCATCTGGATTATTCTTATTAATGGGACTATTATGGTCATAAAGTACCCAAGAAATTATCGGATAGATGGCATTCATGCTCTCATTACGGGTATCAAGCCGACAGGGATGTGAACGCAGCAAAAACATTTTAAATTTGGCGGTAGGGCATTCCGTTAGTAGTAAAGCGAACCCTCGCAACCGAAGCGTTGGCTGGTGTTGGTAAGAAGCCTACGTCACCTGCCCGTAGGGTCAGCGTAGGAGTATGTCACTTCTTTTACTAATGCAGAAGAAGATGCAGTGGGACTTTCCGATACTGTACCCTTCATGTTGGAGAGCAAACTAAAAGAATTAGGCGCAAATTTTCAGGGAGTAGAGAATTTTCAACCCTTTGCTGTCGCCAGTGGTAACTTAGTTACAGGGCAAAACCCCGACTCTTCTGTACTAGTTGCGAATAAAGTCTTAGAATCCCTGAAAATTACTGCATTAGGATAATCTAGGACAGCCTAACTCAATTAGACAGCCACCTAATTTGGCAAGGCTGTTTTTTTATGCTACTCCCTACAAAAATTTTGCTTTTTTATCACCACAATGCAAGTAAACGTAACATAATTGGATGAGGATAACGGCACTAGGAAATTGATTGTATGATCACAGAAGCGATCGCAGCTCTCAACCAAGGCAAATATCTTCTTGGTCCAGTAATTAGTGAAGGTATTTTCAGTAGAACCTATCGAGGTACCCAAACGGAATCGGCGCGAGAAGTTATTATTAAAACTATTACCCCTTCTCTGCAGGAACATCCTAACTTTGAGCAATTTCGGCAACAATTTCTTCGCTTAGCCAAAAAACTGCAAACCTGCCAACATCCTAATCTCGTCAAGGTTACAGATAGCTTTGTTGAAGATGGATTGCCTTATCTTGTCTGTGAATATCTCAAGGGTAAAACCCTTGCTGCAGTTATAAATTCGGGATTTCTACCACACCCTGAAAAAGCAACAAAATACATCCTGCAAGTAAGTAAAGCCTTAGCAGTATTACATAATGCAGGGTTACCTCACCGCCACATCAAACCAGACAATATTCTCATCACCCAAAATCAGACTCAAGCAGTTTTGATTGATGTTTCTCTCATAAGTGAATTCACGCCAGGAATCAAGGCTACCCACGCCAACCTTGTCTTCCCAGAATACGCTGCACCAGAACAATATAATCCCAATCTTAAAGCCACACCAGCCACAGATATTTACTCCCTAGCTGCTACCTTTTACTGCTTGCTGACGGGAAATCCTCCACCACCAGCACCCCTGCAAAAACGAATTCCCCCTACCGCATGGCGCAAATTTGACCCCAACCTCAACTCAGAAGTTAAAACAGCGATTCTCAGTGGTTTAAATTTAGAAAGAGAAAAACGTCCCCAAAGCGTCAAAGCTTGGTTAGCGCTTTTACCTCCACAGGAACTTTCCCCACCTGAAACCCGAAATTATCGCCCTTCAGTTAAGGAAATTAAGCCACAGCCTCCAAAAATACATCAAAAAACAGTAGAGGAAAAAAAAATATCACCTCTGCGACACTCCACCCTCTCCAAACCTTCCATTTCCACTGCACCACCTCTGTCGTTAGATTCTTCTCCCAACCATCGCCTTAAGAGTGTTGCAGTTACTACACCAGCACAACAACCACAACCAAAACCACAACCTACCCAACAACAGATAGCAGTTGCTGATTTAGAAGCTGATTTAGAAGTTGAATCAGTTGCTAGCCAAGAAAATCTCACGCCCACCGCCCCTCCAAAATTTCCCTGGCGACTACTATTGACAATTTGCACAATTTCTGCAGCTGCTGGTGTTGGTTTTGGGATCGTCTTACGCCTAAATCAGCCCCAGGAACCAGGTTCTAGCATACTTCACCAACAACAATCTTTCCCACCTCTACCAGATATGCCAGGAGAGCACAATCAGGAGCAAGAATAAATTTAGCAGGGGAGCAGGGGAAGTAGGGAGAGTGGAAGTCGATGGCAGAGCATTACTCATCCGTTTTCACATTACTATTAATTAAGCTGTAGCACCGCCTCTCATCCGTTTCCCCAAACAACCAACAACCAATAACCAATAATCAATAACTATCCCTAAAACCCCATACTTTGATCCAACTCCCAGAATCTTGGATTAGCAAGATATAATTTTGTTACGAAACTCTAAGCATAATTTTTATAATGAGTAACCCCGTAATCCATGCTTTTTTTGTCGGTAGAGCCTTGGCAGAAGTTATTGGAGAGAAAGCTGAAGAAGCTGTAACCAATGCCATGAGCGAGTTAGGTAAATTTGATGCTGAGCAAAGGGAAAACCTGCGTCAATTTACCACACAAGTGATGGCTCGCGCCGAACAAGAAATTGCCAAAAGTAACTACGGACAGAGTAACCCTAGCTCCGATTACACTAGTTCTGAACCTGCTGATCTGCAAGAAACAATCGACGAACTACGCGCAGAAATTGCTCGTTTGCGATCAGAACTCAAAGTTCACAGCAGCTAAAATAACTCAATTGTGAGCATATAATCTAGTGGATGCTCTCTCCATATCACCATTAAATATCTATTTAGTTAATACATTTCAATAACTTAAATTAGGAAACCGAGTGTCTGCCCTCCCTTATAACTCAGAAGATCGTCTTGAACCCAGTCAGGAGTCTGGAATTATCTTGGCTTCTGCACCAACAGAACATGGTAAGACAGCCTATCGGTGGAATCGCCAGAATTACTCCCGCAATCGGCGGCGCTTTGATATCTGGGTATTTGTCCTCAGTTTATTGTCTGGTTTGTGGCTAGATGGTAAACCTTGGAGTTATCCAGGAGGATACACAGAAGAAAAACGAGCCGCGAGAAGAAAATCCCAAGCAATTTGGATCCGGGAATCGATTCTGGAACTAGGTCCCACTTTCATTAAAGCAGGTCAGCTATTTTCCACTCGTGCAGACCTATTTCCCAGCGAGTATGTGGAAGAACTAACCAAACTCCAAGATCGCGTTCCTGCTTTTAGCTACGAGCAGGCTGTAGCCATTATAGAAGAAGATTTAGGTAAACCCCTTGACCAACTATTTCGCTACTTTGATCCTACTCCCCTAGCAGCAGCTAGCTTGGGTCAGGTACACAAGGCGAAATTGTATAGTGGTGAAGAAGTTGTCGTCAAAATCCAACGTCCTGGCTTAAAACAGCTTTTTACCATCGATTTAGCGATCCTCAAAAAAATAGCTCGCTACTTCCAGAACCATCCTCGATGGGGCAAAGGTCGCGACTGGATGGGTATTTACGCCGAGTGTTGTAAAATACTCTGGGAAGAAACTGATTATCTCAATGAAGGTCGCAACGCTGATACCTTCCGCCGTAACTTTCGCGAACATTCCTGGGTTAAAGTACCCCGTGTTTACTGGCGCTATAGCTCTCCCAGGGTATTGAGCTTAGAATATCTACCAGGGATTAAAATCAGTCATTACGAAGCCATAGAATCTGCTGGTTTAGACCGCAAATTACTTGCTAGATTAGGTGCAGAAGCTTATCTGAGACAATTACTCAACGATGGCTTTTTCCACGCCGACCCCCACCCTGGAAATTTAGCCGTAGGTGCTAATGGAGAGTTAATCTTTTATGATTTCGGCATGATGGGAAGCATCAAAACCAATGTGCGTGAAAAATTAATGGATACGCTCTTTGGTATTGCAGAGAAAAACTCTGATAGAGTTGTAGCCTCTCTCGTTGAATTAGGCGCACTAGCACCCACAGGTGATATGGGACCAGTGAGGCGTTCTATCCAATATATGTTGGATAATTTTATGGATAAGCCTTTTGAAGAGCAGTCAATTGTGGCAATTGGAGATGACCTCTATGAAATCGCCTATGACCAGCCCTTTCGCTTCCCTGCCACTTTTACCTTTGTGATGCGTGCCTTTTCTACCTTAGAAGGTGTAGGCAAAGGTTTAGACCCCGAATTCAACTTCATGGAGGTTGCACAACCCTTTGCAATGGATATTATGACAAACAGCAGAGATAGCAACGGTAATAGTATTTTCGATGAACTCGGCAGACAGGCTGCTCAAGTTAGTAGTACCGCTTTGGGGCTACCACGGCGCATTGAGGATACAATTGAAAAACTAGACCGGGGAGATTTGCGAGTGCGCGTGCGCTCAATTGAATCTGACCGTATCCTACGTCGCATTAGTGTGATGCAGCTAGGAACCAACTATACTTTATTAGTCGGTGCTTTTACCATCTCTGCCACCATACTGCTAGTTAATAACAAGATAATCTTGGCAGTAATTGTCGGTTTAGCAGCCTTTGTAGCTGCTTTTGCTCTCTTCCGTCTCCTGAAGCGGCTTGACCGTTGGGATCGGATGCCTTAAATCCTTAATCAATTTTGTTGATGCCAGCAGCAGATAGTGCTATGAAACTTCGCTTCATGGGTCTTACAGATCCCGGACTCGTGCGGTCAGTAAACCAGGATGATTTTTTTATCGATCCTCAAGGACGCTTTTTTGTTGTTGCCGATGGTATGGGAGGTCATGCCGGAGGTGAAGAAGCCAGTCGCATTGCCACGCAAGTGATTCAGTCCTACCTGAAAGAAAATTGGGATAGTGATTTGGAGTCGAGTGCTTTACTGGTCAATGCTATTGATAAGGCTAACGAACAGATTTTGTTAGACCAGGAAATGCATCCTGAAAGGGCTGATATGGGAACCACTACTGTGGCTGTTATGTTCCGTCAGGGTAAATTCTGGTTTGGTCATATTGGCGATTCTCGCCTCTATCGCTGGCGCGATTCCCAACTAGAGCAAATTACAGATGATCATACCTGGGTGGCACGGGCACTTAAAGCTGGTGATATCAATGCTGAACAAGCCAGGATGCACCCTTGGCGACACGTACTTTCCCAGTGTTTGGGACGCAAGGATATACAGGAAATCGAAGTTCAAGGCTTAGATTTTAGGCTTGGTGATCGCTTACTTTTGTGTAGTGATGGTTTGACCGAAGAACTTGCCGACGATGAGATTGCTCCGATTTTAAACCAGGATAGCAAGAGCTGTGGGGAAGTGGCAGACGATTTAATTGAAGCAGCGAAAAACAATGGTGGCTCAGATAATATTACTGTGGTACTTGTGGCTTCTGAGAAAGAAGTATAGAAGTATAGACCTCTTGAAAAAATATTTTCTGTTTAATCAAGAGGAACTAGTTAGTAATAGCTACTTATCCCTTGTCTTATTTTGTGTAATAATCTCTGGTTCCTTTGGCATCTAAGGCTTCTCCTAGACGGTTTAAGGCGTGAATATAGGCTGCTGTACGTAGAGATACTCCCAATTCCTGGGCAATTGACCAGACAGCTTCTGTTTCTGTCTCCATCTTCTGTTTCAGGCGTTGGTTCACTTCCTCTAGAGTCCAGTACCAACCGTTGCGATTTTGTACCCATTCAAAGTAGCTGACTGTTACTCCCCCTGCATTGACCAAAATATCGGGTACTAAATGCACGCCCTTTGCCGCTAAAATTTCGTCAGCAGCAGCAGAAACTGGACCATTGGCAACTTCAAAAATAAACTGGGCTTGGATATCTGGTGCATTGGCTTGAGTAATTTGGTTTTCCAGCGCTGCAGGAACTAATACGTCCACATCTAAGGTAAGTAGTTCTTGGTTACTAATCACCTTGTGTTCCATAATGTTGCAAACACTATCCTGACAATAGACAGCTTTGATACTGCGACTGGTTTCTTTATATTCGCGAATGCTAGGGATATCCAAGCCTCTTTGAGAATAAATGCCACCTTGGGAATCACTAACAGCAACAACTTTATAACCTGCTTTTGCTAATAATTCGGCTAGAGTTGACCCAGCATTACCAAAACCTTGTACAGCAACGGTTGTGTTAGCAGGCGATTTACCAAATTTCGGCAAGATGGCTTGCATGACATAAAATGCTCCTGTGGCGGTTGCACTGTTCCTTCCTCGACTACCACCAATATTCAAGGGTTTTCCGGTGACTACAGCGCGGCTGATTTGCCTTTTGATAATGCTATATTGATCCATCATCCAACCCATAATTGTAGGGTTGGTATAGACATCAGGGGCAAGGATATCCACATCAGAACCAATAGCATCGGCAATCGCATCGATATAACCCCGACTCAGACGTTCTAATTCTGCTTTTGATAATTCCTTCGGATTAACTGTAATACCTCCCTTAGCGCCACCGAAGGGCAAGTTCAACAGTGCGCATTTAAAGGTCATCCAAAAGGCTAGGGACTGCACTTCATCAAGGGCTACATGGGGGTGATAGCGTACTCCTCCTTTACCTGGTCCTCTGGTGTCATCGTAGCGTACGCGGTAACCAGGAAAAATTTTGAGGGAACCATCATCCATCCGCACTGGAATTGAGACAATTAAACTGGCTTTGGGATATTTAAGACGTTCTACAGCATCCTCAGAGATGGAAACATAGCGTAAAGCTTGGTCTAGTCTTTGGCTTGCATCTGCTAAGAGGGAGCGATTTTGAGTCTGATGGAGTGGGGATTTTCCTGTAGGTTGTGGTGTTGTTGGGAGGAAATCTAGATTTTTAGCCATTCTCGTCACCTTCGATAAGCTGTTATTAGCCCCTAAGTTTATTGAATCACGGCAAAAAGTATAATTCGTTACTTTTTAATCTTTATTCACCGTCGCTAAGTGAGGACAATGGCTATGGTTTGGAATAGATTCAGTCTCGGTTTTCTGGTAATTTTGGGTTCTTTAGTAACAGTAGCTTGCAGCGAACCCAACGCGATTACTCCCAGCGCCAAAAGTGAACCGAATCTAACAGGAACCTTAGCCAAGCAACCTCAATACCGACTAGTTTCCTTGGTGCAGGGTTTAGAAAATCCCTGGGGTATGGCGTGGCTCCCCAATGGTACGATACTCATTACTGAGCGATCAGGGCAATTGCGACAGGTACGCAATGGTAGATTGGAGTCAAGGGCGATTCCTGGTGTACCAAGGGTTTTTGCTTCTGGTCAAGGGGGACTTTTAGATATTACCCCACATCCTCGTTTCGCAGAAAATAAACTAGTTTATTTCTCCTATGCTGATGGTAATCGCAATGGCAATCGGACAAAAATTGCCCGTGCTATTTTTGATGGTGAAGCGATCCAAAATTGGCAGGTTATTTTTGAAGTCACTCCAGCTAAACCGGGAAGTCAACACTTTGGTTCTCGTCTTGTGTGGTTACCAGATGAAACTTTGCTAGTTTCCATTGGTGATGGAGGAAATCCGCCTGTGAGTTTAGATGGTGAGTTGATTCGTTTGCAGGCGCAAAATCTAGATAGTCATTTGGGTAAAGTGATTCGCATTGGCGATGATGGCTCAATTCCAGAGAATAATCCTTCCTTGGAGGGGAATAAATCTGCGATTTGGAGTTATGGTCATCGTAATATTCAAGGTTTGGCTTATGATGCTATAACTAATCGCATTTGGGCAACAGAACACGGTGCTAGGGGAGGCGATGAGTTAAACTTATTGCAGATTGGGAAAAACTATGGTTGGCCTCTGGTAAGTAATAGTCGAGAATATAGAACTGGAAAACCTATTGGTACAAGCCAATCGCAACCAGCAATGGTAGATCCCAAAATTGTTTGGACTCCAGCCATCGCCCCCTCAGGATTAGCAGTGTATAACGGTGAGATATTTCCCCAATGGCAAGGTAATCTCTTTGCAGGAGGCTTAGTTAGCAAGGATCTTCGCCGCCTTGAGACAGATGCAAGTGGTAATGTGGTTGAAGTGGAAAGGATTAATATTGGTCAACGAGTGCGTGACATTCGTCAAGGTTCAGATGGCTTGTTGTATCTACTGACCGATGAATTTAATGGACAGCTAATGCGAATTGAACCAGTACAGTGAGAATCAAGCGATAATATTTGAAAATTAGACTTGAGTGGAAATCATTTTGCCTAAATTTAGAAAATTTTTCTGCCCATAGCTAGATTTTACTCCTTTGGGAGGTTGCCAAAGGAG
This sequence comes from uncultured bacterium, assembly GCA_964633315.1. GTDB lineage: Bacteria > Cyanobacteriota > Cyanobacteriia > Cyanobacteriales > CAWCAG01 > CAZWGS01. Next base: position 26,502 of record CAZWGS010000033.1, on the reverse strand, counting down.
CCTGGGTAATTGGTATAAGAAGACTGGCAGCAATTTACTCTATCAATTGAGTCTTGTCTGGTAATCTGCGTATTTCAGGGTGTGTGTGTCGATCTAGTCACGGTAAAAATGCTGTTGTCGCTCAGTAGAACCGAAATATACACTTGGGTTACTATAAGAGTTTATTTTTATTTTCAGCTTATGAGGTGAGAAGCCTCAACAGGGGACAAGACTCCAAATATTGAAAGCTCCTTCTACCAAGCCATTTTTGTTATGTCTAGCAGACTTACTAACGAACTGAAGCAAGATAGTTTACAGCTACTGCGCCAATACCAGCACAATCAAGACGCCCAATTACGCAACCAAATCCTGGAACTCAATATCGGGTTGGTGAGGAGAGAAGCCCACCACTGGGTTAATCAGTGTAACGAAAGTTATGAAGATTTGCTACAAGTTGCTTGTTTAGGTTTGTTGCGAGCCATTGATAAATTCGATTTTAGTAAGGGATGTAGTTTTAGTACTTTTGCTATTCCCTATATTCGGGGTGAAATTCGACATTATTTGCGTGATAAGGGTTGTTCATTGCGAATTCCTCGACGCTGGTTGGAATTGAAGCAACAATCTGTTGGTGTAACCAGACAATTGCAGGAAAAATTAAATCGACAACCAACTAAGCTAGAAATAGCTGAACAATTAAATATTACTCTCGATCAATGGCAAGAAATTGAACTGGCTTACAAAAATCACCGTGAGCCTTTAAGCTTGGATGTACCAGTAGGTAATGAAGCAGAAGATCGAGCCAGCTTGGGTGAGTTAGTTCCTGATAGTAAGTATCGCAGTTTCCAATTAGCAGAGGAAGACCGCATTCGCTTACAACAAGCTTTGGTGCAACTAGAAAATAAAACCAGAGAAATTGTTGAGTTTGTCTTTTTGCAGGATTTAACTCACAAAGAAGTTGCGGAAATGTTAGATATTAGTGTGGTTACAGTCTCGCGTCGGGTGAAAAAAGGACTAACAGCTTTGAAAAACCTGATGCTAATGGAACTGTAATCAATTTTCTGGTGGTAAGGTTATTCTGTTTTTTTGGGGACAAAATAATCTTGTAGGGATGTAATATATTACGTCCCTATTGGTAAACGCTAGGGCGTTCAACTGCTGTGGGAAATATTCTTCTAATCCCAGATTGGCGCTGACTAATGGGTTCAGGAGCAAGATTCCACAGAGTTTCATAGAAGAAAAAAGAGACTCCAGCTAAGTCTTGATTACGCACTTTTTGCACCTGGCTTTCTACCTGAGACCAAGGAATTTGGCGCGGCTTAATTCCTGCTAAAATGCCGATACCGACGGGAATATGGTTTTTCGCTGTTATTACGGCTGGGTGTTCTAAGGCGCTTTGAAATTCGTCACTACCATCGCGATAAACTTGAATTAATAACTCTTCAATTAATCCTGCTCTTTCCCAAGTTTGCCAATCTAAAAGATAAGCTTCTAGGGAAAAATCTTGGGGATTGGGAGATAGGGAAACAATTGCTCTTGGCTTACTCTCTTTGATCGCACTGAAAAGCTCTCTTATATAAGCTGTAATTTTATCAGCTCGCCAGCGTATCCACTCTTCATCTTGATAATCAGCTGGAGGGCGTTTACCTGCGTGTTCTTGTTGGTACAATTCCACAGTAAAATCATCGTAGCCAAAGTCTGAAGGGTAGCCAAAATGGTCATCAAATTGGATACCATCCACATCGTAGTTAGAGACAATTTCTACTACTAAATCGGTGATAAATTTTTGTACTTCTGGATGTAGAGGATTGAGCCAAACTCTTTGTATTACGCCTCCTTCTAGCCAAATATTACTACCATCGAGACGCTGAACCAGCCAATCTGGATGAAGTTTTGCTAACTGGGAATCTGCTGGCGCCATGAAACCAAATTCAAACCAAGGAATCACCGCCATTCCTTTCTGGTGTCCTAAACTGATAACTTCTTGAATCAGATCGCGTCTTTGTAGTCCTGGTTCAGGATCCAGTTTAACTCCGGTTGTAGCTTCTGCAACAGCGCTGGGATAGAGAGTGTAGCCGTTATTCCAGACAGTGGGGTAGAGAGTGTTAAAGTTAAGCTCGTCTAGTTTTGTAATCGCCTTTGCGAGTTTAGAGGGGGAAAAGAGAACGTCACTATCAATATTAGTTAACCACACTCCTCGTAACTCTTCAGTTATGGGAGTTGCAATGTATTGCGAAGCGATAACCTGATCAAGATTTAAAGCCTGACAGACAAAAGCAGAAACTTCTGCACGACTAGCGAAATCATTGGGTTTTAGTTGACGTACTTGGGGATAATTTACCACTAATCCCTTTTCTGTAGCAGCGGCGACGGTGTTTTTGGCGTAATTGGGAATCGCGATTGCATCGTTGAAAACCTGACTGAGGGTAGTATCTACAGGTAAGCTAGGACTATAGTTTAAACCAGAAGCAAGAGCAACTAATACCTGAACCCGGGGAATCTTTTGGGTAGGGCGAAAAATATTATTGGGATAGCCAGAAAGAAATTTAGTCTGGTAAGCGTAGCGAATTTGATTACTAGCCCAGTAACTTGAAGATACATCAACAAAAGAGCCACCACTGCGAACTATTGGTGTTGTTGGGAAAGCATTTTTAATTATGGCAGCAAATTCTGCTCTCGTAACAGCCGCATTAGGGCGAAAAGTACCATCAGGATAACCGCTGAGTACCCGACGTTGAGCCAATTGTTGGATGCAAGGTTGTGCCCAATGTCCTTGAATATCGCTAAAATCTTTGAAGGCGGTTTGAGAATAGGCGGGAGCAAGTTTTCCTAAGCTTAGGACTGAGCTCAGGGCAAGGCACAATAGTACAATAAAAACTGTTTGATAGCGACGCTGGTTGCCATGGTAAAAGCGCTGGCACAATCTGATTATCGCCCAAGGATTCAGAAACCGCATCATCTTCAGATTAATCAGGAGGACAACTGTAAGCAATCTGCTTTCACAGTTAACCATAACTCAGGATGCTGATTTTGAATGCTAACAATTGTTAGTGTGGCGATTTCCGAACCCTTAAAAATCACAAAAAGAGCCCTTACTACAGAATAACTTTTGTAGACTAGGATGGAAATATGCGATCGCAGATTAAGCAACGAGGAGACAATCGTGAATCAAAATTTCACTAAGCTACGTCAGTTCAATATTTCTGGAATTGGTTGCTGGTTATCCTTCCTGCTAATTTGTATATTACTAGGTTCAGTAGGTTTATTAAAATTTGTAGTCAACAGCGTTCTCATCGTACTAGGAATTTTGCTGTTAGCTCCTGTTGTTGCTTGGTTAGGTTTTAGCTGGTGGCTGAAGCGAAATCTGGTGGAAGATAAATGTCCTGTGTGCGGCTATGAATTCACTAGCTTTAATAATACTAATTGTCGTTGTCCTAATTGCCAAGAACCCTTAAGAGTAGAAATGAACCGCTTCCAACGCCTCACACCTCCTGGAACAATTGATGTAGAAGCGGTGGAAGTTTCGGTAAAACAATTAGAAGATTAGATTCAGCCCCAGAAAAAACTTAAGCTTTCTGACACAAAAGCATACCAAACCATTGCTGAGGATCTGTCCATACTTTAAGGGTTTCTAATCCTTGTTTTTCGAGATCTGATTGCATTTCCTCTAGGTTAAATTTGCGGGAGATTTCGGTTAGTATCTTCTCTCCTTCTGTAAATTCAACGGTTAAATCTAGGCTTTCCAAACGCACAGTGTGAGTAGATTTACTGTGCAGATACATCTCAATTTGGCACTCTGACTGATTATAAATTGCTTTGTGGGTAAACAAATCTAGGTCAAAATTACCCTGGAAGCGCCAATTTAGATGGTTAAGCATATTTAAGTTAAAAGCCGCGGTAACACCCTGGCTATCGTTATAGGCGGCTTCGATAATTGGTTTTGGCTTTTGCAAGTCAATCCCTAAAAGGAAATATTCTCCCCTTTGGAGTGCAGCAGTCAGTTGCTGAAAAAAGCGATGGCACATTTGGGGTGTAAAATTACCTAGGCTACTACCAAGGAAAAAAACCATTCTTCCTGGTAATTTAGTTGGCTCCAGGTTAGCTAGTGCTTGCTGATAGGTTGCCACTAAACCGTGAATGTTTAGGTTAGGATAATCTTGCAAAAGTTGCTGCGCACTGTCTTTTAAAATACCGCCACTCACATCAATGGGAATATATTGTACGCTATTAGCTAATTGAGTATAAGCATCAAGCAGTAAGCGAGTTTTTGTGGAACTACCGCTACCTAATTCTACTAATTCGCATTGTCCCGTTAGCTGGGCAATTTCTGCTGCATGGGTTTGCAAAATTGATGCTTCTGTACGCGTGGGATAATATTCTGGGAGCTCGCAAATTTGCTCGAAAAGTTGAGAACCTCGATCATCATAAAAATATCGAGGAGATAGAGATTTAGTGTTTTGAGTTAATCCTGCAATGACATCTTTACCATCATCAGTATTGTTAGATAAACTAGGATCTAGTAGGTGAGTAAGTTGCAAGCGTAGGTTGCTTGATGCGGAATTAGTTTTGTTGGTTGTAGTGGAAGAAGCTGACATTTGAACTTAATAAGAATGAGAATTCTGCTCGTTTGCAGTTAGTTCAACATACATCTATTTGGAATACCATTCAACACAGCGTCTTTTCTAAAAAGAGAAAAGCCAGTGTTTATCTTAAATGTCTAACTAAGATATTTTATAGTTGCTTTTGTGCCAATTCTGGAATTTATAAAAATCAAAAATTTAACATTTGAAAACAAGTTAGATAAATTATCTACGAGAAATTTCGTGTTGTTTTTTGTTCGTTGTTTGTCAAAGAAAAAATAATCATATTAAGTTCGAGTAATCACTTACGATATAGCTTTAATCAACACTTTTGACAAAAGAAGAAATTGAGGCTTGGTACATGAATAACCTGATAGTAACTAGTTAGACGGACATAATATCAAGGGATAGCCACTTTCGGTGAGTTATTACTTATTACTTATTACTTATTACTTATTACTTATTACTTATTACTTAACATTTCCCCATTCCACAATCGCTTGGGTCAAGCCCTCTAAAGTATATTCTTTTGCTTCCACATCTACTCTTCCCCACAATTTCAAACAAGCTTGAGAAGTTTGGGGACCAATGGAAGCAATACAGATAGAATTTAATAAGTTTAAGCTTTCTCCATTAATCGCTTGTGTTAGTAATTGCTCAAAGTTACGTGCAGTTTTGGAACTAGCAAAAGTTACCACATCTACCTCTTCATTTTGCAATGCTGCTAGTGCTGTAGGATTAATTTGAGGGGGACAAGCAGACTGATACGCAGCTACTTCAACTACTTGTGCACCTTGGGAATTTAATTCTTGCACCAATACTTCCCTGCCACCAGTTTCTACACGGGGAAAGAGTATTTTTTTTCTCGCTACAGCTTCTGGAAAATTGGCGACTAAATCATCTGCGACAAAATTGGGAGGTATAAAATCTGGCTGCAAACCGTGGCGTTTCAAAACAGCTGCTGTTTTTTTACCTACTACTGCAATTTTAATTCCTGCTAGCGAGCGCAAATCCTTTCCTTGAGATGCCAAACGCTTTAAAAAATACTCTACACCATTGCTAGAAGTGAGAATCAGCCACTGAAAATCTCTCAAATTAGCAATCGCATTGTCTAAATCTTGCCAACTGGAAGGGGGTATAATTTCCAAAGCAGGCATTTCAATTACCCTCGCACCCTGCTGCTGTAGCATTTGGCTAAATTGACTCGATTGCTGTGCTGCACGAGTAACCAGAATTGTTTTACCCTCTAGGGGAAGTCCTTGATTCTGTATTTGTTTCTGGAATTGATCTTGCAAATTTACCACCTCGCCAATCACCATTACTGTTGGTGTTAGGGCAACTCCTGCTGTTTTTTCCACTATATCGGTTAATGTGCCGCGCCAAATTCTTTGTTCACTGCTACCACAGTGGCGAATAATAGCAATTGGTGTTTGGGGAGATTTTCCTTGCTGTTGCAAAAAAGTAACAATTTTCTCTAGATTGCGCCCTCCCATTAAAATTACCAGAGTATCGAGGCGAGCAAGTGCTTCCCAATCTAAAGCTTCTGGTTGATGGGCGCTGAGTATGGTAAAACAGCGACTCAAATACTTATCTGTCAGGGGAATTCCAGCAAGTAGGGGTGCTGCTAAAGCCGAGGAAATTCCAGGCACCAGTTCAAAATCACAACCTGCTTGGTTCAAAGCCTCTATTTCTTCACGAGAACGCCCAAAAATTAAAGGATCTCCGCTTTTTAGCCTCACAACTTGCTTTCCCTGACAGCAATAGGCAACTAATAATTGATTAATTTTACTTTGGGGAGTACTAGGTTTACCTCCCCTTTTACCCACATCAATTTTGAGACAATCTGCTGTTACTAATGCTAAAAATTGGCTATCAACTAAGGCATCGTAAATCAGAACTTCTGCTTTTTCTAGCAATTGCTGTCCTTTGAGAGTAAGGTAAGCAATATCCCTAACACCTGCACCTACTAGATAAACTTTGCCAGTTTGTTTATGCATTCATGCTCTTTTAGATAGTTAATAAAGTAATATACAATTTCAATTGCCATTACATTCTTGTCTATGACTCCAGCTCAAGAAGCAATTGCTCTTTTGATAGATTTAGCACAACAGGGAGAAATTGATCCCTGGGATGTACAGGTAATTGAAGTTATTGATCGCTATCTGAGTGAATTAGGATTAACAGAAAACGATACTGAGTATGATCATGCGGATTTACCCCAATCTGGTCAAGCTTTTTTATGGGCATCAATGCTAGTTTTACTCAAAGCAGACACTCTACAGCGTCTAGAAGAGGCAGAGGAGTCAGATTTAGAAGCAGCGCCAGAAGATGAGTTAATTCCAGAGGAAAGGCATAGAAACTTACCACTGCGTTTAGAAAATCATATCCGTCGCCGACCCACTGCGCCACCACCACGCAAACGTCGGGTTACTCTCCAAGAATTAATTACCCAAATTGAGGAACTGTCTACTGCTTGGGAAGACGATACCCATATCTCCCGCAGCAAGCGCCCGCGCAACCAATCCCGTCGTGAAGCAACTCGTATTGTCTCTCAATTAGCACATAATGAAAACCTGACTGAGTTAGCACAACAATTAGAGCAATTTCTGATGCTACAGTTGCCTCAACTGGCTCCTGAGTCAGATAGTGTGGATTTAGATGAACTTTTAGATTGGTGGACTCAAATTAATCCCACAGGTGACAACGGTCATAATCAACTAGAAAAAAGCAAACAAGACCGAGTAGGAGTTTTTTGGGCACTTTTACTGCTCTCTTCCCAGTCTAAAGTGGATTTATCTCAAGATGAGTTTTACCAGGATCTGACCATCAGGGCAATTAATTGAAGCTAATTAAGAGCAACTCTCGGATCAGTGAGTTACACTTGAATCAACCAATAAAAGACAGAGTATTTTCAATCCAACATCGCAAGAATATAGAAATATTTAAACTAACCCTCACCAGCGTAAATTAATAATGGTAGCGGTTCGCTCTGGAATTAGTTAAAAATAGAGTCGGAGATGTCAAGTATTTTTTGCTTGATACTCACCTGGAATAAATCCAGACATAAGTAAACAGTATTGGTATGAGGTTGAGGAATATAAATTAATGAAAGCCATGATTCTGGCGGCTGGTAAAGGAACTCGTGTACGTCCTATAACCTACACCATTCCTAAGCCACTTATACCTATATTTGAAAAGCCAGTGATGGAGTTCCTCCTGGAACTTTTGCGTCAGCATGGCTTTGATCAAGTAATGGTCAATGTAAGTCATCTTGCACACGAAATTGAAGGCTATTTCCGCGATGGACAGCGTTTTGGTGTCAATATTGCCTATTCCTTTGAAGGGCGTATCGTGGATGGTGAACTACTTGGAGAAGCTATAGGGTCTGCTGGCGGTATGCGCCGTATCCAGGACTTTCACCCCTTCTTTGATGATACCTTTGTTGTTTTGTGCGGTGATGCTCTCATTGATTTAGACTTGAGTGCAGCAGTGAAACGGCACAAAGAAAAAGGTGCGATTGCTACTGTGATTACTAAGTCAGTACCTAGGGAAGAAGTTCCCAGCTACGGTGTGGTTGTCACCAATGAGGAAGGTCAAATTCAAACTTTCCAAGAAAAACCTAGTGTTGAGGAAGCCCTCAGCACAGAGATTAACACAGGTATTTATATTTTTGAGCCGGAAGTTCTTGACTATATACCACCGAATCAAGAATACGATATCGGTGGCGAACTCTTCCCTAAATTAGTAGAAATGGGCGCACCTTTCTATGCTGTGTCTATGGACTTTCAGTGGGTGGATATCGGGAAAGTTCCTGACTACTGGCAAGCGATTAGGGGAGTTTTACTAGGTGAAATTAAGAATGTTGCTATTCCTGGTCATGAAATTACCCCTGGAGTTTATACAGGGTTAAATGTGGCGATGAATCTGGATAAGGTGGATATCACTGGACCAGTTTACATCGGCGGTATGACCAAAATTGAAGATGGAGCAAAAATTATTGGACCAACTATGATTGGTCCCAATTGCCATGTTTGTAGTGGCGCAACAGTTAGTAATAGCGTTATTTTTGAGTACTCTCGTTTGGGTCCTGGAGTGCGTTTAGTGGATAAGCTGGTATTTGGACGCTATTGTGTGGATAAAAATGGTACTGCTATTGATGTCCAAGCAGCAGCCCTAGATTGGCTTATCACTGATACTCGTCAAAGTCCACCCCACAGGGAACCAGCGGAAAGAGATGTGATTGACGAGTTGCTTAGTAGCAGCAATTAATAGTCAATCTTTTTCTATTTTTAGCTTATGAGGCGTGCTTAGGCACGTCTTTATTTTGTTGTTTGTGGTTCTACTGCAATCGCTAGTCTTACCCCTTCAACTTGACGCAGTAAGTCCATTATTTGAACTACCTTTCCGTGACTGACTTGGGAGTCAGCGTTAATAAGAACTAGAGTTTCGCCTCCTGTTTCCACTAGTTGCTGTACCCTAAACTCGATTTTGTCTAAGCTTATGGGTTGGCGATTGAGAGCAATAGTACCATCAGCTCGCATTGTCACATTTATTTGTTCCCCATCTTGAGTTTGGGCGGTGGTTGCTTGGGGCAAATTCACTGGTAAACCCTGGGAACGGGTTAGAAATAGGGTAGAAATAATCAAAAATGCCAAAATAGCAAAGATAACATCAATCATCGGCACGATATTGATTGATAAAGGGGTTTCTGGTTCCTCTGGAATGTGCATATTTTTTATTAGTTGTTGGTTGTTGGTTGTTAGTTGTTTGTTAGGACTTGATAGTTACTCTCAGGCAGAAAGTAGAATGTAAAATTCCACAACTACGAATAAATAAGCCCGTTTCGATAAATAAGAATTATTATCACTTATTCAATCTTGCTCTTCAGTAACTAAAAATCGCGACACGAAGTGTAAATCACCATATATATATAGTTTAGAGTCTTGTTTTTAGATAGCTAAAGCCGCTAATAATTGCTTCCTCGTGCCTGCAAAAACTTATTATTTAATCTCCTCAATTTTCCTATCTTCTGAATTTTGTAACTAAATATACATTAACTATTTTGTGCATTCAAGAAATGCAATAAAAGCAAATAAAATATTTTTTTGTAGTTAGAGATACGGTTATTGACTTTATATGTGCCTATATATACACAAATATTGCCTTCAAGCAATCGCCCATTATGGAGGAGTTCCCAAATGTCTTTACAAGTTGAAGTTCTAGAACAAAGCTTTGAGAAAGTTAAGCCTCAAGCAGATGATTTTGTGAGTAGCTTCTACGATACTTTATTAACTGATAATCCTGATGCTGCGCCATTATTCAGCGGTACGGACATGGCAGCACAGAAAAAGAAACTCCTAGCTTCCTTAGTTTTGGTGGTAGAAAATCTACGTAAACCAGAGGTTCTTTCAGATGCACTCAAAGGCTTGGGAGCGAAACACGTCGAGTATGGAGCCCTACCAGCACATTATCCCTTAGTTGGTGGTGCTTTGCTAAAAACCTTTGAAAAATATCTCCAGGGAGATTGGACACCAGAAGTAAAGCAAGCTTGGGTTGATGCCTATGGTGCGATTACCGACCTCATGCTTGAGGGCGCTGACTATGATGCGGATGAGACCAAACTATAAACAGCTGATGCCTAAATTAACTAGGTAAAAGCAAGCGAGGAAAAATGGTCAGCAATCTCAGCAGAATATTCCAAATCGGTAAGTTTTTTCAATCCAAGGTGGCAATAATTGGCATTGGTGTCTTGCTTTTGGTTTGGTTTATTGCTGCTTTTGCACTGGATGAACGCGCTGCTTTTCTTCCTGGACAAACTTCAGAGGGACACGTGCTTTTTGAAACCTCCTGTAGTTCTTGCCATGAGGGGTTTAAACCAGTCAGCAACGAAACCTGTAATCGCTGTCATGAAGCGGAAATGGCTGCCGATACCCACGGAAGGAAAAAATTTCTTGACCCCCGTTGGGCAGAGTTAATGGAAAAGATTGATGTTCTCACCTGCACCGCCTGTCACCAAGAACACGTGCATATGTTTGGGCGTGGAGTGCACTTGCAACCAGACCTTTGTATGAGTTGTCATCAAGGTATTATTGAAGGGGATTTAGCCAGTCACAATGGCTTTGAAGCTGATGGTTGTTGGACTGGAGGCTGTCATAATTTCCATGACCATCGCTCTATTTCCACTGGTTTTTTGGTGCAAAATCTTGAACAACCAGCAATGTTACCAAAACCTGAAGTACTGGAACTAAAGGTAACGACAAAGCTGGAAACTGCCCCGCCGCCGGACTTGGGTCAAGAATTTCTTGGAGGTGGGACATGAGAAGACGTGGCAAAGGCAGGAGAATTATTGCCTTAGTGCTAGCTTTTGTGGCTTTTTTGTTCCTTACAGGTTCAAAAACTGCCCTAGGGGACGTTTCCCCGGAGCATTTGCAGGAAATTAATCAATTGTGGCAAGGCAGTGTCCATGCTTTGGCAGAGGTAAATTGTTCTAGCTGTCACCAAGATAAATCGACGCAGGAATTACTGATTCAGCCAACCCAGGAAAGTTGCCGTAGTTGCCACGAAATGGAGGTAGATACCTTTTTACTGGGTAAACATGGTATTCGCACCCTAGAAGGGCTATCTCCCCTCACTCCAGCGATGGCGCATCTGCCAATGAAGGAGTCAGCATTGGCTAAACAAATGAACTGCAATACTTGCCATAACGTTCATTCTGTAAATACCTGGGAAGCTGCTGTGGATTCCTGTTTGGGTTGTCACAACGATAGTCATTCTCTTAACTATCGCAATTCTCCCCATGCCCAATTATTTACTAAAGCAGGCGTGCTGCCTAGACCCAATGCAAAGTCGGTTACTTGTGCTACTTGTCATTTACCACGCCAGGAAGTGGAGGAAGTGGTACACGTTAACCACAATAATACCTTTACCCTACTGCCGCGAGATCGCATGGTAAAGGAAGTTTGTATGAGTTGTCACAGCGTTGAATACGCCTATAACAGTATCTTTGATGATGAGTTAGTGGAAGGTAATTTTTCTCGATTACCAACCCAGAAAATGCCAACTTTTCAACTAATCCGAGATAGAGAGAAAAAAAGGCTGAGTCAAACTAACAACAATTAGCAAACCCAGCCAGAGTAAACAACAACAACAAAATGCTAACAATGAATCGCCTATTACGTCGAATTAAGCTGAGAGTAGCAGCGCTATTAGCCCTTGCTGCTACCATTTGTTTTACAGCCGTTGCTTGTGGTGGTACTTCTGCTAATCAAGCTAGTACACCTGGTATTGACCCAGAAATAGTGGCAGATTATATCCATACTGTACTAGCAGCAGACCGCACGGCCTATACTAAGCACGTGGTCAACCGTGCTAAAAAGCTAGAAGGAAAAGCTAAGGAAAAGGGTGTTCTGGAGATAGAAGCAACTGAAACTTGGCAACAAGCTAACGGTATTCCTCTCCCCGCCCAAATGTTCCGCCTTGGTTCGGAAATCGCTTCTGAAGGCGGAGTTTTTACCTATAATCTCATTTCTCCTTGGAATATTAACGATAGTCAAGCTCCCAAGAATGATTTTGAGAAAGAGGCGATGGCGAAAGTAATTGAAACTGGTGAACCCTACAAAGGCTACCAAGAAGTTGCGGGTAGAAAATATCTTTCTGCCCTGTATCCCGATAAAGCGGTTGCAGAAGCCTGTGTTACCTGTCACAATACTCACCCCATACACCTCGAACGCTATCCTGATAAGCAGTTTGAGATGGGCGAAGTTATGGGCGGTGTCATGATTAATTTACCTGTAGAAGGCACCTAATTCGCTTAAACCAGTGGGGTGCATTGCTATCACCCCACGCAAGAAATCGCCATGAAACCTAAATTTTCCACCCTAATTATCCTTACCTTCGTCTGTGTCGCTATTTTGCTTCCTTTTGCTTTGAGTTCCTGGTATTTGCCGCTACTAAGAGAGCAAGCTTTTTCTATCCACCAAATATTCCAAGGCAACCTCTACAAGCAAATTACAGGTTTTACTTCCCTCGCCTTCGTACTTGTGGAGGTTTTTTTAACCGCCCGCAAACGGGGTAAAGGTTGGCAAATCAAAATTTCTGTCCCTGGTTCAATGCAACTGTGGCGCAGCTTGCACATTTTTGTTGGTGTAGCACTTTTGGGAATCACTCTGATTCATACCACTGGTGCTACTGGTTTGAATTTTAATGCTATTTTCCTCTGGGTATTTTTTGCCGTTACTCTTTCTGCTTTGGTTGGTGTGGTGACGGAAACAGGAATTTTAGAATCGCCACGTAAATATTTTGGTTGGGGTTCACCAAAAGAGGAAGGAGGGATGGTAATTTTTAAAGGTCCTCTGATTCGAGGAATGCGTAATCTGTGGCTCTCAACTCACATTTTTCTGGTGAGTTTGTTTATAGTGATGCTAGGATGTCACATTTTCTTAGCCTATTACTTCCAATAGATAAAAGATGGCAAAATTACGCTCTTTAATGGTTGCGATTCTGGGATTACTTTTTGTAGCAGGCATTTTCTTTTCTACTCGTAGTGATGTCGCTGCTATTAGTAGTTCCACTGTCACGGGTTTGGCAACTATGCGTCATCTTGCCACAGAATCAACTCCCTACTCCGTTGCCTTGAGTAATGCTAAACCCACTCTTGTAGAATTTTATGCAGATTGGTGCACAACTTGCCAATCAATGGCTCCCATTCTCCAGAATTTACACCAGCAATACGAGTCAGACATTAACTTAGTCATGCTCAATATAGATGATCCCCAATGGGCAAAACAAATTGAGCAATATCAGGTACAAGGCATTCCCCACTTTACTTTTTTAAACCAGGAGCAGCAGTCTGTAAAGACGCTGGTAGGTAGAGTACCTGAAACTATTCTCAGCCAGATTTTAGCTCAATTAGTTTCCTAAAGCCTAGGCTGGCACATTCAATGCACCATGTTGCTTCAGCCATTTCTTTTGCGGGGCGCTTAAACCCTGGGCATCGGTAAATTCTGCACCACTAACTTGACAATTACCAAATGTCACTCCTTCCCAAGTAGTTTTTTCTAAGTTAGCATCGCGCAAATCAGCACCCATCAGACTTACCTGAGATAATAGCGCGCCCTCTAAATTCACTCCAAATAAAGAGGTTTCCGTAAAATCCACCGTTACTAATTTTGCCTGTGACAAGTTTGCTTGCTGCACTTCTGCACCTTTAAACAGTACCCTTTGCAGTTTCGCCCCTTGCAAATTAGCACTAATCAAATTCGCCTGACTAAAATCAGCACCCTCCAGATTCGCTTGAATCAAAATCGCCTGCTCTAAATCAGCTTGATGCCAAAGAGTGTGAGTTAAAATAGCTGAAGTAAAATCGGCTTGACGCAGTCTGGCTGCTGCGAAATTAGCACGATTAAAGTTACTTTGCTGCAGGTAGGCCCCCTTTAAATTAGCACTACTAAAGTTAGCTTCTTCTCCTTTGACATCAATAAAAATCGCCTGGGGAAATTGCCCTAATACCGCTTCAACCCTTGGCATACTTGCCTCACGGAAGTTAGTTTTGTAAGCATTAACTGAGCGCAAATTAGCTAACTCAAACTGGGCGTTGTTGCACCGCGCCAGAGTCAGATTGGCACGCACTAAATTACTCTTACAAAGTAGGGCAAAATAGAGCAAAGCATGGCTAAAATTGGTTTCTTGACAAGAAGCAGCCTGCAAATTTGCTCGACGCAGATAGGCACCTGTAAAATTACCTTGATCTAATCGAGAACTTTGTAAGTCAATACTACTCAACTCTGCTTGCTCAAAAGATTCTCCCTGTCTCAATTTAGTGAGCACCTGTTCGGTAGTCAACAGTGTCATAGAACTTCCTTTGCAGAACTAACTGATATCAGCAACAGGCAAATTTACCTGTTGGTAAATCCAATCAAACCATACCGCTAAACCAGCACCTGTTTTGGCAGAAATGGGAATAATTTTAACCTTTGGATTTAACTGACGCGCATTAGCCATAATGCGATTGACATCAACATCTAGGTAGGGTGCTAAATCCATTTTTGTAATCAGTAAACAATCTGCTTGCTGGAACATGACAGGATATTTGAGGGGTTTATCTTCTCCTTCAGTAATACTCAAGAGGGCTACTTTAGCGTGTTCCCCTACTTCAAATTCCGCCGGACAAACTAAATTGCCCACATTCTCCACAACTACCAAATCAAAATCAGCTGGGTTATGTTTTTCTGTCAACTGATGGATGCCACCAGCTACCATTTTTGCATCTAGATGACACGAACGCCCCGTATTTATCGCGATAACTGGAACACCATAGCGACGCAAACGCTGTGCATCTAATTCGGTAGTCATATCCCCTTCAATCACAGCAATTTTTAATTGCGTGCTTAAAGCCGCCAGAGTGCTTTCCAAAAGTACTGTTTTCCCTGCACCAGGGCTACTCATGATGTTAAAGCAAGTAATCTGCCAATGATCAAAATGTTCGCGATTATGATTTGCTCCCTTTTGATTGGCATGGAGAAGATTAATTCCTAAGGCTGCGTCAAAGGTTTGATGCATATAATTGTGTGCTAACTTAGTAGCTTCAATTTTGTGTTCATAATCTTAGCAATTTCTAGTTTTTTCTAGTACTAAATTATGATTAACTCTCCAGAAATTTTATTGGGTCATATGTTGTGTAACTGACTCGGTAACATACTCAATTTTGTCAATTTTTAGTTCCCTCCCAGAACGAATATCTTCCATCGGAAACTGACAGTGAGGACAGGCATACTGCAAGCCAATTTCTGGTTCGTATTCTTCCTGACAAATCTGGCAAAAAGCAATTAAAGGAGTTTCCCTAATCACTAATTTTACTCCTTCTAAAAATGTCTGACGAGTTTGCATTTCAAAGGCAAATTGTAGACTAACTGGCTCCACACAAGTAAAGTGACCTACAGTCAAGTGTATGCTGCTAATTTTAGTTGGTTTAGGTTGTAGTTGCCACCAGTCTTTAATAGTTTGAATTAAAGCATTCGTCATATCAACTTCATGCATTGTCTAGTCACCCAATTATGTATTTTAAAATTATTCACAAAAGTAACTAGATACACCCCTTAAATTTAAGCCCAAGCTACTAATTCTGGCTGTGCTTCTTGATGAATCTGAAATTTTTGTTCTTTTCTTGGCAATTGCTCTGATGCAACAAGATGTGCCAAAGTATCGCAAATAACACGAGTTGCCATTAAAGCAGTAATATCACTCACATCATAGGGAGGTGAAACTTCTACTACTTCTAAGCCACATACAGGGGCAGACCGAATAATTTTACCGAGTAAATATAAAGCTTCACGAGGTAATAATCCTCCCGGTTCTGGCCATCCAGTTCCTGGAACAAAACCAGCATCAATACAGTCAATATCAAAGCTAATATAAACACAATCTGTGCCATCTAAAGCCCTAGTTAAAGCATAGTCTGCCGCCGCATCTAAACCCATTTCTGTAATGTCAGTAACGGTTAAAATATTAGTTGCTCTTTCACGGCATACTTTGACTCCTTGACGCGGCACTTGCCAACCACCAATTCCTAGTTGTACTAGGTTTTTAGCGGGAGCATTTTTCATATTTGTGGCATGAAACCAGGGACAAGTATGCATTCTCTCATCGAGGTCTGTTTCCTGAGTATCCACATGGCGATCAAAGTGAATAATGCCAATTTTTTGCTTCCCTAAATGCCGACAAATGCCTCTGACAGTGGGAAAACCAATTGAATGATCTCCACCTAAAATAATCGGAAAAGAACCGGAACTAAATACATGGGCAATACCTTTAGAAATCTGGTCAAAAGACTTTTCATTATTCCCCGGAATCGTAAAAATATCACCCACATCACAAAGGGTAATCTGTTCACGTAAATCAATACCCCATTCAAAATTGTAGGGGGTATAAAGAGCAGAAATACGCCGAATTCCCTGGGGTCCAAAGCGGGTTCCTGGACGGTAGGTAGTGCCCGAATCGTGGGGAACTCCAATAATCGCAGCATCAAATTCTCCCACACGACGCACATCCTCAAGGTAGGGTGCTTTGAGGAAGGTATTAATCCCTGCGTAGTGAGGTAATTCACCCCTGGAGAAGGTGGGAATAGTACGATCTACAATACTCTCTGCTGCTTCTAAGCCAAATTCTAAGCCTTGGTCTACTTCTTGTTGCCAACCTGTCATTGGCAATTGAGCTTCTAACTCTAAGGCTCTATTTGCTTCGCTAGGAGGAATATCTTCACTGTTCTTGGGAGGCTGGAAATTAGGCTGTTCCGTCATGGCAAAGTTTTTTAAAGTAATCGCAAAGTGGCAAGTTTCAAAACCTAAAAAAACCTGGCAAGGAGCGCTCCCTGTGATGGGGAGACGCTTTAGCTCCTTCCGGGTTTTTTCCTATGGGTAACTACTTAGCAACCAGTCTAATTTCCCAGACTATGCTAGCTCAAGTTTTATTTGGCATTATTTAAGTTTTCTTCATGCCTATTAAGCTTTAGTTAAATTAAATTTACAGCTCCAAGCGGGTTACCTTAAAGTAGTTACCGATACAGAAAACGACAATTTACCTCTTTTGCTCAGTGGAATCTATGCCTTTTGATAGATGTAGTTAATTGTTTATTCGATTATTCCTTGGTAGTAGATCACTGTGTAACTACTAATGTTAACTAGCATCAGAAACATTTCCCCGCAAAGTTAATGCAAAGTCTTCACAAAATACAGCTTAGCGTATTAGCAAAGAACTTGATCATAAAGCAAGTAACTCAATCGTTCAAGGGTAATTACAGACCTGAATTAACAGAAGTATGAGTATCTTAAATTACCTCAATCTTCCAGTAATTGAGCTTACCCACATAACCTCCAGACAAGTCAGCTACCTTTAGTTGCCAAATTCCACCTGCATCTTGACCTCGCAGCGCCATTAAACCCGGCAAATTTTGGCTGCGCCAGGTATGTACGAGGTTATCCGTATTGCCCACTAAACGGTCATGTAAATCTATGGCTTGACCCTGGGGAGGAATTAATATTACTTGTAGATCACTGACAAAGGGATGGGTAATATCAACAGCCACGATCACATCTTTAATTTGCCTACCGCCAGGTAGTGTCAAACTACGTATAATGCCTTGGGGGTTATTATCGGGAATGGTCACTGCATTTTGATCCTCAAGCAGCATCAAATCACTTACCACATCCATTTCCAGTTTCCAGCCTTGCAAAGTTCCAGTATCTCTGGGTGCTAAATCCTGAACTTTCAGTTTCCAATCTCCTTGGCTACTACTGCCTTTAAAAGATTGTAAAGCTGGTGTATTTTGAGGGTCGTAAGTCTGCTTAATTTTATTTCTGCTGGCGCCAGCGCGGTTGTGTAAGGTGACACTTAAACCCTGGGGATTAACTAGTTGTACTCGCAAATCGCCAATCCAGGTGTGAGAAATATCGACGCTAACTCGAAGATTGCGAATGCTTCCAGTTTCCTTAACTGTGATCACATCTTCAATACCATTGAGATCGCGATCAGGAATGGCAATTTCTGGTTCGGAAACATAGTTAAGCACTAAAGAGGTATCTTCACCTTCATCCTCATCCTCATCACCTGGTGAGGGTAAAGCCGCCATTACCGCCTTTAAAGCATCCACTTTGCCATGACCAAACCAGGGACTCCAAGTGCCATCTGGATCGCTTGTGTCCACAAAGTCACCTCGGTCAAAGGGTGCAATGGGAGAGACATCCCAAGTGGGTTGGGGATCAAAATTAGCGGGAGGAGTGCGCGGATAGGGTTCAAAATTGAGGTCTTTAGAGGCGGTGCGTTTGAGGAGAGAAATTACCTCTATGGCAGTTAACTCGGGATTGGCTGAAATCACCAAAGCTGCGATCCCAGCTACTAAAGGTGTAGCGCTGGAAGTACCACCAAATTCATCTGTGGTCAGTTGCCTGTTAAATCGTGTGCCACCGGTTGCTGTAGTAATGCCTAAACCCGGGACTTGGCTGCGCCAGTAGCTATGACTGTTACTGCTGGGGCCACAAAAGGTAATGCCAGTGCCATAATTAGAATAATGACTGCGTTGGGCATTGCTGGCAAGAGCTGCTACATGCACAACACCGGGAACACCAACTAAGTTATTTTGGAAGGTGCGAGAGGTTTGCACTCCAATCCAACCCTGTTCTCCCCAACCAGGAGTATAGGGCACATCTATATTCGTCCTATGGCTCAAGGGACAGTTACTATTACCTGCTGCCCACATGAAAATAATACCGCGTTGACGACGACCGCCTACAGTGGCTAATTCGGTAATGCGGCGGATGACGTAAGTAGGCCAAATGCTTGTGGGTACTCCTCCCCAGGAGTTGGAGATAATGTCTACCTTATCGGCTAGATAATTAATCGCTGTGAGTAGTTTAGAAGGACTAATAAATAAAGCTGGTCCTTCCGATTCCCATTTAATAGGGAACAAACGACACCCAGGCGCTGCACCCACGGTTAATCTGGCATTTATTTCCGCTGCAATGACACCGGCGCAGGAGGTACCATGATTGGAACCTGATACATACATTTTGTTGGGGTTGGCATCAATGTCATTATTGTTGATTAAGCGCTGCTGTTCAAAATAACCCCAGCCCTCAAATTTACCTGGCGAGTCAAAGTCATGGTGGTCTAATTTACAACCATCATCGGTAACGCCTACAACTACATCAGGGCTACCGTAACCCTCCAAAAATTGCCATGCTTCTTCGCAACGGGATGAGGAACGAGGATCGACTTGAGGATGGCTTAAACGGTTGTGTAGGTGCCATTGTTGCAGGTAATCGCTGTCGCTGGGGACTTCAAATTGAGAGGGGTTGACTTGATAATTTAAATCGTGTTCTGCTAATGCTACCAATGGTTCTTCTTCTGTGAGCAAAACCACTAGTTTGATGGGATTCATACCCGTATGTACTGTAAGCTGAAAGAGATAATCTTGCTCGGAAAAAGCTTGCTTTTGTCTTAAACCGTAGCTTCCTGCAAAGGCATCAATAGCTGCTTGGTCAAGGGATTCTCGAAAGGTGACAAAAATACGGTCTGTAATCAGGAATTCCTCTCCAGTTTCAGCCAAGCGATAGTCGTGGAAACTAGGGGCTATGTGGCGTGTTTGGCTCATCAGGGACTCTAGTTCACCTTGACGACAGCAAATGCGCGAGGAAGCGGAGGAAACCTGCTGAGTATAGCTAATTCCTTCTTTTTCTAGCTGTTCTGGAAGGGCACGAACGACAAATTGATCTGGTAGCTTAACCAAGTCAATTCTGTTTCCTCCCATGTAGGTATAGCATTCTAAGGCATTATTCATGATGTTCATCTAGCACCTAAATCTGATCAAGTTTTGTGTAAAAAACAGTGAGTTCTGATTAGCTCTCCTATGGTTGCACAGTATGTGTTGCTAAATCGGGAGAGTTTGACGAAAGTTCACCTTTGGATTTTTGGGACTGGGATTGGAGGAGTTAACTTATTCCACGGCTAAGGCTAAAGCAAGAGGGTAAGAAGTGTTGTTTGTTGTTTGTTGTTTGTTGTTTGTCAAACAACCCTTGCGGTGAAAAATTGAGCGCAGCAACTAATTTGGTTCAGGATTTCAGATAGGATGAAGAAATATTTTCGGGGAAGTTATTGATGTTAAGCCGATTAATGAACCTAAGCCAAGCAATTATTCTCGCCACTGCTTCTAGTTTATTTGCCTCAGGAGCCATTGCCCAAACCAGCCCGAATATAACGCAACTGGAAAGCATTCCAGATGTCTTTGAGAGAGGTTTCTTTGACAGTGGTAATTTTTTCGCTAATCAAAGTCCTTGGGGACAAATTGAATTTATTTTTGGACCAGAATTTTCAGAAAACTCCATTAGCCGTGAGGGTGAGATTATTTTCTCTCTTTATCGGGATGTTTTTAAACAACAAACTCAAAATGATCCCTTTATTCGCACCCTAGATCTTGCCAATCCTTTTGATACTTCTATTAGAGCCAATCCTTCCTATCTTTCCGAATTACGACGCAGGGAAACATCGGAATTTTTCTTTGAGCGTCCTCCCATTGTCGCACCTCAAAGTGTGCCTCAATCGCCCCAACAGAGAACTCCAGTAAGGTCATTATTTTAGAGGTCACGCGATTACTGGTTGCCCAAAGTTATTACCAAAAAGGCGTAAACTGCTTTGGGCTACCGATATTTTTACTTTTATACCTACGGGTAGGGCTTTTAGGGTAAGGCTACGAGCAATTAATTCTCTACCAGAAGCGGTTTGCAAGCAATAGCGATGTTCCCGCCCCAAAAACTGGCGATCGCGAATCACCGCAGTGGCGTTATCATCGGGCTGAAGTAATAAATCTTCCTGGCGAATCATCAATTCACCCCTTTGGGCATCTCGCTCTGCTAATATAGCTGCTGAACTCAGTTCAAAATCACCAATTTCGGTTGTCCATAGATTTCCCTGGCGACGGGCTGGTAAAAAGTTGGCTTGGGTTACGAATTCGGCGACAAAGCGAGAAGCTGGTTGCTGATAAATGGCTTCAGGTGTATCTAGCTGTTCCAATTTACCTTGACGCATCACGGCAATCAAATCGGAAATAGAAAGGGCTTCTTCTTGATCATGGGTAACAAATACAGCTGAGGTTCCCGCCGCTTTGAGGATATCTCGCAACTCTTGACGTAATCTCAAGCGTACTTGTACATCTAAGTTACTTAGGGGTTCATCGAGTAAAACCAAGGCGGGATGGGGTGCAAGGGCGCGGGCGAGGGCGACTCTTTGTTGTTGTCCCCCGGAAATTTGGTGAGGATAGCGATTTTCCAAGCCTTCTAACCCCACTAATTTTAGTACTTGAGCCACTCTTTTTTTGATTTCTAGAGGCGGCTTTTTTTCTGAGTGTAAGCCAAAGGCAACATTTTTACCTACACTCAGATGGGGAAAGAGGGCATAATCTTGAAACACCATACCCACATTACGTTGTTCTGGTGGTAACCAACTACCGGAACCAGCAACAGTTTGTCCAGCAATGGTTACTGTTCCTAATTGGGGCGATTCAAATCCAGCAATCAGTCGCAGTAAGGTCGTTTTCCCACAACCAGAAGGTCCCAAAAAGCTCAGTATATCGCCCTGTTTCACAGTTAAACTCACCGTATCTACGGCGGGGGTAACAGTACCAGAAAATTGCTTAGTAACACCCTCCAGTTGGAGAATTGCGTCTTGGAACATAGGTTCAACTGTTGCAGATTATTTGTTGTTTTCTAGTGGTCGAATGAGATTAAAAGGCTACTTTATAGTAAAGTAGTTTCTGCAATAAGTTCTCATTAATAAGCAATTAACTAACTTGAGCAGCCTTTTAATATGCCGATTACCCCTGTTAAAAATGACGAGTCAGCAGCCATTGCAGCGTCTCCCTGTCAAGGGCTGGACTTTTTTAGTGCTGGCGATCGCAGCTTTAATTGCCACGCCTATTATCGTTGTTTTGAGCAGTATTTTCAATGATTCCGGTGAAATTTGGCAGCACTTAGCCAGTACAGTCTTAACAGGTTATATTCTCAATTCCCTGTGGTTAATGTTGGGTGTGGGTTTGGGTGTCTTGCTGCTGGGAATCGCCACTGCTTGGTTAGTTACCATGTGTCGTTTTCCGGGAAGTTCATATTTTGAGTGGGCGTTGCTGCTACCCCTGGCTGCACCATCTTATCTCCTTGCCTACACCTATACTGAATTATTAGATTTTTACGGTCCTGTGCAAACTGGATTACGCCAAATATTTGGTTGGACTAGTGTGGGCGATTATTGGTTTCCCCACATTCGTTCCCTAGGGGGCGCAATTGTGATGTTCAGTTTGGTACTCTACCCCTACGTCTACCTTTTAACGCGGGTGGCTTTTCTCGAACAATCCCTTTGTACCCTAGAAGCAAGTCGTTCCCTAGGCTGCAATCCTTGGCGTAGCTTTACCCATATTGCCTTACCCTTGGCTCGACCTGCAATTATGGCGGGTTTAGCCCTGGCGATGATGGAAACTCTGAGTGATTTTGGTACGGTAGAATACTTTGGCGTTACCACCTTTACCACGGGAATTTACCGCACTTGGCTAGGTATGGGGGAACCAATAGCAGCAGCGCAATTAGCTGCTGTTTTGATGGCATTTATTCTAGTTTTAATTATTTGGGAACGCTGGTTTCGTCGTCAATCCCGCTATTATCAAAGCACTAGTCGCTACCAAAGAATTCAAAGTTATCAATTAAAAGGTATACGAGCCATACTTGCTTGGTTAGGCTGTTTTTTACCCGTTGTTTTCGGTTTTGGTCTACCTGCGATCTTACTTTTGCAAATGACCTTAGATGAGCCTACAAGTGTTCTTAATTCTAAGTTTTGGCATTTAGCTGGTAATAGTTTAACTTTAGCTGTTGTGACCGCAGGAATCGCTCTTTCTGTGGCTTTAATCATGGCATATGGCAAGCGCATTTTTACCAGTATCACCATGAAGGTGGCAGTACGTATTGCTGCGATGGGTTATGCCATACCTGGTTCTGTTATTGCAGTGGGTATCTTAATACCTTTGGGTCAATTTGATAATCGCCTCGATAGCTTGATGCGTGCTACTTTAAATATTTCTACCGGGTTACTTCTTAGTGGCACAATTACCGCTTTAGTTTTTGCCTATTTAGTTCGTTTCCTGGCGGTTTCTTTTAATACAGTAGAGTCCAGTTTAGGTCAAATTAAACCATCTTTAGATGATGCTGCTCGTAGTTTAGGTTGCAATCCAACTAGTACTCTCTTTAAAGTACACTTACCTTTAATGCGAGGTGGTATTTTAACTGCCATAATGTTGGTCTTTGTAGACGTAATGAAAGAGTTACCTGCTACTTTGGTAATTCGTCCTTTTAATTTTGATACTTTGGCAGTAGAAGTTTATCAGTATGCTTCTGATGAAAGATTAATAGAAGCAGCAGCACCAGCCTTAGCTATTGTTTTAACTGGTATTATTCCGGTAATTTTCCTCAGTTATCGTATTGCTAAATCTCGCCCTAGTCATTAGAGATTGTTTGGGTTTAACTCTAAGAATATTTAGTAGCTAACTGCAGTGAATTAAAAATAGCTAATGCTCCGTTTTCCTATTGGTATATTGCTTCGCGCTGGCATAGTTACACATCTTAAATTGATACTTGATAAGTAAGACTTGAGAGCATTTTTACTGTAATTAGGCGAGAGAGATTTGCTATATAGCGCTTCGCGCTGGTGTAGTTACAGATTTCCAATCTATGCCTTAGTAAAACTTCTTTAGAGTGTTTGTGCTGTAAATAGGCGAGCGCTACTTGCTATAGGTTCATATAGTTAGCTATTTATAGCTTTTCGAGAGTAAAGAATAGGTATTGATAAATGCTCAAAAAATCCCTTATCTAATTAAAATTGGAATCATAAAACAGGTCATTTTGTCGCGATTCTGTTTGCCATTCTTCATTTTGACCACCAAAAACTATTTTAATGATAGTTACATATTCTCGACTCAGTTGCTGCAAGGCATTAATTAAAACATCGATAGCAATTAAATCGCTAGTACCTAAATCAAACCAACAGCGTCCCCAAACCCCAGAATATTCAAAATCTGACATATTATGCATTGGTGCCATCAGAGAATCACCAGCTAATTTTGGATCGTATTCCATATAGCTAATTTCTATACCAGTATCATTAACTTGAAGATTTTCGGCATTGAAACCACCTAATTTACCGAGATAAAACCAGGAGTTAAAAACTTCTTCTACATACTGTTTTTCCATCGGTGCTGGAATAGTTTCAAATTCTAACCAAATCCACAAATCAAAGGGATTAAATTCACGAAATTGTATTTCCATATTTTTGTCTTTTGATATAAATATAACTCTGGTTTATTTTAAAGCTATGCTGACCCTGGTTAAGGAATTTTTTGTGAACCCAAATGATACAATTTAGGTTGTCAAAGGCTAGTTATTAATAATATCAGCCTATTCTGGAGCTTCTTATGATCGCAGTTTAGGAAAACTGTATTTGGTAAGTAAATCCATCTCATTAAATATCAAATTAATTTCCCAGCGCTCATATGCCTAATGCCCTAAAACAGAACTATTTGTGAGTAGCTAGAGATTATTAATTGTACTATCAGACCTCTCCCCCGTCCCCTCTCCTGAAGAGAGAGGGGGGATGTTAGCCTCTAGATGGGAAGCCCCGCCCGAGTCCTAGCAGTTAGAGCCTCGCGAGTATGTCACTGCTACATCTTGCGGCTGCGCAATTGTCCACAAGCCGCATTTGCTTCTAAACCACGAGAGTAGCGCACACTCACCGCAATTTGCCGATTTTCTAATTCCTGGCGAAAAGCTTCAATGCGCTGCGGAGTTGGGCGTTGATAATCTGCCTCATCAATGGGATTGTAGGGAATGAGGTTAACATGACTGGGAAAACCGCGTAAATGTTGAGCTAATTCAGTAGCATTTTCCACTAAATCATTCACCCCAGCCAATAGCACATATTCAAAAGTGACCCTGCGTCCGGTAAGCTTTATATATTCTCGACATTCCTCTAGCAATTCATCGAGAGGGTAATGACGAGCGCTAGGAATTAGTTGCTCACGTAAAGCTTGGTTAGAAGCGTGGAGACTAACAGCAAAAGTTACCTGCAAATGGTGTTGCGCCAGTTGACGAATCCGACCTGGAAGCCCCACAGTAGAAATAGTTAGGGAACGCTGTCCAATACCCACGTCTTGATTCAAGGAATGCACCGCCGCTACCACTGCATCCAGATTTAACAATGGTTCCCCCATCCCCATAAACACCACATTACTTACCCGTCTTTGGAAATCTTCCTGCACACTGAGCACTTGATCTACAATTTCATAGGACTTGAGATTACGCGTCAAACCACCCTTTCCTGTGGCGCAGAAAGTACAAGCCATGGGACAACCTACCTGGGAAGAAACGCACACTGTTAACCTTTTCGCCGTGGGAATTCCCACTGTTTCCACTATCAAGTCATCCCCTAGTTGCAGTAGATATTTGCGGGTGCTGTCGGGGGCAATACTGCGATAATGAAGTTGGGAACGCCCTAGGGGAACATTGGCGACTTCTTCTCGCCATTTTTTCGGGAAAACGGTAATTTCTGCCAGAGAATGCGCCCCTTTTTGATACAACCACTGATACAATTGCTTACCGCGATAGGCTGGTTGTCCCTGCTGTTGTACCCAATCGGTTAACTGTGCTAGGGACATTCCTAGTAAAGGTAGAGTTTTATCTGTTTGCTCTTGATTATCAACTGTAATTGCCATCTTTGAAGCACTCCCAGCAAGTTGCCATCCTCGATTTTAAACGCTTAGAGTAGTACGCAGGGAAAATTGCGATGATTATCTGAATAGTTTGTCACTTTGGAAATGATTGGACAAGACAAGCAGGGGTTTCAACCGATGGGGTTTTGAGGAAGCAGGGGAAGATTTCTCACTCCATTCAAAATTGAAAGATTACTATGATATTAACTGAGTGATTTGTGTCAGTAAATCATTCATTGATTGATTATGTACCGGAACAATTTTAGTAGCTATTTGTTGTAGTAATTGCTCTAGTTGTCCTTGACTAGAAATTGAATCTATTTGCGGATGGCTACGATGATCTAGTACTAATATGGGTGGTTTAGTTTCTACTTTAGCTAAGCGTTCTAGTTCCCTAGTTAACTGTAAATGTTCTGCAGCATCTTCCACATACAACAGGAGTAAACTCGTACTCTGATACTGAATTTGGCTGTATACTTCTTGCCAGGAATGGGATAGAGAACTACGTAAACCAGCCGTTTGTAGATATTGAGTTACAGCTTTCAACCATTCTTGTCCTTGACTATTTTGCCTACTACCACCGAAAGTCAAAACGTAGGGTTGAGTTACCATACCCGCAGCAACTTGAATTACCTCAATTAAAGCAGCTATATTTTGCTC
>CAZWGS010000032.1:0-45945 GCA_964633315.1 uncultured bacterium | reverse complement strand
AGGTGCGCAAAGTTACTGGTTTTGACCGGGTAATGTTATATAAATTTGATGATGACGGACATGGTGCCGTTATTGCAGAAGAAAAACTACCGCACCTTGAACCCTATTTAGGTTTACACTATCCCGAATCAGATATTCCCAAAGTAGCCAGAAAATTATTTAGTTCTAATTGGATTCGCCTCATTCCCGATGCCAATTCTCAACCAATAGAACTATTTCCCTCCACTGATAATTTAGATCTCACCAACTCAATTCTCAGAAGTCCTTCTCCCTGTCACCTCGAGTATTTACACAACATGGGTGTGGCTTCTTCCCTAACTATTTCTCTAATTAAAGAGCAAAAACTTTGGGGTTTAATCGCCTGTCATCACCAAACACCAAAATACGTATCCTACGAATTGCGTAAAGCCTGCGAATTTTTAGGACGAGTAATTTTTGCAGAAATTTCCACTAGGGAAGAAACAGAAGACTACGACTATCGTATGAAGTTGAATTATATTCAATCCCAACTAATTGAATATATGTCCAAAGAAGACAACTTTATCGATGGTTTGATTAAACATCAGCCCAATTTACTCGATTTGACAAATGCCCCAGGAGCAGCAATTTGTTTTGGTAGTGAGTGTCAGCTAATTGGAGAAACACCCCCAGCGCAAGAAGTTAATTATCTAGTGCAATGGTTAGCCAAAAATGTAGAGACAGAGGTATTCGTCACCGATTCCTTGCCCAGTATCTATGCCGATGCTAAACGCTGGAAAAACGTGGCTAGCGGTTTGCTAGCAATTCCTATTTCTCGGAAAAACTATGTACTCTGGTTTCGACCAGAAGTAATTCAAACTGTAAACTGGGGTGGTAATCCCAATCAAGCTTTCGCCACCAAAAAGATTGAGGGAACCCTGCGTTTGTCACCGCGCAAATCCTTTGAATTATGGAAAGAAACGGTGCAACTGCAATCTTTACCCTGGAAACAAGTGGAAATCCAAGCGGCATTGGAATTGCGTAAAACCATTGTTAATATTGTTCTGCGTCAAGCTGACGAATTAGCACAACTAGTGCAAGATTTAGAACGTTCCAATGCAGAACTGAAAAAGTTTGCCTACGTTGCTTCCCACGACTTGCAAGAGCCTCTCAATCAAGTCACTAACTACGTCCAACTGCTGGAGATGCGCTATCGAGAACAACTTGACCCTGATGCCAAAGAGTTTATTAACTTTGCGGTAGAGGGAGTAAGCTTGATGCAAACTCTAATTGATGATGTCTTAGCCTACTCTAAAGTGGATATCCAAGGCATTGAATTTCAACTGACGGAGACACAAACCTCCCTAGAAAGAGCCTTAGCTAACCTACGTAGACGCATTAGTAGCACTAACGCAGTCGTTACCCATGATTCCTTACCCACAGTCATGGCAGAGAGTACGCAATTAATGCAGCTATTCCAGAATCTGGTGGGTAATGCGATTAAATTCCGCAGTGAGAGGGCACCCGAAATTCATATTGGCGCACAACGCCTAGAAGATGCTTGGCTATTTTCAGTGCAGGATAATGGTATTGGTATTGACCCCCAATTTTCCGAACGTATTTTTGTCATTTTCCAACGCCTACATACCCGCGACGAATATCCGGGAACGGGAATGGGTTTAGCAATTTGTAAGAAAATTGTAGAGTGCCATCGAGGTAATATTTGGGTGGAATCTGAGTTAGGCAAGGGTGCAACATTCTACTTTACGATTCCAATAGGAGGACGCGAACGTGACCGTAGAAGTGGACGAAGAGCTTAAAACCATCTTTTTAGTAGAAGATAATAAAGCCGATATCCGCTTGATTGAAGAAGCGTTTAAGGGTAGCTCTATTCCGCATCAAATCGTGACGGTGCGCAACGGGATGGACGCAATGGCATATTTGAATCAAGAAGGAGAATATGTTGGTTCCTTGCGTCCTGACCTGATCGTACTGGATTTGAATTTACCCCGTAAAGATGGACGGGAGGTATTAGCAGAAATCAAAGCAGATCCCAAACTGAAACGCATTCCAGTCATTGTACTCACTACTTCTAGCAATGAGGATGATATTTTCCACAGCTACGACTTGCACGTGAATTGCTACATTACCAAATCCCGCAACCTCAGCCAACTATTCCAAATCGTCAAACGTATTGAGGAATTTTGGTTACTCACTGCCACTTTACCCAAAGATTGAGCTTTGCAAGGGGAGGGAAACAAAATCTTATGATGTCCACAGGTTCGTTCAAGATTCTCTTGATTGAAGACAATTCGGCGGAAGCAAGATTATGGCAAGAGTTATTGCGAGAAGCTCAGCTTAGGCAGTATAGCTTAGTACATGTCAAAAGATTATCCCAAGCTCTCGAATACCTAGAGCAAGAGAAATTTGATGCCATTTTGCTCGATTTAACTTTACCTGACAGTCAAGGTTTAGCCTCTCTTGAGCCTCTGCTAAATTGTGCTCCCCAATTGCCAATTGTTGTTTTAACCAATACTAACGACAATAAACTAGCGATTGAAGCGGTGCGTCAAGGTGCCCAGGATTATCTTGTCAAGCGACAGGTGAATGCACAAGTGCTGATTCGCTCCGTTCATTATGCCATTGAACGCAAGCAAGCAGAGGAGGCTTTGCGAGAAAAGAACCAGTCATTGGTACTTCAGATGGAAGAACAAACAGCAGAGTTGGCAAAGGCTCAGGAGATTAACCAACTCAAATCCCAGTTTGTCTCCATGCTCTCTCACGACTTCCGCAACCCTTTAACTACCATTCTCCTTTCCACTGGATTGTTGCAAAGTAGCGGTCATCAATTAACCTGGGAAAAAAAACTAACCCATTTTCAGCTGATACGTTCTGCAATTAGCAATATGGATCGCCTTTTAGAAGAAGTATTGCTGGTTAATCGCGCTGATAGTGGGAAATTGCAATGTCATCCCCAACCCCTTGCTTTAGGATTTTGGTGTCGTCAACTAGTAGAGGAATTGCAACTAAGTATTGGTCAACACCATGAGTTTGTATTTCGCACCCAAGGTGATTGTAATCGCGGTAGTTGGGATGAGGATTTACTACGACATATTTTGAGTAATCTTCTGGGTAATGCGATTAAGTATTCTCCAGAGGGAAGCACAATTAATTTTACTTTGAGTGCCACAGAACAAGAAGTGAGATTTCAAATTCAAGATCAAGGGTTGGGAATTTCTCCTCAAGAGCAAGAAAAAATCTTTCAACCTTTCCAGCGAGCCGATAATGTGGGGAATATTCCTGGTACTGGTTTGGGTTTAGCAATCGTT
The DNA here is from genome assembly GCA_964633315.1 of uncultured bacterium. GTDB lineage: Bacteria > Cyanobacteriota > Cyanobacteriia > Cyanobacteriales > CAWCAG01 > CAZWGS01. The sequence continues at coordinate 42,658 of CAZWGS010000032.1, read as the reverse complement.
AATTTTTGCGTTGAAACCCACGGAGGAAAGATTGCAGTAGAGAGTGAAGTAGGTGCTGGTGCTACTTTTACTGTCACTCTTCCCTTGGTTGAGTAGGGAGTGGGCATCTATTAACAATGCCATAACGGATGACCAAACAACCAACAACTAACAACCAACAACAAATAAATAAGGAACAGGTAATCGCACCTGTTCCCAAAAATTTTTTAGTGAATTGTGCTTAAGTTCAAGCCTAGAAATTCATTTCCGCTGCTTGTACTCTTTCCACTTGCTTCTTCTTGATTACTAGTAGAATCTGAGCAATCATGATGCCGCCGAGGAAGAGAATTAAGCCTTGAATTCGGGCAGGACTTTGGAGGACAATTTCGCTATCTTCCTGACCAAAACCACCGACGTTGGGGTTATTGGTAATAATTTGTCCAGCTTCAACCACATCTCCTTCAGCCACAAGTAATGTAGGTCCTAGGGGAATTTCATCGATGACGCTGCTACCATCTTCTGTGGTGATAGTAAGTTCGTAACCGTAATCTTCATCTTCGTAAATCTCGCTAATGGTGCCAGAAGTAGAAGCTTTGTAGGCATTATTGTTGCTCAGATTACCGGTAGGATAAACTTGACCACGTCCGCGATTGGCTCCTAGGTATACAGAATACTTACCAAAGTTGATACTCTTATCTGTAGCTGGGTCAGGAGACAAGATAGGAAAAATAATTTCTTGATATTCGTCACCTGGTAGAGGACCCACAATTACCCAGTTCTCGTGTTCTTCGTTATAGGGCTGGTAGTAGATATCTTCGATTTCTTCCTCTATTTCCTCAGGAATACGTTCTGGGGGAGCAATTTTGAAGCCATCGGGAAGCATTAAAACTGCACCAACGTTTAAGCCGCCTGGAGAACCATCTCCGAGAACCTGCTGAGAGTCTAAATCGTAGGGAATTTTGACTACTGCTGTGAAAACAGAATCGGGAAGTACAGATAAGGGCAGTTCGACTTCAGCTTCTTTTTCTGCTAGGTGACAGTTAGCGCAGACAATACGTCCGGTAGCTTCACGAGGGGTATCTGGGGCTGTTGCTTGCGCCCAAAAAGGATAGGCAGCAGCTGATTGGGGTAAGGTAATATCGCTGGCGAAAAAGAGGAAGGCAGTTGCGATTGCGATTACAAGAGATTTGCTAATCGCCTGCTTACTAATCCGCCATAGTTTAGATTGCAAAGGTGTTCTCATCTCGAAGCCAATAAGCTCTCAATAGTTAAAGTTAGGTGTGAACGGTTAATAGTTATTCATGAGTAGGTATAAGCAATTAACTACTCATTTAAAAGTGAATTATGCCCACCAGGGTTTTTCTCCGGTGCGGAAATCGGTTTCTTCCCATTCAGTGAATGCCAGTTTATCGTCTTCGGTGACATCTGCATGAACTAATGCCAAGGATAAAGGCGCAGGACCACGTACTACTTTACCTTCTGCATTGTACTGAGAACCGTGACAGGGACACTTAAATTTATTTTCGCTAGCGTTCCAGGGAACAACACAGCCTAAGTGGGTACAAACAGCGTTGATGCCATAATTGGCAAAGGTGTTATCTTCAGTAACTACCATGTAGGTGGGGTCACCTTTTAAACCTTGAGCCAGAACGCGATCTCCGGGATTATGGCTGGCCAAAAAATCACTGGCGACAACATCATCTCCCAAAGCATCTTTCGCCAGTACGCCAGCACCAGCAGCGCCGCTGGAGGCGGGGATAAAATATTTGACTACTGGGTAGAGTGCGCCTAAAGCAACACCTGTTACCGAGCCAAATGTTAAAAGGTTCATAAATTGACGACGACCCATATCTGGGACATCAGAGGTTCCGGAAAGTTGAGCCATAACTCCTAATTAATTCTTTACTTTTGTCAACGGCTTTGACAACCAGTCGCCAGGGCTTCTAGTCTGCTGATACCGTGCAGGAAAAGCTAATCGCCTAGATTCAGGATTTAGCTATGGTCGAGCCTTTTGTTTAAAAAGGTTTACATCATTTATTAGATTATTGCAGAAAACTTGACCGAAACGGCGAGTGGGTCTGTTGAGTTTGGTCGCTAAATAGTAATATCAAGGTGCACTTGAGGATTTGGCACGAGAGAAAAATGGTATGACTGGGCAGGAACTACACGCACTGTTAATTAGTAAATGGGGATATTCCTATGACATTCAACTGAGAAAGTTAAAGGGCAAGATTTACTTTCAGGTAATGTGGAAGTATCTTGAGCAAGCTTCCTTTCCTCTGTCTGAAGCTGAATATTTTGAGCATCTGGACACTATCGCTAGTTACCTGGTGGCTTTGGGTGGTGTGGAGCAGGTACAGAACTATCTTGCCACAACTCGCGAGCGTCCGCGACTGGGTAAGGCGGTGAGTGTCGCTTTGGATTTAGGAGAGCGATCTTCAGAGTGGATTTTGGATGTAAATTGAATAAATTTAGGTTACTTACCCAATAGTTTCACCATCCCAATACCGCCAAAATATAAACCTAATACTGCACCACCGAGGAGAGATTGGGTGAGAGGATCGGTTGAGGGAGTGAGGATGGCACCCATTACCATGGCGCCTAAAACGACATAGCGCCAACCAGAGAACATCTGTTGCGAGGAGACAATACCCAGGTAGCCTAAAAGAAGCTGAATAATGGGGATTTGGAAGGCTAAACCAGTGCTAAACATCAGTAGCAGCACAAATTCAAAGTATTTATCGATTGACCAAGCTTGTTCCACAACATCGGCGCCGTAGGTAATAAAAAACTTCAGTGCCGCAGGTACTAGTGCAAAATAGGAGAAGGCGATACCGATAAAGAAAAGAACGCTGGAACCAAGTACCACAGGAGCCAATAAACGGCGTTCCCGGCGCGTCAAACCTGGTAAAACGAACTGAATTATTTGGTAGAGGATAAAAGGACTAGCGAGGAGAATTCCACTGTAACCAGCCACTTTAATGGAGACAAAGAAAAATTCTCCCGGTGCGAGTTGTACAAACTTGACTCCACGGGCTGGAAGTTCTAGGGCTTGTACAATTGGTCTAACTGTGATAAAGCAGCCAATTACTCCTACAACTACTGCGATCAGAGCATAGAAAATACGCATCCGCAACTCTTCGAGGTGATCGAAAAGCGACATTTCCACATCATCGGGAACTTCGTTGAGATAGGCTTCTTGCTCTTCGGGAGTTTTCGGTTGCTGTTGCGAGGGAATTTCTACTTCTTGGAAAGGAGGCATGAATTTGTATTCAGTGCTGTTTTTACTAACTATTCTAAGGCGCTTTAGTGTTAGTTTAGGGGAATTTGCACCACAAACTCTGCACCCTTTCCAGGAATTGAGTTACAGTTTATGCTACCTCCGTGTTTTTCCTCCACAATCTGGCGACTGATGGAAAGTCCTAAACCTGTACCTCGATTCACTCCTTTGGTGGTAAACATGGGTTCAAACACATGGGATTTTATTTCTGGATTGATTCCCAAACCATTATCAGTAATGGTAATCGCAACTTGTTTGGTGACGGTGAGGCTGGTAGAAATTTTGATTATGGGTAGGAAATACTCATTTTTGTTTAGTGCTTCTTCGAGTGCATCAATGGCGTTGGAGAGTAAATTCATAAATACCTGGTTCAGTTGTCCTGGATAACATTGGACCTGCGGTAAGTCACCATAGTCTCTGATAACTTCAATTCCTGTGCGTTTTCCTTTGCCTTGGAGGCGATGGCGTAGAATTAAGAGGGTACTATCAAGACCATCGTGCACATTGATTGACATTTTGGCTGTTGTGTCAGCTCGCGAAAAGTTACGCAAAGATAAAGATATATTATGCAAACGTTCAGCTCCCACTTGCATGGAATTAATAACTTTGGGTAAATCTTCGAGGATAAAGGTGAGATCTTTTGTTTCTAACTCCTGTACTAATTCTGGTGAGGGGTGAGGGAGATATTTCCGATATAAACTGAAAATGTGAGTAATATCAGACACATACTCTTGTGCTGGAGCTAAATTATTAAAAATGAAGTTCACAGGGTTATTAATTTCATGAGCAACACCTGCAACTAATTGACCCAAAGTAGACATTTTTTCCTGTTGTACTAGCTTTACTTGAGCTGTTTGCAGTTGTCTACTGCGTTCGGCTACTCTTTGCTCTAGGTCTTGGGTAAGCTGGAATAAAGCAGTCTCTGCTTGTTGACGTTGGTTAATTTCTTGCTGCAGCTGTTGATTCTGTAGTGCCAAAGTTTTGGTAAAGTGGCGTAGGTTAAGGTGTATTTTTACTCTGGCGATTACTTCCTCTTCCTGAAATGGCTTGGTGATGTAATCTACTGCTCCTAAGGATAAGCCTTTGACTTTACTTTCTGATTCTGCCATCGCAGTCATAAAAATAATTGGTATCTCCTCAGTCATCGGATCGCTTTTGAGTTGTTGACAGGTTTCAAAACCGTCAATTCCTGGCATCATCACATCAAGGAGAATCAATTCTGGAGGAGAATATTCCACTTGTTCAATCGCACCTTCACCATCATTAGCGATTGAAACTTCAAAACCAGCGCGAATCAAAGTTTCTGAGAGGACTTCCAAGTTGGTGGGATTATCATCCACAATTAAGATATTTTGATTTTGATAATTGGGTAACATCATGCTTTATACCTACTCGGTTAAAACTTTTTAGTGAGTGCTAACTTCAGAACTTTTTTCTTGGCTCTCAAGATGTTGCTCTATAAAGATGCGAATTTGTTTAATCTGGAAAGCTTTTGCTAGTTGACGTAACTTGTGAGTAAAAGGAATTAATTCGCTATCTAATTGTTCTAGCCTCTGTGTTTGTTCCAGGATACCTTTGACAAAACCTTTCCTGGACAAGTCGTAGAGTAAAGCCAAATCTTCGGGGCTAGGAGGAATAATTGTTGCAGTTAATTCACTGGTAGTAGTATTTTTTTCAACACTTTGAGTTTCCTGTTTCGTTTCGTGTTTCCATTCTAAGTTCAGGTACTTTTCTAAGATGTTGAGTAAATCTTGAGCTTGTATCGGTTTACCCAGAAATTCATCAGCCCCAGCACTCATGCTTTTATTCTGGTCAATTTCAAAGACACTAGCAGAGGAAACAATAGTTACTATATGTTGCAGTTGAGGTGATTGGCGCAGATGACGCAACATTTCAAATCCATCCATTACAGGCATCACTAAATCTGTAATAATCATGTCAAGCTGGTATTGATTTGCTATCTCCAATGCTTGCTGACCATTATCAGCTTCAATGACATCAAAACCGAGTGGTTTAAGCAAATTAACAATCACAGAACGGTTTTCCCACTTATCATCAACAACTAGAATTTGTTGTCGCCTCCCTTGATAACCAATTATGCTGGCACAGTTATAATTGCGGGATATAGTAGGAAATTCTTTGGCTTCTGGAAACTCAACCTCAAACCAAAACTTGCTTCCCTTTCCTGGCTGACTTTCTACGTTGAGAGTACTACCCATTAGAGAAACAATCTTATTACTAATTGCCAATCCCAAACCAGTTCCCTGGTTCTGTTTGTGCACATCTCCAACTTGTTCGAAGGGTAAGAATATTTGTTTTAGTTGTTCGCCCTCCATTCCCACACCAGTGTCTTCAATGTAGAAACCTAATTTGTGAGCTGATTTTTTTGGTTGACTGGTAATTTTAAAGGTAACTCCCCCTTTATCGGTAAACTTAATCGCATTACCTAGTAAATTGAGCAATACCTGGCGCAAGCGCTTTTCATCAGCTTTAATTCCAGTAGGTAGCTTGATATCTAGTTGATAGATAAAGGTAATATTTTTCTGCTGGGCTTTGATTTGGCAAATTTCTGCTATACCTTGTAAAAAAGCTGCAGTATGAACAGGAGTTGGATGTAGATCTAATTTTTGAGCTTCAATTTTAGACAGATCTAAAATGTCATTAATTAGGGTCAATAGATGAGAACCACATTGATAGATAATATCGACGCCTTTTTGCTCTTTTTCCCTAATCTCTTGAGAGCGTTGTAGAATTTGTGCGTAGCCAAGAATTCCGTTGAGGGGAGTCCTTAATTCATGGCTCATATTGGCAAGAAATTCGCTTTTGGCTTTGTTGGCACTGTCTGCACTTTCTTTAGCTGCTTCTAGCTCCAGCGTACGTTCTTTTACTCGACTTTCGAGTTCTTCGTTGCTTTTCTCTAGGGCGGTAAATGATTCGCGCAGTTGTTGCGCCATGCGATTGAAAGAATCAGCTAAAACTTTTAGTTCTCTAATTCCCTTTGCTTCTACTTTTTGCTCTAGTTTTCCATTGGCAATGGCTTCAGAAGCTTCACTGAGGCGTAAAATAGGTTGTGTGAGCCAGCGAGAAGTAAAAATACCCAGTACTGTCGCTAGTGCTAAAGCAGCCACACACAAGGCAATAGTGGTGCGAGTATTGGCATTGATTTGTTCCATAAAGTCAGCTTCAGGAACTACAGTAACAATGAGCCAGTCAATTCCATTGCCGTTACTGTAGGGTAAAACCTGGACAAATTCTCGCTTGTCATCTAATAAAAATTCGAGCTGTTGAACACTCTGAATCTGATTGAGATCTCCGAATTTTTTGCTTAAATACTGAGCTGTAGATTGAATTAATGGTTCACTACTCTCGGCTGCTTTCAAGCGTTTTGCGGCTTGATTTTCGCCTTCTGTGACAAAAGGTTGTTCTTTGCTGGAGTTGGCGACTAAATCTCCAGATCGTTCCATAATAAAAACTCGACCAGATTTGCCAATTTGGAGCTGACTTAGAAACTTGTTAATGTCTTCTAGAAATAAAATTACACCAACTACACCCTGCAACTGATCGTTTTCGTTATACACTGGTTGGCTAGCTGTAATTACAGGTTCTAGGGAGTCAAATTCTGGAAATACTTCACTCCAAGTTGCTTTTTTCTGCTCTACAGCTGCAGTGTACCAAGGTCGATTTCTAGCATCATAGGTTTTGTCATAACCTTTGATAAGTTCAGTGCGTCTCCCTTGGTTATCAGCACCATAGTAATGACTTGTGTAGTTTGTGGGCTGATTAGCAATAACAAATTCTAGATTATTATCGTCATGTCCTCGTGCTATACCAATAAATTCTCCTCCTTTTTCGCAACTAAAAAAGATCCAGCTTGCAGCCTCAAAAATTTGAATTGTCTCCCACAAATGGCTCTCTAGTGCTTCTGTTTGGCTGTTCAATTGTAGAGTTAACTGACCACGACGAATTGCAGCTAAGTTAATTTGATTGATAAGATAAGGAGTTGCCAAATAGTGATCGATATGTCCTTTGACGTGATTAGTAACTTCTGCACGCAACTGAGTTGCTACATCATTAACTGCTTTCTGACCATTGCGTAGGGAAAGATATCCTGTCAGTCCCACAGCAGCAAAAATTTGCATGATAAAGGGAACTACAAGAATTAGGCGTAGTGATACTCTGGGATGACTATTTACGCGAGAGTCTACCATAAATTTTTTTGAGCCAGACTGGGGCATCTCAACGAGTTACTGATTAGATAGTTCCCAATTGGAAGGGATAAATTTACATAGTTCAAATCTAACTGCTGGCAATGATATCAACGGTAATAGTCAAAACTCCTTAAGGATTGCTATTTTTCTAGCAGAGAAAGAAAAAAAACTATAGTTATAATTTGCAAAAAGTAAATTAAAGCTAGGGATAATTCTGAGAAGAAACTGAGATTGAAATAAACAGTTTCTCATAATTTTTTTCTGTGTTTAAATGAATAATACCTGGTTTTTGCTCCCAGTTAAAATGTGTCTTCTAGTGAAAATATCGTGGTAAAAGCACTAGATTGGTATAAATACTTATTGAATATTTAGAGAGAAGATAACAAGCATTTATCAGTAGTTGTTATTTAAATTTGCCCAAAATAAATTAATGCAATTATGATGTTTTTTTCATTGATACTTAATGCAATTCATTTTAAAATCAGATATCTTGGAGACTCACCATAAATAATTTGGTCTTTTCATGAGTCAGCATCAGGTTTTAGGAAATAGCATCAATTATCCACAAAATATTAAGCCATTTGATTTTCAATCATATCAGCTTAGCCAAGATAATATCCAAGAATACCAAGATATTTACCATAATCTCAAAGCCTCTTCTCAGCATATGTTAGGCTTTCCGGAAAATATGGAACTAGATTATATGGAAGTTTTAGCTCCATTATTAAAGTTGCATATTAATAACTATGGCGATCCTTTCAGACAAATTTCTACCTGGAGTTTAGAGGTTAAGGAACAAGAGAAAAAAGTACTTAGCTTTTATGCTCAGTTATACAAACTTTCATTTGAAGAAGCTTGGGGATATATTGCTAATGGCAGTACAGAAGCTGTTATTTATGCTTTATATCTAGCAAGAACTTTATACACAGATGGTATTTTATACTCATCAGCTGCAGCTCATGTTTGTGTACCAAAAGCAGCATCTGTACTGAGAATGCAACACAATGTGATTGATGCAGATGAGTTTGGCGAAATTGATTATCAATCTTTTGAAGCAAGTATTTGTTCTAATCGCCACAAACCAGCTATTATTTGCCTGACTGCAGGTACAACTTTGACAGGTGCAATCGATAATCTCAACAAAATATTGTCGATTTTAAAGCGATATCAAGTTACTGATTATTACATTCACTTAGATATGGCTTTGATGGGTAATGTCATTCCCTTTACCAATTTAGCTGAGACCTTCAATTTTCAAAATCAAATTGATTCTCTATCCATAAGTGGACATAAATTTATTGGTTCTCCTCTAACAGCAGCAGTTTTTCTAACGAGAAAAGAACACATTCAAAATATTAAAGCTATTGAGGCTAGATTTGTTGAATCGATAGATATTACTTTGTCTGGTTCTCGCTCTGGATTACCAATTTTGTGTTGGTTACTGCAAATCCAAAAATTTGGACGAGAGGGATTTGAGGAAATGGCAAATTATTCCTTGCAACTTAAATCCTACGCCTTAGAAAAATTGAAGGAAATTAATTACCCTGCTTGGTCTCATGACCAAAGTCTAATTATTAATTTAGCAATGCCTCCTCAAACAGTTCGTCGTTATTGGCAATTAGCTACTGATGAACAAACAGCTCAATCCCATCTTGTTATTTTGCCACACATAACTCAAGAGCAGATTGATTTGTTTATTGAAGATTTAAAATCTTCTCTGACAACAATTAACCACCTGAGTTTACAGTTAGGCGAAAGTTATCAAGCAAATATCCAGAGCGTACCAGAAACTGAAACTATAGCTGGAGAAACCTACAAGAGACTATATAAGGTTCGCAAAGAGGTTTCGACTATATCTTCACAGATTAGGCACATGATCAAACAAAAATTAACTGATAATGTGCAAAATAGACGGGAACAAAATTGTTTTGAGATTTTAAGTGTCGGCGCAGGAGAAGGGGATATTGATGTTAATGTAGCTCAATATCTTGCTAGCCAACTTATCTCTCCTCAAAACTTGTACTATCTAGCCGTTGAACCTAATCAACAACAGAGAAAGTTGCTGCAGGAGAGAGCTTCAAATTTGAAGAAAAAACATGACAAAATTAACTTTTGTATTAGCGAAAAAATCTTTGAGCCTAGCAATCAGTGTTTTGCTGTAGGGAAAAAATTTGATGCTATTATCATGAGCCAAGTAGCTTATTATTTTGAGGATTTATTTGGCACGATTAACTATGCACTGCAACAGTTGAAGTCTCAAGGTGATTTACTAATTTTTCATCAAAACAGGGCTGGAGTTCTAGAAATACGAGAAGAATTTCTACCAACAGTTAAGAAATTAACCACAGCAGAAGATCTTTTGAGTGTTTTACACAAATATCATCAATGCCTAGAACAGAATGGTTTTACTATCGAACACCAGGTTTTTGAAGCTCAATTTGATGTGAGCGAGTGTATCAAAAAAACTACATTAGGAATTGAGATTATGTCTTTCTGTATTGAGAAAAATCTTGATCCTATTGAGCATCAACAGGACATTGAGAAATTAGCCAGTTTATTTCGCTCTAAAGCTTTATGGCAAGTGGGAACTGGTAAATATTTACTCAAGGAACCAATGAGCGTAATTAAAATCACCAAGCAAGTCGAAAGCGAAAACTAATTCCTCTAGTATACCGGATGCCATAACCAGGGCTTCTCTACCATAATTATTTATCAGTCAGACTTAAGAACGTATTATTAATCGGAATAATAATCTTAAACTCTGTTCCTTTTCCCAAATGGGAAGAACATCTTAAACTACCTCCGTGCTTCTCCTCAATAATTTGGCGCGATATAGACATTCCTAAACCTGTACCTTTACCAACAGGCTTAGTGGTAAACAAGGGCTCAAAGATATGTTGTTTTACCTCCTCTTTCATCCCCACACCATTATCAGCAATACGAATCACGATCCAGTAATTGCTAATTAGTTCAGTACTAATATAAATATGTGGATTGGTCTTTAATTCAGTTTCAGGTAACTCGTTTTGTTTGATTAGTGATTCTTCTATCGCATCAATGGCATTGGCAATAATATTCATAAATACTTGATTAAGCTGTCCAGGATAGCAGATAGCTTCTGGTAATTCTCCATATTCTTTGATAACTTTAATGTTCGCTTTATTGCCCACATTTTTGAGGCGATGTTGCAAAATCAAAAGGGTACTATCTATACCAGCGTGGATATTTGCCTTAATTTTATTGGTGGTATCGGAGCGAGAAAAATTACGTAGCGAGATAGAAATATTGCGAATCATTTCCGTCCCTAGGTGCATAGATTCAATAATCTTAGGTAAATCTTGTAGCACAAAACTTAAATCTATTGTTTCTAACTCTGACTCTATTTCTTCTCCTGGATTGGGAAAATTATCCAAGTACAAATTCAAGATTTTAGTAATGTCTGCAACATGATTTTTCGCTGGAGCTAGGTTGTTAACTAAGAATCCCACTGGATTATTAATTTCATGAGCAATTCCTGCTACTAATTCACCTAAAGTAGCAAGTTTCTCTTTTTGGACTAATTGCACCTGTGCTGCTTTTAAGTCGCGCAATGCTTGGGATAATAATTTAGTTCGTTCTGCTACCCTTTGTTCCAAATTTTCTGTCATTTGTTGGAGGAGCAGATTGTTCTCTGCTAGGGTTTTTGTTAAACGGCTTAATTTCAGATGTACACGTACACGAGCTAGTAATTCCTCTTCTTGACAGGGCTTGGTAATATAATCCACAGCACCTAAAGATAGACCTTTTACCTTATCTTCAATATCGGTTAAGGCTGTCATGAAAATTATAGGAATATCCTCAATATCTGGATGACTTTTGAGTCGGATGCAAGTTTCAAACCCGTCTATCCCAGGCATATAAATATCTAATAAAATAATATCTGGTGGAGTTGCTAACACTTTTTGGATCGCACTTTCTCCATCATGAGCAACTTCTACTTTTAATCCCGCTTTCTTGAGGGTATAGGAAAGCATCGCTAAATTGGTCGGGCTATCATCAACAATTAAAATTAATTCATTTGCTTGTTTATACATAGTATTGCTCATTACTTGATTAATGCATCCTGTAAGTATAAGAGCTTAATCAACTATACTTTTCTTTTGTTTTTTCTACCTAGAGATACTTTTAGAGTCTAATCCTCTAGCTAAATAATTTATCCAGTAAGAGGCAGCAAACAACATCTAAACTCCCAAATAAGAAAGAGTATTAGATATGACTCTGCAAAAGTAAATTCAGGGATGATATCTACTAAGAAATTCCACAGGATATAAATTGTTGCTTGAAGTTGTAAGCTTTGTCAATGATATGTGTTCTGCTATTGTTTGCCTCAAATTGTGGTAGTGTAGGCAAAATTCTCATGAAGAATATAACTGAGTTTAATTTTAGAATAGAAATGAACTTTTCTGTTATTGGTTGTGGCTATGTTGGTCAAGCAGTTACCAGTTATTTTAGCCAAAACTTGGCTGTATCTGTCAGTGTAACAACTACTAGTCCTGAAAAAGTGGCTCGTTTAGAAACAATTGCTGATCAGGTTTTTGTGGTTCGAGGAAATGATTCGGCGAATCTAGAATCGGTGCTACAAAACCAGGATTCTGTTTTACTTTGTGTTGGTGCTAGAGGAGGCGATTATCAGCAAACCTATTTGCAAACGGCGGAAACTTTAGTCAATGTGTTGCACAAATTATCCTCGAAAGTGCAGATAATTTACACTAGTACTTGTGCTATTTACGGTAATCGAGGTGGAGAAACTATAGATGAAAACTCACCCCTTGCACCTGCTAGTGAGAATTATCGGATTCTAGCAGCAACAGAACAAACTTTACTCACTGCCGCCAATCATCGCCTCGGAGTCTGTATCCTAAGATTAGGAGGAATCTATGGCCCTGGACGCGAATTGAGTCGTATTTTTAGCCGTGTAGCTGGCGCAACTTTGCCTGGAGACGGTTCTGAGGCAAGTAACTGGGTTCATCTAGATGATATTGTAGGTGCGGTAGCTTTTGCCTACCAAAATCAGCTACAGGGTGTCTATAATCTGGTTGATGATTCCCAACTTTGCCGTCACCAAATTATTAGTCGCACTTTAGCAAAGCAAGGTTTACCCCAAGTTACTTGGAATAGTAATCAACCAAGCACAAGACTCCATAATGTTAGGGTATCTAACCAAAAGCTTAAAGATGCAGGCTATCAATTACTACATCCCCAGATAGTATTTAATTAATGCCAATTTCTGCTGCAGGACCAACTAGAGAAATGTAGGGTGATTGGCTAAAATAGCGGAGAGCTGCTCGCTGAACTGCTTCTGGTGTTACTTTAGCAATCGCTTGGGGAAATTTATAGTCAAAGTCAACACCCAAACCTAACAATTCATACCAACCAAAAATCTGAGCAATTTCTGAATTAGTTTGCTTCCCCAAAGTATATTGACCCAAAAGCTTATTTTTGGCAACCTGTAGCTCTTCTGGGGATAGAATTATATCACACAAGCGTTCCACCTCTGTCCTTAGTCCTGCTTGGGCAATGGCAGTATTTTCCGGTGCTGTTCCCATGTAAACTATAAACTGGGCAGGATCTAGGCGAGTGGGATAAATTGCAGAGACATCGTAGGCTAAACCCCGCTTTTCCCGCAACTCTACAAAAAGACGACTAGATAAACCATTACCCAAATAGGTGTTGATTAATTTAAGCGCTAGATAATCCTCATCATGCACCGCAGCAGCCCAATAGCCAAGCATCACAATTGATTGCTGGGTATCTTGAGCTGTTGTTATCGAGCTAGGTTGAGAAGTAATTAGAGGAAGTTTACTCGTTGGTATCGGTGTTGCTGGTGCTTCCCAGTCGCCAAAAACCGGCTCTACTAACTCCAAAGCTGCCTCATGACTCAAACGACCTGCTAAACTAATAATCAGGTTATCAGGGCGAAAATAGGTGCGGTGGAACTGCTCTAAATCCTCCCTTGTAAGTCCAGACACTGTTTCTTCTGTACCTAGCACCGAAACTCCGTAGGGATGCTCTTGGTACATTGCTCCTCGTAGTTGCTTAAAGGCTATATTAAAAGGCTGTTCCTGTCCAGAGCGAATACTTTGCACTGTTAAACGACGCTCTAAATCCACCTCTGCTTCTGGAAAGCTAGGATAGCGCATAATCTCCCCAGTTAAATCCAATAGGGAGGGAAAGTCCGCTGATACTGTCTTTAAACTAAGCACAAAATAATCTGCAGCTGCATCCGCACCCAAATGAGCCCCCACCGACTCCACCAAATCTGCAATTTGCGCGGAGGTCAGTCTTGATGTACCTTTAGTGAGGACAGTAGCCATTAGATAAGCCATTCCCGACTTCTCTTTTGGTTCCCAGCGACTACCAGCTTTGAGAAAAAAACGAGCAGAAATAATATCAGCTGTAGGATTAAAGTGATGAATTAGGGTAATTCCATTATCTAGAACAGTGCGCTTTAATATTTGCTGTGGCTGGCTAGAAATTGTCGGATGATTCATCTTCTGGGGTGTGAGTCAGTAATCGTTATGGGAACTTGCATTAGAGCTCTTGCAAAAGTATTTTTGTAATTAGTTTTTCCTCAGTTTAAGTACTTATTACCTATTACTTGATTTGGAGCAAGAAGTTTATTACTCCTAAGCTGGTTTGACCACGGTAACAGCATAAACCTCAGGATGGAGATAGCGCTGAGCAACACGTTGCACATCTTCTGGAGTCAGCTGTTGGATATAGTAGGGATAGGTAACAGCTAATTCCGCCTGAGCAATGGTATGGTAATAGCCATATAAACTAGCTAACTGACTAGGTGTTTCTGTGGAAAAAGCATAGTCGTTGCAGAGCAAACGCTTACAGCGAGAGAGTTCTGCTGAGGTAACTGGCTCTGTTTGCAATCGCTCAATCTGCTGTTTAATTAGAGCTTCCACTGGCTCTAAATACTGGGTTTCTAGCCAAGCATTAATAGTGAATAGAGTGGCATCTTTTTGCAGGGAAAAATCACTACCAATATCGAGTGCTAGCTGTTTTTCTTCTACCAAGTCCCGAATTAAACGAGCAGAACGACCTTCAGCTAGTAATACTGATATCACATCGAGGGTAAAGGCATCTACTAAAGGTACATTTCCTTGGATACTATTATTGGGTGCACTCCAAGCCATTAATAAACGAGCTTGAGCGAGTCTGGGTAAATCGAGTTGAGTGCGCCGAATTTCCCTTAGTGGAGGTTCTGGGGTAATTTTAATTGCAGGACACTCAGAACGAATGCTAAATTCAGCGAAGCTTTGATTAACCAAAGATAATGCTAATTCCTGTTCAACTCCACCTACTATTACCACAGTCATATTTTCTGGTTGATAGTGGGTTTTGTGAAAACAACGCATTTGATTTGGTGAGTGTTGCAAAAGTTGCTCCTCTTCACCCAAAATCGAGCGTCCGTAGGGATGGGATTGATATAAACTTTGACACAGTACTTGGTATGCTAGCCAATCAGGGTCATCGTAGCAAGAACGAAGCTCTTCTAAAACTACGTGTCGTTCCCTAATAAACTCATCATCGGGAATTTCAGCATGGAGCAAAATATCCGCGAGATAGGGTAAAGTATCTGGCAGAGAAGAAGCGGCAGTTGTCAGGAAAAAATGGGTATAATCGTGGCTGGTTGCAGCATTAGCCACACCACCAGTATTTTCAATAATCCAATCAAACACACCAGGGGGTGTTCTTTTCGTCCCCTTGAATACCATATGTTCCAGGAAGTGAGCCATACCACACCAACTTTCAGGCTCTGAACTCGCTCCTGCTTTGATCCAAACATCCGCTACTACCGCAGGACTACCATCCAGATGTTGATGAATGAGCGTTAGACCATTATCTAATCTGAAAACATTAGCGGGAAATTCTAATTCTTTAAGCTTCTCTGACAGAATTTGCAACTTTTAACTAGTAAGGGATTGCGTTAGAGAATATACTAACTCTTTCTGGTTCTAAGTTAACTTTTTTTGTCTGGGAACGGTGACATTTTGCTGACTTAAACTCAAATCAAAATCCCCCCAGTGTTTAGATACTGGAAGGATTCGATTTCTGTATTCACCACCATGCCGTTTTACCTCAGCTTATGACCTGGGTAAACCAGGTGGGTATCGACGCTCATCGCTTAAAGTTTCCGGGTACAAGCCCGGTCTACTGCCGCAAAAGCTGTTGAATCCCTTGTCATCAAAGCATAGATCAAAAAACACTATTGGCAGTCACCAACATCGCAGTGCTGTTTAGTATTTTAATCATTCTTTCCCTGGAACGGCAAGGGGGAGATTAAGTAATAAGTAATAAGTTTGAGCGGGGGATGCAGGGGATGCAGGGGATGCAGGGGATGCAGGGGGAGTTGGGGGAGTAAAAGCTGTTTTGTTGTTCTGATTAGATTGAGAAATCACCGATAGCCACCCAACCCTTGGTTATCAGTGAGTTATGTTTTGACAAACAATCAATAACTAACAACTAACAACACTAAATCCCCCAGCTAAAGCACGAGGGATGAGTTAACACTTTTTCAAAACTTACCTTAATGAGTATGGGAAAGTAGAACTATGTAAGTGTTTTTCTCAAGCTTGTTCTGAAGTTATACTATACAAATATGACGGATATTCGTATTATTTTTGTGCCTTAAAGCCCCTATGCTTTCTAATTTAAAATCTGAATTAAAACCTTTAATCACAGTAATTCCTGAATCGAAATACCGAGCTAAAACTGATTCAGTTTCTCCCCATTCAGCTAGAACTAGTTTTGAACAATTAGATTCTTGTTTTTTGGGAATTAGTCTTGAGAACAAAAATTTTACTCCAGAAAAGCTGAGGGCATTGGCTAAATGGATTTCCAGGAGATTTTCATACTGTGTAGTCTTAGTTGGAGATAGTATTCATCGTCTCAATTTGGAAATAACAAGATCTCTTGAACCAAAGAGCGCACTTCAAGAAGCTTTGAAAGATGGTCGTTCTTTTATTGAGGAAAATGAACATATTTTCCATAATTTTGGAGGACAAACGAAATTTACTTTCGAGACTTGTAGCCAAATTCAGGAATCACAAGAGTATACAAACTTTCATCGATATCTCCAGAGTTTCTTCGATAGCAATGCTGATTTTCGAGCATCAGTTGAAGATTTTGGACGCAAATATCACACGAGAAGAAGAACTGACATAAGTGATTTTTTGCTAGAGCAACGCATTCATAAATCGGCTGAATACTTCTTGGAAGAGTTTGCTATTTTTGCTTGTCTTCAAAGGCGTGGATTCTCAGTTATGGTCTATCCAGGTTCCTTCAGTACACTAACTGAAGTTGTTAACGGAAAGTATCCAGATTTGTTTGAAGAAATTAAACAGTTAATCATAGTTTCTGTTCATTTTAAAACGCGCTAAAAATCTATCCCAATTTGGTAAATATTCTTAAAATTTATCGGCAAGCCTAGCAAGATGTCTGTGTTGTGATAATTTGAAACTTGAGATAATTTCAAATTCAATTTAAGGCAAAAAAAACATGGCAAACGGAAAAATTCTTCAGCCAAGTAAATATGCTAGGCATAGGTATAATATAACCAAACCTGTTGACTTCGAAGTAGCAGTGAAGTATGGTGGTGCCTTAATGGCGATCGCTGGAGCAGATGGTGAACTAGCAGAAGCAGAACTTCAATGGCATCTTGATGAACAAGAAATCTTGACTGATGAACCCCAAGAATACATTGAAGCACTGCGTAATTTTGATTGGAAAAACGCCAATGTCGAAGAGTTATTGAGTGCAATCAGTTATGATTTTCCGATCAACTTCCGCCGCTCTATATTGTATCAAGCGATCAAGATGTGTCGAGCAGATGGTACCTATCATGATAAGGAAAAAGCGTCAGTTGCTAAAGCTGCAGAAATTTTAGGTATTGAACCTAGTGTAGTTGCTAGCTTCGAATCCTTAGCAGAGTTAGAAGATGCTGCACAGCGACTACGTCTTTCTCTATTAGAAACAGAAGTTTGATCTCATGAGGTTTTGTAGGAGTAGATCTCAATATTTTAAAGTTGAGAATATATTTCTTACATGATTTCAAAGAGAGTGTTGTTGTTCTCAAAATCCCTTCTTGAAAACATAAATATTTTCCTCGCACTCTGGGAAGGTAAGCCAGTAAATTAGGTATTGTGCTACCTTCCCAGTTTCCCCAGATTGTAAACTTGTACACTGCAAATAGGTCAATTCCCTAACTGTCTGTTCCTTAATCCGACACAAAGGAACAATTTTCGTCTCAGTGATTCTAGGGTAGTAGGCACTCGCGTTAACTGTCACTAGGTTGCATTCACTTAAGTATTTTCTTGGCTTAACTAAAGATACCAGCGTGAAGTAAACAGTGAAATTGAACCAATTAATTGCAAGGAATTAATTATGGAAACACAAACATCCAATCATAACCATATTCAACAACCCATGGCTCACCAGCCACAAGAGACAAGCGATAGCAAGGAACAGGTTAACACAACTCAAGAGATGTGGCGACCCTATCCCTATCCTTGTCCCAATCCACCATCTCTAACTCTCGACAGTATTACCACTGTAACTATGCCAGTTTTGGCTCCGGGAAACAACGGAGAGGCTGTGCGTTTTCTGCAACAAATTCTAATTAGTCGCGGCTATCATGTTGTGCAGTTTAATGCTAATTATGATCGCTCAACCTATCAAGGTGTTTTGGAATTCCAGCGCGATCATGGTTTGGCTGCAGATGGTGTGGTTGGCTGGCATACTTGGCGTAAACTGGGTGAGGTAATTGTCTCCCATCACCGCCATTACTAGGATACTTTCAAAAGAAAAATATGCCGATCAAAGTTGCTTCTCTCTATTTTCTTTTGTGGTACTAAATTCAAAGATTAACTTCAAATGAAAATGGTATGTTGTTAATCTTTAAACTCAGGATAAGCCAGATTACTGAAATTTTTAAAGTATTCTGACTTCTACCTCATAAAATATCTGAAGTGGTGACCTACAAAGTTGAATTTTTTATCACCTTGGTACCGCCACTTGTTTTAAAATTCCTGCAATCACCGCATCTATTTGTAAACCATCTAAAAGTGCTTCTGGTTTCAGGATGAGACGATGACGCAGTAGAGGGAATGCAACTTTTTTCACATCATCAGGAGTAACATAATCGCGTTCTGCTAGCCAAGCTTGTGCTTTACTAGTTTGTAGCCAAGCAACAGCGCAACGAGGGGATGCGCCAAGGGATAAGTCGGGATTTTGTCTGGTATTTTGGATAACAGCGAGGAGGTAGTCAAGAATCTTATCATCTACCCTAACCTGTATTACTTCCTGGCGAGCACTGAGGATTTGTTCTATGGTGGCGATAACATTAAGTTTTTCTAAATCCAGACGTTTAGCGCGAAATCCAGCTTGATTATTCAGCAGCATTTGCTTTTCAGCGCTTGGTTCAGGGTAATCTATTACTAATTTAAACAAGAAGCGGTCTAGCTGCGCTTCTGGTAGAGGATAGGTTCCTTCAAATTCTAGGGAATTTTGTGTTGCAATGACCCAAAATAGACTGGGAAGGGATAGGGTTTCTCCATCAAGGGTTACTTGTTGTTCCTCCATTGCTTCTAGCAGTGCAGCTTGGGTTTTGGGTGGTGTACGATTGATCTCGTCTGCGAGGAGAATTTCGGTAAAAACAGGTCCTTTTTTGAGGGTAAAATTACGGCTGTTAAGATCAAAAATATTAGTTCCTAAAATATCGGAGGGGAGAATATCCGGTGTTAGCTGAATGCGGCGAAAATCTGCTTGGATTAATCTGGCTAAAACTTTAACTAACAGAGTTTTTCCTGTACCTGGTACCCCCTCAATAATCACGTGTCCACCACCGAGGAGCGCCACTAGCAATTGTTGCACTATAGTAGACTGACCGACAACAATTTGGTTGAGGGTTTGGCTAAGGTGATTGAAGATGGAGTGATTGTTGGTCATGGGTAACTAATATTTTAATTGAGTCTAATAACTTAAATTAACTGATGAAACTGACAAAACGACGTTTGTGGTTATTCGGCGCGATTGCAACTGCCATAATTATTATCATTACCCTTATTGCAGCACCTGGTACTAGTACTAATAATATTGGTTCTACCTATAGCCTTGCTCCTAATGGCTACGGTGCATGGTACGCTTTTATGCAGGAGCGTGGAACTCCGGTGCAACGCTGGCAAAAACCTTTTTCACAACTTCCGAAACAGCAAGGTAAAGCTACATTTATCCGCATTCACAGTGCTTTGGTACCTGGGAGATTGTCGTCTGAAGAAAGAAGTTGGGTTGAAGCGGGAAATACTTTAGTTATTCTCGGTGTTTCTCAACCAGTTACCTCAGCATCTTTTAGCAGCGAACATGAGACCGATTCGGGAATTGTAACTATTAAAACAACGAGGAGAAATACCCGAAAAAATAGAGCTATCCTGGAAGATGATTCTGGTTTAATTGTATGGGAAGAAAATCGCGATCAAGGGAAAGTAATATATGGTTTGAGTCCTTTTATTGCTGCTAATGCCTATCAAGAAAATCCCGGTAATTATGAATTTTTGGCTCAGTTAGTCAGCGAAAACAGTCAGTCTCTTTGGGTTGATGAATATCTACATGGCTATAGAGATAAAGAAGTAATTCAGCAAGAAGAAAGAGGCAATGTTATTAGCTACCTCATGCAAACTCCCATCTTTCTTGTCTTCGTTCAAGCTTTAGTCATACTTGCTATCGCAATTGTGGCTAATAATCGCCGTTTTGGACAGCTAATTAATCTTGCTAAGCCAGTAGTTGATAATAGCCAAGCTTATATTAAAGCCCTAGCTGGTGTTCTGCAAAAAGCAGGTCACACTCACTTTGTCTGGTATACAATTACCAAGGAAGAGCAGCTTCAACTACAAAATAAAATGGGTTTAGGGAATGTTTTACTCGAACCTGAAGACCTTGCTGAAAAATGGCATCAGCAAACAGGAAAACCAGAACAAGATTTAGTTTCACTGCTGCGATTACCAAATCCAAGTAAGCGTCTTAGTGAATCTGAATTACTAAATTATTTGAGCAGGTGGCAGCAGATTCAAGCAACAATAGGTAATGGGTAATCGTATTTTATCGGTAAATGAACCTAATTAAAAGTCAAAGTAATCATCCAAAAACAAATATCCCTAAGTCCCTCAACCAAAACGATTTTATTTTAATCAAAGGGTGATAGTTAACAGTAGCTATTTATCCCTTGCCTTATTTTTTGTTTCATCAAGGGTCGCTAATTACTACTTAAAAGTAGAATTTAAGAGAAGCGAGTGCGCCATTTCCTCTTCTGTATTATCAAAAATCGCAACCAAGCTTGGGCTGGTCTATCATAAAAGGTAAAGATATCTCCATAGGCGAGATGAGCATCTTTGTGGTGCAACCAATGTCTTTCTGGAGTGGTAATAAAAAAACAATTACATAGGCGTTGAATAACTAGAGGTGTTCGCCATTCAACAATAGAAACGTGTCTCCAAACAACATGGGCTTCTCCTAAGATGACTCCGCAGATTGTACCAACAGGAGAAATTTGCCAGAGCCAAGGAATAAAGATTAAATAAGGTAGAGCACCAAGAAATCCATCTAACAAAACCAAGGGATTTCTTGTTAAAACCGCATAGTGGACGAAACTGCGATTTTTACTGTGGTGAACAAGAGTGTGAAACTTACCAAAAACGTGCTCTGGTACGTGGTATATAAAAGTAGATAAAAAATCCCCGACTAATAGTAGAAATAGGGTAACTAGAAAAATTTTAATCAGAAACAAAGCTAAACTCCTCACCAACTGAGGCTAGCTTAATTGAGTAATCTTAAGATTTTATAAAAAACAAGTTAACCTTTTGCCAGAGGTAGAGACGTTAAACTTAACGTCTCTAATTTGTCTAAATAGCTTCCGTATTTGTTTCCCCAGTTCTAATTCTGATGGTTTCGTTGACAGGAGAAACAAAAATTTTTCCGTCTCCAATTACACCAGTTTGAGCAGCTTCACACACTTTTTCTACTACCAAATCCACCCTCTCATCTTCGACAATAACTTCAATTTTTACTTTGGGTAAAAACTCTACTGTGTACTCATTACCACGGTATTTTTCCGTCTTACCCTTCTGTCTTCCATAACCTCGGACTTCAGAAACTGTCATGCCCACAACTTTGGCATTAACTAGGGCAAGTTTAACCTCGTCTAACTTAGTAGGACGAATAATTGCTTCTACTTTCTTCAAAATCTGACTCCTCCTGAGAGACTAGATAAGCTAATCATTGCTGATAGCGCTTGTTGAACAAATCACAAACCCCAAGCTTAACCTTCATTTTTCATGAATAGAAAGCCTAATGCAAAAAATATTTTTTTTCGCTGTTAAATATAATACAAAAAAATAGAAACTTTGTCTCTCAATCCGTTAGTATAATTTTTAGCTATCTAGTCAGAGCTTAAAGGTAAAAGAATTTCAAACTCAGTCCCCACATCCAGTTGTGAGTTAAAATTTAGTTTGCCTTGATGTTTTTTTGTGATAATTTCCCAGCTGATTGCTAGACCTAAACCAGTACCTTTACCAGCAGGTTTAGTAGTGAAAAAATCTTCAAATATTCTTGTTTGAATTTCCGGAGCAATTCCTAGAGCATTATCTCTAATTTTAATTTCTATCCATGGTTCATTTTGTTCATCATTAACAACATCAGTGGTAATGACAATTTGAGCTTGCCATTTTTTTTGTTGTCTAGCATACTTTTCCTGCTTTTCTGTTAGAGCATCGATACCATTAGCAATAATATTAGTAAAAACTTGACTAAGCTGCCCTGAATAGCCAATAAATTCAGAACGACATCGATATTTTTTGTTTATAGCAATTTTGTAGTTCTTCAGCTGACTGTTAAGAATTAATAGAGTACCATCAAGACATTCATTAATATCAATTATTTGTTTGCTACTATTGTCAATGCGGGAAAAGTTACGAAGACTAGTAACAATTTGAAATAGCTTTTTAGTAGCATTTTTCATACTATTTATCAGTTGAGGCGAATCTTCGAGAATAAATTCTAATTCTAATTCCTCTTCAAAATCTTCAATTTCCTGGGATTTATTTTTCAGTTCTTGCTGATATAATCGCAAAAGATCAATAATATTTTCATGGTAAGTAACTAAAAAATCAAAATTACCATGAACAGAATTAACTGGGTTTCTGATTTCATGGGCAACTCCTGCTACCATTTTGCCCAAAGTTGCCATTTTCTCTGTTTGTACTCGATGAGCATAATTTTTTTCATCAAGTAAATTAGCAGTTAGTTCATGAATTTTAGATTGGGCAACTAGCAGTTGGTGTGCATCTAAAAGACGGTATTTGTTTCCTGACTTGACCACGATTGGTTCATATAAAAACTCTGGCGATCTTTGTAGCGATTTTTTAGCTGCTGTAACAATTAAGGTATTAGTAGGTAAGATTAAACACTCCACCTTAACGAAATTGTATAATGACTTTAAAGGTCGCTTCAAAAAAAGCTCCAAGCTATAGGGCTGACTCATTCTTTCTAAGAATCGCCTGCGAGAAATCATACCTACAAATTCACCTTGTTCAGTAATAACCACTCCCGGTAAGGTATGATTAGAATCAAGTGTACAGGCAACATTTTTTCCTAAACAAGAAATCTCTACTTGAAAGTCATAAAGAAATAACTCTTCTAAACTTGATTCTAAGCTGAGATGACTTTTTGTCACAGGATATCTGTCCTCTTTTTGGGGAGACTCGATTGGAGACATATATATATTGAGCTGAATCTAGATATTTAGCGTTGCGTAACTACTTACTGTTTCACTGTTGAATTTTACTCTACAGAATATCCTTTGTGGGTAGTTTAAGCCCATTGAACATCTTGTTAGTTTAACCATAACTAATCTAAACTTAACCAGCTATTAATGTCCTGTGGTCTCTTAACCTGACCTTAGTATTGACTTCACTTACGTTCGCTAATATTTACATTGTAGGTGGTTTAGAGTAGACAGCCCTAAATCCTCTGATTAGGTATTACTAGGGACTTTGTTGCACGCTTGTTTTCCTCATCGCTACTTAGTGATGAGGCTTTTCATCCTAGGAAATTTTAGGATATAAAAAGCTTTTATGAAGAGCATTTTCCTGAATAAATTGCAGAGAGAGGAAACAAACAAGCTATTTAATTTAGTCCTTAAAAAAAAAGTAAATCAACGAAACAAATTATATTTAAAGATACAATAAATTGCCCAAAAACCATCCTTCCAACCAATTTTTTTCCCTTCTTCGTAGGTGCGACCATAATAAGAAATTCCCACCTCATAAATGCGACACCTTTTCTTAGCTACTTTGGCAGTAATTTCTGGTTCAAATCCAAAGCGATATTCTTCAATTTTGAGATCTTGAATAATCTCTCGTCGAAAAGCCTTATAGCAAGTTTCCATATCAGTCAGATTGATATTGGTAAACATATTAGAGAGAGTAGTTAAAAATTTATTGCCCACCATATGCCAAAAATAAACTACTCTATGGGGACCACAACCAGCAAAACGGGAACCATAAACAACGTCTGCTTTACCATTAATAATAGGCTGAATTAGGAGTGGATATTCTTGAGGATCGTATTCAAGATCAGCATCTTGGACAACAATAATATCTCCTGTCGCTAAACCAAAACCAGTACGTAAAGCAGCTCCTTTGCCACGATTTAGGGTATGGTAAGCAACCTTATCAACTTGCGATTCTAGCTTATTTTTTAACAGTTCTCTTGTGCCATCAGAAGAGAAGTCATCGACAATAATAATTTCACAATCTTCTATCGGAGAAGCTTTAACGGCATCAATTACTAGAGAAATTGTTTTGAATTCATTGAAACAAGGAATAATTACACTTAACTTCATCGTAATTTTTCAGCAAATAACTTGAGATAGAGGTAAAGTCCCAAACCAACTATCGTAGTACTTCCGAGTAAGAAAATTTGCACTGTGGTTGCTGCTGCTACTCCTGAAGCTGGTAAATAACCAAATAAACCGAGTATAAAAACATAGGCATACTGATACGTTCCCATAAAACCAGGAGCAGAAGGTAGCAAAGTGCTGAGGTTAACCACACCAATAACGGAAAGCATTTGTTGCCAACTTAGAGATACATTTAATGCTTGCAGGACAAGCCAGTGAGATAAGCCTTCAAACAACCAAACTAGTAAAGACATTACCATTGCTTTAGTGAGCCTCTGTGTTTGCATTCCACTTAAGCCATGACAAAAACTTACTACTCGCTTGGAAATGCTATTTGGTAATAGTTTGAGCCACCTTTTACCACCACCGCGACTAATAATAAATAAAGCAATGAAAACGCTGGTAAAAAGAGCCATACTAGCTCCTGTAAGCTGAACTAAAGTTTCATTACTAGTGATAAAAAGTTGCCCAAAAATGAGGCTGGCAACGACAATTAAACCATCTAAGGTGCGTTCTACAACAATTGAAGCAGCGATAGTAGAACGAGAAACCTGATGGCGTACTCCAGCAAAATTAGCACGAAATAATTCTCCCAAACGTGCTGGTAAAATATTATTCATGGCGTAGCCAATTACCAAGGCTGCACCAATGGCGCGAAAGGGAATTTTTTTGACTTGCTCGAGCAGCATTTGCCAGCGCAACACTCGCACCGTTAAACTGAACCCATAGGTGCAAATAGCAAGTAATAGCCATATGGTCTGGGTTTGGTTGAAGATTGCTGTAACTTCTGACCAACTGGTTTGACGCAAACTCAGCCAGAAAAACAAACTACCAATCGCTAAACCAACGCAAAAGCGCAGCCAAGGTAAACCCACAGGAGAAAGCTTAGACTGAGTTACTGAACTTTTACGAGTGGTTGGTATCATTAATTCCCTGGGAACCTAGTTAACTTTTTCAAGTATTTTTGCACAACGACATCAACATTAGTAAGTTAAGTCCAGGCGATTAATCCCAAAGCACTGAATGTGCTATAATAGCGCGTCTAATTTCCTACATTTTCAACGGGATGCTGACCGTAAAAAGGCAAAGCTTCTGACCATAGGGGATGCTTTCCCTCTCTCCAAGCTAGATACGCCAGCGCCAAAACACTCTCAACCGTTCCACCTAGCTTTTCTGGCGCTACTAACAACTGGTAAGGTGTCTGGAGACGATTCAGAGTTTCTTGCCATACTTGAGGAGTCATGGCTGTATCTGCTAACTTAACCTCTAAAGCAGAATTAATACCAGAGAAACGATAAATAGCAACAAATAATTGACCTCGACGCGCAGCCATTTGCACAGCGATAGTTTCTGATTCAGGCTTATTTTCAGTGCATTTTGACCAAGCAAAAGCAGCCAAACTAGAAATCGCAAACAGGGGAAGATTCAATTGTTGTGCTAAGGTACGGGCTGTGACTAAGCCAATACGCGAACTCGTAAAGCTTCCTGGACCCCTCGCAACGGCGAGAAATGCTAAATCACTCCAAACTTGGGGTTGCACGAATGTGATTAAATTTTCGTGCAGATAGTTAGAGAGTTCTCTTCCCAAATCCCAAACTTGAGAACGCTTATCATCATCAAAATTACTAATCGCTAAACCCAACTGGGAACTGCTGGTATGTAGCGCCAGACCATAATTACTCATTGTTGTGATAGAAATTGGATTTTGGGAATGAGTGGGTCTTCAACCAAAGCGATACCCTGAAAACCCCATCTTTGCAATAAACCTTTCAATTGATTGCCAGAAACCGATTCTACCGCAAAACGATCTGCCAGATCGCTAGCGTGGGTATTAAGGTAACTAAGAGCATCAAAATGTTCACGAAACATGATTAAATAGCCAGACTTTGAGTCATCAGTTTTTGGTCTCGCAACTAAATATTGACCGTCAACCTGAGAACGAATTAGATAGCTAATTTGAGAAAACATTAATAGGAATTACACGATTAAATAAACAATCAAGGGTTAGAGTTATTTGATAATTAAAATATCTGAATTTGTTGTAGGGACGTAAAATTTTATATCCCTACATTTCTTTTTACTCTCTATCCTTTGTCGGTAATATTTGAGAGGAAATTGTATTTTAAAGATGTCACTGTGAGTCCGACAAACAACTAATAACCAACACCCAAACCTACTTCAAATTCTCTAATTTAATTCGAGGATCTACAAACTTAAGCAACAAATCTGCCAAGAGATTACCTGCGATTAACATAGTTCCTCCCATCATCAAACTTGCCATCACTAGATACAAATCTTGCGCTCTTACTGCCTGTAGTGTCAAGCGTCCTAAACCTGGCCAACTAAAGAAAGTTTCGGTGATAAAGGCACCACCAAGCAAGCTAGCAAATTCAAATCCTAAAAGGGTTATTAGGGGGTTAATAGCGTTACGCAAAGCGTGGACATAAATGACTTTATTTTCTGGAAGTCCCTTGGCGCGTGCAGTTTGGATGTATTCTTGACGCAGAACATCGAGCAATTCTCCTCGCATTAGACGCTGCAATCCGGCAAAACTGGTAACACTTAGAGCTAGAGTTGGTAGAATTAGGTGCCAGCCTATATCTAGAATTTTACCCAGAGGCGATAAGTCAGTGTGAAAAATACTAGTCATACCGCCCACAGGAAAGATAGGAGAAAGATATTGTGCCACAATCAACAGTAGCAGTGCGGTGACAAAACTGGGAAATCCTTGTCCAATATAGCTAATTGAGCGTAGTATTTTATCTGTAGGGCGATTTTGATTCACCGCAGCGACTATTCCCAAAGGAATCGCGATCGCCCAGGTAACAATAATTGAACAGATAGATAATAGCAGAGTTGCCGGAATTCTTTCTGCCAACAAAGAAGCTACCGGACGACCAAAAGTAAAGCTATTGCCAAAGTCTAAGCGTGTTACTACTTGTACGAGCCACTTATAATACTGAATATAAACTGGCTGATCCAAACCAAACTGCTTTTTTAAGCCTTCAAGAGTGTCCTGAGAAATACTAGGATTCTCCCGTAGACTATCAAGGTAATCTCCCGGCGCTAGCTGAATAATAGCAAAGCAAAGTACTGATGCTAACAGCAAAGTCGCCATTCCCTGCAAACTACGCTTAACGATATAGAGTAGAGTCTCGCTAGCAAATAAGCTTTGCAGTGGGAAATTACGGGAAGGAGGTGCATTGGTTGTCATTTTGTTATTGGTTGTTTGTTATTAGTTGTTTGTTATTGGTTGTTTGTTATTAGTTGCTTGTTGTTTTGAGAAACGGATAATGGACAAGTGCTACAGCGTAATTAATAGTTATTGACACTCCCAGCGCTAAAAGCGCGGGATTCTTCTTTCAACCAGCTAACTTATCAGCCAAGCTTTCACTTAACTGACAGAGGTTAATCTGTCCAGAAGCGTTAATTTGGGCGTGTCCCGCCCTATTTAATATATTTATTGCTGCGTTATGGTCACGGTCTAAAATAGTCCCACAACTACAAACATGGGTTCTAACAGATAGAGATTTTTTAACTATTTCTCCACAACTAGAACAATTTTGGCTGGTGAAATGTGGTTTGACTGCAACAATTGCACGATTGAAAACTCCACCAAAATATTCCAACCATGTTCTAAACATTGACCAGCTAGCATCAGAAATAGACTTTGCTAATTTATGGTTTTTTACCATGTTTTTCACCTGTAGGTCTTCAACTGCAATGAAATCGTTAGATTCACATAGCGCCCTTGCAGTTTTAACTACAAAGTCTTTACGCTGCCTTGATACCTTGAGATGTTGTTTAGCTAATTTTTTCTGAAACTTTTTTCTATTTTTAGAATATTTTTGACATTTAGATAATCTACGTTGCAGTCTTTTTAACCTCTTTGATGATTTCCTCAGATATTTAGGATTAGGACAGGTATCACCATTGCTATCAGTGTAAAACTCCTTAATCCCAACATCAATTCCAATTGCTTTACAAGTTGGTCTTTGGTCTTCATTTCTTTCTTTGTCAATACAAAATTGTGCATAATAACCATCAGCTTTTCTGACAACTCGAACTCTTTTAATAGATTTTAATGGGTAAAAATATAAATCTCTTGAACCCACCAATTTAAAAGTTCCAGCTTTAAAACCATCTGTAAATTTGATATTCTTTCTGTCTTCAGAAACTTTCCATCCACAAGTTTTATATTCTACAGACCGGGAAAACTTCTTAAACTTGGGGAAACCTTTCTTACCAGGGATTTGCTGTCTTGCCGAGCGTTCCCTTGCGCCTTGCGGCGACGCGGGGTCTCGGCGCTTCTTGCAATTTTCATAAAATCTAGAAATTGCGACCCAAGCCCTTTCTGCGTGAGCTTGTCGAGCCATGCTATTTAATTTTTTAGCCCAAGGAAAATATGGATTATCAGCTAACACCTTAGTGTATTTGTTTAATGCAAAACGATTAATTTTATCCTCTGGTCTAGCATCCATCCAAAACTTTAAACAGGAATTCCGAATAAATTCACCAGTACGAATAGCTTCATCAAGCAAATCGTATTGATATTGTTTTCCTTTGAGTTTTAATTCGTAAACTAGCATGGCTCGACCTAACCTGTTAATGACCACAATTCGCCTGATTCATCCCAGCACTAAAAGTGCGGGTCTTCTCAGGCGTTCAGATAACGACGGATGGGTAATGCATTACACTGACTTCTACTCCCTATCTCCCTATTTCCCTATCTCCCTATTTCCCCAACTCCCTTCCAAACTAATACTCTACCAAAGTCACAATGGGCACATCAGGCAGTAGTTGGCGTCCATTTAACGCTCTTAGCTCGATAATAAAGCCAAAACCAATTAACTCGCAGCCACAATTTTGCACTAGTTTAGCCGTTGCTTGTGCAGTTCCCCCGGTAGCAATTAAATCATCAACAATTACCACCTTAGAGCCTGCTTCTAGTGCATCTTGATGAATCTCCAATGTATCACTGCCATACTCTAATTCGTACTCTACAGCATGAACTTTGGCTGGTAGCTTTCCTGGTTTACGCACTGGAACAAAGCCTGCTTCTAATTTATAAGCTAGAGGTGGAGCAAAAATAAAGCCGCGCGATTCCATACCCAGCACATAATCAGGTTTTAAACCAGCATCTTGAAACTTTTGAGAGAGACTATCAATCGTGAAGCGTAACCCTTGTGTATCGCGCAGGAGAGTAGTGATATCTCGAAACATAATTCCTGGTTTAGGAAAATCTGGGATGTCACGGATTAAAGATTTGAGATCCATAATTTAGAGTCAGTGGGTAGCTATTGAGTGATCGCTAATTCGAGGAATTATTGTACTCTAATCATCTCAACGACTCAGCACTAGTGCAATTTTCCTGTTGGATTTTAGTTATCTTGGATACCAAGCAAGGAAACCCTGACAATTGTAAACAAGGAACTTAGAGTATGCTCAGAGCATTCTTATTTCATGGACAACTAAGGCAAAGTGTCGCTAGTTCTCACCTTCTGTACAATCTATTATGATCGCCACTTATACGCCCAGAGTTTGAAAACGCCTATCGTCGACTATCGCCTAATACGCCCAATAAGTGTAACCTTGATTTGGGTTCAATTGCGTAAGTTCTAATCATGTAAATTTTTTTAGATAACCAGTACTACAACTACCACGCGGCGAAGGTAAAATTTTGCCTAAATCTCTTCTAGACTTCTATATTCAATGAATGATTAGCTACATTGGATTTATGTCGCCAAATTTAATCTAGATTTATTGAAAACTAGGCATCTTTATTCTTTTGTTTAAAAATTCGATATCTTTTCCCTTATATATAGAATGAGCCACTCTGCTAGTGAAAAGCAAGACCACAATGCTTCTGTGACTTCAAAACCTTTAATTTTAGATAGTTTGCCTGATGTTAAGTTGTCAGATAAAGGCTGTTCACCTCGTACTAAGTGGCAGATTGACCTCCTGCTTTTGGCGCTGGAAGCTTTAGAATTAGGAGGTTCTGAGTATATGCTGGCAACAGCAAAGGAGCTTGAACTCCAAACAATTGTTACAAATCGCGTGGTTTTATGGCGTTTGCGCTGTACTAATCCCTGGCGACGTTCCTATACACGACGCACTTTGCAGCTAGATGAAGCCAAAGCTTTAGTTATTATCGCTAACTATCGAGCCAGAAAGCGCATGGTATATATTCGTCAATTGCTCTTGGCACTACAACAAATGCAAATGAAAGGAGTGCCTTTAGATCAAAATCCTAGTTTATCTGTTTATCTAGAGCGTTTTCGGTCTCATTTTAGAAGCCGTATGAACCCCAAGCGAGCTAAGATCGCACTCTACAATAATTCTGGGGCAAAGATCGATGAATTGGCTTTGAGCTTATTGAATCATTTACTTTTCTTTACCGGAACTTCCGGTATGCAGAGAGTATGGATTAGTCTATTTGATGGAGAGGTGGCATGACAATTAAACGTCGTTATAGTTTACCCAACTGCACCCTCACCTTGGAGGGGATGAGTAGCGAGGAAACAACTCATTTTACCCAAGAACAGCGACCTTTACTTTCCATTTTGCTTAATGCAGAATGTCATTTTGTCGACTCCCAGCAATTAATATCGGGAGGGATAGAGTTTTTTGAGAGTTTAGTCCAAGCCATAAGTGCTTACACTCAAGAATTTTTAAGCGGTATCCGTCACCCAGATGGGCAGCATCACAAATCAGGTTTGGTACGCGTAGAAAGAATTGTTGAAAAGGATTTACACCGTATCACTTGTCACTCTTCTGATTCTACTGGAGAGGCGAATAGACCTTTACAAGTGAGTTTGACAACGGTAGAACTGTTTGATTTAGTAGAAGCAATGGATCAGTGTTTGGCTGATAATCGCACTTTACCTGGATTAGTAGTAGCCTCGCAACCAGTAAGTCGGCGTTATCGCAAGGCGGATCAAAGCAAACGTGAACGTCTATTACCACCAGTTTTGGGATTTGGCTCTTTACTGGCCGCAGGATTGGCTCTATTCTTGATGCCAGTACCTGAGATTATGCCACCAGAACCAGTACAGCGCGAATCGACTTCTGAGTCAATTAACGGCGATGATGGTGAAGGTTTAACTCGTGAGAATGGTTTGGAGGGTACTATAACTCCTCCAGAAGAGGGAGAAACACCTTCGTCGCTTGGTAGCGATGGTGATACTTCCTTAGAAGAGGGAGAAATATCTTCGTCGCCTGGTAGTGATGGTGATACTTCCTCACTAGATAGCGATATACCAGCAACGGAAGAAGCGATAGCCCTTTCTCCAGAAGAAATTGAGCAAGTTTTAGCTTCTGCAGCCGAAATTAACAATGCGAACGAACTCTACTACATTCAAAAGTATCTACGTAGTAAAATGTATCGCACTTGGAATGAGAGAGGAGGATTTGGAGGTAAACTACACTATCAAGTCTCCGCAGCTAGGGATGGTTCTGTTTTAGCTTACGAACCAGTCAAGGGTACCACTGGTAGTGCTGATAGTTTCACACCTCTACCTGATTTACGCTACATACCGACTAACCAGGATGTTGCAAACCAAGAGTCAATAGCTAAGTTTTTGGTAGCTTTTACAGATTCTGGAGTTATTGAAATTAGTCCTTGGTGGGGATTTGAAAGTCAACCCACTTTTAAGTCTGATATTACTGACACTAGCAAAGTGCAAGAACTATCACAAAAGTTGCGTCAGACTATTCTAGATGATTGGAATGGAAATACTTCCTCTCGCCGAGGTTTAGTCTATCGGGTTGCTGTTACTGAAGCAGGAGAAATTGCTGATTATGATTATGTTAATCAAGCAGCTTCTGATCACCTACAAGAAGTTCCCTTCCCTGATATAGTTAAACCAGAAACTGCGGGTATTGGTATTTCCCAATCAGCAAGTGTGATTCCCCAAAAACCTCTCGCTCAATTTCGCGTCGTCTTTAAACCTGGTGGAGTGCTAGAAATTAGTTCTTGGTAATCAATTAACAGATAGGTTTTTGAGGAAGATGTAGGGATGTAACATGTTACGTCTCTACAATGGGTAAAATTCAGATATTTTAGTTTCCCCAGATATCTACTACGTCCCTACCCATTAATTAATCCATCTACCATGTCCATTGTTTCCGTTGCTAACCTCAGCAAAATCTACCCAGTAGCAATTAAAGAATCGGGACTCAAGAGTACCCTAACCCATTTTTGGTCGCGCAAATATCGCGAGGTGAAAGCAGTACAAAATGTTTCCTTCCAGATTCAAGCGGGGGAATTTGTGGGTTTTCTTGGTCCCAATGGCGCAGGTAAAACCACAACTTTAAAAATGCTTTCGGGATTGATTCATCCTTCCAGGGGTGAATTGCGAGTGGCTGGTCACGTCCCTTTTCAGCGCAAACCGCAATTTTTACGCAAAATAAGCCTAGTTATGGGGCAAAAGCAGCAATTACTCTGGGATTTGCCTGCTATGGACTCCCTGCGTATTAATGCTGCGGTTTATAAACTGCGGGAAGGTGAATTTAAAAGGCGATTGGGAGAACTCACTGAGATGTTATCCCTAAAGGGAAAGTTAACTCAGCCAGTGCGCAAGCTCTCTTTAGGTGAGAGAATGAAAGCGGAATTACTAGCCGCTTTGTTGCATCAACCCCAGGTGTTATTCTTGGATGAGCCTACTTTGGGTTTAGATGTGAATGCGCAGGTAGCAGTGCGAGAGTTTTTGAAGGATTATAACCAACGCTACCAGGCTACCATTCTTCTTACTAGTCACTATATGGCCGATATTACCGCTTTATGTGAGCGAGTGATGGTAATTCACCAAGGACAATTAATTTATGATGGCGCTTTGGCTAGCTTAATGGAACGCTTTGCCCCCTGTCGAGAAATTAGGGTGGAATTAGCTCAAGATTTACCAGAATCTAAGTTAGCAGAGTATGGCGATATTCAGATGATAGAAGGTAGAGAAGTACGTTTTTTAGTACCTCGCGATCAATTAACATCTAGCGTAGCGAAAATTCTTGCTCAGTTAACCGTGATTGATTTAAGTGTAACTGATCCTCCCATTGAGGGAATAATTGGTCGTCTGTTCAACACTGGAGTAGTATCTTGATACCAAGTCCCTTTTTAGGGGGCTAGTGATCAATCATCTATCTCTGATTCGTGTGATCGCAATTTAAGTTAAATCGGATTTGCTATGAAGTGGTTTTGGCGCAAAGTAGCGGTAATCATAACAGCATACTATGCTCATATGCTAGAGTATCGCGCGGAAATTTTCTTTTGGGCGTTAGCAGGTTGCTTACCTCTAATCATCATGGGTGCTTGGATAGAAGCTTCTTCCCAAGGTGATTTTGGTTTGCAAACTTCTGATTTTGCTCACTATTTTTTGTGTGTATTTCTAATTCGCCAGTTTACGAATGTTTGGGTAGTTTGGGAGTTTGAAAAGCAGGTTTTGCAAGGAACTCTTTCTTTTCGTTTGCTTCAACCTCTAGATCCTGTGTGGCATCATGTAGCAAGACATGTCACTGAGAAAATGACGCGAGTTCCCTTTGTTTCAGTGTTTATCGCCCTATTTTTCTTTCTCTATCCCCAAGGGATTTGGATACCTTCTCTTCCTAATTTTGCCCTGGGTTTAGTAACAACTGCAATGGCATTTGCTCTCAACTTTTCCATGCAGTATACTTTCTCTATGTTCGCTTTTTGGACTGAACGCGCTCATGCGATTGAGCAATTATCTTTTCTTGGTTTCCTGTTTCTTTCTGGATTAATCGCACCTTTAGAAGTTTTTCCTCCTCTAATACGCAATATTGCTTTGTGTACGCCCTATCCTTACCTGGTTCATTTTCCTGCTAGTTTATTTATTGGTTTACCAGTAAATATAGGTCAAGGATTTGTTGTAATGTTGCTTTGGCTGGGCTTATTTTTGCTGTTGAATCGCTGGTTGTGGCGCAAGGGATTGCGACAATATTCTGGTATGGGAGCCTAGATAATAAGTAATAAGTAATAAGTAATAAGTAATAAGTAAAATGGTACTTTCAAATCGGTGGGGACGTAATCTATTAAGTCTCTACGTTAGTCTCTCTGAAGAGATGTTAAATTTTGCTGTGGTTAAGGCTAATACTTAAGTTAATTTTAAATAATTCTCGCTAGAATGCACCCAATACTCTTGTTGTTTGTAAAAGGGGTATCTGGGAGAAATGCAGCAACAATCGAAGTGGTTTCAGACTTTAATTAAGTGGTTTCCTAGTGGTGTTGGAGGTGTTGTTACTGGTAATTTATTAATCGCTGGCGAATCGAAGGAAGCGATTATTTCATCAGTAATTACCGCTAGTTTATCTCTTTGGGCAAATTTCAGTTCCGGCTTTATGGAGAGGTTGGAAGAAGAAATCAATAAACGCGGAAAAAAGACAGCAGATTTTGTTCTGACGCAGATTGACAAACTACCAGAAAAAATAAAGTGGAAATTTTCCCGTTTTGAGACAAAGTATTACCTTACTTTAGTGGATCAATTCCTGAAGCCAAAAACCGAGGGTTTTAATTTTGGTTTACCTGCTCTACGCTTGGAAGATGTTTTTGTACCTTTGAAAGTATCAACTGATATTCCTCAAAAAATTTCCAGTGGTATTATCTCTGGGAGAAATCCGAACCAAGAAAGTCAAGAAATATGGGATTTCCTCTCTTCTAACAATCGCTGTATTGCAATTTTAGCTTCTCCTGGTTCTGGTAAAACTACCCTGTTGCAACATCTGGCATTACTTTATACCCAAAAACGTAAATTACCTAAAAATGCTCCGAAGCTAATTCCAATTATTTTTTATTTACGATTGTTGCCAGAAAAAATCATTCAAAAAAACGCTCCTGATTTGGCAAAACTAATTACAGAAGAAATCCAGCAAAAACCAGCATTAGGCAAACTAAAATCACCTCCCAATTGGTTTGAAAATAAGCTGAACCAAGGCAAGTGCTTGGTAATGTTAGATGGCTTGGATGAAGTAGCAAATGTTCAAGAAAGGGAAGAAGTGAGCCTTTGGGTAAACCAGCAAATGGAAACCTATCCACGCAGCAAGTTTATTATTACTTCTCGTCCCCACGGTTATGACGGTACGGTGTTAGATAAGGTAGATATTGTACTGAATGTGCAACCATTTACCCTGGAACAAATTAAGAAATTTATTCACAAGTGGTATTTACAAACCCTAATTGCACAACAAAATCGCAATACTCCAGCAGTACGTGCTGAAGCAGCAGAAGATGCAAACAATCTCATTGAGGCTTTGTTGCAAAACCCTCCTATTCGTCAAATGGCTAGTAATCCTCTGTTGGTAACAATGATTGCTACAATTCACTACCTTGGTAATGCTTTACCAGGTAAACGAGTAGAATTGTATCGAGAAATTTGTGATGTCCTCTTGGGAAGAAGAATAACTGCTAAACGGATGAAATCTGCCCTAAATCCAGAACAAAACCAAGAGCTATTGAGAATAATAGCAACTTATTTAATGCGTCGAGGGAAACACAGATTTGCTAAAGCAGAAGGGGAAGGAATTATTCAAGGACGACTAGCAAAATATAGCAGTGAACTAACTCCTGAGGATTGGTTTAAACAAATTAAGGAATGGACAGGCTTACTGTTAGAAAAGGAATTGGGAAGTTACGAATTTGCCCATTTGAGTTTCCAGGAATATTTAGCTGCCCTACACATCAAAATTCACAATAAAGTAGAAATCTTAGTCCAAAATTTTTCTAACACCTATTGGGCAGAAACCATCCGTCTCTATGCAGCACAAGCTAATGCAACTCCATTGATTCAAGCAGCATTGGATAACCAAAACTTAGAGTCATTAAGTTTAGCCTATGACTGTTCCGAGGAAGCTTATGAAAAAGATGAAGTAGTTGATCAAAAACTGAAACAGATTCTGGAACAAGGCTTGGCATCAGATAATCCAGAAATTGCTCACATGGCAGCTAAGGTTAAATTATCCCGTCGGTTGGAGCGTTTATTAGCGATTGATGAAACTGTTGCTATTGATAGAGG
Source organism: uncultured bacterium (assembly GCA_964633315.1). Taxonomy (GTDB): domain Bacteria; phylum Cyanobacteriota; class Cyanobacteriia; order Cyanobacteriales; family CAWCAG01; genus CAZWGS01. The sequence continues at coordinate 6,172 of CAZWGS010000032.1, read as the reverse complement.
TTTAATTAGTTACGCAGAATATCAACTGTTCGTTGATGAAATGCCAAATTCAGTATCGCATTTTTCACCGGGAGCAGCTAGAAGTCCCATAACTGGTATTAGTTATCACGATGCCCTAGCTTTTTGCAGTTGGCTAAATAGGAATTCAGCTTCTCTGGTTAGAAATAACGACACAAATAAATACTATTACAGATTACCTACCACTACTGAAGCTCGACATATTCCGGCAAAAAAACAGTTGATTTGTTTCAAAATTGGGAAACCCAACAGCCAGCATAGAGGGATTCGTATTGTCAAAACCTTGCTAAAAAAGGAATATACAATACTTGCTAATTATTTAGCAGCTGGAGAGTGGGAAAAAGCTGACGCAGAAACAGCCCAGATTATTCGTCAAGAGATAGAAAAACAAGGGGAAACTGAGCTGACAGTTGAATTAATTGACACCTTCCCCTCTACTGTTCTACACACTATTGATCAGTTATGGTCATATTATTCCGAGGGAAATTTTGGTTTCGGTGTGCAAGCTAGTATTTGGCAACGAGTAGGTGGTTTTGCACATTCACCTATTCAGGAAATATGGAAACTTTTTCGGCAAGAAGATAGGTCTTTTAGTGCTGTAATGGAAAGGTTGATTGCTGAAGGCATTTCATCTTCTCTACCTCGATTTTCCTTCGATGTGGTTACGGTTAACGCCCAAGGAGAGGAAATTAAACGGGAACGCAATCAAGCAGAACATTTTCGTGAATATTTAGGTGATGGCACCACTTTAGATTTGGTTGCGATTCCTGAGGGTGAATTTTTGATGGGAACAGAAGAGGAAGAAATTGAAAGGCTGTGTCGACAATATGGCAAGGACTATTTTATAAGAGAAAAACCCCGACATCGAGTAAGCCTCCCACCTTTCTTTATGGGCAAATATCCTGTCACTAAGGCACAATGGCAAGCAGTAGCTAAATTACCGAAAGTTCATCACTATTTAAAACCTGAACCTTCTGAATTCAAAGGTGATCAGCGACCAGTCGAGCCAGTTAGCTGGTACGATGCAGTGGAGTTCTGTGCTCGCCTTTGCGTACACACAGGGCGTGAATACCGTCTACCTAGCGAAGCAGAATGGGAATATGCCTGTCGTGCTGGTACTAATACACCGTTTCACTTTGGCGAAACAATTACTGGCAAATTAGCAAATTATTGTGCCAATATTACCTATGCAGAGGAATCAGCAGGAGAATTTCGAGAACAAACCACAACCGTAGGCAGTTTTCCTCCTAATGTCTTTGGGCTGTACGATATGCATGGTAATGTTTGGGAATGGTGTCTTGATCATGTGCATGGTAACTATGAGAGAGCACCCACAAATGGCATTCCTTGGGTAGATCTTGGGGATAATAATAATCGCTATCGCTTGCTGCGCGGTGGTTCTTGGCTCAACGAGCCCTATAGCTGCCGTTCTGCGTTTCGCTACCTCAACTATCCGGCGGGCGGTTTCAACCTCATTATCGGTTTTCGTGTCGTCTGTGTTGTTCCCAGCAATTATATTCAGTAGGTTGGGTTATACTTTCGCTAATCCAACGCAAACCTCCACTATTGTTGTGTTTCGTTACCTCTACCCAACCTACATCTAACCTGAACCAATAGACATCTGGTGGAAATTAAAATATCCGAATTTTGACCTATTGTGGGGACATAGAATTTTACGTTCCTACATTCTCCTTGGTTACTTGTCGATTGTCAGCCAGAGTATTAACTTGAGAGTGGCATGAAAATGCTAATAAAGTTGATACCAATACCTTAGTTTAACTGACGGTGGGGCTTGGGGAGGCTATAAGTCCCGCGCTCTATCATAGATGAGCGCCCTTGATACATGGACATCCCCAAGTAAATTATTTTGGCATCGAGCCTCATAATTTACAAACTATCCTGACAAGTATTATCACAAATAGTATAATGCGCTAAGGAGGTAAAACAAGTGAGACATTACGCAATCAAAGTAAGAATTTATCCGACAACTGAACAACAAGTAATTTTGTCTCAGCACTTTGGTTGCTCTCGTTGGTGGTGGAATTATGGACTTAATCAATGTATTGATACCTACAAAGCCACTGGCAAAGGTTTGTCTCGTGCTGCTCTTAATTCCATGTTGCCAAAGCTGAAAAAAGCTGAGGAAACACAATGGTTAAAAGATTGCTACTCACAAGTATTGCAATGTGTCAGTCTTAATCTATCAACTGCTTACAAAAACTTCTTTGAAGGCAGGGCTAGATATCCTAGGTTTAAGTCGAAGAAAGGTAAGCAATCTATTCAGTACCCACAAAATGTAAAGGTAGTTGATGATTGTTTGAAATTTCCAGGTAAGTTAGGAATTGTTAAAGCCAAATTACATCGTGTAATTCAAGGTGTAGTCAAGACTGTGACAGTTTCCATGACTACCTCAGGAAAGTATTTTGCCTCTATTTTGACTGGATTAGACGAGATACATCCTGACCCTAGCACCGATGGAAAAGTAGCAGGGATAGATTTAGGAATCAAAGATTTTGCCATTGTTTATGATGGCAAGAAAACCTCTAAGTTTGCTAACCCTAAACATTTGTATAAACACGAGAAGAATTTAGCCAGGAAACAAGCTAAATTAGCCCGCAAACAAAAGGGTAGCAATTCTCGAAATAAAGCCAGAAAATTAGTTGCTAGAGTTCACGAACGTGTTAGCAATGTCCGTGGTGATTACTTGCATAAGCTATCTAGAAAGCTAGTTGACGATAACCAAGTCATCGTAATCGAAAACTTAAACGTTAAGGGCATGGTTCGGAACCATAATCTAGCCAAAGCAATATCTGATGTTAGCTGGGGAATGTTTACTAATTTCCTTTCCTACAAGCTTGAATGGGAAGGCAAGATGTTAGTAGAAATCAACAGATTTTTCCCTAGCTCTAAAACTTGCTCTGAGTGTCACTATCAAATGAGTGAAATGCCAATGGATATTCGTAATTGGGAATGTCCTAACTGCGGCACTCACCATGATCGTGATGAAAACGCGGCTAAGAATATCAGAGCAGAAGGTATCAGAATGCTATCGGTCTCAGGGACTGGGACTGCTGCCGATGGAGGGGATGTAAGCCCAATTCGCGGACGTAAGTCTAAGATGCGGCAATCCCCTGTGAATTCGGAAGCCCGCGCTATACCAGAGGTTAGCGCCGGGTAGTTCACTGATATCTAGAGCTAATGACTGTCAAAACCATTATCTTACTGCTAGTTTTGAGTAGTCAAACTGAGTTATCATGATGACGACAATTGAAATTTTGCTCCTGATTTTCCTCGGCGGCTCAATGATTTTTTATCTGGCTTGCGCTGTCTGCACCTATCGATTTTTTGCTGCTAAAAATGCCGATAAAAATACAGTAGAAAACTCTTATCCACCTGTCTCTATATTAGTTCCTATTTGTGGATTAGATGCTGGCGCTTGGGAAAATTGGTCTTCTTTATGTCAACAAAAGTATGGCGATTATGAGGTTTTATTTGGTGTAATTGATAACGAGGATCCAGCGATTCCTGTTTTAGAAAAACTAGTGTCAACTTACCCAGAAAAAGTCCACTTGTTTACCAATTTAAAACCTCGCGGTATTAATCATAAAGATAGTACCCTCACCTATCTGTTGGAGAAGGCAAAACACGAGATTATTATTTTTATCGATAGCGATATTCGAGTTAATCCAGATTATATCAGCACTGTAATCGCCCCTCTGACGGAGAAAGAAGTGGGTTTGGTTACCTGTGCTTTTGTGGGGCGTAAACCCCAGTCTGTGGGGGCTGCATTGGCTTCCTTTGGGCGTTGTTTCGACTTTATTCCCAGCGTTTTAATCGCCCAGATTGTAGATCAGGGTTTGCGACTTGCTATTGGTGTTACAATTGCCACGCGCAAATCTACCCTCGCCGATTTTGGAGGCTTACAACTCAATCGCATTGGCTCGGATTATAATTTGGGTAAAAGAGCTGCTGCTGCGGGATATCGGGTGGAATTATCTCGTTACGTGCTAGAGTCAGATACTGGCTCAGAAAGCGTTTGGGAAGTATTTGGGCGCGAAAAACGTTGGGCGCGAACAATTCGCTACAATCGCGGTTTACAGTACTATACAATGGCATTTTGCTACGGTATGGTATATTGCATACCCCTGTTATTAGTTTCTGGATTTGCTCACTGGGCGATTGCAGTTTGTCTGGCGACGGTGGTGATTCGCTATACTCAAGCGATCATTGCCCTCTGGTGTATGGAATGTCCAAAACTCATACCTTGGCTGTGGCTACTTCCGTTGAGAGATTTCCTCAGTCTAATTGTCTGGGCAATGGGGGCTTTTGGTCAACGGGTTTATTGGCGCGGGCGTTGGTTGCGTGTGGAAGCTGATGGCATTATTAGTCAGTGGTGAGCAAAGCGATATATTAAATTGAGTAAGATTATTGCTTGAGTGCATGGCGATCGCAATCGATTTTGGTACGAGTAACACTGTTATTAGTCGCTGGAATACAGCTACCCAGGAGTCAGAAATAGTTGCTATCGGGGGACTTTCTCAGAAGTTAGGTAACAATCCACCTCTAATTCCGAGTTTGGTTTATGTGGAAGATGCCAGTCAAGATAAGGTAATTGTAGGACAGCAGGTGCGCGATCGCGGACTGGATTTGAGTAATAATCCTCGCTTTTTTCGCAGCTTTAAGCGGGGGATTGGTGCGCAGATTCAGGGATTTCTGCCAGAATTGGATGGGCAAAGTCTTACTTTTGATAAGGTAGGCGAGTATTTTCTGCAAAGCATAGTGGCGCAACTGGAGCAGGAAGAAAAGCTAGAATCTTTAGTATTGACTGTTCCAGTAGACAGTTTTGAGGCTTATCGTCACTGGTTGGGTAAGGTTTGTGCTTCCTGTAATATAGAGCAGGTAAGGATGTTGGATGAGCCCACAGCAGCAGCTTTGGGATATGGTACCACTGATGGTGAGTTGCTGTTAGTGGTGGATTTTGGTGGCGGTACGATTGACCTGTCTCTGGTACGCTTAGATTGGGGTCGTGGTAGTAGCAGAAAACCCCAAGGCTTTTTACTAAAATTTGGAGACAGATTACTGGGGGAAACCTCTAAACAGAAAGCAAAGGTTGCTCGCGTGGTGGCAAAAGCGGGGGATAATCTTGGTGGTACAGATATCGATAATTGGTTAGTAGATTACTTTGCGAAAACCCAGGGTTTAGTTAAATCTTCCCTGACAACGCGATTAGCAGAAAGGTTGAAAATTCAGCTATCTTCCCAAACCGAAGCTAGTGAGGTGTATTTCGACGACCAAAATTTCGAGAGTTATGAATTAGAGTTAGACCGCGATCGCTTTGCTGCTATTCTGGAAGAGCATCAGTTTTTGGCTCAATTAGACGCTTTAATGAGCCAGGTATTGCAACAGGGAAGAGGACAAGGTATCGAAGCTTCAGATATCGATGCGGTGCTATTGGTAGGAGGTACAGCCCAAATTCCGGTAGTGCAAACTTGGGTGCAAAAGTACTTTGATGCTAGTAAAATTAAAAGCAAAGATCCTTTCACTGCGATTGCTAGGGGTGCACTGCAACTAGCGAAGGGTTATGAACTTAAGGATTACCTCTATCATAGCTATGGTATTCGCTATTGGAATCGCCGCGACAATTGTCACAGTTGGCATCCTTTGATTAAAACCGGGCAATCCTATCCGATGGATAATCCTGTAGAATTGAGGCTGGGAGCATCCTTAGACAAGCAACCGAGCATTGAATTAATTATCGGTGAATTGGGTGTAGAAACGGGAGCCACAGAGGTGTATTTTGATGGCGATCGTTTAGTTACCCGCACTCTCAGCACTGGAGAAGTCACAGTTAAACCCCTCAATGATAGCGATGGTGCGAGAACTATAGCACAGCTTACTCCTCCAGGTTATCCTGGAAGTGACCGGATTAAGCTATTATTTGCAGTGGATCGGTCGCGTTTTCTGCGCATTACGGTGGAGGATTTACTCACTGGGGAAACGTTAATTGAAGATAAGATGGTGGCGCATTTGAGTTAATTTTGATGCTGTTCGATTGAGATTGGTTAATTATGTCACTGATGCGATTTTTACCTGTCTTCGGCGAGAAAGCTCACACCGTATTCGTAGAATCGGTGTTGAGACGGGGCTTACAAGG
>CAZWGS010000031.1:2543-46368 GCA_964633315.1 uncultured bacterium | reverse complement strand
TTCCACGAATTCAAGGAGCAGATATTGTTGGTCAGGTAGTAGAAATTGGAGAAAATAAACTGGCTCTAGAAAGGTATGTTCAACAGGGTTTTACTGGAGAGGCGATTAACTGCTATTTACAAGAAGCTCGTTTAGAAAAAAGTGAATATCAACATCTATGGGAAAAACACCAGCAAATTGATTTATCCTATCAGCGCTTGCCGCCCGAACTGAGGTCAGTATTGATGAAAGAATGCCAAGAATTAGTCTAAAATAATAAAGTTTGGCAAATAAAATTATTAGTATTTTTTTAAAATAAATATATAAGAGGCAACAACTATTAATAAACCAATTAATTAATCAAATAAACAAGTCAACTGTAAAAAAAAAACGAGGAGACCCTAATGATTCAGACTCCAACTACTACCGACTCAACCCTTGCAGCAATTGAAGCAGCATTACCCATTGATCCACAACCTTACACCATAGGAAATCGCCCTACGGGTTTAATTATTGTCGATGTCGTCAATGGTTTTTGCACCATCGGTTATGGTTCCCTAGCACCAACAGAATCCAATGAGCAAATAGAAACAATGGTTGCAGAAAGTAACCGTTTAGCTCAAGAATTTATTGCTAGAGGTATGCCTGTTTTGTTATTTCTAGATACACACGAACCAGGTAAACCTGAGCCACCCTACCTTCCCCATTGCGAAAAAGGAACAGGGGAAGAAAAACTAGTTTCCGAATTAGAATGGCTAGAAAACCATCCCCAGGCTACCCTAGTAGAAAAAGATTGTATCAATGGCTTTATTGGCTCAATTGATGTTAAAACTGGTGATAATAAGTTAATTCAATGGATTAACCAAAACAAGCTAGAAGCCTTAGTCGTCGTAGGCATTTGTACTGATATTTGTGTTATGGACTTCGTTGTCACTATACTATCAGCACGAAACCATGATATGGTAGCAACGTTAAAAGACATCGCAGTCTATGCCGATGGTTGTTCAACCTTCGACTTAACGCAGGAAATGGCAGACCAATTTGGATTGCCAAAAACAGCTGTCCATCCCCAAAAAATAGCCCACCATATGGGTCTATATACCATGGCAGAAAGAGGAGCATTCATCGCCTCAACAATCCTGCATTGACTGCTGTGAGGGGCAGACGAATATTCAGTATAATTTCGTATTCCCCTAATAGTAACATAACCTAACAAGTTTTAATAAAGAAAAAAAATGAGTTCCAAACTTGTAATCGTCACGGGTGCTAGTGGCGCTGTTGGTAAAAGCTTTGTTGATCACTTCCTGAAAGAAGATGATACTAGATGCATAGCGGTTTCACGCTCACCAATGGATACAAAAGCAATACACTGTCAAGCAGACTTGCTAGATCGCTCATCAGTGGAAGAGCATATCGCCCAGCTAGATCTTACCAATATAGATGACGTAATTTTAATTCATGGCGTAGGCAAGTTTAAGTATGAAAGCGAGTGTGAAGTTGCTTCTTTAGGGGCAACAGGGGAAGAAGTTGATGATGAAATCTTCTCTTCTAACTATCATACCTTTGTCAACATTGCTGAACCTTTAACAGAAAAACTGAATCAAGTACATGAGAAGGGCTACAAAACAACATTAGCTTTATGTGGCTTTGGTTCCATTACTGATAGATATAAAATTCCCTTCTGGCGATCTTATACCTATGCCAAAGATAGCTTGAGAGAGTATATCAAAAACATGGCAAAATCAGAAGAATGGCGGGGGCTTATTCGAGGTCGCTTTATCAATGTTAGTACAACTGATACTGGCAATGAGAATAAGTTGCGACCTTACGCCACAGAAGAAGAGAAAAAATATTGGTTAAAGCCGAAAACCGTAGTTGATAACGCAATTGAAAGCTTAGAGAGTTTAACTCCTCTATGGCAAGAAATCGATATCTACGAACCACTACCGGGATTCAACCCTCAAGAGTACTATAACAATCATCAAACGATTAAGACCAAGTGGCAAAGACAAACAGGAATTAGCTAGTTGGATACAAAGCGTCTCCAAGAATTAATCTTCAGCCTTGGTAACTGGGCTAAGATTTAATTTCTGGAGATGTTTAAGATATATTTAAGACATTTTTAAATTTTAATATTAGATGCCATTGTTAAACGTGCAGCCTTCTCCAGAAATTAGCCAATATGACATTATAGTAGTTGGCTCAGGAGCCGCAGGACTATATTGCGCTCTCTCTTTCCCCTCTAGTTTACAGATCGCTATAGTTACTAAAGATGTAATTAATACAGGTTCGAGTAACTGGGCACAGGGAGGTATCGCAGCAGCAATTGACCCAACCGATGCCGCTACCCTACATTTTGAAGATACCATCAAAGCAGGTGCAGGTCTATGCGAAACAGAAGCAGTTCAATTTCTGGTGGAGAATGGTTCAGAGGCGATTAAGTCTCTGGTAGAGTTAGGGGTAGCCTTTGATCGCCACGAAGGGAAGCTAGCAATGACTTTAGAAGCAGCTCATTCTCGTCCTCGTGTTCTCCACTCTGCGGATACCACAGGAAAGGCGATTATAGACACTTTAGCGCAACAGGTTTTACAGCGCAAGAATATTCAGGTACTGTCTCAAGCCTTCGCCTTAAATTTATGGCTCAATGAATCCACAGGAAATTGTCAAGGAATCAGTTTACTCTACAATGAGAAGATTACCTGGATTAGAGCTTCTGCTGTGGTTTTAGCCACTGGTGGTGGAGGACAAGTTTTTTCCCAAACCACTAATCCCAGCGTTAGCACTGGAGATGGAATCGCCCTTGCTTGGCGTGGGGGAGCGTTGCTGCGGGATTTAGAGTTCTACCAATTCCATCCTACAGCTTTAACAGTGCCAGGAGCACCTCGTTTTTTAATTAGTGAGGCGGTGCGAGGGGAAGGCGCGCATTTGGTAGATGCGAATGGAGAGCGTTTTGCTTTTAATTATCACCCCAAAGGGGAGCTAGCGCCAAGGGATGTGGTAAGTCGGGCGATTTTCGATCACTTGCAAAAAACTCAACCAGATCCTTATTGTGTTTACTTAGATTTGCAACCAATTGAAACAGAAAGAATTCGCCATCGTTTTCCTAATATTATAAAAGTGTGTGAACAATGGGGAATTGATGTGTTTAAACAACCCATTCCTGTTTCTCCTGCTGCTCACTATTGGATGGGTGGAGTTGTTACTAATTTAGATAGTAGTACATCAATTGATGGTTTGTATGCTGTGGGTGAAGCTGCTAGTACAGGAGTTCACGGTGCAAATCGTTTAGCGAGTAATTCTCTACTAGAATGCATTGTTTTTGCCGCTCAACTGTCTAAAATAGAAATTGCTTCTAATGAAAATTTAGGCCATGATCAATCTGTCTCTGTAACAATTAAGTCTTTTGAAGAAACACAAGATTTAGAGCAGATTAATTTAATTAGAAAAAACTTGTCTCAGTTAATGTGGAATAGTGCTGGTATTTCCCGCTCTCAAGAAGTTTTAGAAGCAGCTCTTATCCAAGTCAAATTCTGGCGCGATCAATTGAATAATTTGGAAATCATTGAGCATCTATTTAATATAAAACCACATCAAACAGTAAAATTATCCAGCAAAGCTCAAAAGGAAATTAGGAATTTAGTAGAAACATTTAACCTAGTAGAAATTGCTAATTTAATTCTACAAAGTGCGATTTTCAGAACAGAAAGTAGGGGTGGACATTATCGTAGCGATTATCCTCAAACCTATGATAATTGGCAAGTTCACACTTTGATAGAGAAGGTAGAATTAAATTCTAAACAAGAAACTAACCTCAGGAAGTCACAGAAGTTTTCCTTAGATTTAGCGTCGAAGAAAATAGTTAATTCTCGCTCACTTAAAACCTAACTTGGTGACGATGCTTCATAATAATATTTGGCAATCGTGACTTTAAAATCGGAGAAAATAAAGCCAAAAGCTTTAAAAGTTGCTCTATTTGTCGCCACTTTTTCTCTAGTTGCTGGTGGCTTTCTCTTAATTTACTAGTACCTTGTCTGCTCTTAATGATAGACTCTGGAGCTGAATACAAAACTTGATAGATTTTACGTTCAACTTGCACTAGAGTAATGTTAAATTTTGCGATTACTTGCCGCACACGCCAAATTTTCCAGGCAATGTATAAGTTAAATAGGGAAATTAAAACATTAGTCGCAATTACAATTTCAGTCATCACAGTTTAGGGACTTCAGAATGCGCAATGAGGAGCTAGAAATTACTAATTACCAATTACCCACTACTTATAACCAGATTAGCCAATACATTGCCAACTCGCCAGGGCAAAAAATTACCTTTGCGGAATATATGGATTGGGTGCTATACCATCCTCAGTGGGGCTATTATGGCTCTGGTAAAGCTAACATTGGTTCCCAGGGAGACTTCTTCACTTCTTCTTCCCTAGGGTCAGATTTTGGCGAATTATTAGCTTTACAATTAGTACAAATGTGGTTGCTCTTAGGTGAGCCTAACCCTTTCATATTAGTGGAGATGGGAGCAGGTTCGGGACTTTTGGCTAGCGATATTCTGCACTACCTACAGCAAAATCAACCCAACCTCTTTCAATGTCTGCAATATATCATAGTGGAGCAGGCAACAGGTTTAATTAGCCAGCAGCAGCAACAATTACAACCTTGGCTAAATCAAGATGTTAATTTGTCTTGGTGTTCCTGGGAAGAGATAGCAGAAAACTCAATTACTGGTTGCTTTTTTTCTAATGAATTGGTGGATGCTTTCCCAATTCATCAAATCACACTTCAACAGGGACAGCTACAGGAAATTTACGTCGCTAGCAAACAAAATCAGTTAGTGGAAGTTATAGACAAACCTTCCACACCAAAACTAGCTGAATACTTTAATTTAGTTGGTATTGATTTAGCAAGCGATGCTTACCCAGACAATTATCGCAGCGAGGTTAATTTAGCGGCTTTAGATTGGCTAAAAAAGGTAGCACAACGCTTAGATAGAGGTTATGTAATCACCATTGACTATGGCTATAGTGCACCACGCTACTACCATCCCCAACGCTACCAGGGAACATTAAAATGTTACTATCAGCAGCGCCACCACCACAACCCCTATGTGAATCTTGGACTTCAAGATATTACTGCCCATATAGATTTTACCGCTTTAGAAGTTCAAGGTGAATTTTGCGGCTTGCATAAAGTTGGTTTCACCCAACAAGCAATGTTTTTGATGGCGCTGGGATTAGGCGAGCGCCTGGCGGCTCTCTCTAAGAGTAATATAGATATACAGCAGCTTCTGTCGCGCCGTGATGCTTTGCACCAGCTAATTAACCCTACAGGCTTAGGTAAATTCGGTGTCTTGATTCAAGGGACACACGATTGCTCTCAATCTAATCTGCAGGGTTTGTATTTGGGGATTTAATTTAATTCGATTGACACTCCTCGACGTTAAAGCACGAGGATTCTTAGTTCAACGAGCCCACTTAAACGAAGTCCCTTGCGGTACTTCGCCCAGAGATGATCCTCTCCCTAAGCGTTTAACCCATTACAGAGTTGGTTTGAGCATGCCCTGCCCTACCTTGAGAATACTAAAATTTTGTGTTTCTCTGTGCTTGATGGTTGGAAATTTTACCTGTACTACCTATTAAGTACAGAACCCCATATGTCCAGTTTTCAAGGTTCGCTACTCGATTAGAGTACTGGGTGTTTTAAGAGGTTGATTACCCTTACCTCTGGGGTTATTCTACCAGAAATTTATGAACTTAGTCTTAAAGTGTTAATTTGTGTGTCGTTACGCCATCAAAGGCAAGGTTTCAAGCCCACTATCTCAAGGACAACAGAGAAAGCAGAGTTGACTCGAATTTAATTAGCTACGAGATCTAAAGAATATTCTTTTTTCGACTAAAATGCTTCTGCTCCAGCTTCAGCCACAGCATGATCTTGCTCTCCTGAGCCTCCACTTACTCCCACTGCCCCTACTACCTTGCCCTCACTGTAAAGAGGAATACCTCCAGCAAAGATCATAATCTTACCATTGTTGGAAGCATGGATACCGAAAAATTGACCTCCTGATTGACTATGTTCTGCTAAATCTTTGGTAGAAATATCAAAGGCTCGAGAAGTATAAGCTTTCTTCATCGAAATATCTACACTTCCAATCCAAGCATCATCCATGCGTACATGAGCAACCAGATTACCACCTGCATCAACCACTGCAATGTTCATTGGTTGACCAATTTCGAGTGCTTTCTTTTCAGCTGCGCTGATAACTCTTCTAGCATCCTCAAGTCTTACCATTCTACTTGACCTCAGTACCTATTGTTTTGATTCAAATTTGAGCTTCAAGTAGATTAACAGATTACAGGGTAGTTTGATTAACCAATCAATCACTTGTATGCTGACAATTTCACACCATTTTTTTCTTTTGACTTACTCAACTTAACTTTGGGCGATTCACTCCCTAATTTAGCCTACCTCCTGTATTATAGAAGGCAAAAAAAGGTTTTAGTATGGGTAATCCTATTCAAAATTGGTTGCGTTCCCTGCGCTTTAAAGCTGCTCTCAACAAAGGTCATGAGCAAGAAGCTGAGAAAATATTCCGTGAAATGGAAAACTCAGGATTAAAATTATCTGCTCTAGCTAAGCTATACCAGAAAAAGCAGCAAGTAGAAGAATCTCTAACATTTTATAAACGAGAGTTAGCCAGTGTCTCCAATCGCACTAATTACCTTTCCAAACAAGAGGTTAATTATCTAGAGCCCGATGCTGAATTCGTGAATGCGATCCGCAAAAGCTTCAATTTTCTTGAATCTGAATCAGGCAAAATTCAATGTAGTGGGGTTGAATCTGAAGTTATTCCTAAATTTGAAGCTAGTTTAGCTAACTTTTTGGATCAGGAGCTACAGAAAATACCGAAAAATCTTTTAGAACCAGCACTGCAGTTAGCAGTTAAAGAAATTGAAGCTTTAGAAGAGGTTTATCCAGTAAAATTTCAATCTCGCCTTAGTCCCTATATCTACTTTCTAAATCGCTTTCCTCAGGAAGTTTACAGTAACTACCTAGCTTGTTTTTTGGTCTATCAATCTGGATTAATCCCTCAGAATATCAAAATTTTAGATTTAAATGCTGGAGTAGGCTCAACTATTTATGGTCTATTTTTACTATTGCAAAGTAGTATTAATTTTTCACCTTTACCTCCAGTACATATTTCCTATTATTCCCTAGAAAAAAATTCTAATCTACAATTTAGGGGTTTACAATTCTGGCATAAATATATTGAACCACAACCAGTAGCTGCAAATATTTATTTACGTTTTGACACGACGGATCTACTTTCTCAAACTGAGAAAATAGGAGATATAACTCCAGATTTTTTTGATTTAATTGTTCTTGCCCACAGCTTTTTTGAGACTAAAGATAATAGACTTACTAGTCACCATATATACAAGGAGATTATTCACAAAAGTCTTGCTGACAACGGTCATGTTCTTCTAGTAATTAATCAACAAAAACTAAGTGATTTTTACGATTTACAACCCAGTGAAGATACTGAACAGCAAGAAAATTTAATCCATGCTTTTGTTCAAGAATTAGGTCTACAGTTAAAGTGGTATCGATACTTGAGCTCTATGGTAAGAGGAGAGGAAGACTTGCAACATTTTTCTGCAGAAAATTTATCTTCCATGACTGCTCTCAATAGCTTAAGACAGAAGTATTTGGAGCACGCAGTTGATAGTAACTACGTTATTGATGATTACGTTATCCTTGCCCAGAAGAAGTCTCAGGAATAAATATGGTGTTATCTGCAGAAAATAGTCAATAGGTAGCAGAGAACATCTCAAATATTGAAGTTTTTAACTTTTACCAGGAGTCTAGCCTAGATTTCTAGTTTAATTGTGAAAAAAGATTATCAGTAACAGTATTTTAGAATCGCTTTGATATTGGTTCATGGATATACTATCCAATATAGAATTTACTAAGCTAGTGAGTAACACTAACAAGACTTAAAAGAATTCGATAAAAATCAACTGCTCTGTGAAATAAAAATTCACTCTAAATAGCTAAGAAACTGATTATAAAACTGGTATTTAAGCTGATATGTGCTCTGTTCAATATTAAGACAGAAAAGTACTGCCTCTTCAGAGGAAATTAATCTTTGTAAATGAATTGCTAATTCTTGGGCGTGAGTTCTTCCCCCTAAGAAACTTTCTTTACCAATGTCAGAGCTTCTGCTGTCATGAATCATGTGAAAATAATAGAATTCAGATCTAATTGTATTGTCTGAAGATCCAGTTGATAAGCGCTCAGAAATTCGTGACCATAGAGAATAATACTCAGTGGAAACAAGTACCTCAGCCCAAAATCTTAGAAACGCCACCAGACCTAATTGACAGTACTCGTGACCAAGACAACTTATCATGAGGTTATAGCTTTCATCTCTAATTTTTTTAGTAACATGCGTTTCTGATGTGGTTAAAATCATTTCGTATGTAGCACCAAGATTGAGTAGATCCTGGAAAAGTAACTCTCTATGGGAAGGGAGTGGAATCCCTTTCGTATTGCGGGGAAACTCTTCATTCAAAATACCTCTAACCGTCTTTTTAATCTCATCATTGGTAAGAGAGTCAATCACAAATTCATAGAGATTAACAATAGAAAGTGATAAAAATCGCCGTTGGATTAAAATATGTAAAAAATTGTTCCATGAGGTTTGATCAAGATGGATAAAAAGTGGGTGTGACTTAAACTTCTCAATTAAATCAATCTCAAATTCATTTATTTTTTCAATCATCATATCTAGTTAGTGAATAAAATTCTCAGGTCGTTTCTCCAATTTCGGTTAGGGTCTGGATGAAATTGGCGTGCAACTTGCCACATTAAGGCAAAATCTTTTTGTAAAGTTTGTACGATTAACTGATTAGAAGCATCCAGTTTAAGTTCCAACTGAAATGTATTGATAGCAAGAGAACCATGAAGAAAAGGCGCAGCTAAGATATAATTACCAGCTCGATAAATTGCCAAAGAAGGAAGGGTATCATAAAGCTTGATTTCGATATTTGAAGCATGCTTAGAAAGGCTGATAACTTTTTCTAACATCTCTAAATTTTCAATCACACAATCACGAATATTAATTTCATCATCAAATCTAGGAGTACAATACTTTCTCAAAACATCTTCCCTAAGCTGGGCGGCTTGGGAATATGGCCAAGCAAGC
The DNA here is from genome assembly GCA_964633315.1 of uncultured bacterium. Classification (GTDB taxonomy): domain Bacteria; phylum Cyanobacteriota; class Cyanobacteriia; order Cyanobacteriales; family CAWCAG01; genus CAZWGS01. The sequence goes on along the minus strand of CAZWGS010000031.1, from coordinate 37,179 downwards.
AAAATTCTAATCCGGACATTATTTTCAATGCACTCAAGAAAATGTTGGAAATAATCATCCAAATTAGGAGCAAATGTTTGTAAAATATCGACTTGCTTCTGCTCTTGATTATGAGAATTAATTATTTTGTTAATTTCTTGAGCGAATGTATCTTTTGGAAACCTAGGATAAACATAACTGAGACCAAGGTTTGAAAAAAACATTTCTTTACTCTTATATTGTAAATATTTCTCTGTTAAATATTTATGCAGTTGAGGAAGTTTGTGACCTTTGCCTGTAATTTGAAATTTTTTATAAATATTTTTTAGTCTTTGTGTAAAAGCTTCTTCTTCAATTAGACTATATGATTCTATATACACTTTTAATAATTCTTTTTTAGTAATAATTGAAGTTTCATCTAAACACATTAACACCTCTGTCTCAAGAGCAGTCAATCCATACTCCGTACGTTTACATAATAATGCCAAAAAGTTTTTCCAACTCATAAAATATTTGTGATTGTGACGATGTAAGAGACAGCAGAAATATTTAGTTAACTAGTTTTACTCTCAGAGGACAAGCAAATAGATGGGGGGTATGGAGTAAACAATTACACCAAATACGACAGTCTTCAGAAACAGTAAAATTCAATCATAGTAAGGGATTAACAAGCAAACATTGAGCTAGTGAGATTACATCTACTTACACTTTGACAATATTTACTCATACACAGAAATAGTGCATGCTAATTTAGCAAGGCTATATGGACCATAATCCTATAGCTGATTTACTTTCATCATTCTTAAACTCAATGGTGATTGAGTAGTTTTGAATAGCTACAAGATTGTAAAAGGGAGGAATGGTTAGGCAAGATGACATCTGAAATTATTAGCGATCGCTATCAAGTTCGTCAGCAATTAGGCAAAAAAGCAGGTAGGCGAACTGTACTAGCTTACGACTTAAAAACTCACAAATTAGTAGTTGTTAAAATTCTGAAATTTAGTCCTGACTTTGAATGGCAGGATTTAAAATTATTTGAGCGAGAGGCACAAATTTTACAAAACTTATCCCATCAATCTATACCAGACTATCTTGATTATTTTGAGCTAAATTCACCCCAAAATCAAGGATTTGCTCTAGTTCAAACTTATCTTGAAGCAAAATCATTAGAACAACACCGTGTAGCTGGTTTAACTTTCACAGAAACAGAAATTAAACAACTAGCTAAATCTCTGTTGGAAATACTAATATATTTGCACCAACGTCAACCTGCGATTTTGCACCGAGACATTAAGCCTAGTAATATTCTCTTAGCCAATCGTTCTGGAAACCATGTTGGTCAAGTTTATTTAGTTGATTTTGGTTCAGTACAGAACTTTGCAGCTACAGAAGGGGGAACTTTTACTATTGTAGGTACTTATGGTTATATGCCTCCAGAACAATTTGGTGGACGTGCTGTACCTGCTTCTGATTTGTACAGTTTAGGTGCAACTTTAGTTTATTTAGTTACTGGTAAGCATCCGGCGGATTTACCTCAGCAGAATCTGCGTTTACAGTTTCGAGAGTTTACGAGTCTAAGTCCTGGTTTTAGCCATTGGCTAGAACAAATGATTGAGCCAAGTTTAGAGCAGCGTTTTAGTAGTGCTAAAAATTCTTTAGAAGCTTTGGAAAATCAAAAAAAAATCACAAATTTTGCACTTAAGAAAAATAAATTTTTTAAACCGACCAATAGCCAAGTTGAATGCTACCAATATGGTAATCGTATAGAAATACAATATCCTCAATTTCCTTCTAGTATATTCTATTTTTTTGGATTGTCATTTTTTTTATTTTGCTACTGGGTTTTACTTAAAATATTAAGTTATATTTTACCAAGTTCATGGTTGATTTTTTTATTTACACTATCGTCAATCATCCTTTTAATAAAGGTAATAATACATTCGAAGATTTTTTTGTCTGATCACTACAAAATCATATGTATTGATTGTAATAATACACTCAGAGTAGGTAGTTGTTATGAAATGAAAAATCGAATAGTTTGGGACTATAAATATTGTTTTGAAACTATTAGCTTATTAGCCTATCATCCTGGTTATACCTTTAATGAGTATTTTGATGAAACAGGTAAAAAAGTAAAAACAGGCAGGGTAAAAATCGATACCAAATTATCTATCTATATGGATAATAAAGAATATTCAATTGCAAGTCCTCGTTTATCATCAGCAGATTTATGGTGGATAGGACAAGAATTAAGTGATTTTTTAAATCTGGAATTACAAATTATTTATACAACGCCAAAGGTTCCTCCTAAACCAAGCTGTGGGGGAGGGTGTTAATCATGAAGACTGCTAACATGACACCTACAGAAACCGAATTGTATCAGCTAATTTGTAACTTTAAATTAGATAAAGCCGAGGCTGTTTTTCCATTTTCCCAGAAACTTGCTTGGGAGTATCAATGGACAGGAATTTATACCTATAGAGCAATTGAAGAATACAAAAAATTTGTATTTTTAGCAATGGTTGCTGACCACATTGTATCTCCTCCTACAGTAATAGATCGCGTTTGGCATTTGCATTTACTTTATACTCATTCTTATTGGGATGATTTTTGTGGCAAAACTCTTAATCGAGCCCTTCATCACTCTCCCAGTTTGGGAGGAAAAGAAGAAGGTTTAAAATATCGCTATCATTATGTGCAAACTTTAAAAATTTATCAGCAATATTTTGGTACACCGCCAGCAGATATTTGGAATTCACCTCAACTGAGAGGTGAAAGTGTTTCTTGTCAGTGGGTAAATCGTGAACAATACTGGATTTTACCTAATTTAAATATTTGCGTTAAATGGATTTATAACTATTTTAAATTGATGATGAACATCCTCTTTAAGGGCTTCAATATCAGCTAAAGTTAGGTTGTATTTACTGGTGAATTTAATATTTAGTGATAGAGGTTTTATCTCATTTAAAATAGGAGCAATTTAAAAAAACAAAAAAAATGAGTAATTTTTTAATTTTATAAAATATCTATTTTTTAACCTTTGAAGACAGATTACCACTAATTACTGCAGCAAAAGTTTCTGTTTGGCGTGCTAAATTATGGCTAGAATACCAAGCGTAGGCATTGTCTGCGATCGCCTGTATTTGCATTGTATTTGTTACTTCTTGATTGGCTACCCAATAATGCTTTCTAGCTTCAATGTCATCTATAGGTAGTGAAAACTCTTTAACATTTACAGGACAAACTCCATGAGCACAATAGGCAGCGAAAATACTAGATTTAGCAAGATATTCTGGATTATAGTCCAGAAAACCGATAATTGAATCAGAAAGAATCTGGCTAATTTGTATCTTACTCAAGCGCCCTTTTTCAAATATAGGTATACCATCCACCGCAGACAAACTTAAACCAGTTTCTTGTCCAATATCCCAAACTTCTTCAATTCCAAATTGCTTACAAGTGAAACTTAGTTCTTGCCAAGTTGTTTCATACACTCGCAAGCGATTTGCTTTTCCGCCAAAAACAACTAAGCGTTTTTTCCTCTCTTTTAAAGGTAAAACTTGTTGTGGTTCTCCTGGACCAGAAAAGACAGGGAAATGAGGAATTTTCTTGTGTTTCTCTCCACTTAATTCTTCAAGAAAAGATGCATACTGTTCTTTGCTAGTTAAAACACTCTCACTCATCTTTGCTAAACTAGTCGAGAGATATGTTTGTTGCCAAGACAACCAAAAAGCACTTGTCCAAGGTGGTCCTGTAGCATTAATCTCATGAAACATAGTCAGTAGACGACGCGAAAACTGACGGTTTTTCCAAGCTTGTAAGCCCTTAACTAACCACACTGGACAGCCTCTGCGTGCATAGCCATAACCAACATAATGTAGCAGTATGGTAGTAGCTTGAGCTTTATCCTCTAAAACAGAAAGTAACGCTGATGCTGAATTGCGACTAACCTTAGTTATCTCAAATCCATCTACTTCCTTCTCATTTTGCCATTGAGGATCGCCAACAATAAAATGAGTTTCAATCTCGAATTGATCGCGCAGTTGAGTCGCTAAATTGATAGCATAATCACCAATACCATCAATAGCAGGAGGTAGTCTAGGGACAATTTGGATTATTTTCATGCTATGGGGAGTTGGGAAAGTAGGGAGATGGGGAGATAAGGAAGTTGTAATGCATTACCCATCCGTTGTCATGACTATTAATTAGGCTGTAGCACCATCAATCATCCGCTTCCAGATTACGATCAATTAGGCTGTAGCACCATCAATCATTCGTTTTCACAAACAACTATTAACTATTCCCTCTTACCAAATTACGTTGTACCATTTCCTCCAACTTATCTTGTGGCACACAACGACGCTCTGAACAGTATGATACTAAATTAATGCCATTCATCATGCGCACTGTACCAATGCGGACACGAAAATCGTCACTCATGAACCAACAACGTTCCTGTCCTTGATTGTTATCGTATTCTGTATCAATGGTGAGTATGCCATCCAAACCAAACCAGTAACGGCTAACTACAGGAATTTTTTCTACATAACCGCGATCACGAATTAACTTACCAGTTTTGCCACCTGGTTGATCAGGAATATCAATCAAAACCGCCGCGTAATCCGCATTTGGTGGTTTACTATCTAAATTTCCTTGCCACATGAAACTCGCTCCCCCTGTGGCTTGCGCCGGATCAATACCCTGTTCAATACAAGCTGTTTTTACCCTAGGATCGCTTGCTTCTACAATTTGAACAATAAGATTAGATTCCCCAGATTCATCCGCCACAAGATCAAAATGGTGTACATTACGCTGGACAAACCAATTACCCTCACTCTTACGGAAGAAATCCATCATCGTCATGGGAGGAATAAATTGCATAACATTCTTCTCCTAGGTGTGTCAAAGGATTGTACAGTTAATGGTTAAGTCAGGACAAATCTGAATTTCCTGTTTGCTTCCAACCAACAAAAAACTCCTCTCATGAATGCTACTGTGCTACTAACACCATCACCTGAACTTTTGGATAGTCTTAAAGCTGGACAGGTAAATCACGATTACCTAGCTCAGTTTGATCTTAGAGGAGTAGATTTACGTGGGTCAAACCTGAGCCAAGTTAGTTTTTTAGGTGCTAACTTAGGTGGTGCTATTTTATCTGAAGCGAACCTGGAGGGAGTAGACTTAAGGGGAGCAAATTTGCAGCAAGCGGACTTACAAGGGGCAAACTTGCAGAATGCATCTTTAAATCGAGCAATGTTGCAACAAGCTAATTTCCAGGAGGCGAATCTTACAGGGGCAAAATTGCAAGTTGCTTACTACGACCAAGATACAATCTGGGCAGCAGGATATAATTATAAAACTTCTGGAGCTATTGGTCCTGGTGCTAGTCTAGGTGGAGCATACCTTTGCACTGCTAATTTGCGTAACTTTGACCTACGCGGTGCTAACTTATTGGGTGCATACCTTAATGGAACCGATCTTACCGGAGCTAATCTAGAAAATGCTCGCCTTAGTGGTTCAAATATGTGTCTTGCTTATTTAACTGGAGCTTACTTGCGCAATGTTACCCTCAATGGAGTAAACTTACAAGGTGCAGATCTACGAGCGGCAGACCTCAGTGGAGTTGAAATAGAGCATCTCGAAAGTATTGCTGGAGCAGATTTCTTCATGGCTCAAGGACTCAGTGAAGCTAACAGAGCAAAACTTTTAAGCCGTTCAGCAAAAGAACTAGATGTTTGGAATCCCTATACTCGCAGAACCACACGGAACAGTTTAAGCCACTAGAGTAGCTAAATCAACTGCCATTTTTTCTTCAGTAGAGCAACAAAAGTAGCGTAGCCTTCAGAAAAGTCTGGTGGATCTGGTTTCACATACTCAGCAAAATCTTTGTAATGTCGCCAGGGTTCTTGTTCATTATGGCGCAAATGTAGTGCGCAATCGTCAGAATCTGGTAACTTCCAAGTCATTTGTCCGGGTGGGATATCGGTCATATGTTCTCCAAAGTATTGCTATTGGGTTACTTCAATCATTCAAGAGCAAGTATTACTTTCGCTTTTTACTATTGACGAGTAACTAGAGTTAATTGTGTCAGATTATTTATTAAAATCTGTTACAAATGCGACCAAACAACTACAAAATATGTATTCAGAATCAAGCACAAGTAATTTATCAGGGACATGGCGCGGGAAAACCTCGTTCTTTCAAGACGGGGATGCGCCTTGCTGCTCGCACATTCCCTTGCGTCTTTCGCCGACGCGGGGTCGCTCGCCTTAATTTCCATTCTTCTTTCATTCTTTGTTCAATGTTTGTGCTGGGAGGTGTAGCATAAGATCAGGAGGTAAAATCATGCTAGTCCTTGAGTTCAAAGCCTACGGCAAACAAAAGCAATACAACGCAATAGACGAGGCAATTAAGACTGGACAATTCATCCGTAACAAATGCTTGCGTTTGTGGATGGATACACCAAAAGTCAATAAGTACGACCTCAATAAGTATTGTGCTGTACTGGCTTCGGAATTTCTCTTTGCTAGTACTTTAAATTCTCAAGCTAGGCAATCTAGTGCAGAACGAGCATGGGCTGCTATCTCCAAATTTTATGACAACTGTAAGAAGAGATTACCCGGTAAAAAGGGGTTTCCGCGATTCAAAAAGAATACAAGGTCAGTAGAGTACAAAAATACTGGCTGGAAACTTTTACCTCTTGCCAAGACAATCAAATTTACCGACAAAAAAGGTATTGGCAAGCTTAAACTCAAAGGTACTTGGGACTTGTGGCAGTATGATGTCAAACTAATCAAGCGGGTTAGATTGATTCGTCGGGCTGATGGATACTATGTTCAATTCTGCGTTAATGCAGAGAATAAAGAATCCACTCAGCCTACAGATAAAACCATTGGTCTAGATGTAGGACTTAAAGAGTTCTACACAGATAGTAATGGACTATTCGTGGCTAACCCAAGATTTTATCGGCAAGGCGAGAAACGACTTAAGTTCTATCAACGCCGGGTTTCTCGCAAGAAAAAAGGCTCGTCCAACCGAATGAGAGCCATTAACAGACTAGCAAAGGCACACCTCAAAATAAGTAGGCAACGTGAAGAACACGCCAAAAGACTGGCACGTTGCGTCATCCAATCTAACGATTTGGTCGCTTACGAAGATTTGAGGGTAAAGAATTTGGTCAAAAATCATTGTCTGGCTAAGTCTATTAATGATGCAGGTTGGTATCAATTTAGAAAGTGGCTGGAGTATTTTGGAGTGAAGTTTGGCAAGGTTACCGTTGCGGTTAACCCTGCTTACACTTCCCAAAATTGTTCTAGTTGTGGCGTGTTGGTCAAAAAGTCACTATCTACTAGAACTCATGTGTGTTCCTGTGGATGTGAACTAGACCGTGATCATGCCTTTGGCATGGCACTTCGTGATCATAATGCAGCCATCAATATTCTAGAAAGAGCCTTGGGTACTACAGGGCATGTAGGAACCTGGGTCATAGACCCGAACGCTTCAGGAGATCTAGCCTCTACTGTTCTTGCCTCTGGACAGGTTCAGCAAGCCGGGTCGTAGAGTGAAGAATTCCCTCGCCTTTAGGCAGGGGAGTGTCAACTTTGAAATCGTGGATTTAAAACGCCGGGGAGTATCAATGTCTGTGTTGCGAAACTTACCCTTCACCCTCGAGTTACTGCCAACTTCAGCATATCTTGTAGGTGGTTCTGTGCGAGATGCTTTGCTCCAACGTTGTAGTGATTACCTCGATTTAGATTTTGTTGTACCTACTGAAGCTATAGAAACAGCGCGTCGCCTCGCAAAACATTATAATGCGGGTTTTGTGGTACTAGATGCAAAAAGAAAAATCGCCAGGGTTGTTTTTGACTGGGGAACTGTGGATGTAGCGCAACAGGAAGGAGAAAGTTTAACCGCAGACTTGCAGCGTCGTGACTTTACAATCAATGCGATCGCTTATAATCTTCACAATCAACAATTATTTGACCCACTCCAGGGTATTCTTGATTTAGAAAGGCGTTGGTTACGGATGATCGCACCTAAAAATCTTAGTGATGATCCTCTCAGGCTTCTACGCGCCTATCGTCAAGCAGCACAGCTTAATTTCGACATAGAAGCAAAAACCCGCTCGACTATAACTAGTCTAGCTCCCCAATTAGCCAAAGTAGCAGCCGAACGAGTGCAAACAGAATTAAATTATCTCCTCAGCAGCCCTCAATGTAGCCTGTGGCTGGCAGCTGCTTATAAGGATGGTTTATTATCATTTTGGTTACCTCACGCCACTGAAAGCAAATTAAAGCGAGTTGCTCAAGTAGATAGAGCGTTTTCTTTGCTAGGTTCAAAGTGGGGTGAAGTTAAAACTAGATTGCAGACATCCGTCAATAATAATGCTCTTTCTGGAATCGCATTAGCAAAATTGGCGACTCTAGTAGCTGATGAGGTGGCTGTAGCACAGGAACAGTTGTGGCGTTTAAAGTACTCTCGTGGGGAAGTGCGCGCAGTTAGCAACACTTTGCAGCATTTACCTAGTCTTATATCTTTGCCCAATTCTCCTTTATCTGTGCGAGAACAGTATTTCTTATTTTTGGGTGTAGGAAATGCTTTTTTAATTCTAGTTTTACTAGTAATCGCTACTTGGCTAGAGAAAAAAGTTATTTCAGATAACCAATGTCTAACTCTGCTAATACCTCTGATCACAAGTTACCTGAACTCCAACAGCCAAGTTGCCCATCCGAAACCATTGGTAACAGGTAATGATTTGATGCAATCTCTTTCCTTATCTCCTTCACCTCAAATCGGCACACTACTTACAGAAATACAAATTGCTCGCCTTGAAGGTAAGATAAATAATTTCTCGGAGGCGATTCAATTTGCTGCTAATTGGTTAGAAATACCAGAACAGTAGAGATTTAATTTTTAGTAAGCAATACACATTATTTTTAAATTAAATCAAGTACAACTATTCAGTATTAACAACTAACAACAATTTAAAAATAAAAACGACTCAGTATTTCTGCTGCCAAAAAAATCTGCTCAAATCTTAAAACTATTTCTTTGGATAGAGTGATTAGTTCTTATTTTTATTCACATTTTTTTCACTTTCATTGATTAAATTTGTGAATAACTATATCTGATGTTATCAAGACTAAAAACTCAGCAAAAGCACTAAAAAAGTAAAAAACTATTTTAATTTTCAGTATTTATAACGAGTATTTTCAGTCTAGTGAGTGGAATATTAAGGATAAGAGCAAACTTATTAGACATTGATTTTATATTTATTTGTAAACCAATGAAAAACAATGAAAAACTATGTTTTTTTAATTAAAAACAGAGAATAATAGCCGTTTTTGCCAAAATAAATCTTGCTCTTGATTGAAATATTTTCAATCAAATTAAGGGTGCTTACTTCAAAATTGTTCCTTACATAAGCTTACGGTGACTATTTCTTAAGTTACCGAGAGTTATTTGTCTTTTTTGTTTTAATACAAATTAATTAAGCCATGCCTGCCAATCCAACTGCAACCTTAAATTTACCAACCGAGAATTTTATCAATGAGAGCTTTGCTTTCTCTATAACATTTGATAATACCAGCGATACAGACACTGGTTTTGGTCCCTTCTTCGACTTCACAATTCCTGTTGGTTTAGAATTTGACCCTAGCGGCGCTAGTTATTTGGGTGCACCTGTTAATGTTGAATTAGTTGCAACCTGGAATGCTACTAGCGGACAATGGGAAGATGGTAATGGCAATGCAGTAACAACTCATCCCTTCGGAGTTGCCAATTTGCCTCCCAACGGTACGCAGGATGGTGAAGAATGGTATCTTGCAGAACTACCATTTGGTAGCTTTGTTCCTGATCAACCCCCCGCTACAATTGATTTTGAGGGTCTCTTAGATCCTAATGCTGGTGCAGTTGTTGGTACACCTCTAAATATTAATGTTCAAGGTGGTTTTCGTTTCGGTAATGATGCTTTAGATAACCCCGATACAGATGCGCCACTTCAGCAGTCTCCCGTTATCACTCAAACTATTACACCCACAGTAATTGAACTAACCAAAGTTCTAGATGCGCCAGAAGCTGAAACCGCCACAGGAGAAAACTTCCCCTACACTTACACTGTCACTGTAGACATCGCTAATGGGCAAACAATCAACGCCCTTGAAATTGTTGATGCCCTGCCTGATAGTTTAGCCTATATAGATGGTTCAATTACCCTTACCGCCGGAGGTGTAACTACTCAACTACCCACACCTGGCGCAGCGCAAAACGCACCAGATAACGACTTCCTTATCGAATATCCCTCCTTTACCGGAGGTTTGGGGGAAGATATTGTTATTACCTATCAAGTATTTGTCCCAGAATTTGATGCCAATGGTAACGCTATTATTAACGCTGTTATTGATCGTACCAGTGGCGATGATGAAATAGCCCTCAACGAAGCAGAAGTAAGCGGAACCTACAACGGCACTATAGTTGAAGATGGCACTTTAGATAATCCAAATATAGATGACGCTAATGATGATGCATTAATCAATCAGCGTTCGATTGCGACACAAAAAAGCGTTGCTGTTGTCGGTGGTGGCGAAGCAGTTGCTGGCGCGACTTTAGAGTATACTATCGAATTCCAAATTTCCGACTACTTCGACTTCGAGAGTATTATCATTGATGATAACTTTACCGATGGTCAGAGATTCGACACTAATTTTGACCCGACATTAACTATTAATGGTAATGGCGGTAACACCACAACTGGTGACTTTGACACTGATAACTTTACTGTAAACCTAAACTCCGACGGTGCAGGTCCCGACGAAGGAGATACAGATCTACAATTCCGTATTTCCGATGAATTAATTGATCGCAACGTTGGCACGGGAGGTATTCTAGTTGGTAATAGGGCAACTACACCTGGAACTACGGGAACCATAGTCTTCCGTACCATTATCCAAGAAGAATTTACTGACCTTCATTTACTTACTGACTTTACTGGTGACTCCAGTGTTGATACCGGTGATATTCTCTCCAATAATGTAACCATTAGTGGTGAAATTGTTGGTGGTGAATTCGAGTCTGATGATAGTAGCGCCAGCATTGCTATTGCTAATCCTGAAATTGAGAAAACCATCTATGCGATTAACGGCGATACAAATCTTCCAGACAACCTCAACATTAGTCCTGGTGAAACCGTAACCTATCGTTTGCGCGCGGAATTACCAGCAGCAGACACCGAAAACTTCTCAATTACAGATTACTTACCTCTACCAGTTTTTCTTGCTGGTACTGTAATTAATGATGGTTTTGGTAGTGCAACTGCTACACCTCCCGCAGCAGGAACAGCAGTTTTTGGTCCAGATCATAACCTAGATGATGCAATTACCACTCCAGATACTTTGGTTCCTGATATTGATCCTGATCCTGACAATAACACGGTAACCTTCAACTTTGGTGGCTTTGATAGCGATCCTACTGCTGGCGCTGTTATTGACATTCTCTTTACCGTTGAAGCTACCGACGAAGCTTTTGCAGATGGCTTATTCCTTACAAACCAAGCAGAATTCGCCTTTGGTAGTACGGCAAATCAAAGGGTTAACGCCTCAGAAATTATTCAAATTGAGTTAGCCCAACCAGACTTAAAGCTAACCAAAGGGGTAGTTTCTACCGATGGAGATGACGTTGATGGTATCTTTACTGCAACTTTCACCAGAGATATTGCGCCTACTGGAATTAATTTCCTTGAACCCAACCAAGCAGGAAACGCCTTTAGTGGCACAATTACCAGTAGCAACCTAGGACTTACCTCCATAGACAGTGACCTAACTGGCGTAGATGCGGGAGACTTAGTTAAATTTGCCGTCGTTATTGAAAATACAGGTGGTAGAGATGCCTTTGATGTCCGCCTCAGTGATACACTTCCCAATGGTTTTGAGATACCTCCTGGTGGATTAGGAGGTAATTTACAGGTTACCGATGGCGCTGGTAATGCGATTGCTTTCACTGGAAGCTTAACAGACTTCTTTGACTCCAACATTGGATTGCAACTAACCGATGGCGCTGGAAACGAAGATGGTGCGATTAATCGAGGTAGAGATCCTGATAGTAGCACTCCTTCGATTACCGCAGATGGTTCCAATATTATCGTTATCACCTACGATTTGCAGGTAGTCGATTCCGCAGATGTTAACTCTCCCTTACCCGGAGATACTTTAGTTAACACTGCAACCATCGAGGATTATTCCGCCTTTGAAGGAGGTAACGACTACGCAGATGGAAATACTGGTGACTCTGATCTTACTGATACTGCCACAGTTACCGTCTTTCCTAACCCCCTAATTTCCAAAACTCTATCGGAAACTAACCCCAATCAACCAGGACAAGAAACAAGTATTATTGAAACTAATAATACTGACTTGCAAGCCGTTATTGGTGAGTTAGTTTACTTTCGCATCGAAGTTACCATTCCTGAAGGAACCATCGATGGCGCAGGTATTTTCGACAGACTTGATAATGGACTTGCCCTAGTTAGTATCGACAGTATTACTGCTAGCAGCGGTATTGTATCTTCCAATGGTGCTTTTAGTGATGTTAGTAACTTTTTTGACCCAGATAATAACGTTGGTAGTATTGTTACTAATGGTCGAATTTCTACTATTAATTTTGGCACTTTAACCAACAGCAATAGCGATAATACAGCAGCAGAAACAATTGTTATCGAATACACCGCCGTTGTTACTAATATTAATAACAATCATGGTGCACCTCGTAACAACCAGGCTAGTTTTTTCTGGGATAACGATCCAAACAATCCAGATACTAGCGTTAGCGATCAATCTCTCAACATCACAATTGTTGAACCAGAACTAGAGATTACTAAAGTTGCTAATATTGCTAACGGTGATGCTGGCGACCCTGTAGAGTATACAATTACGATTACTGCGGATCCTACTCGCCCTGCTGCTTACGATTCAATTATTAGCGATGCGGTTCCTTCAGAGATTATCAACACCGCCATCACCAACGTTACAGGAACTGGAAGTTTAGCAGGTTTAAGTGCTGCTGACTTTACCATTGATGGCAGTAATGAACTATCCTCCAACAGTGAATTAGATATTTTACCAGGAGACACCATTACCATCGTTATTAATGGTGAACTTTCCACTGCTGTTGCGCCAAACCAAGATATTGTTAACATTGCAGATGTTACTTATACCAGTTTTGATGGCGATCCAGGCGATCAATCTCCCTTTACTACTGATGATACCGAACGCACATCTATTGACATAGATGCAGCAACAGTAACTGTCAACAATGTAGTACCAGAAAAATCAATTGTTGCTACCTCTGAAACACACACAACAGGGACAGATGTTGCAATTGGTGAAACTGTTCGCTATCGCTTAGTTACATCCCTTTCTGAAGGTACATTAAACGACGTACAAATCCGAGATAACTTGCCCACAGGCATGGCATTCTTGAATGATGGTACAGCAAGGGTAGCTTTAATTGATGCTGGTGGAAATAATCTCACTGCAGTTGACTTACCTAATGCTATTGTTACTGGCGATGATACCTTCGCTTTAGATCCCCTCAGTGCTAACTTTAACAATGCAGACTACCAGTTTACTGCTGGAGATATTACCACTGCTGGAAATCAAGTTACCTTCAGCTTGGGCAATATTACCAACTCTGGAACCAACTCTGGCGAAGAATTTGTCATTATTGAATTCAATGCGATTGTCAACAATGACATCAATAACGATGATGGTGATTTATTAAATAACACCTTTGACTTTATTATCAACGGTGGTGTCATTGCTACCTCCACAGCAGCAACTGTTGAAGTTGTAGAACCAAATGTCAGCATCGACACTACAATTACCACCACTCCCACCGATGCAGGGGATACAGTTGTTTATCAGATTACTGTCACCAACGATGCTAATGCAGCGCAAGCTTTTGATTTAGTTCTCACAGATCAATTAAACACGACACTTCTAGATCTAACATCAGTCACGCAAACGGGTGGTTTATCAACTGGTGTTACCAACAACTCGGATCTAGGTACAGATCTAGTTGACTTTGAGATTAGCAGCTTATTACCAGGACAAACCCTTACCTTTGAAGTTACTGCAACCTTGCGCGAAGCAGTAGAAGCAGGCTTAGATTTAACTAATACCGCCAATGTTACTTACACCAGTTTACCTGCTACAGGTTCTGGATTCAGTTCTACAGGTTCTACTACTCCTGGTGTATCTGGGGCTAACAATGGAGAAAGAGATGGTTCAGGCGGTTTAATTAATGACTATAGCGATTCGGATACTGCGACGACAACTCTAGAGACTCCAACAATTGAAAAAGCAGTATTTGCTACCAGCAACACCACTACCCTTGGTAACAATGTAGCAATTGGTGAAGTAGTAACCTATCGCCTCACTGTTACAACTCCAGAAGGAACCTTAAACGGATTAGAAATCACCGATGATATTCCCGCAGGAATGCAGCTTTTTGGTACACCAACCCTAGTATTAAACGGTTTTGTCGGCACTATTAATAATAGTGGTGGTGGTGCCATTGTTAACGGCGATCCTGTTAGCATTACTGGAGGAACTGGTAGCGGTGGCGATGTTAGCTTTAATTTCGGTCAAATAATCGCCACAGGAACCACGGGAACAGCTGATAATGAATTCATTATTGAATATCAAGCAGTAGTTCTCAATGAAGTTGGTAACGTAGATACTACTACTCTTACCAACAGCGCTGAATTTAACTATACTGACCCCAACAACGGAAATCCTACCACCGACACACCTGTTACTGGTACACCGACAGTAACAGTAATTGAACCAGAATTAGTTATCACCAAAAATATTGTCGAAACCACTGGTGATGCAGGCGATACAATTACCATTCAATTAACAGTTGAGAATACAGGTGATGCACCAGCTTACGATATCCAGATACAAGATTTTCTTAACCCCGCAAAGTATACCAATGTCCAGGAAGTAAGCACATCCAATGGTTATAGCTTTGACTTCAGTACTACTAATAATACTGTTACCTTCAACACCACTAACTCTAATGATGCAGTAATTAACGCTGGAGACAGCATTAACTTCACCTTCACTGCAACACTAGCAAATGGTGTTGTTATTGGAGAAACCCTAACCAACGAAGCGGAAATTACCGCAGGTGATACTGTTTCAGGTAATGATCCCAATCAAAGGGATATTTCTGGCGCAATGGGTAGTGATGGTATTAATATTGGTGGTACACCAACAATAGAGAAAAGTATTGCTGCCAATGGTACCAGTCTTGCTCAAACTAGTGGCAATGAAGTTGCGATTGGTGAGGTTATTACCTACCAACTTCTAGTTACCGTACCAGAAGGAACCACCAATAATCTCCAAGTTACCGATAGTATTCCCGATGGTTTAGAGTATGTTGCTGGTTCCGCAACTGTTATCACCTCTGTTGGTACCTCCAATGGTGTTTTAGCAGTAGACTATGACGGAACAGTTGGTACCCTCAATGAAACAGGTGGTGGTAGTAGCGGCGTAGATGTTCAGTTTGCGTTCGCTTCAGTGGTTAATAATGGCGATCCTGAAGGTGATACAACTAGTAACGACACCTTTATTATTCAGTATCAAGCAGTCGTTGTAGATACCGTTTCTGGCGATGGAATACCAGGAATTAACGTTGATGGAACAACCTTAACCAACGAAGTCGAGTTAACCTACGATGACCCCAGTACAACCAATGATCCGGTAATTGAACCAACCACACCAGAACCCACAGTAACAGTAGTTACACCAGATTTAACTATTGTCAAAAATATTGTAGAGACCAATGGTGAAGCTGGAGACACCATTACCATTGAGTTAACCGTTACCAACAATGGTAGCGTACCTGCTTTTGACTTAGAAATTACCGATGTCTTAAATCCAACAAAATATAGCAATATCCTCGAAGGAACAACTCCAACAGGTTACAACTTTGACTTCAGTACTACTACTAGTACTGTTACCTACAGCACAACAAACTCTAATACAGCCCTAGTTGCTGCTGATGGTGGTAGTATAACCTTCAACTTCACCGCAATACTTGCAGATGGAGTTGAACCAGGAGAAACCCTTCTTAACACCGCTACTATTACCCAAGCAGATACAATTCCTGGAGAAGATCCTAACAACGGAGAAAGGGATGTTTCTGGCGCTACAGGTAATGACACTATAAATATTGATGGCGCAGCAACCATTGCTAAAGCTATCTTCTCTACCAGCAATAGCAATACTTCCGGTGACGATGTTGCGATTGGTGAAATCATTACCTACCAACTAACTATCGATGTTCCCGAAGGTACTCTCAACGGCTTAGAAGTCACTGACTTACTACCTGCAGGACTAGAAATTGTAGGCGATCCAGTACTACTTTCTGCTGGTTTTGCTGGCACAATTAACGATGGTGGTGGTAGTGTTTTAGCAGATGGTGCAACTCTCAGTTTTACTGGAGGAACAAATAACAACGATCCACTACAGTTTGATTTTAGTTCCATCGTTGCCAATGGCGATCCTACAGACAGCAGTAATACTAACTTCATCATTGAGTATCAAGCCATTGTTGTTGATACCATAACTGGTGATGGCATACTAGGAAATAACGTAGATGGAACTAGCTTAATCAATGCAGCGCAGTTAACCTACAGCGATCCAAGCAATCCTGGTAATAATGTTCCTGCGATTGAAACACTTGATGATCCAGAGGTAACGGTTGTTCTACCAATCCTAAATATTGAGAAGGAAATTGTAGAACCTAGTGCTGATGCTGGAGATACAATTAACATTACCTTTACCCTCAGTAATACAGGTAATGCGCCAGCTTACGATGTTGCGATTGAAGACTTCCTAGATCCTACAAGATACGGCAACATTACTGAAGTTTCCACACCTGCTGGTTTTGCATTCGACTTTGATGCTTTAACTAACATCCTCACATACTCCACCACAGGAACAACAGCTGTTTTACCCAGCAGTGATGGTTCCACAGATTTAACCTTCACCTTTACTGTGGAATTAAGTGATAGTGTTCTCCCAGGAGAAATCATCACCAACACTGCTACTATTACCGAGGGGGATACAGTTCCAGGAGAAGATCCTAACAACGAAGAAAGAGATGTTTCCGGTGACACTGATGATGACAGTATTGGTGTTGGCGGTATTCCTGAGTTAGAGAAAAGCCTCGCTGGAACTAGTCTCGATGGAACGAGTAACAACGATGTTGCTATTGGTGAGGTAGTTACCTACCAACTACTAGTAACTATGCCAGAAGGTACTATCAATGGCTTTAGCATCTTTGATAATATTCCTGATGGATTAGAGTATGTTGCTGGTTCCGCCACTGTTATTACCACCGCAGCAGGTAGCAGCGCCTTAATTGAAGACTACGACGGTACAGTTGGTACTCTCAGTGTTACAGGTGGTGGTAGTAGCGGCGCAGATGTTCAGTTTGACTTTGGCGCAATTGTTAACACTGGCGATCCAGGAGGTAACAATGACAATAACGATAGCTTTGTCATTGAGTATCAAGCAGTTGTCCTCAACGAGGTAGGTAACACCGCCAACCTGGATAATGGGAACCCACCTCAGATTCTGATTAACGATGTTGAATTTACTTACACAGATCCCAACACTGGAACACCAGTTAATCCTATTACTCTTACTCCCAGTGCGCCACCTCCGGAAGTAACGATTGTTGAACCAGATCTTGCAATCAATAAAGAGATTGATCTCGAAACTGGTAATGCTGGTGACACGATTACCATTACTCTAACGGTAAGTAATACAGGTACAGCGCCTGCTTACGATGTTGCGATCGCTGATATCCTCGATTCCACAAAATACAGCAATATCACAGAAGCTACTACACCTGCGGGCTTTACTTTTAACTTTGATGGTGGAACAAGTACTCTCAGCTACACTGCTACTGGAAACACTTCCATTTTACCTAGTAATGATGGTTCCACAGATTTAGTTTTCACCTTTACTGCGGAACTAATCGAAAGCGTTTTACCAGGAGAAACCTTAACCAACATCGCAACTATTACTGCTGGGGATACGATTCCAGGAGATGACCCTAATGAACGCGATGTTTTTGGTCAAAATGACAATGACACCATCGATATTGTTGGTACACCGACGATTATTAAAAATGCTGCTACAACTAGTCTTACTGGCACAAATGGTAACAGTGTAGCTGTTGGCGAAGTTATTACCTACCAACTATTAGTTACTGTACCAGAAGGTACCTTAAATAATCTCCAAATCAGTGACAATATTCCCGAAGGTTTAGAATATGTTGCTGGTTCCGCTAATGTCATTACCACCGCAGCAGCTAATGGCGCTTTAACTCAAGACTACGACGGTAATTTAACGACTCTCAACGTGACAGGTGGCGGTAGTAGCGGCGCAGATGTGCAATTTAGCATCGCTTCAGTGGTTAACGATGGTGATTCCCAAGGTGACACCACTAGCAACGACACCTTCATTATTGAATATCAAGCAGTAGTTCTCAATACTGTTAATGGTGACGGTATTCTGGGTGACAACATTGATGGAACTAGCTTAATCAACGATGTTGAACTAACCTATGATGACCCCACCACAGGCGATCCGGTAGATCCTATTAACCCCTCTTCGCCACCTCCAGAAGTCATTGTCGTAGAACCAACTTTAGCTATTGCTAAAGATATTGACCTTGATAGTGGTAATGCTGGCGACACAATTACTATTTCCTTAGTAGTCAGCAACACTGGTAATGCGTCTGCTTACGACTTAGTCATTAGTGACTTCCTTGACCCCACCAAATATACCAATATTCAGGAAGTTACTACTCCCACTGGCTTTGTTTTTGACTTCGACGGAACTGCTAATGACACCGTTACCTATAGCGTTGATCCGACAACACCCGAAGCAGCAGCCACACCAGGTAGCGATCTTGTCTTCACCTTTACCGCAGAGTTAACTCAAAATGTCCTCACAGGGGAAATACTAACCAATACCGCAACCATTGATGCTGCGGATACAATCCCTGGAGATGACCCCAACGACAGAGATATTTCTGTCGATCCTGACGATGACACGATCACGATTGCTGGTACTCCTGAAGTAGAGAAAAGCGTTGCTGGAACTAGCCTTGCTGGAACTACGAATAACAGCGATGTCGCTATTGGTGAAGTTATTACCTACCAGCTACTAGTAACTATGCCAGAAGGTACGGTTAATGGCTTTAGTATCGCTGATAATATTCCTGATGGATTAGAATATGTTGCTGGTTCTGCTAATGTTATTACTACTGCAGTAGATAGTAGTGCTTTAGATCAAGATTACGACGGTACAGTTAGTACTCTCAATGTTACAGGTGGTGGTGGTAGCGGCGTAGACATTCAATTTGACTTTAGCGCAATTGTTAACAACGGCGATCCTCAAGGTGACACCACTGGAAATGATAGCTTTGTTATTGAGTATCAAGCAGTAGTTCTCAACGAAGCAATTAATACTGCAAACCTCGATAACATAGATTCTCCCCACGTTTTAATTAACGATATTGAGTTCACCTACACAGATCCCACTACCGGAACACAAGTCACTCCCATCGATACAGCTACACCTCCTCCAGAAGTAACGGTAGTTGAACCAGATCTTGCAATTAACAAAGAAATAGATCTTGCAAGTGGTGATGCTGGAGATACTATCACCATTACTTTAACTTTAACTAACACAGGTACTGCACCAGCTTATGACGTAGCCCTAGAAGATGTTCTAGATCCTACCAAGTACACAAATATTACCGAAGCAGGAACTCCTTTTGGCTTTATTTTCGACTTTGATGGTGCAACTAATACCCTGACTTACTCAGTAGATCCAGCGACACCAGAAACAGCAGTAACACCTGGTAACGACTTAATCTTTACCTTTACAGCAATACTTGCAGATAGTGTGGAACCAGGAGAAACCCTTATCAACACTGCAACTATTACTGCTGGAGATACCATTCCAGGAGATGACCCCAACGACAGAGATATTTTTGGTCAAACTGACAATGATGATATCTTAATTGCTGGTGAACCAACTATCGCCAAAGATATTGTGGGAACCAGTCTTGATGAAACTGTTCCTTCTGAAGTCAATATTGGGGAAGTAATTACCTATCAGGTTGCGATTACAACTCCTGAAGGTACGCTGAATAATCTCGAAGTTACCGATACTCTACCCGATGGTTTGCGTTTAGTACCAGGTAGCGTCATTGTTATTGATGCTGACTTTAACGGTAGTGTTGGTACTCTCACAACCTCCGGTGGTGTGAATAGTGGCGATGATATTACCTTTAGTATCCCCTCTGTGGTTTCTGTGGGTGACCCTCAAGGTAATACTGATGCTAACGACACCTTTATCATTGAGTATCAGGCGGTAGTTGTTGATGAACGTAGCAATGTTGACACTCAAACTCTCACCAACGGTGTACAGCTAGTTTACAACGACCCCAACACTGGAGTTCCAGTGGATCCAATTATTCCTACAGAGGAACCACCCACAGTAGAAATTGTGGAACCCATACTTGGAATCGCGAAAGCGATGGAATTCACTGCTGGCGGTACAGTTGGTGATGCTGGTGACGAAGTTACCATTACCTTGCAGGTTAATAACACAGGTACAGGTGTCGCCTACGATGTTGCAGTAGAAGATGTCCTAGATCCTACTAAGTTTGACCTCAATTCCATTAACTTTGTCAGTGTTGGCAACTTTACCACAAACATCGATCCTAGCGGTGCGATTACCTTCAGTGATGGTACTCTCACAGCAGGAAATAGCTTTGATCTCACCTTCACTGTTAACCTCACTGATACCGTAGAAGCGTCGGAAATTATCGATAATATCGCGGCGATTACCGCAGGGGACACAGTTGATGGCGATGACCCCAACAATGAAGAAAGGGATGTTGTAGGCGATCCTAATAATCCCACAGACACCATTGAATCCAATGAAACTAGCATCTCACTTCCTGGTCCTACTATTGCCAAAAGTCTGATTGACACCAGTGAAGATAGTACTTCAGATCCAGAAGTTGCGATTGGTGAAATCCTTCTCTACCGTCTGGCGATTACTGTTCAAGAAGGTATCACCAATGGTATCCAAGCTATTGATACTTTACCTGATGGTTTACGTTACGTGGATGGTTCCGCCACCGTTGTTACCACTGCGGCTGGTTTTACAGGTACAGTTACTACCTTAAATGTTACTAGTAGCTTGGGTAGCGGCGATGATGTTCAGTTTGACCTATCGCAAGTTACCACCTCTGGCGATAACAACGATACTAACAACACCTTCTTTATTGAATACGAGGCGATTGTTGTTGATCAACCAAGCAATAGCGCTAACTTCGATAATCCTGACCCCGCGCAAACCCTAATTAACGCGGTGGGAATGACTTTCACTGACCCCAACACTGGTGAACAAACAACTGTACCAATTGTACCGACAGAACCCCTACCGGAGGTGTCAATTGTTGAACCACTCTTACGCATCAGCAAAGATATTGATGTGGAAGAAGGGGGAGTTGGTGAAACAGTTACCATTACCTTGGTTGTGGGTAACGACGGTACAGCAGATGCATTTGATGTTATTGTTAGCGACTTCCTAGATCCCAACAAATACACCAATATCCAAGAGGTAAATACAGCAAGCGGCTTTGAATTTGAATTTAGCAATAATACCGTTAGCTACAGCGCCACTGGAGAAACCGCAGTTGTTCACAGTCTAGACAATTCTACCGATTTAACCTTTACCTTCACCGCAGAATTAGCTGCTGGAATTGTAGTTGGCGAATTGCTAACTAATACGGCGATAATAACTGCTGCGGATACAATTCCCGGAGAAAGTGAAGAAGATCGCGATGTTTCCGGCGCTGAGGATAATGATACCTTCGAGATTGTCTCACGCAACGAACCTCCTGAAACCTTTGATGTGATTGATACAGTTAATCCTGGCGATATCATCGACATTATTGGTATGGGAGGAGACGATCCTGGTGGAAGTGTTGCTTTCTACACCATTCTCAGCTTACCTCTTGGCGATCAAGGTATCCTCTACTTGGGCGATCCAGATCTAGATGGAGTACCCATTAATATTGGTGATACCCTAACCCCGGCGGAAATTAGTCAGTTGTTCTTTGAAGCAACCGATAATTTTACAGGAACTACCTTCACCTACGCAGCTACAGATAATCTCGGTGAACCAGATTTAACCCCTGCAACAGTTACCCTTACACCAAATCGTCCTCCCGAAACCTTTGATGGTAGCGATACCGTAATTCCTGGAGATACCATTTCCCTAGATGTTCCCCCAGGAGATGATCCAGATGGTACTGTAGAAAGCTACAGTATCAACACCTTACCAGCGGCAAGCGATGGTATTCTCTACCTCGGTAATCCAACCTCCGGTGGTACTCCTGTAGTTGCAGGACAAATCCTGACTCCAGCGGAGTTAAATAACCTCTTCTTCGAGTCCACAGGGGATTTTGACGGTACTAGCTTTACTTACTCCGCCATTGATGAGGAAGGTTTAGTTGACCCCACCCCTGCTACCTTCACTATCAATACCCCTCCCAATACCGTGGATGTGGTAGATGAGGTCAATGGTGGCGATACCATCAATCTCGTTGGTTTAGATGGTTCTGACCCTGATGGTACAGTGGAAAGCTACACCATCAATACCTTGCCACCAGCAAGTGATGGTATTTTATATCTTGGAGATCCAGCTAATGGTGGTACTCCTGTAGTTTTAGAACAAGTATTAACTCCAGCAGAACTAAATAACCTCTTCTTTGAAGCAGATCCTAGCTACACCGGAACCAGCTTTACCTATTCTGCTACCGACAACGAGGGAATTAGCGATCCAACTCCTGCTACCGTTATCCTCACCCCTGAAGGTGTTAATGTTCCTCCCGAAACCGTAGATGTAATTGATATCGTCAATCCTGGCGCTACGATTAACCTCACAGGCTTAGATGGTTCTGACCCTGATGGCAATGTGGATGAGTATATTATTGATACTCTGCCACCAGCAAGTGATGGCATTTTGTATCTAGGAAATCCCGCTTCTGGTGGTACTCCCGTGACTCCAGGACAGATACTCACACCCACTGAAATAACTCAGTTATTCTTTGAAGCAGAACCAGATTTCACTGGCAATACTACCTTTAATTACTCTGCCGTTGATAACGAAGGTACAGTAGATCCAACTCCCGCCACCGTTACTATTACTACCAATCAACCTCCAGAAACAGTAGATGGTAGTGAGGTTGTGGAAGCAGGAGAAACGGTTAATCTCACTGGTTTATTCGGCAATGACCCTGATGGTAATGTGGATGAGTATATTATCAATACTCTACCTCCAGCAACTGAAGGCATACTCTACCTGGGCGATCCAGCTAATGGCGGTACACCAGTAAGTATCGGCGATATCCTAACACCAACAGAAATCGAACAACTATTCTTTGAAGCGACAGACGATTTCAGTGGTACCAGTTTCACCTACTCTGCAGTTGATGATGACGGCGTAAATGATGCAACTCCCGCCACTTACACCCTAACTACACCTCCTGATACCGAAGATGTAATTGATATCGTCAATCCAGGAGAGACAATTAACCTAGCAGGATTAGATGGTAGCGATCCTGATGGCAGTGTAGTTAACTATATCATCGATAACCTGCCTCCCGCAGGCGAAGGTATACTCTATCTAGGCGATCCAGAGAATAGTGGTACACCAGTAGTTGTAGGACAGATACTAACGCCAACGGAATTAAACCAACTATTCTTCGAGGCGACACCTAACTTTGACGGTACTCAATTCAACTACTCAGCAGTTGACAATGATGGTTTAGTAGATGAGACACCAGGGACAGTTTACCTTACTCCTGATGGTGCCAATGTAACTCCAGAAACGGTGGATGTTACCGACAGTGTCGATCCTGGTAGCACAATTAACTTAGAAGGCTTAGATGGTAGCGATCCTGATGGCACAGTAGAAAGCTACACTATTGAAACCTTACCACCAACAGAACAAGGAATACTCTATCTAGGCGATCCAGAAAATGGCGGTACACCAGTAACACTGGGACAAGAGTTAACCCCAGAGGAACTCGAAGATCTTTTCTTTGAAGCAACCGACGACTTCACAGGAACTACCTTTACCTACTCAGCCACAGATGATGATGATGCTACCGATACCACACCAGCCACCGTCACCCTAACCCCTAACCAACCTCCAGAAACCTTTGATGGTAGTCAAACTGCCCAGCCAGGAGAAACTGTAGACTTACCAGGATTATTTGGTGTTGACCCCGATGGCAGTGTAGAAAGCTACACCATCAACACTCTACCACCAGCAAATGAAGGAACTCTTTTCCTGGGAAATCCTGCTTTCGGCGGTACACCAGTAGTTGCAGGACAGCTATTAACTCCTGCAGAATTAAGTAACCTCTTCTTTGAGGCGACGGATAACTTCAGTGGAACCAGCTTTACCTACTCAGCCACAGATGACGATGGTTCAACGGATGCAACTCCTGCAACATACATCATTAATACACCTCCTGATACCCTAAATGTTGTAGATGAGGTCAATGGTGGCAATACTATTAACCTTACAGGATTAGGTGGCACAGACCCCGATGGCACAGTGGTCAGCTATACCATCGCCACCCTACCACCTGCTAGTGATGGCACTTTGTACTTGGGAGATCCAGCAAATGGTGGCACTCTGGTAACAGTAGGACAGGTATTAACTCCTGCTGAGTTAAATGACCTATTCTTCGAGGCAGATTCAAGTTACACCGGAACTAGCTTTACCTACTTTGCTACCGATAACGACGGCTTAGTAGATGAGACACCAGGAACCGTTTTCCTAACTCCCGAAGGTGTTAATATTCCCCCCGAAACTTTCGATATCACCGATACCTTGACACCTGGAGACACAATTCCAGTAACAGGTATGCCGGGAGATGACCCTGACGGGACAGTAGAAAGCTATATCATCAATACCCTACCAGATCCAACTCAAGGTATTCTCTTCATCGGCAACCCAGAAAATGGTGGTATTCCCGTCACACTGGGAGAACAATTAACTCCAGGGGAAATTAATCAGTTATTCTTTGAATCCACAGATGATTTCACAGAGGCAACTTTCACTTACTCAGCTGTAGATGATGACAATGAAGCAGATCCTACCCCAGCAACAGTAACCCTGGCAGGTAATCTACCTCCTAATACCTTTGATGGTAATGATACAGCACTACCAGAAGAAGTAATTTCCCTAGATATACCAGCAGGTAGCGATAGCGATGGTAATGTGGTCAGTTACACCATTGCAACTTTACCTCCTGCAAGCGACGGTATTTTATATCTAGGTAATCCCAACACTGGCGGTACACCAGTAGTTGCGGGACAGGTTTTGACTCCAACGCAACTCAATGAGTTGTTCTTCGAAACATCTGAGAACTTTGACGGAACTAGCTTCACCTACTTCGCCACCGATGACGATGGCAGTGATGATCCAACTCCTGCAACATACATCATTAATACACCTCCTGACACTGTGGATGTGGTGGATGAAGTCGATGGTGGTGACATCATTAACTTGATTGGTTTAGATGGTTCCGATGTCGATGGCACAGTTACTAGCTATATCATCGAAACCTTACCACCGACAACTGATGGTGTCCTATATTTGGGAGATCCAGATAATGGTGGTGTCCCTGTAAATCCAGGACAAGTATTAACTCCCGCAGAATTAAATGACCTATTCTTTGAGGCAGATTCAAGTTACACCGGAACTAGCTTCACCTACTCAGCTGTAGATAATGACGGTTTAGTTGACCCCACGCCAGCAACAGTAACTCTGACTCCCGAAGGAGTTAATCTCCCCCCAGAAACGGAAGATTCCAGTGAAGGTATCCTTCCTGGAGAAACTGTAAACATCGGTGGTTTGGGTGGTGAAGATCCTGATGGGACAGTAGACAGCTACACCATCGATAGCCTACCAGATCCAACTCAAGGTATTCTCTACCTGGGCGATCCAGAAAACGGTGGTACCCCCGCAGTTGTAGGACAGGAATTAGCCCCAGAGGAACTTGAAGATCTATTCTTTGAGGCAACAGACGACTTCACAGGTGATACCTTTACCTATTCTGCTACCGACAATGAAGGAACTGATGACCCAACTCCAGCAACAGTTACCTTAACTCCCAATCTGCCTCCTGATACCGCAGATGGTAGTGATACAGCGGTTCCTGGTGAGACGGTTAATCTGGGTGGGTTGTTTGGTAGTGACCCCGATGGCAATGTTCAAGATTACATTATCAATACTCTGCCACCTGCAAGTGAAGGTATTCTTTACCTTGGCGATCCAGAAAACGGCGGTACTCTAGTTAGTGTGGGTGATGTCCTAACTCCAGGAGAAATAACACAACTATTCTTCGAGGCGACAGATGAGTTTAGTGGTACCACCTTTAACTACTCAGCTGTAGATAATGATGGTTTAGTTGACCCCACCCCTGCTATCTTCACCATCAATACGCCTCCCGATACTGTGGATGTGGTAGATGAAATTAACGGTGGCGATACGATTAACCTGCAAGGTTTAGATGGTTTTGACCCCGATGGGACAGTGGAAAGTTATACCATTGCAACCTTACCACCTGCAGTTGATGGCAACTTGTACTTGGGAGATCCAGTAAATGGTGGCACTCTAGTAACACCAGGACAAGTATTAACTCCTGCTGAGTTAAATGACCTATTCTTCGAAGCGGATCCAAGTTACACCGGAACCAGCTTTAACTACTTTGCTACCGATAACGACGGCTTGGTAGATGCCACACCAGCTACTGTCTACCTCACCCCCGAAGGAGTAAATATTCCCCCAGAGACAGAAGATAGCAGCGATAGCCTAACTCCTGGAGATACTATTAATCTGGAAGGATTAGCAGGAGATGACCCTGATGGTACAGTTCTCTTCTACACTATTACCAGCCTGCCACCTGCTG
The DNA here is from genome assembly GCA_964633315.1 of uncultured bacterium. Taxonomy (GTDB): domain Bacteria; phylum Cyanobacteriota; class Cyanobacteriia; order Cyanobacteriales; family CAWCAG01; genus CAZWGS01. The sequence continues at coordinate 10,110 of CAZWGS010000031.1, read as the reverse complement.
ACCAAGGTACCCTTTTCCTCGGTAATCCTGATAATGGCGGTACTATCGTCAACATTAGTCAACCACTAACGGAAGAACAACTCAGTCAGCTATTCTTTGACTCAACATCTGACTTTACTGGTACAACTTTTACCTACACAGCAACAGATAACGAATTTGTTGAAGATCCAACTCCAGCAACGGTTACCCTAACTCCTAACTTACCTCCCGAAACCTTCGGTGGAAATGAAACAGTCGTACCAGGAGACACCGTTTTCCTCAATGTCCCTGGAGGTGAAGATAATGATGGTAGCGTTACTAGCTACACCATTAATACTCTGCCTAATACCCAAGATGGCATCCTCTTCCTCGGTAACCCCAACACTGGAGGTACACCAGTAGTTGCGGGACAGGTATTGACTCCAATGCAACTTAATCAGTTGTTTTTTGAAGCTACTGATGACTTTAATGGTGGTCAATTTACCTACTCTGCTACGGATAACCAGGGAATTAGCGATCCTACTCCTGCACAATTTACTCTCAATGCACCACCGAATACCAGTGATGCGGTAGATGTGGTCAATCCAGGAGAAACAATCAATATTGAAAACCTCAGTGGCAGCGATCCTGATGGGACAGTTACTAGCTACACCATCGATACACTGCCACCAACAGACCAAGGTATTCTCTTCCTTGGCGATCCTGCCAGTGGTGGTAATCCGGTAGTTTTGGGACAAGAATTAACCCCAGAGGAACTAAATAATCTCTTCTTTGAAGCTACCTCTGAGTTCACTGGAACTAGCTTTGAATACTTCTCCACTGATGAGGATGGCATTGCTGATCCTACTCCTGGTACAGTTTTTCTCACTGCTTCTCCTGGAGGTGCCAATATTGCCCCCAATACAGTAGATTCAGAGGGTACTGTAGCCCCCGGTGGCACAGTTAATCTCACTGGTTTAGACGGTAGCGATCCTGATGGTGAAGTCACTGGCTATATCATCACCACTCTGCCTCCAATTGAAGATGGTATCTTGTATCTCGGCGATCCCGCAGATGGTGGTATGACTGTGGTTGTGGGACAGGAACTAACCCCAGAAGAATTGACACAACTATTCTTCCAAGCAGAGGGAGATTTCACCGAAACCCGCTTTACCTATGCGGCTGTGGATGAAGATGGGGCAGTGGATCCAACTCCTGCGGTGGTTAACATCAATGCAGGAGAAGGTGGCAAACCTCATAGTTGTTGCTGTTGCTTACCTTGCAACCTCAACCAACCAAACGACATCTTCTCTTTATCAGGAGAAGCAGAAGAAGTATTGTTGAAATTCACCCTCACCTCATCCAACGCAGACTTCGTCAACGAAGTAGGAGTCTTCAAAGTCGATGATGAACTAGGTACCATCAACGGAATCGCCCCCTCAGATGCACTTTACGAAGCCGCAGCCTTAGAATCAGGCAGGGCATTATTTAGCGCCGTGGGCACAACCACAGACCTATTTGGCAACAACCCCATGCGTATCCTTGAAGGCTTCGCTGGTGGCGATCAAATTGGCTTCTACCTGATACAAGATACCACCGCCGATGAAGTCATCTCAGGTAATAGTGATGCGGAAGTCTTCTTTGTCAGCAATATCGCTAACGCAGATAACCTAGACCACATTCGTGTCACCGATTTAGGTAACGGTAGCTTTAATATCGGTTGGGAAGATGAGTTAGGTGGTGGTGATGATGATTTCAATGACATTGCCCTGACTGTCTCCATTACTGATGAATTACCACCAACAGGAAATCGTTTGCAAGGGACTAGCCAAGGAGAACTAATTGACCTAACTCAGTTACCCCAAACTCAGTTAGTAACGGCTAATTTCCGTGCCCAAGGCGATTCGAATCTCAATAACCGTGGTGGTTTGTATCGCTTAGCAAATGCCCAAGGAGGGGTGTTAGATAGCAATGGTAATGTGATTAATCCAGGAGATGCAGGTTATGAAGCAGCAGCTTTAGCAGCCAGTGTGGTGGAGTTTGATGAGAATGGTATTGAGTCAATCCAACTAGAAGGAGGCTTTGTCTATGCCCCATATATTCTGGCAGAGGGAAATGAGCCTTATTTCCCCTTTATGGCAGCTAATAGCGATGGTGTAGACCATTTGCGATTGCTAGGAGATAACACTTTTGGCTTTGAGGATTTACCAGATGGTGGAGATAATAGCTTTGATGATTTTATCTTCCAAGTAGAGTTACCAACGACACAGGAGTTGGGAATCGCCCCAGAGATTAATTTTGATGCTGATGTTACTCTCGGTGAGGCTAATAACCTTGGCTATGGTTGTGGCTGTGGTTCGTTTAATCAACCAAACGACATCTTCTCTTTATCAGGAGAAGCAGAAGAAGTATTGTTGAAATTCACCCTCACCTCATCCAACGCAGACTTCGTCAACGAAGTAGGAGTCTTCAAAGTCGATGATGAACTAGGTACCATCAACGGAATCGCCCCCTCAGATGCACTTTACGAAGCCGCAGCCTTAGAATCAGGCAGGGCATTATTTAGCGCCGTGGGCACAACCACAGACCTATTTGGCAACAACCCCATGCGTATCCTTGAAGGCTTCGCTGGTGGCGATCAAATTGGCTTCTACCTGATACAAGATACCACCGCCGATGAAGTCATCTCAGGTAATAGTGATGCGGAAGTCTTCTTTGTCAGCAATATCGCTAACGCAGATAACCTAGACCACATTCGTGTCACCGATTTAGGTAACGGTAGCTTTAATATCGGTTGGGAAGATGAGTTAGGTGGTGGTGATGATGATTTCAATGACATTGCCCTGACTGTCTCCATTACTGATGAATTACCACCAACAGGAAATCGTTTGCAAGGGACTAGCCAAGGAGAACTAATTGACCTAACTCAGTTACCCCAAACTCAGTTAGTAACGGCTAATTTCCGTGCCCAAGGCGATTCGAATCTCAATAACCGTGGTGGTTTGTATCGCTTAGCAAATGCCCAAGGAGGGGTGTTAGATAGCAATGGTAATGTGATTAATCCAGGAGATGCAGGTTATGAAGCAGCAGCTTTAGCAGCCAGTGTGGTGGAGTTTGATGAGAATGGTATTGAGTCAATCCAACTAGAAGGAGGCTTTGTCTATGCCCCATATATTCTGGCAGAGGGAAATGAGCCTTATTTCCCCTTTATGGCAGCTAATAGCGATGGTGTAGACCATTTGCGATTGCTAGGAGATAACACTTTTGGCTTTGAGGATTTACCAGATGGTGGAGATAATAGCTTTGATGATTTTATCTTCCAAGTAGAGTTACCAACGACACAGGAGTTGGGAATCGCCCCAGAGATTAATTTTGATGCTGATGTTACTCTCGGTGAGGCTAATGGAGGACATGGGGATTGTGCTTGTGAGTGCAATAATCCCATTAATCCCGCCAACGAAACTATCAACTTTAACCTTGGTGAGGAAGATATACAACTCAAATTCACCCTCACTCAAACCGTAGCTGATTTCGTTAATGAAGTGGGTGTCTTCAGGGTGACGGATGAATTCGGTACTGTGAATGGCTTTGCCCCATCAGATGCAGGTTACGAACAAGCAGCCTTAGAATCTGGAACAGTGATCTTCTCTGCCTTGAGTCAAACCCCAGACTTATTTGGACAAGATCCAATGCGGATTATTGAAGGTTTCCAAGGCAATGACCAACTTGGTTTCTACTTAATTCAAAATAGTACTGCTGATGAAGTCCTCTCAGGTAATAGCAATGCGGAAGTCTTCTTTGTTAACAATATCGCTAACGCTGATGATCTCGACCACGTTGAGGTCACTGATTTAGGTAACAATAGCTTCACTATCGGTTGGGAAGATATTCTCGGCGGTGGTGACGGCGATTTCAATGACCTTGCCTTCACCGTCTCTGTTACCAACGAACTACCCCCTCTAGGTAACGCTTTGCAAGGCAGTCAACAGGAAGAAGTATTTGATTTACGCCAACTCCAAGGACAACAGGTACTAGCAGAGTTCATGGTTCAAGGTGATTCTAACCTAGAAAATATCGCTGGACTATACCCAATTCTCGACCCCAATGGTACAGTTATTGACCCCGTAACAGGTAATATTATCACCCCAGGGCAAACTGATTATGCTGAAGCGGCGATCGCACAAAGCCTAGAAAATGGTGTACAGTTTGACGAAAATAGTACAGGTACAACTGCAACCCTTAACGGTGGTTCAATTTATGCAGCCTATATCCTGGCTGATGGTCAAGAAGCTTACTTCTCCTTTATTAATGCCAATGCTGATGGTGTTGATCATGTTCGTCTCCTTGGAGATAATACCCTTGGCTTCGAAGATTTACCCAATGGTGGAGATAATTCCTTTGATGACTTTGTCTTCCAAGTTGAGTTTACTGCCATCTAGTAGCAACAATTAATTCCATCTAAAAAAGGGTTTCTCATCGCTGGGAAACCCTTTTGCTTTTAAAAAATAGGTTGATGAAACTTAGACTACTGTAGCTTCAATTGAATAAACAAAATCATTGAAGTCATTGTCACCACCACCCAAAGTATCTTCAAAACCGAAAGTATTATCACCCAACAAGCGTAGGTGATCTAAACCATCTGCATTTTCCTCCAAGAATGGGAAGAAAATACCTTCACCCTCTGCTACCAAATAAGAAGCATAAATCTCACCTCCGTCGAGAGTAAGAGTAGTGTCACTACTCAACTCTGCTACCGTCGCCTCAATCGCAGCATCAGCGTAACCAGCATCTCCTGGAGACAGACTCAAACCCGTTACTGCATCGGTAATAGTACCAGAAAGATCTTCAACAACGTAGAAGCCAACTAGATTGTTTAAATCAGCATTACTAAACTCTTCAAAATTAACTTGAACTTCGCTTCCTGCAACTGAAGTTAGGTCAATAACTTCTCCTTGGAAAGAACCTTGTAGATTATTACCCAAAGGAGGTAGTTCATCAGTTATGGAAACAACAAAACCCAAGTCATTGAAGTCAAAGTCCGTACCACCCAAGGTATCTTCCCACTCGATGAGGAAAACATTCTCTTCCAAATTGGAGACATTGGAATGGTCAATTCCATCAGCATTTGCAGCGTTGGGAGAGAAGAAGATATCAGTAGTGGTACTGGGGTCAAACAGAATCGTATCAGTAGTACTATCAGACACCAAATAGAAACCTAATTGATCGCCTGTTTCGAAACCATCGATAATCCGCATCGGATCTTCACCAAACAAATCAGGTGTGTCACTCAAAGCAGAAAAGATTACAGTTCCAGATTCTAAAACTGCCTCTTGATAACCATCTTCTCCTGGAGCAATACCATTTACAGTACCATCGAGATCGCTAACTGTGTAAACTCCAACTTCGTTTACAAAATCAGCTGCTGCCTCAGTCAAAGTAAATTTGAGTGAAGCATTTCCTCCCGCTGGACCTTCAATAACAAAGATATCATTGCCCCCTTGTACCAAAGACACTCCATCAATAGGAGGAATCGTTGTTGGATCGTCTGCACCTACGGTAACACTGACACTGCCGCTATTCGTATTACCATCATCATCTATCACTGTATAGATAAAGGTATCAGTACCAAAGAAACCCTCATCTGGAATGTAGGTAATAGTTCCATCACCATTGACAATAACTATACCAGAGGTGGGAGTTGTAACATCCACAATTGTTAGTGGGTCACCATTGGGGTCACTATCGTTAACCAAAACATTGATAGTAATAGGTTCTCCCAAACCAGTCCCACCAATATCATCTCCCACAATGGGCTGTTGAGGATCAACATTAACAATTACTGTTCCTGTATCTGGGTTACCCTCATCATCAATAATGATGTAAGTGAAAGTATCAATTCCTGTGAATTCAGGATTTGGGGTGTAAATGATGACATCATCAGTGGGGTCAGTGGGAGTACCATTATCATCAATGACTACACTACCGTTTTCTGGCTGAGTAATTTCTCCTAGTTGCGGAGTACCAGAATCATTATCAAGAATATTGATAACTACAGGTGTATTGGGAGTAGTACTAGCAGTATCATCTACTGCTGCACCTTGGTTTGCCACTTCCACTGTCACAGTAGCAGTGTCTGTACCACCATTACCATCATCAATAGTGTAGGTAAAGATATCAATACCACTAAATTCTAGGTTGGGAGTATAGGTGAGGAAATCATCAGTGGGGTCAGTGGGAGTACCGCTATCATTTTGGCTAACTGTTCCATTAAGACCATCAGTAAAGTCAGTAATGATTAAGGGGTCACCATTGGGGTCACTATCATTAACCAGAACATTGAAGTTAATTGGTACTCCTATAGGTGTATTACCATTATCATCCTCTGCTATAGGTGGGGCACTATCATCATCGATATCACCAACAGTGACGCTAACGGTTCCAGTGTCTGTATTACCAGCAGGGTCGCTAATAGTGTAAGTGAAAGTGTCAGTACCTGTGAAACCATCATCAGGAGTGTAGGTTATAGTTCCATCAGGATTAATAACTATTTCACCAACGGTGGGTGGAGTAAAGTCAACAATTGTTGGAATATCACCATTGGGGTCTGTATCATTTATGAGAACGTTGATGGTGATAGGACTTCCGGGAGGGGTTGTAGCAATATCGTTACCAGCATTAGGTTGCACCGGATCTACAACCACTGTTACTGTTGCTGTATCTGGATTACCTTCATCATCAATGATGGTGTAAGTAAAGCTATCGGTTCCCGCGAATTCAGGATCAGGAGTATAAATGATGGCATCATCGGTGGGGTCATCAGGTGTGTCATTATCATCAATGACTACACTCCCATTGTCTGGCTGACTAATATCTTCTATTTGTGGAGTACCAAGGTCATTATCGAGAACATTGATAGTAATAGGAATGCCAGGAATAGTACTTACATTATCATCTACTGCTGTAGCCCGGTCTTCTACTTCTAATGTCACAGTAGCAGTATCAGTACCACCATTACCATCATCAATAGTGTAGGTGAAGATATCAATACCACTAAATTCTGGGTTGGGAGTGTAGGTCAGAAAATCATCCGTGAAGTCAGTGGGAGTCCCATTATCATTTTGGCTAACTGTTCCATTGAGACCGTCAGTAAAGTCAGTAATGATTAAGGGGTCACCATCAGGATCGCTATCATTAACCAGAACATTAAAGTTAATTGGTATCTCTAGAGGTGTATTACCATTATCATCCTCTGCTACAGGAGGTGTGTTGTCTGCGGTGACGGTGACATTGACCGTTGCGGTGTCTGTTCCGCCACTGCCATCATCAATGGTGTAGGTAAAGCTGTCGGGACCAGTGAAATCGTCATCAGGGGTGTAGGTGATGGTATCGTCTGTGGGGTCATCAGGAGTCCCGTTGTCGTTAATCGCTACGGTTCCATCGGTAGGTTGAGTTACCTCTATGATGGTGAGAGGCTGACCTTCGGGGTCAGTGTCGTTAGCGAGAACGTCGATGTCTAGGGGTGTTTCTGGGGTGGTAGCTACTGTATCTTCTGTGGCTACAGGAGGTGTGTTGTCTGCGGTGACGGTGACATTGACCGTTGCGGTGTCTG
>CAZWGS010000031.1:0-2443 GCA_964633315.1 uncultured bacterium | reverse complement strand
CTGACCTTCGGGGTCAGTGTCGTTAGCGAGAACGTCGATGTCTAGGGGTGTTTCTTGAGTAGTTCCTGCGGTGTCATCTGTTGCCGTTGGTGCTATGTTATCAGCAACTACGTTGACGGTTACTGTTGCAGTATCTGTACCGCCATTACCATCACTGATGGTGTAAGTGAAAGTATCAGATCCGGTTAAGCCTGCGGCAGGAGTATAGATGATGAAATCATCCGTTGGGTCATCTGGTGTGCCGTTATTGTTAATTACTGCTTCTATTGTATCTGTTTCAATGATACTGAGAGGATCGCCTTCTGCATCTGTGTCGTTAACCAGAACATCTATTTCTACCGGGGTTTCTGGAGTTGTTTCTGCGGTATCATCTGTAGCCACAGGAGGGGTATTATTCAACAAGAAAATGCTACCACTGGCAATTAAATCCAAACCTCCAGGACTTTCTCCAGTGTTGGTGGGGAAATCTGTTAGACCTACTAAATCATTGGCATCAGTTACATCGGCTGGGAAGATAGCATAACCAAAGAATTCTTGGTCAGCAGTAATGCCTAAATCCTCATAACTGAAAAAGATACCAGCAATATTTTGTTCTCCAACAGTGGTAGTAGTATCAAAAGCAGGATCGCCTTCGTCTTGAAGCAGTACCGAAGATGTTAATGAAATAGAGGATAGTCCCCATGGTCCTGCATCAACTAAATTACCAAAGGCAGTGGGATTGCCAGCAGCATCAACTTCTGTAATAGCAGCGATTTGGAAGGGATCATTACCACCGCGTTCTAAAACCAGAAAACCGGTGATATCAAGCAATTCTTCTGTTGCTGATAGACTTGATGTTGAAAGAAAATCAATTCTCTCTACATTGTTGTCATTTCCAGATGCATTGCCTGCATTAGCAAAAACATTGTCGGTACCTCGATTAATAACATTGTTATCGAGAACCGTTTCCATTGTCGTAACTTGGGAAGGAATGAGAGTAGTATTATTAATACCTTGCTCAAACCAAATTAGCTCTCTATTACCAGTAACAGTAGCATTATCAACCCGATTAATGTTGACCTGATTTAGAGGTTGAATTGAAGTGTATTCACCCCCATCAATGGTAAAACTATCTATGACTAAATCGTCACCATTACCAAAGCTAATATCTCCATCGGTCGTAGGTGTGGCAGGCGTAGAAGTAACATTAATATCATCAATAGGAGTCGGAAAAACGCCTGTGTAACTTGCCATAACTTCTGCTGTTAAGGCAAGGGGTGTTTCCAAGTTGCCAGTCTTAATTTCTAGGTTCCAGTCACCGCCCAAAGCACTACTACCTGTTGCTTTGGCAGAAGCAGCAATTGCTGCACCTGTAATCTGCTGCAATTTACTAATAAATTCAGCACCAGCATCGCCAGCAGCAACATTACAACCATAGAGCAACAATTGTTGCACTTTATCTGCTAATCTAGTCCAACTCTGAAGTAAATGAGTGTAGCGATCTAGAGTCTCTAGGTTCAGTTGGCTATTGCCCAGTTGTAAGCTACCAGGAGAACCGTGACAGATTAAGTGAATAGGAAGAGAATAAGAGTATGTTTCTAGAACTTCAGTAATTTGCTCGATACCATCGCGCTCAGGATTTAAGATAACTACTGCTGTATTTGTTAATACACCTAGAGCAAGGACTTGATAGTTTTCAACCTTTGTATCAATAAAAACTATCTGTTGAGGCGCAGCCATTTGATTGGCATTGAGATGTACAAAAGAAGTACCCATATCACTAACTTGCTCAAGATTGCTGTATTTTGTTTGACTTTGACGATTCATGATTGTTACGCTGGTAGATTGTGATTACTCTCGTTTAATCTCAATAATTTGCTCCGCTCAACGTATCCTTTAACTGGATAAAAGCTCAGTATACTGAAAAATATTCCATGAAAACACGTAATTTGTTTAGCTAGTATTTTCTGGCAAAATTAAAAGAATACCCTATAGGAACCTCATTAAATTTACCAGATCTTTATAATCTAATAACTAATAAGAAATTCCAATGAAGAATCATCAGCGCTACAATATTACGACCTTTGGCTGCCAAATGAACAAAGCAGATTCTGAGCGCATGGCTGGAATTTTAGAGAATATGGGTTTGGAATGGTCAGAAGATCCTAATCAAGCAGATATCGTACTCTACAATACCTGCACGATAAGAGATAATGCTGAGCAGAAAGTTTATTCATACCTGGGCAGACAGGCAAAGCGCAAGCACAAAAAGCCAGATTTAACTTTAATTGTTGCTGGCTGTGTTGCTCAACAGGAAGGAGAAAAATTGCTGCGGCGTGTTCCTGAACTGGATTTGGTGATGGGACCACAACATGCTAATCGCCTGCAAGATTTACTCGAACAGGTATCTAGTGGTAATCAGGTAGTTGCCACAGAACCAATTCACATTGTTGAGGATATCACC
>CAZWGS010000030.1:0-46468 GCA_964633315.1 uncultured bacterium | reverse complement strand
CCCCTTGTCAACACGGGTGCGAGGTAGGATTAAGCGCCCTTCCTCGGTTAAAGTATACTTATCGAAGTGGCGCCATAGATTCTTGGTTTGAAACAAAATATCTTGAGCTTCAGGGTTCGGCAATGGATACTCGCAGACAAGACAATCGGGCAAATACATTACTGCCTCCCACCCAGTACAATTTCCACTCGGCGCTCTTGTCCCCGTCGCTCTTGCTCTTGAAGCTGATTGAGAGCCAGGAGCTCATCAATACTTCCAGCTACCACGTAGCCAACCTCCACATAGCGATCCAAAAAATCATCCACTAGTTTCTCCACGAAGTTTTGCACTAAGGGGTTTTTGATGGAATCTATTATATATTTGAAGGAGAGAGCCGAGAAGTGAACTGCGTCATCTAGGCATGTCGGCGAATCGCCAATGACACCTGATGAGCAACTCTCTTCTCCCCGCTCTCTCTCTCTAATCCCTAGATAGTTTTCCACCAATGCCGTGTCGCAGGCACCTCTTCAATAGAAGTCAATTGTCCCTCCCAAAAATGGGCTTTGAAAATGACTGCTTCATCAAGGCGGAATGAAGGCTTCCCGTAGAAGGTCAAAGTGCCATGGTAGAAAGTGTCCATGTCGGCATAAAAAGATACCGTTTCGCCATCAGTGTTTATGCGAGGCAGAATTAAGCGCCCTTCCTTGGTTAGTGTGTACCTCTCGACCGTGCGCGATAGGTCCTTAGTTTGGAACAAAAAATCCTGAGCTTCGGGATTAGGCAATGGATACTTGCATACAATGCAGTCAGGCCATTCCATAATTATTCTCTATCCAGTACAATTTCCACTCGGCGCTCTTGCCCCCGTGAATTTTTCTCTTGAAGCTGATTGAGAGCCAGGAGCTCATTAACACTTCCAGCTACCACGTAGTCAACCTCCACATAGCGATCCAAAAACTCATCCACTAGTTTCTCCACGAAATCCTGGAATAAGGTATTTTTTCTCGAATCTATTATATATTTGAAGGAGAGAGCCGAGAAGTGAACTGCGTCATCTAGACATGTCGGCGAATCGCCAATGACACCTGATGAGCAACTCTCTTCTCCCCGCTCTCTCTCTCTAATCCCTAAATGTTTTCATACCAGTTCTGTGTCACAGGTACCTCTTCAACAGAAGTCAACTGTCCTTCCCAGAATTGAGCTTCAAGAATAACAACATCACCCGGATAGGGCAAGGTCTCCCCATAGAATTCTAGAATGCCATGGTAGAAGGTGTCCATGTCCGCGTAATGAATCCTCTGCCCCTTCTCGGTACGAGTGCATGGCAGGACTAAACGACCTTCCTCGGTTAAAGTATACTTATCGAAGTTGCGCCATAGATTCTTGGTTTGAAACAAAATATCTTGAGCTTCAGGGTTAGGCAATGGATACTCACAGTGAATAGAATCATACAAATTCATGCCTATGCCCCGCCCAATACAATTTCCACTCGGCGCTCTTGTCCCCGTCGCTCTAGTTCTTGAATCTGGTCGAGAGCTAGGAACTCATCAATACTTCCCGCTACTACATACCCCGCCTCCACGCAGCTATCGAAGAACTCGTCCACCAAATTCTCCACGAAGTTTTGCACAAAGGGACTTTCTATGGAATCTATTTTGTTTTGGAAGGCGATTGCAAAGCTCCAAGGCTCAGGCTTACCTGCCTCTTCAATGAACTGGTCATACTTCGACCTGCTAATGATTCCAGTTCTAAGCAACATCACGGTTACAGGATTTGCTGGGTTAAGCAGGAAGCTGCGAACATTTTTGTAGGCGTAAAGGACAGCCGCAGTCAATAACTGGCCCGTCGTTAAATTTATCAGACTGGCAGCCTCTGCCGCTACATCTTCTAAGGCTTCCTCCCCCACGTTCTTGAGGACATAGAGTGCCATCGCCTGGTTGAAAACAAAAATAGAAGCTCCTGGAATCGCGCCGCAACTAAGCCACCCGAGAATCCTGCCAGTGAAGCCTCCCAAGCCGCCGCCGATGATGTAATAAGCGTTGAGGATTTTCGCATCAATTACCTCATCAGTAATGCGCCAATTAAACCTCCAAAGAAACTGGACCGCCTTCACCACCCCAGTGAATAAATCCCTGACAGAGAATGCCAGCCCTTTCAACAAATCAAGGGCTGATGATATGACAAAACCAGTGAAACGCTTGGTGTAGTCAAAGATTCTTCTCAGCGTACCCCCTTGTTCCTGGGGCTGCTCGCTAAAGGCATTAAGAGAGAGCCTACGCACTCCCTCCTGTACGATTCTGCTACGAATAACACGAGATCTAAGTTCTGACGCTACTAAAGTGAAAGCCACTAATTACTCCTCCTTTTCGGGAATTTCCAATTCATTAACCTTCGGCTTCTGGCCGTCTCTCCAGATTGATGTTCCATCTGCGCTGCTTTGAGCAAAGCCTTCCTCTACCTCTTTGATGAACTCATCAAAGTCCTGTTTGCCCTTGCGAAATATGTCCTGGTCTTTGGCAATATCTTTTATTCGTTTTACTATGCTTTTCTTTAAGCTATCCTGGTCCGTACTTTTGCCAAAAGCAGAGAAGTTTTTCGCTCGTATAATCGCAGCAGCTTGCTGCAGATTCAATAATTGTCCTTGCAAGTTTTCCTTATCATCAAAGGCAATACCAGCACTAGGACAGTTAGTATTTTTCAACAACTCATGCATTCTGTCCTTATCAGGAGTGAAGGATAGGGGCGTATCAAATGTAATATCCTTTTGGTTAAAACCTAGGTAGCCTGCAATCGATTGCAGGTAAGTAAAATTAACCGCAGAGGATTTTTTAGCTTGCCCTGCTTCCACCATCGCCTTGCTAGAAATCTGCACCAATAGCTCCGAATTCACCATGGCCATAATCGCAGCACCCCAAATCTCCGTTAAGCCTTCAGCGATGTTGTTTATGGTTAGCTTAATTTTCTGGTCACCTTCTTGGGTTAAATCCGCATCCTCAATTTCAAATTCGCTATCAAACTGACCAATGAGCTCATCAAACTGCTCAATATACCATTGAAATAACTCGGTCAGGTTCTCCAGTTCCTTCTCCTCTTCCTCCTCTCCTTCTGTTTTGCGTAGGGATTTAGGTACAACAGCTTTTTTCGGGACTTGGTATTCCTCGCGCCAATTAGTAGCTCCAATCGCCATGCCCAAATCAGCTAACACAGATTTATTGTGAGCAACAGTTAACCCCAAGCCTTGGAAGAGTAAAGCCATCTGGTTAAATGCGTTCTGCAAGCCCTGTTCAGAGGGTTCATACTCATTAACCGTCCCTAGTGCAGGGTCACCCAAACCTATAGTAGGAACAGTCCAAGCTGTGGCTGGAAAGCTAACAGAAGAGATCGCCCCATCAATGCGAGTAACCTTTTTATTCAGCTCATCAAACTTGTTGCAAAGATCTAAAACTATAGGCTTTAGTTCGTCTACTGCTGCCATGAAATCTCGCTCCTCCCGCTCATAAATAGGGCATGGCTTGTTGTTAAATTCAAACTCATCCTCAATCCAAGTAGTCTTATCTTCACTACCTCTAAATAAGTAATCTGTGTATTCTAATGTATCGCCGTTGTAGAAGCGAACCTCGGCTTTAGTTAAACTATAAGTGTCCGGGATAGGCTCGTATTCTCCTATCTCTGCCCTAGTAATTGTTGTATCTTTTAGCTCAACAATATTAAAGTCTTCTGGTTCTAAATCTCCCCAATAATTATCTGGTTCAAATTTATCTGGCTCTCCATTGTCTATTCGAAAAGTATCGAAATCATCTGTGCCGATAATCTGTGTATGCCCTTCCCAATATATTTTGAGACCTTCATCAGGATTTTTAATTAAATCTTCGCCGCCATTTTCCCAGGTAATAGTAGACCTAAAAATGGGATATCTTATGGTGGCTAAAAATTCATCAGAAATCGTATAAGTCTCTCCATAAACTAAGCCTCTTACTCCCTCCCAAGAACCTTCCTCAATAAGTGGTTTTCCGTTTTGGTCAATCAAGTAAACATATTTACCTATGGCTTTAGAGGTTAATGTTCGCTGACTAAAAGCTCTGTATCTAGCACTAGTAATTGTTTTTCCGGGAAAGACTACTTTTAGCAGATTACCGACTTGCCTAACACGATATTGATATAATTCTCCACTCTCTTCAGGGTCAATCACATTTGGAGTTCGTTCAACACGTTCTAATCTTCTTGTTACTGTACAAATGCGATATTTCTTGTGTTTGCGCCTAATTATTATCTGAGCACAGTCCCCTAGATAAACATAAAAAACACTGCATACTTTTTCCTTATCAGTGTCGTAGGAGAAGCTACTTGAGCCGAGTAAGCTATCATCAACTGTAGAAAATACCTCAATTAAAAAGGTTCCACCAAAGTCAGTCTCAACAAAATTAACCCCTCGCTCTTCTACATTTAAACAGTTGCGAACTGAGCGAATAGCATCACCTATAACTGGCTCACCTTCATCATCACCTCCACCATCATCGTTATCAATTTCCCCAATATAAGAGCAGCTATCAGGGTTAAAGGTGTAGGGGTTGCCGACAAAATTAGGCTTTTGAGTATAATCGTCACTACTCCTTGTCGCTATCTCTACATAATAGATATCGCCGTTGGGATAAAAGTAGTAAAAGTAGCGGTAAGTAAAATGCTCAGTTCTGTTGAAGCCCGCCGAGCGTTTGCTGTCTTCACCTTCTGGTGGCAGTCTACCCTGGAAATCATCTGGATAACCACTTCCCCAATCGAAGATATCATCATAGTTCCAGTAAGCAATGGAGTAAAAACTTCTGCATTGATAATCGTCTCCACCATCTGGAGGTGTGGGTGGTGGCGGTGGTGGCGGTGGTGGTTCTTCTTCTTCTTCAATGGCACAAATTTCAGCACAATAACTCCAGCCTCGACAGCCTTCTATGCCTTCAAAATCTTGACAGCTTATCTCTTTAGACACTAGTAAAGTTAATAGGTAAAGTAGTAATTTAATCTTGAGTTAATTGTTAGCTTAGTTAGTCGTTGTACATTAATGAACTAAGAGTTGATTTATCTTTTAACAATCTAAATATCCTGCATCTATTTCATCATTACTCTGTACTCAATTAACCAGAAGAGGAAGCAGACATTACAATATTTTCTCATAGCATGTTGGCAGCAATCAAGTGAAAAATAGTTTGAAATTGCTGCTGACATCAAAATAATTAAAAATAATCTAAATTATAATTATTACCTTATCGGTATCGAATATTAATAACTACTCCTGATGGCTCTAGTAACTATTTGTATGTAAATTTCCTTGATAACGCCTCAGCAATCTGGGCTTCTACTCCTTCAGGTGGGTCATCAAGATATAGAGGAATACGTACTACTTTGGGATTGGGTGGTTTATTATTACGTACTTTGCTGCGGTCATATCCGTTATTGATAATAGTGAAAAAAGCAGGGTACACTTGTCGTGGAAATTTACTAGGAGAACCAGAAGGATATTTCCATTCTGAAACAGACAAGTGTTTGATTGGTTCCAAACTCAATGAGGCTAGCGTTTTAAGCATTGACTCAGCTTCTTTCTGCGACCTTCCAAATACGTACATTCTTGCCTTACTTTCAAATAAAGCATTGGCTCTCCAAGGTCCCCAATGATAACCATTTTTACCTCCCATTAATTGCTTAATTATCTGCCAATTTACCTTCGTTTTATCCACATTAGGAATTGAGTAGGTTGGGTGAGGTGAATAATCTAAAGCATTGGCTCTCCAGGGCGGTGTTTTATTAGATTCAAACCGCACCATCAATTTTAAATCTTGATTTGTTACCCGTACATATTCTGGTACTGGATAGCCAACGAAGTAGCCTAAATCGTACCGACTCATTATGCTTAACTGAGCCAATACTGAAGTAATCACAGGCTTCAGTTCTTCCTCTTTACCCTGTAGGATAATCTTGTTTGCGTTAGGTTGCTCTACCACGACTCTTGATCGCCTCCTTTTCTATTAATCTGCGCTCATGCAATAGTTGCTTAGTCACCTTCTCCTCACTCCACCCTAATTGATTGCTTAAACGGCTAACTAAATCCCTGCGAGGGTAGTAATCCTTGCGTCTCCCAAACTTGCCCCAAACTTTGTAAATAGAGCGTTTGGAGCGCAGATTAAGAAATTGATATAGGAACAAATAATTTGTCATTTTGATTGGCTTAAAAAAAATCCGTGCTTTGTGACAGTCCCTATGGACTATCACTACTCTTCCCAAAAAAAAATCACCTATAACGCAGGCTATGCTCGAATTACCAACTTTTACAGGTAGACAGGTTAACTTATGGCATCATCTATTACACTCTCGGCTGACTCCTTGGAAGGCCAAATTATGGAAAGCATAATGGGTGCTCAGAACCTAGAAGGAGACGAAACAGCCAACCCCAACAATGAAAACCGGATTACAGCTAATATCAACACTGACAACATGACCCTCAGCTTTACGGGTAACTTACCACTGGTTATGACCATTGGCGCTAACGGCATGCCTCAGTTTGCAGTTGAACCTTATCTTAGTGACGCTGCATAGGAGGTAATGTGAATTATGCCTGTTTACACTAGAGGCGTACTCAGAGACAACCTTGTGTACGTCAAAGTTTCAGTAGCAGCTAATGCTTATTACGGTTTTACCACCAAAAACTTTGATGATATCCCCACCGTAACTGCTACTGATATGACACACGTGGGGCATTTAAAGGCTGACCAGGTCGGTGCTAACTCGCTAAAATTTCTTCGCGCCCAATCACCAAAACCTCCCAGGGTAAGAAAAGTCCTTAATGCCTTTGCGACAGCAAGTCAGCAAATCGGTATTAGTACTTTTTGCGCTGTAGATTCCATTGCTGAAGCAGAAGGGAATGGTTGGAAAGTTGTTAAACGTGGGACTCCTGTAGGTCTAAGGAGAGGTCGCATGACATCTGGCATTAGCGAACTCTCTGATGGCTCTTATTATGTTCACCCAATCAACACGATTGACTACGACAACCATGCTGCGATTCTGGGTTTAAAGCCTCTTAATAGTATTAATACACCAGCAGAAAGAGGGAGATTGGTCAGAGGTTCTACTCGTCCTTATCCAGGTAGAGCTCAATTAAAATTACCTAGTGGCGGCTCAGTTAGCAGTTTCTTTAGCTCTGACAAGGAGGCTCAGCTGCTTGAGGCGAATTGGGAAATTCTAAGTACAGAATATGTCTAAGATTATCACCCCTGATGATGATGAATTCTGGGAAACTTTAGGCACAGCTTTAACTCCTGGGTGGCGTGAGCAAGTATCCTCTGATTTTGATGGGCATTTTGTCTGCCGCCAAGGGTCATGGCTATTAGAACCCCTTGAAGGTAAGGAGTTAGAGGAATTTATCTGTGGGGGCGAGATGGAAATAGAAGAGGATGCCGATATCTGATGGTTATGGCACTTGGAATGAGTTGGGGGTAGTTCTTCCTACTCATGGGTCCTGGGTTCCTTTTCCTGTGCGTACTACTGAGCTTAACGCTACCTTTCGTCTCACTTTTCTTGGTGACTTGGTTGGTGCTAATAGCTTCCTTTGGTTTCGTGCTGAGTATGCCATCGCCAATACCCCATTAGTCCAGCAAGCTATTCGTGTCTATCCCAAAGCTGAGCTACAGCTCATTGATTATCCCATGCTGCCAGAGCTGAGACACAGAAATATTACTAGTCGCATTATTTCTGTGCAAAAACGTCATCGCTGGCAGCGTAGAGTTGGGTTTACTCCCGATACTAATTATTTTTTGAAGGTGGAGGAACTTTGGTAGTTAAACACATTAGCGAATATAAGCAGATTCAAGCTGTTTTAACTCCAGCGAGTCAGGGCACTATTGTTCCTTTCTACAAAGTTGCTGGAGAGGCTTCTCACTATGTCCAAGCCGAAGTAAGGGATTATGATACCCATCTCAATGCTAGAGTTGCTAATTTGCGCTGTGTGACTAATGTTACCAGCACTAAGGCTTTAATTCTGGCTGATTCTACTTTTCGAGATTTAGAGACTGGGCACACTCTGAGAATTGGTGGTATTAGGGATGGTGTTGAGAAGAAGGGCGTACTTATTTACCACCGCTTTGGTAATTCTGATTGGGAAGTGATCGCTCGCTTGGAAACTTTTCGTGCGTCCTATTACCCGTTTCTTAATTTTAATTTAGCGGCCTTGATTGACGCTGCTGGCGCTTTTACTTTGGCAGAGGGTGCAGAGCTCGGAGCTGCGGTTGAGGATGTAGGCACGGGTTATTTGTTGGGCGATGACAGGATTAATATTTGGGGGAGTGTGGAGGAGACTACTGTCTTTACTGATTTTTCTCCCACTCCTTCTAGTTCTATCACTATTGAAGGTAGCAGTAGTGTTAGTGAGTTTTACCTGGGGCAGACGGCTTTTGCTCCTTTTAAGAATTTAGGGACGATGAGGCTTTTTGGGGGCTACTACTGGCATCAACCCAATGGTGAGGGTGTTGGACATCCTAGTGCTTTTGCAGACCATCGTAGTCTGGCTTTGGAGAAGTATTATGAGCTGATGTGGCAAAGCCCAGATGTTACTGTAGTCGGTGGTAAAAGTCTCAGTGCTAGTGATGATTTTTGGGCACAGAAGGCTTTGGCGATTCCTGCTTTTAATAGTGTTAATGCTTTCCCACGCATGATTTGTACTGGAGTTAGGGAAGGGGAATTTTAATTTTGTTGTTTGAGCGAAACAGGAGTTGCTGGTGTGATTGGTTTTGAAAACACTATAGTCTTACTTAGCTTGTGTTTGGGCTTAATTGGAAGCCTTGCTAGTGGTGTGTTCTGGTATCGCGGTTCCGTTCGAAAAGAGTATGCTGCCCAACGCGATTTTAATCATCTCAAGAATAATTACCATCAACTGGCTGAAACTTTAGCAGATTTCGTTGAACAGAATGACACCCGCTTTGACAGGGTTGATTTAGCTCTTGTTAGAATGGATGCCAAGCTTGATGTGGCACTCCAGCTGCCAAAGCGTTGTGAACAAGATGTTTAATTTTTAAGAGCTATGGGAATTCCTTGTAGCTTCATCTCGTAGACTATCATAGTTTATCGTTGTCGCTCACGATAAACTTATGATAGCAAAAAATTAACTTTCACTGCCAAATAAATTGGGCTCCCTCGCTTATATCTCCCGGATGAATCGTGCTTTCTTTACGCTTCGCCACCGTAACAAATTTTTATTAATAGACATCCCCAACAAAGAATGTAGAGACGAGAAATTTCGCGTTCCTAGGAAGGGAATTTACACTTCACGACAACATTCAAATTACTTTCTGCTGTTCCTTCGGTAATGTAAGGAACGCCTGCACTACCACCAATTTTAATACCAAAATTTAGCGTAATCTCTTCTATTTGCGCACTAGCAACAGCACTGAAAGAATTAAGGGCAAATTCAGTGTAATCTCGAATCATTTTTTGAGCGCGCTGCATTTGCGAGCTAACGTTTTCTTGCCAATCTCTTCTCTCAGAGTAGGGATCGTCATCATCAAGCTGAGGATTTACTGTAACTTGAACATCGAGTTCGCGGATTTCTCCATCTGCTTGGAAAAAAATTGGTTGCGATTCTGACATAACAAAGTGATTAATTAGTTCTATTTACTGCGGCCCAATCTAATTCTATCGTGTTAGATAAGTTAGTAATCTTACTCACTTAATCTTAATTAATATGTCAAAAATATTACCTAAATCCGTATGTATAATAAACTATATTTAGCAGCATCAGGGTTAATTTAAAGCTTCCAAATCTCTAGGAGCAAAAGGTGAACAATGAATCGGTATGCTCTGGTAATTGGTATCAGTGAGTATTCAAGTAATCGCTTGCAATCTCTTCCCAAAGCCGCTAGTGATGCTGAGAGTTTAGCGCAGCTATTGGAGGAGCATGGTAACTTTCAAGTGGAACGCATTCCCAAGCGATGGGATAACACAAAAAATAGGTTTGAAGTTGCAGCTAAACCAGTTACTAAAGAGCAAATAATTAAAGAGTTGCGAACCCTGCTTTGGGAACGCGCAGTTAATAGCGAGGCACTAATTTATTTCGCTGGACATGGCTTGCTGGTATTTGATGAGTTGGACGAAGTACAGGGATTTTTAGCAGCAAGTGATACCCAAATCGAAAATAGGGGTGAGATATTAGTCAAAGAGCGCAATGCTATATCTCTGGAATTACTCAATCGCCTGATTCAAAAAGCTTCAGTTAGTAACCTGGTGATGCTGTTAGATTGCTGTCACAGTGGTTCTTTTCTCGAAAGCGATTCTCTCAGACACACTTTAACTTCTTTTAGCGCTCAAAAAGATTATTATCTAATCGCCGCTTGTCGTAGTTTTGAAACAGCAAGAGCATATAAACATGAGGCTCACAGTATCTTTTCTGGAGCGATTATACAAGGTTTAGATACAACCAACGCTGACAGTAAAGGAAAAATTAGTTGCGATTCCCTCTTTGACTATACTCAACGCAAATTGCAAGATTCGGGACAAGAACCGATTCGTATGGGTGGTGGACGTTCAATTACTTTAGTTACCCATAAACTAGTAGATATAATTCCTGCTGAAGTGGAGTTTAATCACGAGAATCCTTACTTGGGACTTCATGCTTTTGAACCGGAAAATGAGTCATACTTTTATGGACGAGATGTAGCGATTCGAGCTTTATTAGATCGCATTAGTAAGGGACGTTTCCTCTCTGTAATTGGTGCTTCTGGTTGCGGTAAATCTTCCTTAGTTAAAGCGGGATTATTACCGAGACTCTACAGTGAACCTATTCTAGATAGCGATAAGTGTGAAATTGCACAGCTAACTCCTGGAACAAATCCCCTCGATATTCTGATTGATAAACTAACTCCTCTGCATCATCTCAATCAGCCTTTCGTATTATTTATTGACCAATTTGAAGAAGTTTTTACCCTTTGCAAAAATGATTCACAACGTCGCGCTTTCTTTCGTTTGTTAGCAGAGGAAGCGAAAACAAATGAACGCCAGGGTAGATTAATTGTAGCGGTACGGGGGGATTTTTTAGATCGCTGTGCTGAGTATACAGAGATTGCAGATTTAATTAATAGTACTCAACCCACAACCTATTTTGTTGAACCACTTTGTGCGAAAGAATTGGAAGTTGCGATTATTGAACCTGCGAAATTACACGGAGTTAGTTTTGAACCGGGTTTAGTCTCGCAAATGATAGAAGATGTGATTCGCCAACCAGGAGCTTTACCATTATTGCAATATGCATTGTGGGAATTGTGGCGAGTTTGTATTGAGAAAGAAGAAAATCAACAACCTCGATTGACTTGGCAAGGTTATAACTATATCGGTAAAGTTGGCGGTGCTTTGGATACCCAAGCCAGTTTACTGTACCAAAGTTTCCCTAGTGACGCGCATAAAGCCTTTGTCCAGCGACTATTTTTGGAATTGGTGAAACTGGGAGAGGAGGGAACAGTAACCCGTCGTCGAGCGACGAGGGAGACTTTAGCAAGTAAAGCCGATTCTCCTGAACAATTAGAGCAAGTTTTGGGACGCTTGGTAAAAAGGCGTTTGCTGGTAATTACTACTCAAAAAAAAGGAGAAAATAGCTTTGTAACCTATGTAGAAGTTGCTCACGAATCATTGCTAACTAAGTGGCAATTGTTGCAAGATTGGATTGATCAGAATCGGGATCATCTTCGCATCAAGGATCGGTTTAAGTTAGCTTTTCAGCTATGGCGCGACACCTATCACAAGTCAGATGATGCACTTCTAGAGCAACTTTGGCTGACTAGTGTTGTAGACTGGCAGCAGAAAGCTCATCCTCGACTTACTGCTGAGGAAGAAGAGTTTATCACCATGAGTGTAACTAAACACGACCGCGCTTTGCAAGAACAATTGGCACAGGAACGCAGATTGAAAGAGTTAGCAGAGGCGAAAGCAGAAGCAGCGGGGGCGAAAGTAAAGATACAAAAACAGAGAACCTGGCTGGCTAGTGCTACAGGATTACTTGTCGCCTTTATTTTTGGCTTGCTACTGTTGCTAAATAAGATACAAGAAGCCAGAGAAAGGAAGGCGATTGAAATTGGATTTTCAGTTTTTGAAGCACAGCAAATTGCTCAAAAACCTGACCAGCTTGAGGCTTTGATTAAGAGTGTACAGGTACTCAAAGCAATTGATGAACTAGGCGGTGATAACTCTGAAGTCCTCAAACAAATACAATCATTTATTTATGAAGTACGAGAGCGTAATCGGCTGATAGGTCATACAGCAGAGGTTAATGGTGTCAGTCTTCATCCTCAAAGTAAGCTGATTGTCACTGCTGATGGTGATAGAAAGATCAAGTTATGGAATCTAGAGGGAGAACTTAAGAAAACTTTTCCTGATTCAGAAGGGCATAAAGATGTAATTTGGAACGTGAAATTTAGCCCTGATGGTCAAATGATTGCTTCGAGCAGTTTAGACAAGACTGTAAAAATTTGGAATTTACGGGGAGAAGTTCTACATAATCTTGCAGGAGATTCTGGACATCAACAGACTGTCTATGGTCTAAGCTTTAGCTCAGATAGTCAGCTTCTGGCTTCTTCAAGTAGAGATGGTACTATCAAAATATGGAATACTCAAACTGGTAGTTTGAAGAGAACGCTGAAAAATAAAAATTTTCTTGAGCAACAAGATTATAGAGTTTATAGTGTGGATTTTAATCCTTCTGACACAAACAGGATTGCTTCCTCAGGATACTTTGATGGTAATGTTAATATTTGGAATTTAAAGAGCAACCAGAATGATACTCCCATTGTTCTGAAAGAGAAGCACAAAGAGATAGTTTCTGCTGTTAAGTTTAGTCCCAATGGTTATCTTATTGCCTCTGCTGGTTTTGACGGAATAATCAAGCTCTGGCGTGTAGAAGGTAGAGAGTTTTTGGGTATGATTGAACTCCCAACAAAACAGATTACAGATTTAGCATTCACTGATGATAGCAGTGTGATTGCATCTACCCATCAGGATGGAACTATCAAGCTGTGGAAGGTAGATGAAGTCATCAGACAGTGGAATTTAAATGAGACTTCTTTAAAAATTCCATATAAAACTCTAACAGGTCATTCAAACGTAGTTAATCAAGTTAATTTGTTTAGTCCCAATGAAGAAGAATTAATTATTATCTCTAGTAGTGATGATAAAACAGTTAAGATGTGGCAAGTTGATACAGATGCAATAAAAAATAAGGCTTCTAAGTCAAATAATGTGCCAAACTTAAATGATTTACTTAACTATAGCTGCGATGCTCTGAGTAGTTATTTAAAGGTAAACGAAAACCCAGAAGTACATCAACTTTGTGATAGTTATGGTTTTTCTATGGAATCAAATATTGATTGGGCTAAATAGTTAATTTATTCAGATAGGACGAGGAGTTTGTGTTTCATAAGTACGACCTGAACTAACATCTTGGTATTGTAATCCAAAATAATCTGTATCCAACCACTCAGCTTTAAGCATTGACCACCAATCAAAGGTTAGTCTTTTTTCTTCTTCTGTTTTTCCTTCTAGTTCTGCTAACACATAAGCGTAGGGAAGCCAACCATAACCTTTGTCTCCCCATTCTTCACCCCAGGAATTCCTGATTTTAAAAGCTCCTGTAGTTATCAGTCTATTGCCATCTTTAGTATTAATAAATCTCCCTCCATATTTGGCACAAATATGATTAATTATTTTAATAAAAGTTTGCCCTATTTCTGCACAATTATTTTCTGTTTCTATGATTTTATTATCATCATAACCAACTGCAACAAGTGTGTGATTGTTGTATTGATTACTATTTATTTCATTATCAGTTATGAATGGAATTTGACCCTCATGTGTTTTAGAGTATTCGATAGCTGTTTCATAAGCTTTAAATCCAAACATTGGAGGAAAACCAGTATAAATAAACACCTTGATTTGTTCGAGAAAATCTCGCATATTATTCATGCTGGTTCGTTTGAGACGAAAGTAACTTCTTGCTCTGTATTTTTGGGCGAAAGTGAAGCAAAAAGGATCTGGTATTCGATTGACTATATTAAATAAGTGTAATTCGTTTTCTATATGTTCTAGATTTGCGGCTGTATTGTCTGTTATCTTAACTTTCTCGTTACTCTTTATTTTGAGTTGTGATTTTTTATGTTCAAGTTCCAAAGTATATTCATGTATTTCCTGGTCTTTTTTAGAGAAGAAAATTTTTGGCTCTTGATTCTGTGAATACTGTTTTGCTAAATTCTGTTTAGTTTCCTCTAGACTTAGTTTTGGAGAATTTCTTTTTTTCTCCTCAGGATACAGCCAATGCTCTTCTGGTAAAACACCAAATGCGATCATTGCAGCCATTATTTCTCTAATAGAGATTCCTTCATTGAAGGTTTCCTTCACAGTTCTATGGCTCAAACGACAGGCAATATGATGTAAGAATAATCTGGAGTAATCTCGATATCTCCCTGATACTTTTCGCTCAAAGTATTCTAAAAGAGAAACAGCAGCATGGGCTGTACATGCACGAAGTTTTCCTTGGTCTTTTACTCTAGACCAATTGTCAAAATTAACCAATTTTAACTTTTCAAATTTAATTACACAGTGCTGTGTAGTCACCCTATTTGTTAGTATTTCATCTTTTTGTTCTAGTCTCAATTCTTTAAAATCAATAAGATCTTTGTCGTGTAAGTATTGAGTATCGAAGTTCAAATGCTCTACTAAGCCTTCTGATTGATCATTTATAATAGATGTACAACTTTGCCTAATTTCTTCATCTGTACGAGCAACATTCCAGATGCGAATCTCATTAAGTTGACCTTTAAAAAATTTACTCTTACCACCTTTACTACCTAGATAAAGAGGATAGCTGTTTTTCGTGTCACCTTCTGGCGAGTTATCAGTTGTATCTGTAGTTTTACTTTCCTGTTCCCCATCAACATAAAGATACAAAGTCGATTTTTCTTTTACAAAAACAATATGATGAAACTCACCATCATTAATTGCCGTTTTGGTAATAACTTTGGGTTCATGATAGCCATCATCTCTACTACAAACTATTCTTCCAGAACTAAGTTCATATCTGATTGCAAAGGGATATCTTTCTTGCCCATTACATTTCTCAATAATAGAACTATATAGCTCTTGTGAAAATGATTTACTTGTTGCAACCTTCACCCATAATTCGATTGTGAAATCTTCTTGTTTGCTGAAATTTAGGGTGTCCTTACTAGTCTCTTGAATCTCAAGATAACTATCAATACCATTAAAAGATAAAGCTTTGTCAAAATATCCTTTATGAAGTAAGTATTTCTCTGGTAATGACAAATCTAATTTCTTTGTTTGAGAAGTTAGATACTTTGAAGGTTTGAGAGGAACTAAGATATCATTTGCACCTATTTTATAAGATATATCTGGAGTGATTGGATAAATTTCTAGTTCAAAGTTTGTGGGCTCTCCACTTCTATTTCGTTCAGGTCTCCAGATACCAAAACGAAGACCCTGCCGTTGTAATTTAGCTAATTCTTTTTGCAGTCTCTCAAGAGTATCTACTAAGATAAAATCTCTATCATCTGGCTCATCTCGCATACAGCCATAGGTATATGAATGGCTCATAATATTAATTTTTAATGTTGTGCTGTATCTCTATACCTCCATTATCGTTAACATGAGCAACTATTAGACAATAAGAAAAGTAAACTATACTTACATTGTTATTGAACCGACATTTCAAAGGGTTGAATAGAAATTAAACACTCAATCTACCACCCCAATTAAAGTAAACGCAGCCCAGGATTTGGGACTACGAAACTCTTTTTTTGTTGCTAACATCGCCTGTCGCATCGCCTGGGCTTTGTCCACACCACCATCTAAATTTTGGTAAAATTCAGACATTAATTTAGCCGTTGCATCATCGGGAATCGCCCATAAAGATACTACTAAACTAGCGGTACCTGCACTAATAAATGATCGCGATAAACCCACTACACCATCGCCACTAATTTTTCCTCTTCCTGTATCGCAAGCACTTAAAACTGTTAATTCTGCATTGAGATTTAGGTTAGCAATTTCTGGTGCGGTGAGGAAACCATCATCTTCGCTATTGGGTGCGAAAGCAAGGGAACTTTGTACACCAGCAAAGTCATCCAAAAGTCCGTGGGTAGCGAGGTGAATTATCTTTGCATTCTCAATGTTATTTACTATAGCTGTTTCTGTTGCCGCATCGCCAATGAGGGGTTGAGTATTGAGTAGCTGGGCGATGTGCTGTGCTTCTGCTTCGGCTCCTGGTAAGCTGGATAGTTGTTGTGGTTTGCCACCTGGTGTTTTAATTGATGGCATGATGGGATTACCTACTACCAAGTTTTTTTGTTGGGAAGTTAGGCGATTTTTAACACGACGAGCTAAGTCTAACACTTGAATGGAAGGTGCGGTGAGTACGGTGTGTTTTTCTATTAAATAGGTACCATTAGCATCTTCAAGGGCCGTAAAAGGAACTAGGAAGAGGGTATCTTGGGGGATAAAGGTAACTCTTGCTGTGGGTTGTGTGGGAAGTAAGTCTGCAATTGGTTCAATTAGGATATCGTGGAGTTGTTGCAAGGGTGTTTGCTCTCCTCGCTTCACTCGCACACTTCTACCTTCGGTGGTAATATAAGCGCGGGCTTTTTTAACTAATTCTTCTATCTGTGTCTCAAATTTGACTTCACGGAAGCTAATTTCTCCTGTAGGTTTAACTACCCAAACCATAAACCCTGTAGCTTTGAGTAGAGGTTGCTCTTTGCCGTAGCGATAGCGGTATAATCTACCATATTCGTAGAGCACTGTATACTGCACCAGGGTGGTATTTTCCCTTTTCGCGATTTGTTTAATTTCTGTTAGGTTGGGTGCTGATATTTCTTGCTTGGTAGGATCAATACCTAAACGAGTGACTAATAAATCTACATAGGCTCTTGCACGCCCTTTTTCTGAGGCTTCTAGGGCTTCATTAGTGCGATTTTGAGCGACTAATACTTGTTGCAAAATTCGGTAAATATCGGAGCCAGTTTCGTAGGCAAAAGTGCTTAATTCTTGATTGCTAAGGGAGAGAAAGTTGCTATTTTTTAGTATTTCTTGGCGCTGGTATTCGTAAATATCAATGGAAGCAAGCAAAGATTGTTCCGCCGCGCTTAAGTTGTTGGTATACCAGTAGAGAAATCCTAGTTTTTCTAAGGCTTGAGCCTCACTAAAATTGTTTTTTTGTTGTGATTTTTGAGCAAGTTCCCTGAAGGATTCAAGAGCTGATTTTTGTAGTTCGATGGCTTGAGTGTAATCACCAGTCCAAAAATAAGCACCACTCAAATCTTCTAAGTCAAAGGCTTCTTGGTAAATATTATTATTTTGGCGAGATAGGTTTAACTTTTGTTGTTGCGTAGTCAGGGCTTGTTCGTAATCTTCCAGAGCAGTGTATATTTGAGCTAATTCGCGCAAAGTTAACCACTCATTAATCGTATTACCTGTTGCTTGCGCCAACTCCAATGCAGCTTTAAAGTTGGCTAAAGCTTGCTCATTATCTCCCAAAAAGCGATAGGCTGTACCTAATGCGGATATTAATCGATGGGTTAAATTATCATCTTCGAGATTACGACTAAGAGTTAAAGCTTCTTTGTAGATAGGAATCGCCTGTTTATAATCTCCTTTGTATGTATAGTTAGAGGCTAATTTTTGCAGGGTTTGTGCTTCTTCTAGAATTTTATTACCCTGTTCCCGAATTAATTGTAATTGTTGTTCATAACTAGCAATAGCTGCGGGATAATCAAGAATACTTGTATACGCCAATCCCAGATTATCCAGTAGTACAATTTCCCAAGGCTTATCTTTCTCTACTCTAGCTGCTGCTAATTGCTCTTTAAGGAAACTAATTCCGCGATTATCACCTAGCTTGCTATAAACGGTAGTTAGTTTACTCAATGCTGAATCTGCAAATCTGAGATCTTCGATTTGCCTCGCAACCTGCAAGGCTTGTTGATACAATTTAATTGCTTGCTCAAAGTCTTCCAGATATTCATAGGCTCCACCAGCACCCAAAAGAACATTAAATTCTTGCAAAAGTTGTCCGCTACGACGTGCTTCTGTGAGATTCTGGGGGAAGCTATCTAGTACTTGCTGGTAATAGTTACGTTGGGCTTCATTATCCTGGGCAAGTATAGAAGAAGAAGGGGTAAAGGTTAAACTTGCGAGGGCGATTATACCTAAAGCAACAGACTTCTTAAAAAACTCAAGTAATAAGTGCTGAAATCGAGACAAAGTTAACCACAAAAATACTTCTTTCGCTTTTATACTTCTTTTTTGAAGATTACCCATATTAGATATCTAATAGAAATTAAAACATCCGATTTTTTACCCATTGTAGGGACGTAAAATTCTACCTCCCTACATTCTCTGTCACTGGGGTCTATTTTAATAGACCTTTTGGAAAAGTGTTTTTGTAATCAGTTTTTAATCAATTATTGTACTTATTACTTATTACTTATTACTTATTACTTATTACTTATTACTTGACTTCTGCAAGAAGTCTAATAACCCTAACAATCAGTTAAAAATTAACTTAAACGCTCTATTAAATGTTGACCTACTCTCAAAGCATTGGCAATAATTGTTAAAGCAGGGCTAACAGCAGCGCTGGAAGGGAAAAAACTACCGTCAACAACATAAAGATTATCTACATCGTGGGTGCGACAATTAAGATTTAGTACCGAAGTCTTTGCATCCTCGCCAAAACGACAAGTACCACACTGATGTGCCACTACTGCTATTGGCGCGCTACCATAGGGATGCAAACCACGAGACTGTTTATCTGTAGCTTTAAGCACTTCTTGCCAACGGTAAAGCAGGCGATCATGAGCTTCTAGGTTATTGGCATTGTAATATAGATAGAGCTTATTATTTTTAATCTCGATGCGATTGTTGGTATCAGGTAAATCTTCCGTTTGTAACCACCAACCTAGGGAACGTTTCGCCAATCGCTTCAAACCAAATCCTGGCATTCTTTTGGCTGCTATAGATAGAATAGGTGGCGATTCTGAGAAAATTACATCTTGTAGAATACCACCTGCATCTTGAATCTGTCCCATGGGATAGGGAAAATCCTTGTCACCCCAATAAAAATCATTCACATAAAGGGTGCGTTGAAACAAACCAGAATTAGGTTGGGGAGATTGCTGCAAAATCACCGTCATCAACTGCTTCATCAAATTGCGCCCTACTAATTCGGAACTATTCGCCAATCCTAGGGGATGCTTTTCATTAGCTGAACGCAACAACAATGCAGCGGAATTAATCGCTCCACAGGATAATACAACAATATCGGCACTGAAAAGAAAGGATTGCTGACCTATTTTTGCTTCTACAGCTTTCACTTCAGAGCCAGAAGGATTGGTATGCAAAGCTACCACTGTGGCTGATGTTTTTAAGGTTACATCATAACCAGCCCGGATCGCTGGACTTATTCCTGTATCTTCTGAATCTGTGCGCCCTTCATCGCCAATTCCAATGGGTAAATAGGCTGGATTTAGCCCATACTTAGAAATGCGATTACCCATTTCTTCAATCTGAGGATCGCGTGCTACTGGTGGTAGGGGATAATCTTCACTATGGGGAGGTTCTGTAGGGTCATCGCCCACTTTACCATGAACTTGGTAGAGCTTTTCAGCTGCGGTGTAGTAGGGTTCAAAATCCTGATACTTTAACCCCCATTCTGGAGACATTCCCTCTTGATGCTGTGTAGATTCAAAATCTCGCTCTCGCAATCGCATCAAAACACCGCTATAAATCTTAGTATTACCACCAACACAATAGCTAGCTTGGGGATAAAAAGGCTCTCCTATATTGTCATACCATTTCTCAGGAGCGTGATAATTCTCTTTTTTAAAAACTTCTACTTCTACTAACTCTGAACTTTCCTTTTCGGTAAATACTCCCTGCTCTAAAACTAAAATTTTCTTACCAGCTTCAGCTAATTTGCGAGCGATTGTACCTCCGCCTGCGCCAGTTCCAACTATTATTACATCGTAGTGTTGGTCGTCGATAATCATATTTTTTTATTGTTTTAAAAGTTACATGAATTAAGAACTCGCAAAAGATTTGACTTGAAAAATTATTCCATTCTTTCCTTATTTGCTTTTGTTTTTTCTAAATTATCTATCGCAATTTTTAAATAATTTTCATTCAGTAGCTTTAATCTTAGTCCACTAGGCTTCCCTTTTCGACTGTCAATTTCTTGTTTCAGTCTGTTTTGAATATCCTTTAGCCAATCTAGTTCTTCAAGTAATTTATGGTTACTATTATCAAATTGATAGCGTTCTTGGATTCCAGCCATACAAGTACTTTGAGCCTCGAACTTCATTGACAAAAATGTATCTAAAAATTTATTTGCTTGTAGGTTTTGTAATATAGGAGTTTCAAGATAAATTTCATCTAAATCATTCCCTGCATCAGAATCATTCCCTGCATCAGAAGAATCATTAAGACAGATCATTCTCTTGAATTGCTTTACATTATCTTTCATGATTTGAAGCAATTCTGCACTTAAATCTGGAATACTTTCTTGGAAAGCTAACTGTCTAGCTTCTTGAATATAAGAACAAAAATCTTTGAATTCCTGTAGTTCCTTACCCATAAATCCTAGAGCTTTATAACCACCTTTATCAGATCTTATTAATGAAGTAAGGTTATGAGCACGAGGATGAATACTCAGTTTATTATCTTGGATTAACCAATCAACGTAAAGCTTCGCATCGTCTAGTATTTCTTCCTTGCTTTTAGGATATATACCATCATGGGAATATTGCAAGAAAAGACCTGTAATATGCTTAATTACGCCAATATCAATAAATTTCCGGTCACGACATTCAGCTTCTACCTGTCTGAGTAAGTTTTCAAATGCATCATCATCAAGACTTAAATAATGCCATAGTTTCACCCAACTAGGAGTATTCTCATCTTGAAAATACTTGCTGTTGAAGATGGACTGGTTTAATTCCTGATTATCTATAATCCCTTGGTCAAAAAAAGTTTGCCACCATATCAAATCAGGAAGTATTTTATATATTAATAGGTCGAGTGAATATTTATCAATTATTTCTTTAAGTAGTTTAAATTTTTGGGAGTAATCTTTAGTAGACTCATCAAGATATAGTTGGTCTTGATCCTTGTCATTGCTTGTCTTACCATAATAACGTTTACCTTCATTTAAGTAATATAAATATGCTTCTCTCAACTTACCAATATCTTGTGGTGGCAGATGACCAAGTTTTATTTCAATAGAAAAAACTATCATTATCCTTAAGATATCTTGTAGTAACTCTGGCTTATCCTTTGTTTTTTCAGGTAAATGTTCAAAAATTCTCTTGAAATCGAAGATAATCTGCTTTAAAATTCTCAGATTTCTACAATCTGCTTTCTGATATATTTTCTCTATTAAGCTAGTGTTTTCAGAAAAAAACTGTCCTAGCTCTGAATTACTCCCCTCTATTTTGCTAATGAAATCTTGTAGCGCACCATGTAAGTCAAAGTGGACCTCAAAAGTTTTACCAATTAGTTTTTCTTTGATATCTTTATAAATAATTTCTTCAAGTAACTTATCTTCATTGGCAATAACTACTACTTTCATTTCTAGATGTTCTACAAAGTAGTTGATATATCCCAAGATATTACCTATATCCATCTGACAACGTTCTAAGTCATCAAATATCAATATACTTTTATCAGCTTCTTTAAAAGATTTAGGAAGATTTATATCAGGAATCTGTAAACTTACAGTGCCATCATCTTTACCATCACTATTAAAGTCAGTTTTAACTGTAGCTTTGAGAACACCTTTCAAAATCTGTCCTGCAATTTTCCATTGTCTTGAAGCACGAATAGGATGTAATTGTAGAAAAAACTCATCTCCTATCTCAGTAGTACTCGTCATTCCATAAAGACTGACGTATAAATACTTCTTTTTCTCTTCTTTCAGCTTCTCACAATACTTCTTGATAAACCAAGTTTTACCACAACCCCATTGACCTTTTAGTAAAACAGCAAATCCAGGCTCAGAAAGTCCACTGTAATAATCTAAGTAATCTTCAATGTGGCTGTTGATTTCACTAATTGGTTTCTTTTCTTGAGTCATATTACTTGTCACTGCCAAACATAAATCAAAATAAACAAAATAATCCAAATCACATCTACAAAATGCCAAAACAAGGAAGTAGCTTCTACTCCAAATTGCCCTTTGTCATAATTTCCAGGAACAAAGGAACGAATTAGCATAATGGATTGCAGCAATACGCCAGTCATTACGTGTAAACCATGAAAACCTGTTAATAGATAGAAGGTTCCTCCAAAGACACCAGAGGTAAAGCCAAATTCTAAACTTTGCCACTCCACAGCTTGTCCATATAAGAAATAGCTACCCATCACCATGGTTAGCAGCCAAAAGCAGCGAAATCCCCAGAGGTTTTTGTCGTGTAGATATCTCTCAGCAATGTAGATGACAAAACTACTGGAAACTAAAATTACTGTATTAATCGCTGGTTCCCTAAATTCTAATCCTTCAACACCAGCAGGAAGCCAGTTAGAGGTTGTGGTTTTATAGACAATGTAACCAGCGAAAAAACTGAGGAAAATTACACTTTCTGAAAGTAGGAAGACGATGAAGCCAAACATACTGTTACCAGCTTCATCATGTTCGTGTTCGTGGGTTATTGTACTAGGAGATTCTGATAATGCTTCTGAAGTGTTTAAAGTGCTCATAAAAAACTAAGGTTGTAAAGATAAAAGTGTAGATGAAGTCTAGTCTGTTGAGACAGACATTGGTTTTTGCCAAACTAGTGAATAACGCCAGAATAAATGCTTTCTGATTTTTGCTTGTGGCAGTGAGTTGAGATAGATTTGTTTTACCTGGGAGAAGGTGAGAAAGTTATCTGTACGCAGATGTTCTCTCATGGCTGCTTGTGCTTCTGGTGATTGTTGAATTTTCCTATTCTTCAGCAAAAATAACCAGTTGAGAGGAATCGCAATTAAATCAGTCCTGGCATCCCATACATTTTCCTGTTCCAATAGGTCTAAAATGACCAATTTTCCCCCAGGTTTTAAGGCAGCTTGCAAATTGGGTAATAAGTTTTCTACTGGTAAATGATGTAAGGTTGCGATTGAGGTTATGGCATCAAATTTTTCTCGAGGAAAGTGCCACTGTAAAATATCAGCTATCTGAAAATCAATGTTTCTGTAATTCTGAGAACGCTGCTTAGCAACCTCAATCATTTTGGAAGATAAATCTATCGCAATAACTTGATTAAAGCGTTGAGCTAAGAGACGGGAAAATTCACCAGTTCCACAACCAATATCGAGAACAATTTTTCCTTTATTTGGTAATTGCTTAAGTAGAAAAGAGTGATAATGATTGTTATGATTCCATCCCTCATTGTCGTACAGGGCAATACGGTCAAAATCATGCCTGATTTTTTGCCTTAGATGCTCATTCATCTTCTTCTACTTTGCCTATGTTTAAGCATCCATATTTTCTGTTAAAGCTTCTTTCTTTCCATAGCCATAGGGTTCAGCAATAACCACAGGAATCTCTTCAAAATTTTCCACATCGGGAGGAGAAGAAACTAACCATTCCAAACCAATCGCCCGCCAAGGATTTGCATTTGCTTCTTTTCCTGAAATCCAAGAACTAATCATATTCAGTAGGAAAGGTAGAGTAGACATTCCCAATAAAAAGGCACCAATACTAGCTAAAACATTCCAAAAAGCAAATTCTGGATCGTAGGAAGCTACTCTTCTTGGCATTCCCATTAAACCTACAGGATGCATTGGTAAAAAGTTCAGTGTATTACCAATAAAAGTTAACCAAAAATGTAATTTACCTAGCCCTTCGTAGTACATTTTTCCTGTCATTTTCGGGAACCAATGGTAAATACCTGCATAAATACCAAAAACTATCGCGCCGTAAATAACGTAGTGAAAATGTCCGACAACAAAATAGGTGTTATTAACATGAATATCCACGGGAACGGAAGATAACATAATTCCTGTAATTCCCGAAAAAACGAAGTTAATTAAACCACCCAAAGCAAACAGCATCGCTGTATCGAGACACAGCTTTCCACCCCAAATTGTCGCTACCCAAGCAAACACTTTAATCCCTGTGGGAACAGAAATCAGCATGGTGGAAAACATAAACAGCATCCGCATCCATCCCGGTGTGCCACTTGCAAACATATGGTGTACCCAAACAACGGCGCTGAGTACCACAATAATAAAGGAGGAAACGACGACTATTTTGTAACCAAATAACGGTTTGCGCGCATATACAGGAAATAATTCGGAGAAAATGCCAAAGACTGGCAAAATCATTACATAAACTGCTGGATGGGAATAAAACCAAAAGAAATGTTGGAATAAAACTGGATCTCCACCTTGGGCAGGATCGAAAAAGGTGGTACCAAAACTTAAATCGCATAGTAGCATAACCGCGCCAGCAGTTAATGCAGGTAAACCGAATAATTGAATAATCTGCGCTGCTAATACTGTCCACACAAAAGCGGGAGTCTTAAACCAGCCCATTCCTGGACATCGCATCCGCACAATGGTAGTAACAATATTGACTGCACCCATAATTGAGGATACGCCAGAAATCGCCACCGCCAACAGCCACAAAAACTGCCCATTTAACCATTCTCCACTAGGATTCTGCACACTGACTGGAGGGTATGACCACCAACCTGCTTGGGCGGGTCCACCGGGTACCAGAAAGCTTAGAATAAATAAAGCCCCAAATACGGGAACCATCCAAAACGCTGCTGCATTTAGCCTAGGAAAAGCCATATCCCGCGCCCCAATCATCAAGGGTACTAAATAATTAGCCAATCCAGCTAAAACGGGAAATGTCCAGCCAAACAGCATGATTGTGCCATGCATAGTAAACAGGGCATTATATACAGCGCGATCTACTAAATCTGCTTCGGGAGTAATCAATTCTCCCCGCATAATCATGGCAAAAATACCAGCTAGTAGAAAGAAGAAAAAGGCTGTAACTATATACTGAATACCAATTACTTTATGGTCGCTGCTAAAGCTAAAATAGCGTCGCCAATCCGGTTTTTCTTCATGGCTATGTGCTTGGTTTTCTCGGTTTTCTGTTGCAATTTGAGTCATTTCTTAAGCCAAAAATTCAAATTTGTAGGAACATAAAAAGTGTTGTGGGGATGTATTTGTTGTAGTGAATACGATTATCAAATATTACTTATAAAACTCTCCCCGCTCCCTGCTTTGTGTAATATTAATCTAGGTAAGTCGGATTTCGTATTACGTCCCTACTAAGGATGATAATTAACTACGGGAGGCTCTACAGGAACAATTGTTGCCCAACTTTCCGCTTCTCTCGTAGCATATTCTTCTGCTGCTTGATTCGGTGCCACAGAAGGTTCTAAAGTTGCTGCCTTTGCTAACCAATTTTGATAATCTTCCTGGGATTCCACCACAACATCAGCTTGCATTGCCGCAAAATAAGTTCCACTATATTGAGAATCGCGCAGACGATATTTTCCAGTGCGAATTGGGGTAAATTCAAAGTCAATATTCTGTTGCGGAATAATGTCTTGCTTGACGCGAAATGCAGGGATATAAAAACCATGAATTACATTGGCAGAATGCAACACTAAATGGGCACGTTTGTTTACGGGTAAATGTAACTCAGTGCTGGTAATATTTTGCTGCGGATATTGAAAAATCCAAGCCCATTGTTTCGCTTCCACTTCAACATTTGTCATCTCAGCTGCAATGGCTTCTGATACCTGCATCGGTTCCCTGATCGCCATTTGCTGATATGTTTGATAGCTATAAACTGCGATCCAAAATACCAATAAAACAGGAATCGCTGTCCAAACTACCTCCAGGGTAATATTACCTTCAATAGGAGGACCATCACTGGTATCGTATCTTCCAGCGCGTTGAAAGAGGACAGAATACAAAATCGTACCTGTAACTCCCAGAAAAATAAACGCTCCCAAGGTAACCAGAAAGCTAAATAAATTATCTACTAACTGAGACTCCACTGAAGCTTGGGGAGGTAACCAAGAATAGGATAATTGTCCAATGGCGATACTAATCGCTGCTAAAACCAGAGCAATTACCGTTAATGTGATGATAGTTTTAAGTTTCAATCTTTGCACCTCACCTCAGTAATAGATTCGGATTTTCTCCCAAGCGTAGCAAATTACCCGCTGTATTATGAGCACCAAATTCAGCAGCTAGTTGCGCGCCTAGGGTACCGTGTAAGTACATTAAAAACATAATTATTAAACCCACTAACAAATAACTCCATTGCACTTGTCTGCTAGTATCATTGCGCCAAACGTAGCGTTGAAATCCTCGCCACACAGTCATTCCCACAATCATTGCTAGTAAGAAAACACCACCAACACCGTGCCAAAGCATAGTTTCCATTGCTTCCAAACCCCAAGCACTTTTCATCTGCGTTGGTGGGTTGAGCAGCATTATTTCATAAAAACCTGCGGCGACAGTAAAAAAAGTAATAATTGCGGCAGCTAGCATATTGTACCAACCTACATCAAAGAAATTGATGCGATTAACAGGAATCGCTAGATACTTAAAGATTGGCTTTTCAAAGGGAAATAAAACTCCGACAATATCAAAGGCAATACCAATAATAAATAACCCTAAAGTTAGGTGCACTAGATTAGGATGAATCGGGATAGAATAGGGCAATCCATTAGCACCTAAACTAAGTTGTTCGAGTAGTTGTGAATTCATTGCAAAATCCCCTCTCTCACTGCTTCCACAACAGGAACTGTATGCACTCCATAAACCCACACTATTTCATCACCAAGATAAACTTGGAAAAATACCAAACAAGTTAACAGTAAACTAACTCCCAAATATGCGCTTGGTAAACTTTCAGGATCTTGCAAACGAATTACATAGCGCCAACCCGTAATCGCTGCAATAATACCAGAGAGAGACCAACCAATTATTGTATGTAAATTAAGCACTGGTTCCACAGCATCATATGCTAGTGCTAATCCCGCTTCAATCTGACCAAAAATAATCGCAATAAAGATAGAAATGGTGGCAAAAAACATATTCCACCAACTCACTTCGTATAACTTGTAATTGCGGAAAAAATAACCAATAATGTCACATAAAAAGGCAAACAAAACCATTGCGATCACGAAATGAACCACAATGGGATGAATTGTATCGGGATAGGGTAAATTGTGGTCATTTAAAGGAGGTAGTAAGTTATCTAACATTGTCTTTACCTACACAAATTATTTGCAGCTTCAGACCAAAATAATTCATATTTTTGAGACTCTAGATTCAGTTTCTTTGCTTCGGTTTACAATTCGCATTCTATCTTAATACTCTAGAAGTCAGCCAGTCACCAGTAAATCTTCAGGTTTATTTAAGCCTGAGCAAGATGACCAATAATTAATAAGTCGCCCACCGCTTTGTTATTTGTTATTGGTTATTTATTGTTTGACAAACAACCAACAACTAACAACAAACAACACGAAATCCCTCGTGCTTTAGCCGGGGGATGAGTTAATTGTTTAACTTAAAGAAAAATTTTTGTCAAAAGACAGAAAGTCAAACTTAATAACTTGTCTTCAAAGAATTGATTCTCTTTTTCTTTCTACCTCAGTTCGAGTCAAGGCTATGCAAGCTACTGATTGTAGGAAGTAATGAGAGTTGTAGCCAAGGAGATAATTAGGGTTTGAGCTTATCCCGAGCTCAGGCAATTTCTGTTTGATTGTCTGATTTTCAAAAGTAATGCTTTTAGCAGGTAATTACCAAATTTTAAAATATTTTTCCCTTGAGTATAATCTTGGATATTTTTTAAGGATAAAAACACTTTAATCTGCTTAATTAAATAAAAATATCCCCTCAAAATTGCTCCTAAAAAAAGCAACCAACACGAAAATCAACAACTGTTCACGAATTACTTTTCAATGTTCAATATTTACTGTTAACTATTTAGAATAGTGCGATGGAAATTTACCATCTGGTTGAGGAGGAATGTATCAGGTAATGCAATTTCAAAAATTTTCCCCACGCAGTTTTAGTTTAAGCTTAGTCACTCTATCTGTTGTCACTAGTTTGACTTTAAGTAGCTGTAATCCAAACCAAACAACAAATACCTCTACAGAATCAAACAACACACTACGGCTACTTTACTGGCAAGCACCAACCATTCTCAACCCCCATCTCGCCACAGGTTTCAAAGACTTTGAAGCCGCAAGAATTGTCTATGAACCCCTTGCAAGTCCCGATGTAAATGGTGCATATGTGCCCTTCCTCGCCGCCGAAATTCCTACTCAGGAAAATGGTGGTATTGCAGCAGACGGCAAATCAGTCACTTGGAAACTGCGCGAGGGTGTACAGTGGTCTGATGGTGAACCTTTTACAGCAGCGGATGTAGTTTTCACCTACGAGTATCTTTCTAACCCTGAAGTCGCTGCTGCAACCCAAGAAAATTATGCCACCGTAGCCAGCGTAGAAGCAATCGACGATTACACCGTCCAGATTAACTTTAAAGAGGTAAATCCTGCTTGGTACGCACCCTTTACAGGTCAAAATGGCATGATACTACCTCAGCATATCTTCAGTGAGTATAACAATGCCAATGCTAGCCAAGCCCCTGCAAATTTGCAACCTGTAGGCACGGGTCCCTATAAAGTAATAGAGTTTAAACCAGGTGATATTATCATTCTGGAAGATAACCAATTGTATTGGGAGCAAGGTAAACCCTACTTCTCTCGTGTGGAATTAAAAGGAGGAGGTGATGCTACCTCCGCAGCGCGTGCAGTGTTGCAGACAGGAGATGCTGACTTTGCCTATAATCTACAAGTTGAAGCCAACATCTTACAAGAATTAGAAGCAGCAGGTAAAGGTAGAGTTGCGGCGGTATTTGGTCCTTCTGTTGAACGTGTAATGATTAATTTTACCGATCCTAATCAAGGTTCAAAAGTCGAATTTCCCCATCCCTTTTTTAGCGAACTTAAAGTTCGTCAAGCCTTTAACTATGCCATCGATCGCGATACAATTGCCACTCAACTGTATGGTAGTGCAGGTCGTCCCATTGCTCAACTTTTGGTCTCACCAGAAAATTTCAAATCAGACAAAATTAGCTACGAATTTGACTTAGAAAAAGCAGCTACTCTGCTAGACGAGGCAGGTTGGCAAGATACTAACGGTAATGGTATTAGAGATAAAGATGGTGTAGAAATGAAAGTTCTCTTTGCCACCTCTGTAAACTCAGTGCGTCAAAAAACCCAAGAAATAATCAAACAATCTCTCTCAAAACTAGGGGTAGACGTGGAACTTAAAAGTGTGGATGCAGCTATTTTCTTTGGTGGCGATCCTGCTAATCCTGACACCATTAATCGCTTTGCCTTTGACCTCCAAGAATACACAACAGGAAATGATAGTCCCGATCCTGGTACCTACATGAAATTGTGGACTTGTGAGGAAATACCTGCGGAAGCAAATAAGTGGCAAAAAGCTAACTATGGACGTTATTGCAACGAAGAATACGATGCTTTGTGGCAAGCTTCTGCCACTGAACTAGATCCTGAAAAACGTCTTGAACTATTCCAACAAATGGATGAGTTCTTGCATAAAGAGGCAGCTTTAATTCCTCTGGTTAATCGAGCTGATACTGATGGTATTAGTAATACTATTGATGGTTACAATCCTACTCCCTGGGATGCCGGAACCTGGGATATTAAGAACTGGAGACGTAAATAGAAACTACTACTTATCTGCTATTCTGGTCTGGTAAAAATAGGCAATTAAAGTCAAGAATATACCTAAAACCTTGAGTCTAAAATCCGGCAAGAATAGCAGAGGTGCCATGGCACAAAAGATGATTCTCTCAAAAACATTAATTGACCGAAATAGATAGCCAGAGATAACTCCTGAAAATAGATATAGACCAACTAAACCAAACAAAAAAACATCTATTTTCTGCCATAAACTTCCATCTGTTAAAGCTGTGTAAGCAAACAGTATTGGTATTAAATATAAACTAAAACCTAGCTTCAATGCCTCTAATGTTGTTTCAAGACGCTGTGTTTGTGCAATTTCTGCTGCCGCACCAGCAGTTAAACAAACAGGTGGTGTAATATGGGAAATTTGAGCTAACCAAAAAACAATCATGTGTGCTTTGATAGCAGAAAAACCCAACTTTTCTAAACTAGGTATGACTAGTATTGCTAAGACAATGTAAGCTGCGATCGCTGGCAAAGAGCGACCTAAAACTAAAGCCGTTAAGCTAATAACAATAAGTATAATAATTAAGTTATTTCCAGTTAAGCTAATCAGTAAATCGGAAAAAGTAATATTTATTTGATTGAAGCCAAGAACACTAGTAAACATACCGATCGCTATTAAAGCAATTCCTGTAGCCAGCATATTGTTTGCCCCTATAGCTAAGGCATTGAAAACATTTTTAGTGCTCAAGCGATGCTCTTGTGTGAAGCGGGAGCTAATAACTAAGCCAGCAATAGCAGCAACTACTGTGTAAGTAACCTTAACATCAAAAATTAGTAAAAATACTAAGATTACCAAAGTTGGTACAAACAGAATATATTCACGCCAGTTAATACTATTACTAACTATTTCATCTTCATCACCCTCAATAGATATCTTATTACTATTTTGGTAAATCCCAAAAAATACAGCCAATAAATACATTATTGCTGGTAAAAATGCAGCCCCAACAATAGCAGGAACAGATAATTGTGCTGTTTGAGACATAACTAACACTCCAGCACCCATAACCGGAGGCATTAGTTGACCGCCAACAGAAGCAACGACATTAACTCCAGCCGCTAATGGGGCAGGAAACCCTTTTTGTTTCAACAGAGGAGTTGTCAGGTATTCTGTAGAAGTTATATTAGCAATAGCACTCCCAGAAAATGCTCCCAGTAAAGTGGAATAATTAGCCGCAAAAATACCAGACCAAAAATTTTGTTTAACGCTAAGATTTTGGATTAAATTCTTAATCAAAACATCTGCACCTGCTTCTCGTATAAAAGCAGCCAGAATCACAAACATAAATAACCAGCTAGACGAAGTTGCAGCCGTTGTACTAAATAACCCTTGATTCGTAAAATATAAATACTTTAATACTTCAGAAAGTGATGCACCTGAAAAATGCAGTCTACCAGGAAGAAATCTGCCCCAAACCAGAAGATAACTAATGCTACCAATCGCCAACACAGGTAGAAAAATACCTGATGTACGTCGTGCCAATTCTAGTAGCATAAGAAATGCCAGAGCAGCAACAACTAAATCCAGTATGATAAACCTTGGACTTTGAGCCTGTAGGATTGGTTGCAACCAGAGGAAATAACTAGTAATTGCTATACTGAGGATACTGAGCAGCACATCAATTGCTAAATTAATCTGCAAAGAAGCTTTCTTAAGCATCGTTGGATAGACCAAAAATGCCAGCGCACCCAATAAGCCCCAGTGTAGACTATTACGCCAAATCTCGTCGAAGAGACTTAAAGCATTAACCCCGATATGCAATAGGGAGATGACAACTGCTAACCAGTAAATCACTATCTGTATTTTTGCTTGTTACTTACTAATAATCGCTTGTTATTGGACAATTAGTAATTATTAAGAGTAAATACATTGCTTTTCCTCCCGATACAATCGAGTTAGTTTCACCTTCAGCCTAAAAAACTACCTGTAAATGACAACCTATCCACCATTATGCCCGTAATAGTTTTACTTACCTTCTTGGTAATCAGTAACTGGTTATTTTCCGAGTCAATTATCTTGATACCAATCGAGTTGCTTAATGGAATACTCCACCTAGCCCATTTCATCTGGTTGGCTGCCTTAGTAATGATTGTAAGTTGGTGTCTGGGTGAATAATCGCCAGCTTATCATGGTGCTGCACTGAATACAGCGCAGCCATTAGCACCTAAGCTTCCACTTTAACTCCGTAACGAAAAGCTACATAACCCTCAATATTTTTAGCTTTTTCCTTGGCTTGAGGATAATACCATGCAGCATCAGGATTTTCCTTTCCATCCACCTCTATGATGTAGTAACTGGCAACTCCTTTCCAAAAACAGGTGGTATGGGTATTAGAGGGCTTGAGATATTCTTGATTAACAGAGTCGGGAGGAAAGTAATAATTACCCTCTACCCTTTCGCAGTTGTCACTCTCGGCTAGTACAACATCATTCCAGATTGCTCTAGGCATTTTTGTGCTACTTACATTAAAGGTTTCAATCCTAATTATCAGCCAAGGTTGACAAGAAAAAACAATATTCAGCTAACACCCAACCTAAAGTGTACAAAGTCTTTTGCTATATTGAGAGCTTTAGCCTGGGCTAGAGATTACCATTGAGTGTCGCCTATTCGTCCATTTTCTTTAACAAATCTTTACAAATTAAGAAGATTTCGGTACGGAAATTTGGTGACAGCTCCGGTAATCTTCGTTATAACTGTATTAATTATTTACACCTAAAGAATCGAGCATTTCTCATCTTCAATAAATCGCCAGCTAATGATAAGTTAAGTAAGCACCAGGATTAAAATTAACTGGCGTACAAGGTATCTACCAAAAATAGGAAATAACTCTTGCCATTAGTTGTGTGGCAAAAGTTTTTGGAAGATTAATCACTACCAATAAGCTAAGATCAACTACAAACCGGGTGAAAATGAGTGCCTCTCTACCAACGTATTAGTCAGTCGGAAAACTCACTCATCAATCCCAATGGAATTCACTTCATACTCCGAAGAAATAGACTTGCAGAAGTATTGGCTTGTCATCAAACGTCGTTGGTTACCAGCCACAGTAACCTTCGCCATCTTTCTTGGTTGCGGATACTTTTTTTCCCTTCGGCAAAAAGTGCTCTACAGAGCAGAAAGCGACATCTTGATTAAAAGCGATAAATCTTCTGAACTAACAGGTTTGAGG
Source organism: uncultured bacterium (assembly GCA_964633315.1). Classification (GTDB taxonomy): domain Bacteria; phylum Cyanobacteriota; class Cyanobacteriia; order Cyanobacteriales; family CAWCAG01; genus CAZWGS01. The sequence continues at coordinate 13,494 of CAZWGS010000030.1, read as the reverse complement.
AATAATCTAGGTAAAATTGACAGTGTTAATAATGATCCTCTGTCAACAGAAAAACAAATTATTAGCTCTAGACCAATTTTAGAAGAGGCAATCGAGATATTAGGAATTAAAGATGATGATGGTCAACCCAAAAGCATAGGACTGATTAGTTCAGGACTTAGTGTTAAACAAATTACGGGAACAGACATACTCAAGATTTCCTATCAAGGTGAAGACGAAAAACTTGTTGCTGAAGTTGTTAATTCTGTCGTCAAAGCCTACATTGAAAATGATGTCTTCACCAATCGTTCTGAAGCTGTAGCTGCACGCGAATTTATTGACAACCAACTACCTAAGGTGGAAGAAGCAGTTCAGGAAGCAGAAAAAAAATTACGCATTTTCAAAGAAAAGAATAACATTGCCAATTTGCAGGGTGAAGCAGAAAGAACCTTGAATACCATCGGTTCTCTAGAAAGTCAAATGGCTCAAACCCAAGCCCAGTTGGCAGATACCAACGCCCAGTATGGTACACTGCGCGACCAAGTTGGCATGAATTTGGAAGAAGCGATTGCAGCTAGTGCTGTCAGTCAGTCTAATAGTGTACAGCAAGCACTAGCAACTTTGCAAGAGTTGCAAGTTCAACTTGCAGATGAGCGCAGTCGTCTAACAGAGGGAAATCCACAGATTGTCAGTCTTCAGGAAAGAGAAGAAGCTCTCAATAGTGTTGTGCAAGAGCGCATTAATAATACCCTTGGTAACAGACAAACGGCTAATAATGCAAATCTACAAATGGGAAACTTGCAGCAAGGATTGATTGCTAGTTTTGTTGATCTTGAAGTGCAGCGCTCTGGTTTAGTTAGTCAGTTAGAAACTCTCAGAAACACTCACAATTTATATAAAAAGCGCTTAGAAATTTTGCCGAGACTCGAGGAAAGACAACGAGAGCTTGAGCGTCAAGTACAAGCAGCTCAATCTACCTATGAAACTCTGCTTAATAAACTACAAGAAACTAAAGTAGCAGAGGAACAAAATGTGGGTAATGTCCGCATTATTTCCGAAGCAATTGAACCCTCTGGTTCGATACCAACCAAAAGTAACCTCATTGTTATGGCTGGAGGATCTGTTGGTATTTTAATGGGTCTGGCTGTTGCTTTCTTAATCGATATACTTGATAAATCCGTCAAAACTGTCAAGGAAGCAAAAGAACTATTTGGCTACACCATGTTGGGAGTTATTCCTTCCTTCGATAAATCCGGTAAAATTCGTCCTGTAGCAGTTAATTCTGACTTAAGTATTCCCCGTGTAATTGCTAGAGATATGTCTCAATCTCCTGTGAGAGAAGCTTACCAAATGCTCCAGGCAAACTTGAAATATCTCAGCTCAGACGAGAAAATTAAGTCTATTGTAGTAGCCAGTTCAGTATCTGGTGAAGGAAAATCAGAGGTCTCAGCAAACTTAGCAGCATCAATGGCGCAAGTTGGACGACGGGTATTGTTAGTTGATGCAGATATGCGTCAGCCCATACAACACCATATTTGGGGACTAACCAATGCTATAGGCTTAAGTAATACCCTCATCAGTGAAGCAGAATGGGATGAAGTAACCCAGGAAGTTATGCCTGGTTTGGATGTAATTACGGCTGGAGTTGTACCTCCTAATCCTGTGGCTTTGCTTGATTCTCGTCGCATGGCAAGGTTAGTAGAAGTATTCTCCCAAAACTACGACTATATTATTTTTGATACACCACCCCTAGTTGGTTTAGCTGATACAACCATACTCGGTAAAATGACTGATGGTATGTTGTTAGTAGTACGTCCTGGTGTGGTTGATTCTGCTAGTGCTAGTGCTGCCAAAGAAATGGTAACTCATACTAATCAAAAGCTATTAGGAATGGTGGCAAATGGCATTGCAGTTAACAATGAGCCAGATAGTTACTTCTTCTACAAAGCAGACAAATACAGCAAGCGAAATCAAGCTAGTTTAGAAAGAGTTTAAGGACAAGAAGGATAGTATTCTTTTTGATTCATTACTCAACTTGGAAGGTTTCTCTGAAATCTTGGCTGAATAAAGATTCTAATTTTCGGGTAATTACGTTGTCTTCGTAGTGCTTAATCATGCTAACCTTCCAAGTTATGTTGAGTAATGAATCACACTAGGTTCGGTTGTGATGCTAGCTTTTTCCCTTGTGGGGAGTTGGGGGAGGGTTTGAGGCGAAAGCGTTAATGGTTACTCACACAACAGGATTTAGGATCACACTGAATTGATTTATTAATCGCAACTATCCTGAAATCAGGCTCTGAATATCAGTATGTATTCCTCACTGAAGGGCACCGAAGCCCATTTTTTCAAAGAAACCAACGGATGTTTATACGTAGGAGGGATAGCCGCCCACCGCTTTGTTATTTCTTGTTTGACTTTCAACCAGCAACTAACAACAAACAACAGGAAATCCCTCTTGCTTTAGCTGGGGGATAAGTTAATTATGTTGGGTATATTCATCAATTATCTCAGTGGAAAATAGTTATTGAGAGCGAAAAATCCGGATTATCCACATAAATCTTGAAGATACTATATACATCAGGGCAAGAACTATGGGCAAATATATTGAGATACAGAGATTGATATCCTCTTAGCCCCGAATGATTCTGGATAACCAGAGAGAGAACAGAACAATTTTCCAGACTAAAAATAGCATTTAAAAAAATATTTGACATTAACCTTTACTCTTGGTTGCTATGTCTAAAATTATATTGATTATAGATGTATATCTAATATCTATTTTCCCAGCAAAGTGATATTAAAAATCATTAAATTGTGCTGCAAGAAACCACACTAACCAATTAAATAATTGCTCACTCAGATATGGAAAATTCTAATCAGCCAAACTATCCCAAAGACAAGCTTTTAAGTGGAACTAAAGAATTACCTAGAGTGCTTTATACGCCTGAGAGTCAGATGAGACGTCCAGTGCTGTTATTACGGCTCATGTGGCGAGATCTACTTGCTTCTAGAGAACTTGCTTGGCGGCTCTTGATACGAGATATTAGTGCTCAATATCGCCAGTCTTTACTAGGAATAGTTTGGGCATTTTTACCGCCGATTGTGTCAGCAATAGGATTAACTTTTGCCAAAAACAGTGGATTCATTAATCTTGGTGATACAGATTTGCCCTATCCAGCTTATGTCATGTTTAGCATGACTTTATGGCAAACCTTTATCGGAACACTAAATGGTCCTATTGCTGCAGTCTTACAAGCAAAGCCTATGTTGGTGAGGGTTAATTTCCCACGAGAGGCACTAATTATTGCCAAATTAGGTGAAGTCTTTTTCAACTTTGGTATTAGGTTGATTTTAATTATTGGTTTATTTATTGTCTTCCGAATGCCATTAACTTTGAGTGTAATTCTTGCTCCGGTAGCTTTAATTCATTTAATTGCACTAGGAACTTTTATTGGTTTATTACTAGCTCCATTAGGTGGATTATACAGAGATATTCAAAAAGGTATTACTTTGACTACTGGATTGTGGTTATTCATTACCCCAGTAATTTATCCACCTCCCACTGAAGGAATATTTGGTTTGATTGTCAAACTAAATCCCGTTACTCCTTTATTAGTTACAACACGTGAATTAGCAACAACAGGTGTAGTTTCTAATCCTTCAGGTTTTTGGATTGCTAGCTCTATTGCCATATTTGGTTTGCTTGCATCCTGGATTTTCTATCGTTTATCAATGCCCTTTGTTACTGAGAGGATGAGTTCTTAAATGATGAGTGTTACCCAAAATGAATCAGTTATTATCCAGCCACGAGAGAGTGAAGTTCTGCTCTCAATTGACCAAGTTTCTAAAAAATTCTGCCGAGATTTGAAAAGTTCCCTATTATATGGAATTTTTGATATTACCAAAGAAATAACAGGCGTTAGGAATGAAGAAACTCAACTACGCAAAAAGGAGTTTTGGGCACTAAATAACCTCAGTTTTAAACTCCATAAAGGAGAAGCACTAGCTCTGGTGGGTCGAAATGGTAGTGGTAAATCAACTCTGTTGAGAATAATTGCAGGTTTAATTAAGCCAGATGTGGGTTCTGTAGAAGTTAAAGGTAGATTAGCTCCGCTAATTGCCTTGGGAGCAGGTTTTAACCCAATTTTAACAGGCAGAGAAAATATCTACGCTAATTTATCAATTTTGGGTTTGTCTCAACAAGAAATTGATGAAAGATTTCAAGATGTTGTGGATTTTTCGGAAATTGGTGATGCGATTGATTCGCCAGTACAAAGCTACAGTTCAGGAATGGCTGCAAGACTAGGTTTTGCTTGCGCTATTCATACTGAGCCAGATATTTTATTGATTGATGAAGTATTGGCAGTTGGAGATGTTAACTTTCGAGTTAAGTGTTATCGCCGATTAGCTGAACTTCGTAAAAGAGGAGTATCTTTTATTCTAGTTTCTCACAACTCCGCCTCTGTTTTATCAATCTGTGACACAGCAGTTTACTTAAAAAAAGGAGAACTCTGTAAGTCTGGAGATGCTGAGACGGTAATGAATCAATATGAAGAAGATTTATCTAGTTCTTCTTCCACGACTAATTTACCAGGTGAAGTATTTTTAGATAGAGAAGATACTATTTCAGGATTACAGATTAAATACATTGGTCTGAAAAATTGTGAAGGTAAAACCTTGACGCACTTAACTAGTGGCGAACCTGCTTCTATTGAAGTGATGGGCGAGAGTAATCAGAATTGGAGGAGTATTAGCCTCAATCTAATTATTAAAGACTTATCCATGGAAGGTGGCAAAGTTTTAGTTCTAGATTCTGTTAAAGATGGCAAGGCTTTTCAGATTATTAAAGGTAAATACTCATTGAAATTAGATTTGCCTTTTTGCGGGATAAAACCAGGTCGTTATGCCATTAAAGTTGCCTTGAAAAATACTGAAGGCTACCATGATGTACTTGATATCGTTGAATCTTTTATCTTTCAAGTAAAGGCTAAGGGAAATATGAATCAATGCTTATATTATCAGCCCAGAAGTTGGTCTGGAAATATTGATTGTTTTGATTGGGATTAAGAGCGATTATTGTTACTAATTTGTTGTTTGAGATGATATTGAAAGTTCATCAATTTTACAGAAAGTTACTGGAATACAATTCTCCCTCTCAAAAGTTAAGAAGGTACGAAAAATTACGCTGGCAGATCTATAGCCAAAATTTGGGAGAGATAGGAGAAGACTCAACTATTGATGTGCAAGCATATCTCAAAGGACACACTCAAAATATTTTTCTTGGTAGTAAGGTCAAAGTAAGAACTGGAGCAATTTTAGACTGCGATCGCCCCCATGCAAAAATTCACATTGGAGATAGGACTATCATACAACCCTATGCCCTAGTCTCTACACAAAAAGGATTTATTAAAATTGGTCATGATTGCAGTGTAAATTCTTTTTGTTCTCTCTATGGTCATGGTGGTTTAACCATTGGTAATTATGTCAGAATTGCCACACAAACAGCAATAATTCCTGCTAATCATATTTTTGAAGATCCAGATATTCGTATTACTAAACAGGGGCAAACTAAAGAAGGAATAACTATAGAAGATGATGTTTGGATTGGTGCAGGAGTAAAAATTCTTGATGGCTGCACCATTGGCAAAGGTTCTGTTATTGGTGCTGGAACAGTTTTAACTAAAAGTGTTGAGCCCTATTCTGTAGTTGTGGGAGTGCCAGGTAGAGTAATTCGCAAACGTGGTGCCAAAGATAAATGTAATTAGTAGAGGATGAAACAAGATGAAACTTACAGTATTTATCCATACCAATCCACAGCAATATTTAGGTGCGAAGGTGGCTGAGTATGCGATGAGAAAAACATCATCTAATAATGATAAGTTTGATGTAAAAATTATTAATCTGCCAGATTATCAAGCATTATATAAATATGATGGTCAACCCTATTTACGTGCAGGCAAGCGAGTACTGTGGAACAATAGGGATTTACAATCTTTTACACCTTTAAGATTTTTGCCTCCCCAATTAATGGGTTATCAAGGTCGAGCAATTGTTATCGATCCCGATGTTTTTGCCCTATCTGATATCTATGAGTTATTAACTCAGGATATGCAAGGAAAACCGATTCTTTGTCGCAAAATGTATCGGTCGGGAAAAGCTCATTATTATGCTTCTAGTGTGATGCTTCTAGACTGTGCTCAACTGACCCATTGGCAATGGGAAAAGCAGATTGATGAAATGTTTAGCTTCAAACGTGACTATCGTCCTTGGAATACCCTGCTAATGGAACCAGAAGATAGTATTGGTTATTTGGCAGAAGAGTGGAATCATTACGACACTCTCAATGAAAAGACTAAACTACTGCACAATACACAACGCAATACTCAACCTTGGAAAACAGGCTTACCTATTGACTATATAAAACACCAAAATTATGAGACTAAACCGATTGTAAGTCCGAAGAAGAAGTTTGGTATCATACCACCTTCATGGATATCTCAAATCAAAGCTTTATTTCAGAAAAATCAGGAATATAGTCCCCATGGCTTTTATGAGAAGCATCCTGACCCTAATCAAGAGAAGTTCTTTTTCTCTTTGTTTAAAGAATGTCTAGAACAAGGAGTTTTTACTGAAGATTATGTTCAATCAGAGATAGAGAAAAAGCATATTCGTCCTGATATGATGCAAGTTCTAGAGCATCTTAATTTAAACACACAGTTCATGCCAAGAACACCAAAAGTTAGTACTGGTAGTTGAGCTAATTAGACAAAGTAAAAGTGTGGCTGGGGTGCATCGCCAACATCGAGATTAGCTAAGACTAAAGTTTTATATATATTCTCATGCTGACTCCAAGTCTAAAACTAAAATTTGTCTCAGAGGATTTAGTATCTATCCAGTCAGCCGACGCTTCTATTACCGAAAGCATACCGATTGAAACAGAAAATATGGAGCTTGCTCTTAAATATCTGAAGCAACTCAATAGAAAATGTTTTGATGATGGTAATAGAATATCTCAACATATAGTAGTTGATGGATTTGAACCCTGGTGGTTTTCTCAAGAGCATCTTTTCTGGAATATTCTGGTACCTTTCACCCGCTATCGACGTTTAATTCATCGTTGCTTGACTAGTACTTCAGTTGAGATTTTAGAACCACCCTATGAATTATCTCGTCTCATAACTATCCTTGCAGGCAAAGCAAATGTTCCATCTCTCCAGATTACATCCAAGCATAGTTATCAAAGTCAAGTAGGTGAATTTGAAACTGCTTTGGTACGTGCTTCTTTAAAGTCTTTGTTTCACTACATTGTTAATCGCCCAGAAGCACTAATTTACACTGTAGATAAGGTAACTAAAGGTTTGGGTTACGATTTTCGACTCAAAGCAATTTATCAGGAATTGGCTCAACGCAACGAGAAGTTTGCAGAGTATGTTCATGTAGGTGAGCGCCATGTCGTTTTTAATAACCAGAAACAAAGACAGCGCCCTGTAGTTTTCTTTGAATATTTAGCTCCTTTAATTGATAAATTACTGAGCCAAGTTAGCAGAAAAAAAGCAAAATCATCTCTATCTATTGCTGTTGATGCTGATGATAAAGATGATATATTTCTGGCTGCGGTTGCTGCTTACGGTATTAAAAAAGCGGAATCTTCTGCTTCTACTTATCGCGGTTTAAAGTTACTTTTGCGTCTCCATCAACCCAAGTATGCTTTAATCATGGATGATAGTCGCCATACCCATGCTTTAGCAGCAGCTTGCAAGGCGCTAAAAATTCCCACTGTGGGTTATCAGCATGGACTTAATATCAATAAATACTTTACTGGTTTAGCCTGTTATGGCTGGAGTGGTGCTCGCTCCCATGCACCTGATACTTATGGTTTGTGGAGTGAGTATTATCGCGATAGTTTATTGAGTTTTTCTGAGTTTTATACGGCACAACAAACTTTTATTTGTGGCAATTTAAGACCTCCAGAGAATAAAAAATTAATTAATTTTTCTGTTGCGCCAGCAAAGCCATTGAAGCAAAAGCCTATCAACGTTTTACTTATTTCAGAGCCTAAAGCTAAGCCAGAGGAGTTACTACCTACGGTGGAAAAACTAGTAGCTAGTTCGCAATGTTCTGTGGCTCTTAAGTTGAGACCGAGTGAAAATTTGGTCCCAGTTAAAGAGTTATTTGGTTCTTTGCTAGAAAACATGGAACAAGTATTTACTGCTGGTGTTTACCAGGCGTTTGCTGGTGCTGATGTGGTTGTTGGTATGTATAGCTCTGTACTGTACGAAGCTGTTTTGGCTGGTAAACCTGTTGTTATTATCAAAAATTCTTCACCCTTTGCTGGAAATTTAGCTGAGCAAGGACTGGCTGATTTAATAGTAGATTGCGAACAAGCAGAAGCAATAGTAATTCAGGCGAGCAATCTAAGCCAGGAAGAATTAATACGTCGCCGTGATGTAGTTTGGGGAAAAGAGCAAAATGACGGCGCATCTACTTTGTTTAAAGCGGTTGAAACCCTGAACGCTAATAGATATAAAAAATAAAGTATGAAAGTTGCCTTTTTAACCACAGATATTTTTGCTAAAAATGGATGGGGTTGTTATTCTAGAGAAGTTATTCAACGCTTACCTGATTATGGTATTGAGCCTATAGTTTTAGTTCCTAAAAGTGCTCGAACTAAAAATTTTCAGGGTATTCCAGTTCATCCTGTCCTCAAAGCAGTAACTAGTGGCCCTCCATCTCTGAAAGAACTAATCAAGATTGTCTGGGATGCCCGGAAAATAACTAAAGATTGTCAGATAATTCACAGTTTAGTTGAGCCTTATTTATTACTTTCTGGTCTGCTCGCAGCTCCAAATAAATCTAATATCATGACAGCTCATGGTAGCTATGCTGTCTCTATTCTTAATGAGGATTGGAAATATTTTTATCGTCATTTTTACCAATCCGTATCTCTTATTTTATCAGTTAGTAATTATACCGCCACACAAGTTATCCAAGCCTTACCACAGGTAGAAAAACGTATTCAAGCTGTACCTCTTGGTGTCACAATTAGTAATCAAAGTTCCTCTTCTCTACCTGCTGAGGAACGAGAAGATGCCTTTCTGATGGTTGGACATGTTAAGGCAAGAAAAGGAACACTTCAGGCAGTAACAGCAATGGCAGAAGTGGTTAAAAAGTTTCCGCGAGCCAAACTTTACATTGCTGGTATGGTTGATAGTAAAACTTACATTCAAAAAGTTAAACAAGTTATTCAAGAGAAGGGAATTGAAGATAATATTATTTGGCTAGGAAAAGTCTCAGATGACAAGCTCTCTTATCTCTATGGCTCAGTGCGTGGACTGGTAATGCCTTCAATGAATATAGGAGGTAAGTTTGAAGGCTTTGGCTTGGTTCATTTGGAAGCAAATACTTTTGGAACACCTGCGATTGGTTCCAGAGGATGTGGTAATGAGGATGCGATTAAAGATGGCTATAGTGGCTTTTTAGTTGAGCAAGGAAATATTGAACAATTAACTACAGCCATGACCAAGCTATTAGATCCAAGTTTTGATTGGCAACTAATGTCCAATAATGCATTACATTTTGCTGAATCTATGTCTTGGTCACGACTTGCAAGTGTGTATGCTGAGGCTTATAAAACAATGAAAAAATAGATTTTTTGTTGCTAAATAAAGGATGAAAAAGTAATTTATGTTTTTTAAATTTATGTAGTTTTTAGATGCTAAAAATAACATGAGTCTAGAAAAAACAAATCAAGTCATTTTATTGGCATACCTGGGTGTAGACTGCAAAAAAAGTAACTCCAATATAGATAAATTAATCGAATCAGATGGAAACAAACTTCGTTCATCGTCCCCATTGTGAATTGTGTGGCTCAGAAAGTAAAAAAACCTTGGTTGAGGTCGATTTTTCCAATCCCTTAGTTTGGGATTTTTTGGAATCTTACTATGAGGGCAGAATTGATGTATCCGTAGTCAAAAATGTAAGTTACGAAATTGTTGAATGTCAAAACTGTGGCTTTGTTTGGCAAGGATACGTTCTCAATGAGGAGAAAATGGGTGATTTATATAGTGTTTGGATTTCAGCTGAGCATAGTTTGAACAAGAAAAGATATGCTGATATCGGATGGTTCGATAAGTACTCACGTGAGGGGAGAACTATATTTGACTTTGTGAAAAAAAAGCCTCATCAAACCAGAGTTCTCGATTTTGGTATGGGTTGGGGATATTGGTGTAGGATGGCTCAGGCGTTTGGATACAAGGTTAAAGGCTTTGAAGTTTCGCCCCCTAGGGTTGCTTATGCTAGGCAGATGGGAATAGATGTTATAGATAACTACAGCGATATTAGTAAGCATAAATTTGATTTCATTAATTCAGAGCAAGTTTTTGAGCATGTACTAAACCCAACTCAAACACTCATTGAACTAAGTTCTAGTTTAGAAATTGGAGGTGTTATTAGAATTGCGGTACCAGATGGTGATAGGACACTAAAAAACTTATCTAACTCAGACTGGAAAGCTGCAAAAGATGCATTACATCCCCTAGAGCATATTAATTGCTTTACTCATGATTCTTTGAAAGAAATGGGCAAAAGGGCAAATTTAAAATACCTCTTTGTACCACAACCGGTTAGAACTACAGGTCGCAAAGAAGCTATCTTCAATGCTATTTCTAAGTTCACTGGACGACCTCGCAATAAAAATTCTCAAGGTACAGAGCTGTACTTTCAGAAAATACACGACTAATAAACAACTAAGTGATTGATTAATAATTTATGCTAGAAAGTATAGGCAGAAATAACGTTACCTCCCAAGTAGTTGAACACCTAAAATTAGAAGCTGATGCAATTGCAATGGCAGCTAATCGGCTTCAGCCTGAGCAAGTAGAGAATGCTGTTAGACTACTCACGCATTGTAGTGGTAAAGTTGTCATTGTTGGAGTTGGTAAATCGGGAATTGTAGGGCGCAAAATTGCTGCTACTTTGACAAGTACAGGAACTTTAGCTACTTACTTGCATCCCAGTGATGCTATGCACGGCGATTTGGGAATTGTTAGTCCACAAGATGTGGTAATCGCCCTCAGTAATAGTGGTGAAACTGATGAACTAATCTCTATTTTGCCCTATCTTAAACATCGACAAGTGCCAATTATTGCTATTGTTGGTAATCTCAATTCTACTTTGGCTCGTAATGCTAATGTGGTGCTGGATGCTTCGGTAGATAAAGAAGCTTGTCCTTTTAATCTTGCACCAACAACTAGTACCACTGTAGCTTTAGCAATTGGTGATGCGATCGCAATGACACTGATGCCTATTAAAGGCATGACTGCAGAGAGTTTTGCCTTAAATCATCCAGCAGGACGTTTGGGTAAGCGTTTGACTCTTAGGGTAGCAGATTTAATGCACAGTGGCGCAGAAAATCCGGTTCTCAATTTGCAAGCAAGCTGGATTGAAATTATTACTGCAATTACCAAAGGTAGTTTGGGAGCTGTCAATGTGGTAAATGAAGAAGGGAAACTGCGAGGTATCATCACTGATGGCGATTTACGACGCTCGATTGCTCACATCAAAATCACTGATTTAGAGCAACTCCAAGCATCACAGATTATGACTAATGCTCCCATTACTGTAGAACCCGATCAGCTAGCATATCATGCGCTCAGTTTAATGGAAAATCGCACTTCGCAAATTTCCGTACTACCTGTAGTCGATACCAACAATTACTGTATTGGTTTATTGCGACTCCACGATATTGCCCAAAGTGGTTTACTGTAACTAGCTTAAGCGAATTTAACTAACTAAATTACATGAATATTCTTGCAGTCATCCCCGCACGTTACGATTCTAGCCGTTTTCCTGGCAAACCTCTAGTTAAAATTGGCGATCGCCCGATGGTACAGTGGGTTTATGAAGCAGCCAAAAGTTGTCCCGATTTTAGCGAGGTTGTGGTTGCTACTGATAGTGAATTAGTTGCTGATTGTGTGCAAGGCTTTGGTGGCAAAGTAGAAATGACTAGCTCTGAGCATAGCACAGGAACTGATAGAGTAGCAGAAGTGGCGGGGCGTTACCCTCAGATGGGAGCAATTGCTAATGTGCAAGGAGATCAACCCTTTGTTACTCCCTTGATGCTCAGCCAATTAGTTAATCCTTATCAAAACAATGAGCTTCCTCCGATGACAACCTTGGCTTGTCCTTTGGATATGTCAGATGGCTATGAAGATCCTAATACAGTTAATGTCGTTTGCGATCGCACAGGTAATGCTCTATATTTTTCCCGTGCTGCTATTCCCTATTTCCGTAATTCGGGAGAAGCTCCTGTATATCATCACTTGGGGCTTTATGCTTTTGAGCGCAACTTTTTACTGAAGTATGCTCAGCTCAAATCAACACCATTAGAAGAGTGTGAAGGTTTAGAGCAACTAAGGGTACTGGAACATGGTTTTGATATTCGGGTATGTCTGACACAAAAGGCTGTTTTAGAGATTAACACACCTGAAGATTTAAATAAAGCCATTGCTATGGGAATAGTAGAAACTCACAAATTAACTCCATAAAGGTGCATCTAACCAATAACAATTTGGCACCAAGGAGCAAAAAATGAGCAATAATTTTATCAATTATGAGCTGTTGAAAAAATTCGATAAACAGCTATTTCTAAAAAATGAGCCTTGTTGTTGGTATAACTTTCATCAATTTCTCACTCCAGAAGGTTTTCAACAACTATATCAAGATTATCCTGCTCTCCATTTATTTGAAAAGCACGAAGGTATCACGCGTAGAGATGGTCAAAAACCCCATGATCGCTACTACCTTGCTTACAATATTTCTCCCTATGAAGGAACTGGTAGAGGAAAGGCTGGAGAAGCTGCAGTTCAACATCAAGATTTACCGCAAAGCTGGCAGTTATTTGTTAAGGAATTAACTACTAGTAGAAAGTATCACAGTTTCATCAGATCTCTCTTTAAAGTTTCTGATTTTACCATCCGCTTTGACTGGCACGTCGCGACAACTAACTGTGATGTTTCTCCTCATTTAGATTCTTATAGAAAAGTTGGCAGCCATCTATTTTATTTTAATACTAATCAAGACTGGAATTCCGATTGGGGAGGAGGAACTTTATTGCTTGCTGGTAAACCAGAAGAGGTAAAAAATCCAGATTTCTCTGATTTTACCAGTGAGACTCAAACGCAAATTATTGATAATCGTAGTTTTATGTTCAGAAATACTCCAACTGCTTGGCATGGAGTAAAACCCCTAACCTGTCCTGAAGGTAAATACCGCCGATTATTCAATATAATTTTTGAATTTCCCCATCTCAAATCTCAATCATCTCAGTTTTACTCAACCTCCCCATTTTACTTACCTCAAAAGTTAGTTAAAAAAACTTTCTCTCTACTCAAGCGCTGAGTTATTCAAGGAGTAGATAAATATATAGCAGTTCTCATTTGGCTGAGATACAGGCAAAATCAAGATTTTTGTTGACTGTTGATGGTTAATAGTTGATTGGGATTTAGCTCACTAATT
>CAZWGS010000029.1:0-46622 GCA_964633315.1 uncultured bacterium | reverse complement strand
AGATTTTTGTTGACTGTTGATGGTTAATAGTTGATTGGGATTTAGCTCACTAATTCAAGAAAAGCTATATAACATTTCAGGGTGTTGCTCTACGCTACTTTTTTCTGGTTCATAGGAAGTTCAACAGAGTGCATAGGTAGCAGTAAATGTTATTTAATTCATTTATTTTTCTTTTCTTCTTCTGCCTTGTCTACATACTTTATCTTTCCACAAATTATAACTACAGGGCACAAAATCTAGTTTTATTATTCGCTAGCTATATTTTTTATGGCTTCTGGAACTGGTCGTTACTTTCTCTACTTATATTCTCAACAATTGTAGATTTTATTGTCGGTAAGCGACTTCATCAGAGCCAAAAACCAAGCCAGCGCAAACTACTTCTCTTCATTTCTCTTGGTTCTAATCTTTCTTTACTAGGATTTTTTAAATACTTTAATTTTTTTGCAGAGAGTTTGCAGGATTTACTCAATTTATTGGGACTGCAAATTGACTGGGTAACTCTCAACATTCTATTACCTGTAGGTATTTCTTTCTATACTTTCCAAACGATGAGCTACACCATCGATATTTATAGAGGGAAACTAAAACCAGTAGAAAATTTCCTTGATTTTGCACTTTTTGTTTCCTTCTTTCCTCAATTAGTAGCAGGTCCTATAGAAAGAGCAGTTACTCTAATACCACAAATTACAGCACCACGCAAAATTAAGATAGAGCAGATTAATGCTGGTATCTTTCTCATTATTTGGGGCTTTTTCAAAAAAATAGTCGTAGCTGATAATTTAGCTAATATCGTCAATCCTATTTTTAACAATTATACTCAACATCAAGGATTAGACATTATTCTCGCCATTCTTGCCTTCACCATCCAAATATATGGCGATTTTTCTGGTTATTCTGATATCGCGCGAGGCATTTCCAAACTAATGGGATTTGAGTTAATGCTTAATTTTAAGCTGCCCTATTTTGCTCTTAATCCCACTGATTTTTGGTTGCGATGGCATATTTCTCTTTCCACCTGGTTGCGCGACTATCTCTATATTCCTCTTGGTGGTAATCGTCATGGAAAATTGAATACTTATCGCAACCTCTTTTTAACCATGCTTCTTGGCGGACTTTGGCATGGTGCAGCCTGGAATTTTGTCATTTGGGGTGCATTTCATGGAACTATTCTGATTATTTATCGTTTCCTAGATTCAGAACCAGAACATTTAGATCCTTGGAGTGGAAAATATCCTTACTGGCGTATCCTCTTCAAAATGTTCGTCATGTTTATCCTCACCAACATTGGCTGGCTAATTTTTCGCTCCAATTCAATAGCCCAAGTTTCTTATATGTTGACTAATGCAGGTATTGCCCTATCACATCAAAGTTTAAGCTTGGCCTATGAATTAATATTTTTCAGTTTACCAGTCATTTCAATTCAGCTCTATCAATATCTGACTTCTGACCTATTAATCATAACTAAGACCAAACCTCAATTTCGTATTCCCATCTATAGCTTGATGATAATTTGGCTCTGTATTTTTGGTGTTCGTGAATCTGGAGAGTTCTTCTATTTCCAATTTTAATTTAGTAGCTATATTTTAAAAAAAAATGAACATAAAACTACCAAAAGAAATAGTCGAACCAGTCACCAAAAACAGCCTCTTTTCATCTTTAATCGCCAGCGTGCTAGTGGTATTTTTAATCAACTTAGCCGCTATTGTCTATCTCAAAAACAATACTACTAATCGAGGCTACTGGCTACTGAAAGAAAAATGGGAAATGCTCTTCAATCTTCAGCAACCAGTTGACTGGCTACTCCTTGGAGATTCTAGTTGTAACCAGGGAGTAGTTCCCGACATTTTCGATAAAAAACTAGAAGTAAAATCGATTAACCTTTGTACTTTAGGTAATATGTCAAGCCTCGATGATGCTTGGATGCTAAATCAATACATCAAGCGATTCGGAGCACCAAAAAATGTTCTCATCGTTCATACCTATAGTGCTTGGGATAGCGATATTAGCCTGTCCTTAATTGCTAAAACCCCTTTAGATTGGGGATATTGGCAACAAATGGAACCACCCTTATCTTTTGATAAAAAAGATACATTTCAGTTATTTATCAACCGATACTTACCTCTCTATTCAGAGAATCAAACTCTTGCATCCCTAATTAAAGATCCAGTTAGTTACTATCAACTCAATCGTAGTTTCCAACTCGATGAAAGCGGATTCATGATTTGGGAGCAAGCAGATGTGGAACAAGTAAAGAAAAAGACAGAATGGCACATTAAAACCTATAGCAACAAGCAATTTAATCTGACCAAACATAACCATCAAGCTTTAGAAACTATTGCTGAGTTGGCACAACAGCATAATTTTAATGTTTACTTAGCCAATGCTCCCATCTATCAAGGTTTATACGCGCAGGATACTTTTCGCTCTTACTACAGACAAATTCAGGATACCCTCAATAATTATGCTGCTAATAGCGAACGAGTAAATTACATTCTGCAGCAACCAATGACTTTTCCTCAAGAGCAAATGGAAAATACCGATCACGTAACTTACACCGGGGCTCAAAGATATACAGAAAAACTAGCTTCAGAAATTTACTCTTTGCAGAAGATTAAAGAAAGAAATTGAATCCTATTACTTAGCTGGAACAGCAAAAAGTTAAAAATATATTCCGGATTTCCAAGAAAAAAGTAGTAAAAGTTAACAACATAATGGAGCTGAAAAATATCAAGTCACTCATATATTTATCTCGTGGCAATTTACCATCACAAATGGCTCATACAGCCCAAATTGCTAAAATGTCTCAAGCTCTTTCTCAAAAAGTGGATAACTTTGAGTTAATAACTAGTGGTAATTTAGGTGCAGCGATAAGAGGACTAGATCAAGAATTTAAAGACTGGTACAACTTACATCGTGACTTTAAGCTAGTTCGTCTACCAGTACATCTACGAAAATGTTTTCCTTTCCCTAAAACCTATCAATCTTCTCGGTATTTTAAGTTAGCACTTTTATATACCTATCTTAAATCTCCTTCTTTAGTGTATTGCCGTACAGTTCCGTTAGTAGAACGCTTGCTGAAAATGGGTATTCCTGTACTTTGGGAATGGCATGAACCAATAAAAGATGGTTCTTCTGAATCAAATTTTTTCAAATATAAAAATTTAGTTGGTGTTGTTACCCTATCTCAAAAGTTAGCAGAGCAATATATTCAAATAGGTTTAGATGCTGAAAAAGTTTTAGTTGCTCACAGTGCTGTAGAATTAGAGAATTTTCTTCCTCATCAAGACCAAAAAATAGCACGTAATAACTTACATCTTCCTCTGAATCAAAAAATAATTGTCTATTCTGGTCATCTATATGAAGGTAAAGGCATTAAGACAATTATAGAAACTGCACATTTGCTACCAGAATACCAGTTTATTTTAGTAGGAGGATGGACTGGCGATATCGAAAGAGTTAAGAAACTGTGCCAAGATGAAAACTTACTCAATGTACGGCTAATTGGACACGTACCACAATCTCAACTATCTTCCTATTTGTATGCAGCAGATATTTTAATTTTACCCACTAGTCAATATTGGAATCTCGCCACATTTACCAGTCCTCTAAAACTATTTGAGTATATGGCAGTTAAAAAACCAATTGTTGCTTCTGCTTTACCAAATATTATGACTGTGCTACGAAACAGAGAAAACGCATTATTAGCAGAACCAGATGATGCTTTGTCCTTCCAACAAGCGATCAATGAACTAATAGAAAAACCTGATTTGGCAGACAATATTGCTGAATCCGCTTATCAGGAAGTCAAAAACTTTACTTGGGAGAAGCGAGCAGAGAGAGTATTAAATTTCGCTAAAGCAAGAATGAAATAAATTTTAAGTACAAAGCTAAGTACACCTTGAATTATGATAAATGTTGCAGTTATTTCCCAGGATTATGAAGATATATATCCTTTAAAACTATATAATAATCTTTTTAAAAAGCAGGGAATTTGTTTTGTATTTGATGCTGAAATTGGTCAAAACAAAAAACTGCAACAAGCAGACATTATTTGGCTTTCTAAAAGAGGTTATGGGAAAAAATTTGACCTGTCCACAGTAAAAAAACTTAGCGAACTTGGCAATAATTTATATTGGTTTGATAACAGTGATAGTACTGGAACTACTAATTTTGAGGTCATGCCTTATGTAGATAAGTATCTCAAAAAGCAGTTATTGAAAGATCGTAAATTATATAAAGAAAAGTGGTACCGCAAAAGAATATTTAGTGATTATTACCATAAAAAATGCGGCATTAAAGAAGAAGAAGATATTTATACTAAAGTAATTCTAGAGGATCAGTATCTTGATAAACTCTGCTTAGCTTGGAATTTAGCTTTTGCAGATTACCGTCCTTTTAATAATTCAATCAAAACATTTACTAGAAACAGACGACCTTTACTTTTCCTTCAACCACCTATTAAAAACTTACCGTTTTCGAGCAAAAATAATGATTTATTTTGCCGAATGTCCACGAACTATGCTTTGAAAACAGTTTCTTATCAAAGAAAAAAATGTATTGAACATCTTACCGAATTGGAAAAACTTGGTTTCCAAATGACTTTTAGAGGTAAAGTACCCCCTAAAAAATATCAGTATGAATTAAAGCAAGCAAAAACTGTTCTCAGTCCCTTTGGGTGGGGAGAAGTTTGTTACAGAGATTTTGAAGCATTTTTATATGGTGCATGCCTACTCAAGTTTGATGTTGATTACATAGAAACTTGGCCCAACTTATATATACCTCATCAGACATATATTCCTCTTTCTTGGGATCTTGAAAATTTGACCCAAAGCCTAGAAGTTATTCTTAGAGACCAAGAGAAACTATCTCAAATAGCATCTAATGGTCAAACTCTGATGCAAAAATTTACCTATCCCCAAGGAGGTAAAGAATTTGTTGATCATGTCAAAAAAATACTTATGAATTAATTTTTTGATTTGTAGTACGCAACAAGATACTACTTAGGGTTTTAGTTGATATTTATCAAAATTAAAAACAATGAACAAAATCTCCCCAAAAATCAGTGTTGTCATGTCAGTGTTTAATGGAGAAAGCTATCTCCATGAATCCATCGAAACTATTCTTAGTCAAACATTTAATGATTTTGAATTTATTATCATTGATGACTACTCAAAAGATGACACTTGGAAAATACTGACTAAATATGCAGAACAGGATAAACGAATTAAGTTAGTTAAAAATGAACATAATTTAGGATTAACCAAATCCCTTAATAAAGGAATAAAACTTGCTCAAGGAGAATATATTGCTCGTCAAGATGCAGATGATATATCTTTGCCCAAGCGATTTGAGAAGCAGATAGAGATACTAAACAACTCTCCAGAAGTTGTTTTAGTTTCTTGCAATATTGAAGTCATAAATTCTCAAGGAGTTCCCATTAGGAAATATGAGCAAGCCTGCGATTCTCATTGGGTCAATTGGTATCTTCTTTTCTACAATCATGTCAATGGACATAGCCAGGTTATGTTCAGGCGAAAAGCTGTCGAAGATTTAGGTTATTACTCAGAGATTCGTCGCTACAGCCAAGATTACGAACTTTGGTGTCGTTTATCTAGGATTGGCAGTATTGTTATTTTGCCAGAAACTTTACAGAAGATGCGTATACATAATGATAGTACCTCTGCTGTAAACTCTTCCAAACAACAAACACTTTCATTAGAGCAATCTAAGGGTAATATTGAACAGTTAATTGGTAAAGAAATTAGCCTAGAGGAAACTAAAAACCTTAGACTTTTATGGTCTGGTCATTATTGGTGGAAAAAAAGTTTACCCAATAGTAAAAAAGTAAGAATTATTCATTCCAGGCAAAAGGAAATATATCAAGCATTCATTAAGCAGCATGATATGGATCTTGTAATGTCTCAGCAGCTACGTCATTTAATTGGGCAACATTTCATTTATTGGATTCAGTCTTTGAGCATACTACGTAGGTTACCATCAAGAATTTGGATTTCTCTCTATGCTTTTACCTGGCATCCTCTGGGAGTATTAAAGCTATGGTTTGAAGAGTGCAAAAGAGTAATAACATATTTACTCACAACCAGAAAAAATAATGAATATATAACAACGAAAAATATCTCAACTAAAGGAATTAATTGAGGCCAATTGAATAATTAATTATATTATTATTTTTATGTTAATCAAAAAAATAAATAAATGACATGAGAATTTTGATTTCTATTTCACATTTAAGAATTGGAGGAGCACAACAGTTTATACTGCGTCTAGCAGAAGGTTTAGCAGATAAACAACATCAAGTTTATCTTTATGATTATGAGTTACTTAGTCATCAAAGCTTGAATAGTTTAGTTAGTCAAATTCCCCAAAATATTAATTTAATAACTCATCCATCTCTTCTAGATAAGATTACAGCTAAAATAGATAGACAGCTGGCAAAAGTAAATATCAAATCTAACTTTTGGCTCTGGAGTAAAAAACTACATTTCAAATTTTTAATATTTTTCCTCAAAATAGATTTAGTACTAACGGCACTCTATCATTCTGATAAATTTGTTACTCAAACACTGCAACAGACAAAAGTACCAATAATTTTAAGATCTGGTGGTGACTATCGTTTTGTTATAGAAGAAGGAAATTCTACTCAAGATGAAGTGCTCCAGATTATGAATAGAGTCAATGGAATAATTTGCGTTTGTGAATCTGACAGTGATGTAGTGTCTAAGTACACCTCAAATTCTCAAGCACTCAGAAAAAAGATATATAACGGTATTATTCCACCAAAACCGATTTCAAGAGAAGATAATCCTCGGCAAAAATTAAACATATCTAAAGATGCTTTCATTTTCGGAATGGTTGCAAGAGGAATTCCAGAAAAAGGATGGGCTGAGGCCATTAAATCATTTGAGTTGCTTCAAGGCTTAACTGAGCAAGATATACATTTAATTTTAGTAGGAGATAGTGAATATTTATTATCTTTAAAGCAGTCTTTAAATTCTCAATTGCAATCTATAGTACACTTTGTTGGCTACTCTTCAGAACCAGAATACTGGATTGATTCTTTTAATGTTGGTCTTCTTCCCACTTATTTTTCTGGTGAAAGCTTACCCAATTCAGTTGTTGAATACCTTGCTTTTGGCAAACCAACAATTGCAACCAATATAGCTGGGCTTCCTGAAATGATTAATTATGAAGGTCAGGAAGCTGGTTTTTTAGTTGATTTAAATCAATATGGTCGAGCTAATGTTGCCTTAATGCAAAATGCGATGTTGAAGTATTTGAGAGATTATTGTCTGTTTCAAAAACATTCTGAGCTAGCTCTAAAAGCTTTTGCTAAGTTTAATATCTCAATTTCCATTAATAGCTATGAAGAATTTTTCCAGGAATTCTCAAAAATGTAAAATACTATCTTGAAAATTAAAAAAGACAGTAACAATTTATTATTGACTATTATGCTAAATGCCTAACTACAAAAAATGTCTAATAACTATCCCAGAATATCTATCGTAACTCCCTCCTTCAATCAAGCTCAATTTTTAGAAGCTACTATTGAAAGTGTCTTATCGCAAAACTATCCTAACCTTGAATATATCATCATTGATGGTGGTTCTACTGATAGAAGTGTAGAGATTATCAAAAAGTATGAAAAGCAGTTGTCTTTTTGGTGTAGTGAGCCTGATGAGGGACAATATGATGCAATTAATAAAGGTTTTCATCACGCTACTGGTGAAATCATGGCATGGCTTAATAGTGATGATATGTATTGTCCTTGGGCATTAAAAACGGTAGCAGATGTTATGTCAGAACTTAAGCAAGTTGATTGGCTAACAACTCTCAAGCCAATCAATTGGGATTGGAATGGTTTTTGTGTTGAATGTAGCTCAATTCCTGGTTATTCAAGAGATGCATTTTTAGATGCTTGCTACCTACCAAAAAATAAACAAATGCTTGGTTGGATACAGCAAGAGTCTACTTTCTGGCGGCGTAGTTTATGGCAAAAAGCAGGTAGTTGCATTGGTACTGATTTGAAAATAGCTAGTGACTTTGAGCTTTGGTCTCGCTTTTTCATGCACACTGATTTATATGGATTAGTTTCGCCTTTAGGAGGTTTTCGTTGCCAATATCAGCAAAAAAGTAGCCATAGAGAACAGTATGTAAATGAAGCAGAAACTGCAATTGCAACAATGCGCAAAAAATTAGGTTGGTCACCAAATATAAGTAGAAATTTATCTACTCAACTAAAACTTGACCGTATCCCTAAATTTAAAGATGCTCTTAAAGCAATTAATGGTTATCTAGGCAAGAAAATATACAGGAAAAACTTAGATTTACCTAATGGTTTTTGGGAAATAGAAGAATATAGATTTTAGTATAAAGTATATGCAAGTTCTCCAAGTTAATTCTAATGATTATAGTGGTGGTGGTGGTGGTGCAATAGCAACCTATCGTCTCTATCTAGGTTTAAAACAAGCTGGTATTAACTGCCAAATTCTAAGCAATAAAAAAACCTTAGAATCAACAGATTCTCAAGAAATTCACCGCTTGCGCACAGCCGAGCTACAACTTAGGAAAATCACTGCAAGATTAGGATTAAATGATATTCACTGTTTTAGTTCCTTTAATATTAAAAAGCATCAATTTTATTTGAATGCAGATATTCTCAATTTTCACGTGATCCACAGTGGCTTCTTCAGCTATTTAGCGATTCCTTCTTTACTAGAGGAAAAGCCAGCTGTTTTTACTCTCCATGACATGTGGTATTTTACTGGACATTGTGCCTATAGCTATGATTGTGAGCGCTGGAAAATTGGCTGCGGTAAGTGTCCCTATCCCCATACCTACCCAAAAGTATGGCGAGATAATACAAGGCTTGAGTGGAAGCTGAAAAACTGGGTTTATAGTACCTCTCAACCAACAATAGTAACTCTTAGCAATTGGCTAACGGAGCAGGTTAAACAAAGTATGCTTAAAAATTTATCGATTAACCATATTCCTAATGGTATAGATACAGAAGCCTACCAACCCCTCGATTCCAATTTATGTCGTTCATTATTGGGAATTCCTGAGGGTAAAAAAGTGCTTATGTTTGGTGCTGTAGCCCTCAAAGATCCACGTAAAGGAGGTGACTTACTAGTAAAAGTACTATCACTTTTACCTGAATCCTTGAAGGCAGAAACATTACTGTTAATTATTGGTGATGGTGGCGCAGCAATAGCTTCAGCAGCAGGTATTTCTTCACTAAATCTTGGTTTTGTCAGCAGTGACCGCCTTAAATCAGTTGCTTATTCAGCAGCTGATCTCTTTATTTTTCCTACTCGTGCTGATAATCTACCACTTGTACTGCAAGAGAGTATGGCATGTGGTACGCCAATGGTTTCTTTTAAAGTTGGTGGTGTTCCTGATTTAGTACGCCCTGGAATTACTGGTTACTTGGCTCAAGCAGAAGATGTAGAGGATTTTTCCCAAGGTATTATTCAACTTTTAGAAGATGACAATCTACGCGAAAAAATGAGCAAAAATTGTCGTGAAATTACTTTAAAGGAATATTCTTTAGAACTCCAAGCTCAGCGCTATATTGAACTTTACACTCAAATCCTCAATAAGTAATCATTCATTAGGTCAAAAAATCCATAATTAGAGTTCAACAAATGAAAAAAATAATAATCAAATATATTGAAAATTAAAACCTTATTATCCAACTCAAGCTAATTAATAATCAATCTACTAACCTTGAAAATAATTGCTCTTGTAGAAGATAATTGGATTGGTCATCGTCCCACATATCTTAAGCTATTTGCCAAAATTTTACTGGATTTAGGACATCAAGTTATTGTCTTTTGTCCACAACCACAAGAGGTCAAAAGTTGGGTTATTCTCAATTGTGGTGAAAAATCTAAAAACTTTATTGCTTTTGCTCTTCAAAAACGAGAAAATAATACCTTCCCTATCTATCAAGTAAGGTCTATTTTAAATGCTGTTAATCGTTGGTCTCATACTCGAATCGCCATCGAACAAGCTGAATTACAAACTGGCAATGTACCAGATTTAGTTTTTTTTACTTGGATGGATAGTTATCTAGCGCCATACCTAACATATCATTTAGTAGATCAAGTTTTTCCCTATAATTGGTCTGGTCTTTATTTTCATCCTCGTGAGTTAAGAATTAGGCAGAAATTTTGGTCTATATGTCGTGGTTTTCTAAGAGCTTTAGCTTTATTCAAATCTCCTCGTTGTCGTGGTGTTGCTATCCTTGATGAAGGAATTGCTAGTCGATTGCGAAGCCAAATTTCTAATAAACCTGTTATTACTTTTCCTGATTTTGCAGATGACTTTACCCCAGATAGTGATTATGTAATCGCACAAAAAATTAAGCAGCAAGCCCAGGGAAGGAAAATAGTTGGCTTACTAGGATTACAATCTAAAAGAAAAGGAATATTAACCCTTATTAGGGTAGCAAAACAAGCAATAAAAGAAAATATATTTTTCGTTTTTGCTGGTCAACTATCTGAGCAAACGTTCAATATCAATGAACGAAAAGAAATACAATATTTTGTTCAATCACAACCAGAAAATTGCTTTTTTTACTTCCAGCGTATTCCTGGGGAACCTCAATTTAATGCTCTCATTAATATCTGTGATCTTCTTTTTGCTGTCTATGAAAATTTCCCTCACAGCAGTAACATTTTGACCAAAGCGGCAATCTTTGAAAAGCCTGTACTTGCCAGTAATAGATTTTGTATAGCAGAGAGAGTTCATAAATTTAGTTTAGGACTATGTGTTGAAGAAAGTAATGTGTCTCAATCTCTTGAAGCTTTACTTTGTCTATCTCAAGGAATAAATTTTCATCACGAGCCAATTAACTTTAAATTTAATGAATATCGACAGCTACACTCTATTGAGAGAATCTATACCTTGCTACCACAAATAATTAATGCTAGCTGATTATTTCCAGATTTTTCATGATTATTAAGAGACAATGTCAGCGTCAATAAACACTCCAGTAATCTTTATTATTTTCAAGCGAACAGATACTACTCAAAAAGTATTTGAAGCAATAAGAGAAGCTAAACCTAAACAGCTGTTAATTATTGCTGATGGACCCCGTGAACAGAAAATAGGTGAAGCAGAAAAATGTGCTGCCACACGCAAAGTTGTTGAAGCTGTTGATTGGGATTGTCAAATTTTTCAAAACTATTCCGATGTTAATTTAGGCTGTAAGCAACGAGTAGCAACTGGCTTAAACTGGGCATTTAGTATCGTAGAAGAAGCAATTATTCTTGAAGATGATTGCTTGCCACATCCCACTTTTTTTAGATACTGCGAGGAATTGTTAAGAAAGTATCGAGATGATGAAAGAGTTGTCACAATTACTGGTACTAACTTACTTAATGAATGGAAATATCAGCATCAAAGTTACCACTTTTCCTATTACTTTAATTGTTGGGGCTGGGCTACCTGGAAGCGGGTATGGCAAAACTATGATGTTGAGATGAAATTATGGGCACACCCCGAAATTAAAGCTAGAGTTAAAGATGTAATTGCTGATTCTAAGCAGTACTTAAATCGCAAAAAATTTCTAGATGATGCCTATAACGGCAAAATTGATACTTGGGATTACCAATTTTTCTTCACCTGTTTAATTAACTCAGGTCTATCAATTACTCCTGCTATTAACTTAGTTTCTAATATTGGTTTCAGTGAAGAAGGAAGCAATACAAAACTAGTTCATGATCAAAGAGCAAATCTTCCTATTCAGACGATGAAGTTTCCTTTGCAAACACCACCAGCAGTAGCAGTAGATCGCGAATATGATTATAAACGTTACAAAAAAGTTTGGGATAACAGTATCTCTGAGCGAATCAGACGCAAATTTAAGCGCTTAACTATTAATTACAAGTAGAAAATTAGAATTATTTATTTAGTTCCCAATGAAAAATTTAGCTACGTAACTCCAGAAATATCCGGATCTCATCCAAAACAAAAGAATATCTTAAAAGATAAAACTGAGTAAGTATAAATTCTGTAGAGAGTATAAATAAAACTCTCCAAGAATCTAAATATCACTACATATCATCAGGGCTTCAGTTTTGTCTCTAGTCAAATTAATATAAAAGCTTAGTTTCAAAGCTTGAGTCAACAAAATAGAGATTGAGGGCATTAAGTTATGATCTTACCGAACTTCCTCATCGTCGGTGCCCAAAAAGCTGGAACAACAGCCCTATACCACTATTTGGATCAGCATCCTCAAATTTACATGAGTTCTGAAAAAGAACCAGGATTCTTTGACTTTGAGGGAGAAAAACCCGATTTTTGTGGTCCAGGCGATCAAGATTTGTACAATTCTGTTACTACAGATTTAGAATCATATAGTAAATTGTTCCAAGGAGCTTCTCAGGAAATTGCCATTGGAGAAGCTACTACCTGGTATTTATATAGTAAAAAAGCTCCTCAAAGAATACGACATCATTTACCAGATATTAAACTAATTGTAGTGCTTCGTAATCCCATCCATAGGGCTTATTCTAGCTTTCTACATGCAGTGCGAGATGATCGAGAAACACTAAAAAACTTCACCCAAGCACTGCAAGCAGAAGAGAAGCGTATCAATAACAATTGGGAATATCTCTGGCGCTATCAAGATATGGGGTTTTATTCTGTGCAAATTAAGCGCTACTTCGAGATTTTTGAACCTAGCCAAATTAAAGTTTATCTGTACGAAGATTTAAATGATAATCCTCGTCAGATTCTGCAAGATATTTTTCGCTTTCTAGGTGTAGATGAAAATTATATACCTGAAGTATTTACTCGTTTAAATATATCTGGTAAGCGTAAAAGTAAATTTATAGAAGCCTTATTGGATGAATCTAATCCAATTAAAAAGTTCCTCAAGCCAATTTTACCAGTTAGGTTTAGAAAAATAATTGCTAACCACTTGAGAACTAAGAACTTTGTCAAAGATAAATGTCCCATAGAAGCACAGAAATACTTACTTGAAGTATTTCGGGAAGATATCTTAATCTTACAAGATCTAATTGGGCGCGATCTCTCCAAATGGTTAGAAATCTCAGGTAGTTGAATGAAAGTTTTGCTTCTTAATACTCACGATATTAATGGTGGTGCCGCACGCGCTGCTTATCGATTACATCAAGGTTTACAAAATATTGGTGTAGACTCACAAATGCTAGTGCAATCTCGGTTAAGCAACGATTCAACAATTACTGGACCAAAAACAAGATTAAAGGAAAGTATTGCTCATAATAGAATTGCGATTGATGCTTTACCTTTAAAGTTTTATGGAAACCGAGATAAAAGTACATTCTCCTTACAATGGTTACCAGAAAAAACAACTTTAGACATTGCTAAAGTTAATCCTGATTTAATCAATTTACACTGGATTAATGAAGCTTTCCTACAAGTGGAAAATTTGGCAAAGTTAGATAAGCCTTTGGTGTGGACTCTGCATGATATGTGGGCTTTCACAGGAGGATGTCATTATACTCAAGGTTGTAATAAATACGAAGATTTTTGTGGTTCTTGCCCTCAGCTTAGCAGTACTAGAAACTGGGATTTATCACGTTGGGTATGGCACAGAAAATCTCAGTCTTGGAGTAAGATAAACTTTACTATTGTTGCACTAAGTTCGTGGCTAGCTAAGTGTGCTCGTTCAAGTAATCTATTCCAGAATCAACGAATAGAGTTAATTCCAAATGGTATTGATACACAAAAATACAAACCAACTTCTCGAGACGTAGCAAGAAAATTGCTAAATCTACCCCTAGATAAAAAACTTATACTTTTTGGTTCTTTGCATGCAACTAGTGACAAAAGGAAGGGATTTTACTTACTCCAGCCAGCACTACAACAACTGAGTCAATCTAGATGGAATGATAAATTAGAATTGGCTATTTTTGGGTCATCTAAGCCTAGTAATCCACCCGAATTGGGCTTTCCAACTCATTATTTAGGTCAATTCAATGATGATCTTTCCTTAGCTTTAGTCTATTGCGCAGCAGATGTTTTTGTCTTACCTTCTGCTGAAGATAACTTACCTAATACAGTTATGGAAGCCCTCGCTTGTGGAATTCCCTGTGTTGCTTTCAATATTGGTGGAATGCCTGATTTAATTGAGCATCAACAAAATGGCTATTTGGCTCAACCATATCATATTGAAGATTTAGCTCAAGGAATTGCTTGGATTTTAGAAAATCAAGAGCGATATCAAAAAATATCACATCGTGCTCGTGAGAAAGTTGAACACGAATTCACTCTCGCAATTCAAGCTCGTCGCTACTCAGCTCTTTTTGAAGATATTATTGCTCGTAATAATATCTCTTAAAATTATTTGTTCAATAAGTTACGAGCTAAAAACAGTAGATTTTTTCAGGCTTTTCTTCAGAAAAAAAAGTAATAGCGCTAATTTGAAGTAAATAAATAGTGGCTTTGTCTAATTAGAAGAAAATTAAAATAAGGTTTGAAACTTGAATAGTAAACTTATCAGAAAAATAGCAGTTAATCTAGAAACAATACTAATCGTTGGTATTTTTGTTTTCTATTCTGGATCAGTGACTGTTGCACCTCAAATAGAAAAACTAATTAAGGTGGGAAGTTATGGCATACTCCTTATTTTAATTGCTTTATCCTGGAAACGTTTTGCTTATGTTTTAACTAGAGATAAATTAATATTAACTTTATTGTCAATCGCAGTTATGTCCTTTTTTTGGTCTGCTGCACCTGATTTTACTTTGAATGAAGTAAAATCTGTTGTTCGTGCAACTTTTCTGGGTGTATATATGGCAATGCGTTACTCTACTAAAGAGCAAATACAGCTTCTCATATACTCCCTTATTACTATAGCAATTTTAAGTTTAATAACATACATAGTTTCTCCTGGAACAGGAAGTCATATCGCTAATGGAGTACTTGCTTGGCGAGGAATTTATAGACATAAAAACCATTTAGGTCGAATTATGGCTTTATCTCCTCTATTTTTAGCTTTCTCTATTAGCAAAAGACATAGTTTATGGAAAACTCTTGTTATATTTGGTTTAATGTTTGCTTTGATTATATTGTCTCAAAGTAAAACAGCATTAATTCTTTTTGTCTCTTTATCATCAGTATTAGTTCTATATAAAATTGCTAAACAACATTATAAAATTAAGGCTATATTAGCGATTCTAACTATTTTGGTTGTTGGCTCTACATCTATATTAATTGTAACTAATCTAGAATATGTTCTTGTTGATGTCTTAGGTAAAGATTTGGGGCTAAATGGACGTGTACCAATTTGGACTTTATCAATAGAAAAAGGCTTAGAACGACCTTGGTTTGGTTACGGATTTGCGGCGTTTTGGACTTCTGAAGAATCTTTATATGTTACTGATAACAGTTGGGCCCTTTCTGATGCTAAAGCCACCGGTGATGTAAATAGACGTTTTAACGCCCATAATGGTTATTTAGATATTTTCTTACAGCTGGGATTTGCAGGTTTTTTCCTCTATTTAACTATGTATTTTACAGTGTTGTGGAGAACATTAAATCTCTTTTTTCTCACAAGAAGAATAGAGGTTATTTGCATGATACAAATACTTGTAATGCAGTTTATTGTCAATTTTAGTGTCGGCAATACTATTTTAACTAGTGATATTATCTGGATCTACTTTATCTCAATTAATTTGATTAGTTCCAGGGAAAGAAAAGAAATAGCCTTGGCAAATAGGTATCGCCCTCAAAAAATATTGTCAATCCCTGCTGAGAGTTAGGATATACAAATGAATTATCTACTACCAAATTTCCTAATTATTGGTGCAATGAAATCTGGTACAACTACACTTTATGAAACCTTATTAAAACACCCTCAAGTATATTTAAGTCGCTTAAAAGAACCCAATTTTTTTTCCTATTCTGGTACTCCAGGAGCAATAATTAATAATCTAGAAGATTATCAGGCTTTGTTTCGGGAAGTTACTGATGAAAAAGCAGTTGGAGAAGCTTCTACTACCTATTTATTTCATCCTAAAGCACCAAAGAGAATTCACCGTTACATACCTCACGTAAAGCTCATTGTAATTCTACGCGATCCCGCAGATAGAGCTTACTCACTTTATTTGATGAAATACCGTAATGAAATACAAAAACTTTTATATAAACAAAACCCACTTGATAGCTTTGCCAAAGTAGTTCAGAGAGGAATTGGTGGAGGATTGAGTGAATTATACTGTCCTGCTTTAAAATATTATTTTAATCTTTTCGGTCGTGAGCAAATTAAAATTTGCATCTATCAAGATTTAAAAGATATTCCAGTTATCTTATTCAAGGATATTTGCAAATTCCTTAATGTAGATTGCGAATTAATAGGAGAAAAATCTTGCAAAAAAGCTAATGTTGGTGGTATACCGAAAAACCATATACTTTATTCTTACTTAGAATCTCTACGAATAAATTTAAGTACCAATCTCTTACCTAGATTACCTAATTATTTATACCAGAATATTAAATCAACATACACAGAATTTAAAAACCTTAATCTACAACAAGCTCCACCACTACCACCAGAAATACGTAAACAAATAGTTGAGATGCATCGTGATGATATTTTGCAGCTTCAAGATATTCTGCAGCGGGATTTATCAAGCTGGCTTAAGTATTAACAAGTCTCCTAATATTTAAATTCTAGTAATTATCTTTTCTTACTTATTAATTATGAAAATTTTATTCTTGACGACAATTCTTCCTCGCCAAAAACGAATGGGGAGTGAAGTTGCCTCTCAATGTTATATTGATGCTCTAACTCATTTAGGACATCAAGTCACAGTCGTTGGGTATATGCGACAAGATGATGTGTTTGAAACTAGCGATCAAGAAGTTGTCGTAGATACAAGATATATAGAAACGAAAAAAGCTAAATTTTATCCTTTTATTTGGTTCATATTAGGTCTTTTAAAAAAATTACCCTACTCAGCAGCAAAGTATTATTCTCGTAAGTATATCCGAACTGTTAAAAGATTAATAGCTGAAGAAGAATACCATCTAGTAGTTCTTGATCATTCTCAATTAGGCTGGTTAGCAAACTACTTACCGCCAAAAGTAAAAATTATCAGCAACACCCATAATATTGAACATGAACTTTACTTAGATATTTATCAACAAGCAAATACTTTGTTATCTCAGTGGACTTACTACCGGGAAGCTAAGCTAATCAAAAAAATGGAAAATCAATTAGCTACTATTGCTCATGAAGTTTGGACACTTACAAAAGAAGATGCTAAATATTTTGCATCCGTTGTGGGAGAGACAAAAGTAAGAGTTTTATCTTTACCACCAGCTTTACAACAAACAGTAAATAAACAACTTCATAAAACCTGTGATATTGGGATAATTGGCAGTTGGTTATGGAAGCCAAGTCAGGAAGGATTGCTATGGTTTCTGAAACATGTCTATCCTCATCTACCAAAAAATATATCAATTCAGATTGCTGGTAGAGGTGCACAGTGGCTTACTGATCAATATCCGCAGATTTCCTACCTGGGTTTTGTGCCTGATGCTATAGAGTTTATGGCACAAGCTAAGGTGGTGGCTATTCCTACTTTGAGTGGTGGTGGCATCCAAATTAAAACTTTAGACGCAATTGCATCTGGCTCAAAAATTGTAGCAACTTCTGTAGCTCTTAGAGGTATTGATGATTTTCCTAAGACAGTTGAAGTTACCAATGAACCAGAAAAGTTTGCTCAGCTATTAAAATCAGCAATTAATAGTACTGAGAATTTATCAGCTGTGAATGATGCTTCTGAATGGCTTTTTCAAAGGCAACAGAATTTTTTATCAGAGCTAACAATGACAATTTGATTTTTTTTCGATGAATTACTAGCTAAAAAGCATTATATTTTTGATTTTGTATCAACCATGAAAATATCAATCATTACACCAGTTTATAATGCAGAAAAAACTGTAGAAAGAACCATCTTGAGTGTCATTAATCAAAAGCTAGATTCTGAAATAGAATACATTATAGTTGATGGTTGTTCTAATGATGGAACTGCAAGCATAATTAATCAGTATTTAGATAAAATTAGTGTTTTTATCTCTGAACCAGACCAGGGAGTATATGACGCAATGAATAAAGGCATTAGTTGTGCCACTGGAGATATTATCGGCATTATCAATGCTGATGATTGGTATAACGATGGAGCCTTAAAAGTAGTTGAACATAGTTTCTCTCAAAACCCAGATACATCGATTCTTTATTCCCCAATAGACAATTATTTAAATGGTGAATATTTAAATACTTTTATTCCTGGTGACTTAGATAATTTAATTTTCAAATTTACCTTGAATCATCCTAGTTGCTTTGTCAAAAAATCTGTTTATGAAGAGCTAGGTAAATTTGACTTGAGCTATACCATAGCTGCTGATTATGATTTTATACTTAGGGCTTATGATTCGGAATGTAAATTTAAATATGTTGCTAGCTCTACTCTAGCTTCTTACTCACTTAACGGCATGAGTGGGAAACTGATGAGTAAATTTGCTCAAATTCGCGAAAGTTGGATAGTGGGAAATCAAATCATCCACAACTACCCAAAGACTCAACAAAGAAAAAGGAATAGATTTTATTTTACCTGGTTAACTAAAGAAATATTGCTGTTGCCGATCAAATATTTTATTGATGCAACAACGATAAAAAAAATTAAAGGCAACTTAAGATTATTTTTCCCTAGTTTATCATCAGAACAGTATGGTTCTTGGTAGTAATAAAAATAATAGTTTTTTGTATATTTAATAGTTTTTTGTCCGGATTTTTATTGTGTTAACAGAACAATTTATTAGCAATAAAAACCACCCTGGAGCAAAATGAAATCAAATTTTCTGGTAAAGGAACCAGGATTTGCCGAAGTTAATTTACTCAAAACAAGATTTCACAAATTAACAGTTAATGAGCTAATTAATTCTATAGTTAATTCAGCACAATTATCAAAAAAAACGATTATTGCTAATGTCAATATTCGTGCTATGAATTTTGCCTATGAACTACCTTGGTATCGAAACTTTCTCAATCAAGCAGAATTAGTTTTTTGCGACGGATTTGGAGTTTTATTGGGAGCCAAGTTATGTGGCTGTTCTGTTAACTCTACTAACCGGATGACTTGTCCAGACTATATAGAAGAGCTAGCCTTAGCTTGCCAAAAAGAGAATGTATCCCTATTTTTATTAGCAGGTAAGCCAGGCATTGTTGACAAAGCGATCACGAAACTAAAAACTATTGCACCTCAACTCAAAATTGAAGGACATCACGGTTACTTTCAAAAAAACGGTCTAGAAAATGAACGAGTAATCGACAAAATCAATATGTTTAAACCCGGAGTTTTATACGTTGGTTTTGGTATGCCACTGCAAGAACAATGGATTACAGATAATCTAGATCGTATTGAAGCAAAAGTATTTTTACCCTTAGGTGCTTGTCTCGATTTCTATACTGATTCCTTATATCGAGGACCACGTTGGCTAACTGATCTAGGACTTGAATGGTTAGCAAGATTAATTACTGAACCACGACGCTTATGGCAGCGATATCTAGTTGGTAATTTATTGTTTTTCTACCGAGTATTAAAACAATTTTCATACCATCGCTTGAGTAACCAATAATACTGTTTTCATTGATTTTTACTAAAGGCAGTTGATGCAGATACGCTACAAGAAATTAAGATACAGAGATCGATGTGAAGCAATGATTTTTGCAACTGCTATGAGTCCTCTCTTACAAATTTGAAGTCAAACCTTGATTTTTCGTAGGCTGAATTAACGCATTTTCATTCAAAATCCCTTTAGTAATAAAAGAGGAAGAAGGAGAACAAAAAGATGTTTTTTCGCCAATCAATTACCAGACGACAAACCTTGCACCTAGGTTTAGCTGCTTTAGCAGGTATAGGTGCTTGTGCTCAAAAGGAGTCAGGAACACTTGTTGATCACGATAATCAAGCTCAATTATCAGCAAACTTCACTATTGAAGGAGAAACTTCTCTTAAAGAGCGTGCTGCAGCTAAGGGATTGATTTACGGAGCAGCAGGTAGTTATTCTGCTCTATCTAGTAACCCTGAATTTGCAGCAAAGTTTGCTCAAGAATGCGCTATGCTCGTCCCTGAAAATGCGCTAAAGTGGCTAACTCTGCGTCCTAGTCAAGAACAGTTTAATTTTAATCAGGGTGACTGGTTAGCGGAATTTGCTGATCGCCACGATATGTTGTTTCGAGGACACACTTTAGTTTGGAATCAGTCTTTACCCCAATGGTTTCAAAACAAAGTCAACAAAGGTAATGCTGAATCTTTAATGCGTGAACACCTGCAAGTAGTAATGAAACATTATGCAGGTAAAATTCATTCTTGGGATGTGGTGAATGAAGCCATTTTCCCCCAGCATGGCAGAGATGATGGTTTGCGTCTTACTCCCTGGCTTCAGAATCTGGGTCCCAATTATATTGATCTTGCTTTTGAGATTGCAGCAGAAATGGATCCTCAAGCAATGCTTGTCTATAACGACACAAGAATGGCTCACGATACGCCAGAAAATGAATCCAGAAGGACTAATATACTCAAACTACTGGAACGCTTGAAGTCTAAAGGGGTTCCTGTCCACGCTTTAGGTTTGCAAGCTCATTTATGGGGATGGGGTAAAGTTCCTTTTTTGGAGCCAAAACGCATGAGAGCTTTTCTCCATGAGGTGGCACAACTAGACCTAAAAATTTTGGTAACAGAATTGGATGTCACAGATAATTCACTACCTGCAGATCCTGAAATTCGTGATCGCTTAGTTGCTGGTGCCTACGAGGATTATCTATCAGTGGTGCTAGATGAACCTGCGGTAATTGCTGTTCTCACCTGGGGATTGAGCGATCACTATACCTGGCGATCAAAATGGCCACGTGGTGATGGTAATCCTGTTAGGCCTTTACCACTGGATGCACAAATGAATCGTAAGTTAGCGTGGAACGCAATTGCCAGAGCTTTTGATCATACTCGTGCACGTTAAATATTATACTTCATACCTGATCCATGCTCTTCAACTCAATTGAATTTATTGTATTCTTTTTACCCCTAACTCTAATTGTTTTTTTTCAAATTGGTGGTAGAGGTCAACATAGATTAGCAGTTGCTTGGTTAGTTTTTGCTTCTTTGTTTTTTTATGGCTGGTGGAATTATAGCTATTTAATTTTACTAGTTTCTTCTATTTTAGTTAATTATTTTATAGGTAATTTACTTCAGAGAAAAAATACAAAAAATAAACAAGAGAAACCGCACCTTAAAAAGAATAAGCAGTCGATTAATCAAAGATTATCTAGAAAAGCCTTATTAGTCTTTGGTATTGTTCTGAATTTAAGCTTAATCGGTTATTTTAAATATGCGAACTTTTTCGTAAATACAATCAACGAAATTGTCAAGACAGATATTGTATTACAGCGTATTATTCTGCCCTTAGCTATCTCTTTCTTTACATTTCAGCAAATTGCATATTTAATCGATGCCTATCAACAAAAAACTGAAGAATACAATTTTCTTGACTACTGTCTTTTTGTTAGTTTCTTTCCACAACTAATTGCGGGACCTATAGTACATCACAAGGACATCATACCTCAGTTTTACAAAAAAAACATTTATAAATTTAGATTAGAAAATCTATCAATAGGTAGCACTATTTTCATTCTCGGATTATTTAAAAAAATAGTTTTTGCAGACAGTATTGCTATCTATGCTACCCCTGTATTTAATTCTGCTGCTCAAGGAAATCCTCCCACCTTTTTTTATGCTTGGGGTGCTGCACTAGCTTACACAATGCAGCTATATTTCGACTTTTCTGGTTACTCTGATATGGCAATTGGTGTCGCCAGAATGTTTGGTATTAAACTACCACTTAACTTTAATTCACCTTATAAATCCATCAATATAAGTGATTTTTGGCGACGTTGGCATATTACTTTATCTAATTTTTTGCGAGATTATATTTACATTCCTTTAGGTGGAAATCGTCGTGGTAAGCTACGCAGAAACTTAAATTTAATGATTACTATGCTGCTAGGAGGACTTTGGCATGGTGCTGGCTGGAATTTTATTTTGTGGGGTGGCTTACATGGTACTTTCTTGATTTGTAATCATCAGTGGCATTCTTTCAGGAAAATGCTAGGCCATGATCTAAAAAAACATCACTGGTTCAGTAAAATATTCGGTTGCCTATTTACCTATCTAGCTATCGTAATCGGTTGGGTTTTTTTCCGAGCAGAAAATCTAAATACTGCTTGGCTTATCTTAGAAGGTATGGTAGGTAAACATGGCATTGCTCTTCCTTCATTAATTGCTAATAAATTAGTTCCTCTCAAATTATTACTAGAGAGTTTGGGTGCACGTTTCCCAGAATATGGGGCACAAGATTTTGTTCTAACTTAT
The DNA here is from genome assembly GCA_964633315.1 of uncultured bacterium. Classification (GTDB taxonomy): domain Bacteria; phylum Cyanobacteriota; class Cyanobacteriia; order Cyanobacteriales; family CAWCAG01; genus CAZWGS01. Next base: position 24,177 of record CAZWGS010000029.1, on the reverse strand, counting down.
ATTTCCTTATTTATACTTCATCTTATTGTCTGGTTTACTCCAAATACAACACAATGGCTAGAAAATTACCAGCCAGTAATTGAGAGTAAGATTAATCACAAGTTAGTCAAAAATAACTTGATTAACCTTTGGTCACAACTAAGATGGCAACCAAGTGTACTATCTGGTTTGATTGTTGGTTTATTGGTTTTCATAATTACTAAAACCATTGTCATTGCACCTGCAAGTGAATTTCTTTATTTCAATTTCTAAAGTTATGCTATATCGCCGATATTTGCCATCAGTTTTATCTGGATTCATTATTAGTATTTTAATTTTTTGTCTCTTAGTATATTTTCAAATCGGTGCTCCCACAGAAACTTCCCGTTGGATGAAGGAAGCCTATGCAATTAAGTCAAGTATGGCTACATCTATTAACCAACCAAAATTAGTAGTTGTGGCAGGTTCTAATGCACTATTTGGAGTTAGTTGCCAAAAAATTCAGCAGGAAATGGGTATTCCCTGTGTCAATGGTGCAGCTGTTGCTCCCCTTGGACTTGACTATTTATTTTATCGTGCTCGTTCTTGGTTAAAGCCTGGTGATACGGTTTTACTACCTCTAGAATATCATTTATATCAAAGTCTAGATAAACCTAGTAATATTTTAATTGACTATGTGTTTGCCAGAGATAAGAATTATTTTGATTCTTTAAATATAACTCAAAAGTTTCGTTTTTTGGGAGGCTTATCTTGGATGCGTTTACTACGTGGTATAGTCGCTAAATTTGTCCCTCCAAAACCTCTCAATTACAGTTATCAATCTGACACTCTAAATGTTTTTGGAGATGAGACCAACAATAAAAAATCAGATATTTCTGAAGATAATCTCAAGGAACTTTCTCTTGCTCAACCTATGAGTTATGTTAAAGACCAACTGGAGCTTAGTCATGGAACAAACCAAATTGAGATTTTTGCTGACTGGTGTAAAAGTAATAATGTTCAAATTATAGCGGCTTGGCCTAGCACTATTTGGTTTGAAGACTATCAAGGTAGTAGACAAAAAATATTTTTTCAAAGTATAAGTTCTTTTTACGCCAATATAGATGTTCCTATCTTGGGTAACTATGATTCTTTCATGTATGATAAATCAATGTTTTTTGACTCAGGCTATCATCTTCATGATGAAGGAACTAATGAAAGAACTCAGCAGATAATTAATTTAATTGAGCCCTACATCATGTAGTATTTAAAGCACTATATTTTTATTGATAACTTTATATTTTAATTCTGATTTATCAATCTATGTTCACAATACAAGTATTTTAATAGTGTAAAATTAAGTGAATTAATTTGAGTTTTTAATAATTTATCTCCAGGGTTTTCTCTATCTTTTATTTTTTTGGGAACTTATTAATTTAGGAGTAAAATTTGAGCCATGGATACGAGACAACTGTGGATGTATAAAATATCCAAAAACTTAGCTGTAAATCCTCGAGGTTTATTAGCTCTCAGTCTTGTTAATTTACTGAAAAACCCTTTGATTGAGAAGAATTTACTTCTACCTAAATACTATAAGCTGATTGAAAAACATAAAAAAGATATGGTAGCCTTAGATTCTGTTGAATCAGCCATAGTAGATCAGCTCGATCGTACAGGTATTTGTGTTACGTCTTTAGAGTCTTTACAAGTTACTCAAACACCTCAGTTTCTAGCAGAAGCTAACTGTATGCTAGAAGATCTTGTCGAGCGTGCTTCTCTTGAGATCAATCAAGATAAGTCTATGTTGTACTGCACTCCCAAACAATTTTTGAAGTATCCAGAAGTTTTTCGGTGGGGACTTCAGGAGCGAATGTTAAGAATAGTCGAAGGCTATCTCCGCTTACCGACAGCATACAACGGCTGTGCTTTATCCTATAGTATGCCTGATGGTAATGAATTAGGAGATAGCACTAGACTCTGGCACGTAGATAGACATGATCGACGTATGCTCAAAGTAGGAGTTTACCTAAATGACGTAGATGAGACTAATGGTCCATTCCAATACTTGAAACAAGATGTTAGCTCTTCATTGCCAGAGATGGGAACAAGTACACACAAGTATGTTAAGTCTAATCAAGAGTCTTTGAATTCAGTTGTTGGTAAAGCAGGAACTGTCTTTTTTGCCGATACTGCTAGATTAGTACATCGAGGCAAACCACCCACTCATTCACACCGTTTTGCTATCTACTTTGCCTATTTTAGTAGCAGACCTAGTCACCCATTTTGGTGCGGTCAGCCTGGCTTTTCTCGTGAAGAGCTTGATTACATGACAACACCTTTCAAACCCCGGGTTAAAGCTGCTGCTGAGTGGAGAGAAAATCTTCCTCCTATACTCAAATTGCTATCCAATCATGGAGCTTCTTAAAAATATATGTAAAGCAAAGCTATCACATTTTTCAGGGTCACTTTTACCTTAGCTCACAACAGCAGCAGCTTGGTCAGACAATATAAACAAGCATTATTTTGCCATGACCAAATAAGATAAATAGCTCGGGAAAATCGAAGTAAAGAAACTAGATCATCTGGGAATAATAGCGTGCATAATAGATGAGCTAGGCAGAGTAAAAATAATAAATGAAAAAAAAGGAATAGAAGCGCAAGAAAAAATAAGTGCAGGTCAAATAGTCAAAGCAATAATCCGTTTCTGATTAGGTTTTGTCTCCAAAACCATGTACTTATTTTTTCAATTATTTAAGGACATAGAATATAGAACATTTATTAGGCAAAGATATTAAGGTAGAGTATCTAAACGAGAATAAAATCGGCAGGATAATGGAAAAAGTTTTCTGTAATGGTCTGAGTAAAATCTTTGTAATGATAGCCTGAAATGCAGTCAAAAAATACCAAATATGAACTAAAAAATCTCACCTATATCCTAGCTCCATTTGCCTATCAGATAAATACAAAAACCCGTTGTAATATTAGTAAAACACTGAGAATAACAGCCGCAAATCTACTAATATAACTAGTAAAAGATTACTAAAATTATTTGATTTCCCCAGCTATTCTAAGTAATTACCTGTTAATGACATTAGATTAATGCTTTGACAGTGTTCTCTATTTAAATCAGATAAACCTTACTCAAACTCTACCTTCAAGATGTGTTCTTGATGGGTTAATGGTGGTATGTTCCTTGTAGAGGGAGACAATACATTTTGAATTGCAGAATGTGGGTTTGAATAGATAATTTATATGTGCATTACTCTATGTTAACGTCGCTTTTTCTAATAGAAACCTGCAAAAAAGAATGTAGGAAATTAAAACTTTAAGCCCCTACAATGAGCCAAAAATAAGAACTTTTAATTTCCCCTGATATATATCTAATCTAAAAAGGCGATCAATTTCTATATACTCTTGACTTCTGGAAGTTCAACTGGTACTACCTTGTAACTCCCAAATATCTTTAATACTCTAGTATAATTTTCTAACTCTTTTAAAGCCGCCTGCACAGATTTATCTGCCACATTCCCTTCTAAATCGATAAAGAATAGATACTCACCCAAGGAACGCTTCGTCGGACGAGATTCAATGCGACTGAGATTAATTCCTCTGTTGGCAAATACTGACAAGGGTTTTACCAAGGCTCCTGGTAAATTAGCAGGTACACTAAAGGCAAGGGAAATATAGTCTCCTTGCTTCATCACCCTATCTAATCCAACCGCCCAGAAGCGAGTACAGTTATCTTGATGGTCAGTAATTTCCTTGGCGAGAATTGGGAGCTTATATACTTGGGCTGCTCTCTCTGAAGCAATCGCAGCAGTCTCTGTTTGGTCTAGATATCTTAGCGCCTCCGTTGTTGAGCTAGTCGGCACCAATTTTACCATGGGTAAAGAACGCTCCAGCCAACTTTGACACTGAGCTAGGGCTTGGGGATGGGAATAGACAATTTTAACTTCCTCCAAAGACTGAACCCAAGACAGGAGAAGATGACGAATTGGCATTACTAATGCCTGTTGTACTTTCAATTGCTCCAATTTCCAAAGGGTGTCTAGAGTCATGGTGACACTTCCTTGAATTGAATTTTCTATTGGTACCACCGCCAAATCAGCTTCTTTTTGGGCAACAGAGTGCAAACTTTGAGCAATGCTAGGACAAGGACATAGAACTGCTTCCTGCCCTGAGTATTGAGCTAACCAATTGGCATAAGCTAGGGCTGCTGCTTCTGCATTAGTCCCAGTTGGTCCCAAGTGAGCAATAGAAACCACCATAAACAACTAAAATTATTCGCCTTTCTGGAAACATCCTAGCAATTGTTCCTTTCTCGTCAGATAGAAATTCCATAGGGCCTGCAATTTTCTGCTCTCTCTACACTGCACTCTTACTGAGAGCTATGTAAATTTTTATGAGGAAAAGTATATTTAGCTACCAAACAGTTTAATCTGAAAGCCTAAGCGATGACTCTATGTGTGATCGCCGAACCTTGTGCTTAAGAAATGTAAACTAAAATTACTATATATAACCTCTACTCTAAGTTGTCTTGTCGATGAAAACTAGTTTTACCGCCACCGAATCTTTGGAGATTGAGGTTCAAGAACACTCAGTTCCCATTCAACATTATCTACGCCAGCCCCAACATCTAGTGCGAGCTATAGCTAACCCGCAACTGACAGAACAACTCTCTAACCAGCGCTATCGGGTCAAGATGCGTCCCCTCAACTTTATGGAACTCTATCATTTCCAGCCTGTGGTTGTTCTTAAATTGTGGACAGATGCAAACGGGACACTAAATTTGCGTTCAGAGAACTGCGAAATTCGCGGCATTGACTATATTAACAACCGCTTTACCCTTAACCTCCAAGGTCAATTATCACCCACACAGCAACAAGGAAAAACTTACCTCCAAGGTAGAGCAAATCTTCAAGTTCAGTTGGAGTTACCTCCTCCTATGTGGTTTACTCCCAAAGTGATTTTAGAAACTACTGGTAATCAACTACTCAAAAATGTTCTGTTGAGGATTAAGCAGCGATTACTCAAGCAGTTGCTTGAAGATTACCGACAATGGGCAATTCAGGATGTAGCACCTCTATCAACTCAATCATCCACACTACCTACAGCCGAAAACCTCATTGCTTAATCACTTGAGCAATGTTTCACCTGACAGGGACGAAATGACCTCCGATGTTCAGCGCAGAGGCCATACTTTTGCAAGGCTATGCGATGGCGTTTTGTTCCATAGCCCTTATTTGCAGCTAAGTCATAGTCTGGGTAGGTTTGGGCTAGTTTGATAATTAATTGATCGCGCCACACTTTAGCCAAAATGCTTGCTGCTGCGATCACTAGAGATTTTTCATCTCCTTTGACTAAGTTTATTTGTGGCGTTGCTAAATCGGGAATCGCAAATTTGCCATCCACCAAACACAATTCTGGTGTTGGTTTGAGCTTAATCACAGCTCGTTGCATTGCCAATAGTGATGCTTGTAATATATTAATCTCATCGATTTCCTCCGCAGTGGCCAAACCGATTTGCCAATCCGTAGCCATGCTTTGAATTTGCTGAGCTAATTGTGTGCGCCGCTTAGAAGAGAGTTTTTTACTATCTTTAACTCCTAACTCGTTTAATTGGGGTACTAATGGAAGCGGTATCATAGCTGCTGCTGCTACCACAGGACCCAATAAAGCACCCCGACCAACTTCATCTACTCCAGCGACTAAACTCCAACCAGAAGTTAATTCTGGTAACTGTGAATAGTCCAGTATCATTATTTGAATTGCTGGTAAATTAGAACTGAACTAAGCTTCCTTCGCTGAAGAACGACGGCGACGGCGACGTACCAGGGGACGCTCACTTTCCATCTCTTCAGCTTCTACTACAGGTTCTGTGACTGTTTCAAGGTTTGGTTTTTCCTCGACAACAATAGGTAATTCTTTAGGCAATTCTTTAGGCAATTCTTTTATTTCCTCTACTTCTCCTGGTGTAGTGACAAAGACATCTACAGTTTTGGGGTCTTTATTGACACCTTCCAAACGAATCAGAGGGGAAACGCCCATTAAAGCATATACATCTTGTTCAACGGGTGTCATTTCTACAGAAATTTGTTCTTGCTTAGGACTTTCCCGACGCGAACTTCGATTGTTACTGACAATTTCTGTTTTCTCTGCTGATTCTGATGCTACATTGACCTCCGGCTTCGACTCCCCTATTGTACGTACCCTAATTTTGTTACTAACCTCTTCCGTCTTACCATTATCATTACCAAGGCGACGACGGCGACGACGGCGATTGCCACCTCCAGTTTGTTCTTGGTAGCTAGGATGGTTTAGTAAATCAAATGATTCGTCATCTTCGCCCTTGAGATCAAAGAAAGTATCCAGTTCCTCAGGACTTTTTTCCGGTGACTTCAAGATCAAAGCAGGAACTTGGGTTGTAGGGCTTTCTAGCGCTACACTCTCGGATTCACCAGGTAAATTGGCTAAATGACCTAAACCACCACAAGTAGAACAACTTTGACCAAATAGTTCATAAATATTTTGCCCTTGACGCTTGCGTGTTAACTCCACTAAGCCTAATTCTGAAAGTTGGGCAATTTGCGGTCTCGCCTTATCTGCTTTGAGGGTTTTGTCAAAGTGTTCCAGAAGTTTGTGTTGGTCACGTCGTGAATCCATATCGATAAAATCCACGACAATGACTCCGCCAATGTTCCGCAGACGCAATTGACGCGCAATTTCCGTCGCCGCTTCACAGTTAGTCCACAACACCGTTTCCCTGGAAGTAGCAGAACGGGTAAAAGAACCAGAGTTGACATCAATTACGGTTAAAGCTTCCGTGGGCTCAATAATAATGTAACCCCCAGAGGGCAAGTCTACCCTGGGTTTGAGTGCTTCCCTAATTGCAGCGTTAACACGGAAGTACTCAAATAGTGGTAAGCGTTCACGGTGATGGTCAATCAGAACTCCCTCTGGAGAACGTCCACCACTCCAGTTCATCAACTGTTGTTTGACTCGCTTAACACCTGCACTCGAATCTACCACAATGCGATTGACTTCAGCGCTGTAGATATCTCGCAAAACGCGTTGGATAAAATCATCATCCCGATTGAGCAAGGCTGGTGCTTTGGTAGAAACAGCCTGCTGCTGGATCATTTCCCACTGCTGTTTGAGGTATTCGAGATCCTCCATAATCGCCTCTTCTGCCTTTCCTTCGGCTTCTGTGCGCACCAAAAGCCCCATTCCAGCAGGTTTAATTAAAATAGCTAAGGCTCGCAGCCTAGATCGCTCATTATCCCCTTCTATGCGGCGTGAGAGATTAACTCCTCTGCCGTAGGGCATAAGTACCAGATAGCGACCTGGCATACTTATATTACCGGTGAGTCGAGGTCCTTTATTGCCCGTCGGCTCTTTCATTACCTGAACTAAAACTTTCTGTTGCGGTACAAGAAGTTCAGTAATCGCCCCAGCACTTTTTTTCAAACGCAAAGGACCTAGGTCAGTGACATGGATAAAACCATTGCGTTCCGTGTCACCAATATTGACAAAAGCTGCATCGATGCCGGGAATGACATTTTCCACAACACCGAGGTAGATATCACTAACCTGTTGGTTGCCGGTAGCAACAACTAATTCCTGGATTTGATCTTCCCAAAAAACGGCGGCAACTTGATGTTGCTCTGCTATAATTATCTGCTTTGGCATTCAATTTCCTCAAAAACTTTTAGCTGGTTGAGGCACTCAGGCACTGTGCCAAACAACTTTGCTTTTAGAAAAATTTTGTCAGCCAGTTGTTCTGACTTTACTTTTTAATCAATACAAGTGTTTCATAATTTGCCGGAATGGCTTTTCGCACCAACTTTTCCTGGCTAGCTCAGGAGCAATTCCAAAACCTTACCTGCCTAGTTTCTGGTCTCAAGAGTTACAGTTTCGGGCTTGCTGGATTTCCAAACCTAGTACAGGTTTATTTTCCTGTCTGTGAACCCTAGGGAACTGTTTGCTTTTAGACCGCAGTAGCTAGCTAGGAGCTGCGACTGGTGGAGGGGCTGCAACTTATTTAGAGCCATTTACTAAGCAAGGATTATAGTATCATAGCAGATCTTGGTTAAGGTTCAAATAAATAAATTTTAACTTCAAGCACACTTCAAGTCTTACTTCATGCCAGTAACTGCTCTTGCTCTAGGTGCTTTGCGTAGAGATTTAATTGTAGTAATCGCCTCCTGTGCCACTGTATCAATTTCTAATTGGGTATTAAAGCGTCCAATGCCAAAGCGAATAGAAGCATAAGCCAAATCCTCTGGGATACCCAGAGCTGTTAGAACATGGGAGGGAGCAGTGGAATGTCCTGAACAGGCAGAACCAGAGGAGATAGCTGCTACTTTTTGCAGTCCGAGTAACAAAGCCGAACCATCCACACCTTTAACACTAACATTCAAATTCCCCGGCAGGCGTTGGCTGGGATGACCATTAAGATAAATGTCTTGTAGTTGACTAAGTTGCTGCCATAGTCTTTCTCGTAGCTGTTGTTGACGTTGGGATTCCGTTGTCATTTCTGCTAAACCTAATACTACTGCCTCCGCAAAACCGACAATTTGGGGTGTGTACACAGTTCCAGAACGCAAACCACGCTCTTGCCCTCCTCCTTGGATTTGGGGTGCTAGTTTCACTCTAGGTTGCCGTCGCCGCACATAGAGAGCGCCAATGCCTTTGGGACCATAAACTTTGTGGGCAGTCAGGGACATTAAATCAATTTGCATCGCCTCGACATTGAGGGGGATTTTAGCAATCGCCTGTGCTGCATCGGTGTGAAATAGTATCTTATGTTGCCTACAAATTGCTCCAATTTCTGCTGTTGGCTGTATTACACCAATCTCATTATTGGCTGCCATTACAGACACCAGGATTGTATCAGGACGCAGGGCTTTCTCCAGCAGCGCTAAATCAACTAAGCCATCTGAATTTACGGGTAGATAGGTAATGTCAAATCCCAAAGTTTGCAAATATTTACAAGGGTCAAGTACCGCCCGATGCTCGGTTTGTAGAGTGATAATGTGTCTTCCCTTATTGAAGTAGGCTTCTGCAACTCCCTTAATCGCTAAATTATCTGCTTCTGTCGCTCCACTAGTAAAAATTATTTCCTCTGGCGTGGCATTAATTGCTTCTGCTATCGTACTACGAGCCTTTTTCACAGCCGCTTCTGCTTCCCAACCGTAAGTATGGGTGATGCTCGAAGGATTGCCAAAGTAGTCCGTAAAGTAGGGTAGCATCGCTTCTAGCACCCTTTGATCAACGGGTGTGGTAGCGTGACAATCTAGGTAAATTGGGCGTTGCATATCATTTGGTTGTTGGTTATTGGTTATTGGTTATTGGTTGATTGTTAAAGCAGCATAAGCAGAGGATAAGAAAATATAGCAAAAATTAACCATTTTTTGGTATTAACTGAAGTTTTACTTATTACCCACATTTTGCACTTCAAAATGTATTACTATAGACTACATTTAAGGTGCTACCCTTGATGACCCCACTAATCCAGTGTCGAGTAGGATGAGAGAACATGTCATTACTGTCTTGGTTTCCATTCCCTTGAGCTGAAACCCCGGCGAACTTGTTACGGGGAGCCCTCAGCTAAGCCTTCAGGCGACGTGGGTTAAAGGCGCTATTACTTAACCTCTCTACTCTTCCATGCTAGAACCAGCAGAGCATTCAGGATGGCTGCGGCGACAGGAGAGCCACCTTTTCTACCTTGAACCATGATATGAGGTACACAAGTTTGTGCTAGAGCTAATTTTGCTTCCTGCACTGCCACAAAACCTACTGGTACACCAATAATTAAAGGAGGTTTAACAGGGGAGTGAGATAATTGGGAGCAAAGTGCTAGCAGTGCTGTGGGAGCATTGCCAATGACGTAAACTGCTTCTGGATACTGGCGAAATAGTTGCACTAAGCCTGTTTCCGTTTTTGTTTTTCCTGGCAATGCTGATTTGACCTGTTCCACAGCACTGAAGATGTGATTGCCAAAGGTTTTTGCTGTCATCGTTGCGATGCCCATTCTCACCATACTGACATCGGTAACAATTGGTATTTGGCGACTTAAGGCGTTGATTCCCGACTCAATTGCTCCAGGACTAAATTTTAGTAACTGAGTAAACTCGAAATCAGCGGTGGTATGAATAATGCGCCGTAGAATGGCATACTCGGATGAATTGAAGTTATGTGTCCCAATTTCTTGGTCAATAATTTCAAAACTTTGAGCCACTATTGGGTGATCTAATGCCATTTTGTAGATGTCAAAATTGTCATAGACAAGAAAATAAACAGTGACTAAAACTCCAAAATTGGAGCTGCTGTTGGCTGATAAAAATTAGTCATGTCGTCAAACTTGAGTAATTTTGCCTCTTTGATTGTTAGAGTGGGTGCTTTCTCATCAACATATTTCTCATTCAAGGTAGCCAAGGTTGTAGTTAGTCTATCGCGGTTTAAATCAGTGGGAATATTGCTAAAGTAACCAAGAGTAATATGAGCAGTAAAATGATATTGTTGCTCGATACCTAGGGCAATTAAGCCAGGATTTTGATAGACAAAACGACGCAATTGAGCTAAATGATTATATGATGCTTCGTCTTTAGGAACAAGACAAACTCCAATTGAACGTGGTCGGATAATTAGTCCTAGTAGCTGCCAGTATAGTGGTCTTTTAGTATCAATACTCTGCTGATACTCCTGAAAACTACTGCTGATACACTCATACAATTGTTGCTCAAAATCATAATTTTCCTCAATCGCATCTCGATAGGCATTTTCCCAAATTAAATCAGCTAAAGTGAAGTGAAAACTAGTTGCTGGCACTGGCACAATTAAACCAGATTCCACTTGAGGTAAAAGTTGTTGTTGATAGTCTTTTAAATATTGGTACAACTCCACATGAACTGTGTCTGATTCCACAATGGGACTAATAATGCTATACCCAGGAAAAGGAGTGGGTTTGCCCTGACTAAATTTAGGCGATTCCTGAATATTTTGCAGTTGAGTACTGTGGGTTGTCGGTAGGGTTAATCGCATTACCCGGTTGAGATAAATTTGATATGTCTCGTCCAATCTAAGTGCCTCCAAGAGAAAAAAAATCTGCTTATCTAAATTTAAAAATTGATTGCTCTTATGCCAATTTATCTCTTTTGGGGAGAAGATGACTTTGCCATGAATCAAGTAATTGAGGATTTACGTACCCAAGTCCTTGATCCCCAATGGTCACAGTTTAACTATCAGAAAATCAATGCTGAATCAGTCGATGGTGTGATTGTAGGACTCAATCAAGCAATGACTCCTCCCTTTGGTTTTGGCGAACGTTTAGTGTGGTTAGCAGACACTACCATATTTAACAATTGCTCAGAAAGCTTGCTTGCGGAACTAAAACGAACTCTACCCGTTATCCCTTCTAATTCCCATCTACTTTTAACTTCGACCAAAAAACCAGATGGACGCAGTAAAGTTACTAAGCTATGCCAAAAGCACGCTGAAATTAGAGAATTTGCCCTCATCCCTCCCTGGAAAACCGACGCTTTAATCACAAGGGTAAATCAATTAGCCTCTCAAATCGGTGTACGCCTTAGCAGAAATGCCACTACCGTGTTAGCTGAAGCAGTGGGTAACAACACTAGACAACTTTGGGGTGAACTGGAAAAACTGCAAGTTTATGCTCAAACCAGTGATAAACCCCTTGAGAGCGAGGTTGTATCTCGCCTTGTTGTAGCCAATACCCAGAATAGTTTCCAACTTGCCAGCGCCATTCGTCAAGGAAATGAAGCCCTGGCTTTGAAATTAGTTGTGGAGTTAATTAACCGCAATGAACCTGCTTTAAGAATTGTTGCTACCCTAGTGGGGCAATTTCGCACCTGGACACAAGTCAAACTGATGGTGGAAAATGGCGAGCGAGATGAAAAAGTAATCGCCTCTGCTGCTGAAGTGGGCAATCCCAAGCGTATTTACTTTCTGCGCCAAGAGGTCAAATCTCTCCATTCCAGTCAGCTTTTAGCTACTTTTCCTCTCCTCCTAGAACTTGAAGTTGCTCTCAAGCAAGGCGCACAACCTTTGGCTATCTTACAAACTCAAGTTGTTAAACTCTGTCAAGTTTGCCGCTAGTTATCGAAAGGAACTTATAACCCCTAAAATAGTTCAAACAATGCAGATTATCCTGGAAAAAGTTTTTGAGCGCTAATGCTTATGCTAACTACACTATCTGCTCCCATGACTTGGCACAAAATCTTAACTCGCTCTTTTTTTGTTGGTACTTTAGCCACAGTGGGCATTCTTTCTGGAGTTGCCCCAGAATTGAGAGATAATGTTCCTTACTTGACCTTGAATACATCTGCCTACGCCCAAAATTTTACTCAGGCAGATTTGAATAACGTGGCTCAAGCTATTCTCGACATGGAATCGTTGCGTCAACAAGCTTACGAAGACATCAAGCAAATTATTGGTTCAGGAGGAAACATACCTAATATTACCTGTAACCAACGTTCGAGTTTTCGCTCTCTTCCTGGTGATGCCAGAGAGATTGCTGTTAATTACTGCAACAGTTCGCGGGCGATTATTGAAAGTAGTGGTTTGAGTATTACCCAATTCAATCAAATCACAACAGAAGCTCAAAGTAATCCTGAGCTGAAAAAACGAATTCAAGATGCCATGATTCAGTTGCGACGACGTAACTAATAACTCTCTCACCTGTCAGAGTTAATCGCCAGCCCACAATTCCATGCTGACATTTACCCAAAGACTAAATCAAGTTACCGATATTCCTATTAGCTTAATCTTGCCTCTATGCGCTGAAGAACGTACACGAAGTCGCTATCGCAGGGAAACAGACACAGGTCAAGTTTTGATTCTGCGTCTCCCCAGGGGCAGTGTCCTGCGAGATGGAGACTTATTGCAAGCAGAAACGGGAACTGTCATCCAGATTGCGGCTAAACCAGAACCAGTGTTAACTATTACAGCAGACACTAATTTAGATTTACTACGAGCAGCCTACCATTTAGGCAATCGCCATATTCCTCTAGAAATTACCCCCAACTACCTGCGTCTGAAACCAGATACTGTACTTCAGACCATGTTAGAAAAACTAGGGTTAACCATCATCGAGGAAATTGCCCCCTTTCAACCAGAAATAGGTGCCTACGGACATCAGCACTAATGACAAAACTCCTGCGCCTCTTGCAACTTGCTAGTCCCACCTTACCAGTAGGTGCCTACAGCTATTCTGAAGGTTTAGAAACCTTGGTAGACAAGGGTGGAGTTACAGATAAAGATAGCTTGTGCTGTTGGCTAGAGAATGAGTTATGCTACGGGGCGATTCCTGTGGAAGCCACGGTGATGTTACGTGCTTACCAAAGCCTAATTGATGATGATTTAGAAGCTTTAAGTAATTGGAATGCTTGGCTTTCAGCAGCCAGGGAAACATCAGAATTACGCCAGCAGAGTTGGCAAATGGGTCGTTCTCTAATTAGATTAGCACTCAATTTACAGCCCGAATTGGCATCTGTGGTTAAGGTGGTGGGCAATCCTTGTAACTACGCCATTGCTTTTGGTATCGTAGCTGCCCATTGGCAAATTGACTCTGAGGCTGCGATTTTAGCCTATCTACAAAGTTGGGCATCTAACCTGATTAGTGCTGGTGTAAAGTTAATTCCCCTAGGGCAAACTGAAGGCCAACAAATTTTGTTTTACCTTAGCCAGCAGCTAGTGCAGGTTACAGAAGAGGTTTTGGCGATAGAGGACGAACAACTAGCCAGTTGTAGTTGGGGTTTGTCCCTGGCAAGTATGGCACACCAGAGACAATACACGAGGCTTTTTCGCAGCTAAATCTAGCCAACCTCAAGAGCGAATCTGCACCGGCATTACCAGATAAGTCATCTGTAAACCACCCAAAGGTTTAAAGACAACTGGTTGTGTAGCAGTGTTTAATTGCATTTGAATATTTTCAGCTGGAAGTGCTTTTAAACCATCCGTTAGATACTTAACATTAAAAGCGATCTCAATACTATCGCCAGATACTTCTGCAGGCATTGATTCTTTAGCACTACCTACATCCTGGGCATCTACACTCAAGGCAAGCTGTTGTTGTTCGCTGTCAATGCTAAATTTGACGATGCTATTTTTAGTATCTGCCAGCACTGATACTAACTCTAAACCACTCAAAAGCCGCTTACGTTCTACACTCAAAAAACGTTCAAATTGCTGAGGAATTAACTGGTCGTATGCAGGATAGGCTCCTTCTAATTTTCTACTAGTTAGGCGTTGTTGCCCTAACTCAAAGACTACTTGTCCCTCATCAAAGCGCAACTTAACAGAGTCGGTTGCTTGGCGCATAGTTAACATCTTTTCTAAGTCTCGCAGGGCACGAGCCGGAATTGTCACCGCAAACTCGCTTATATTAGTTTCAGCTTGCTTTTGAGTCTGTACCACCGCCAAACGATGTCCATCAGTCGCTGCAAATTCCAAGTTATCAGGCATTGTCATTAAATGAACACCTGTGAGAATTTGCTTGGTTTCGTCACTGCTGGCTGCAAATAGAGCGCCCCGCAAGCCTTCTGCTAGCACTGAAGTGGGTAAAACTAATTCTTCTTCTGATTTAATGACAGGTAATTCTGGGAATTCTTCTGCCCCCATTGCCCTGACCTGATAGCGACCAGAGGTGGAAGTTAAACTAGCTAAAGCACTCTCTGTGTCTTCGTCGTTGTAGGCAAGGGTAATTTCCCCTTCCGGCAGGCGAGAGACGATATCATTGAGAAGTTTGGCGGGTAAAGTGACGATTCCTCCCTCCGTTACCTGTGCCGCAAAGCTAGTTTGAATCCCGAGACTCAAGTCAAATGCGGTAAGGTTAACTCGTCCCTGCTGGGCATCTGCCTCCAGTAAAACATTACCTAAAACAGGATGGGTTGGCTTTGAAGGTACAGCGCGGCTGACTAGAGATAAGTTGGTATTGAGATCGCTTTGACTACAAACTAGCTTCATTGGGCAGTGGTGATATCTTGAGGGTAATTACCAATACTTAACCATTGTCTCCCCTATTGCTTGTGGAAAACCTGTGGAAAAAGATCCAGACTTTTATCTTCAAGTCAATAATCCACAGAATTTAGAGCAAAGCCCATGCACTTTGGTTGTGGGAGTATGTCCATGGGTTTTGAGTTAAGCTTTGACAACTTCTCTCATAGTTGACGCGTTTGTTAGCACATTTCCTGATAAAATCTTATAGAAACTTTAAAAAACGTTATTTTTAGATGGACTTATTGGTGGTCGGTGCCACGGGCACCTTGGGAAGACAGGTTGCTCGTCGCGCTCTCGATGAGGGTCATCATGTTCGCTGTCTGGTGCGCAATCAACAGAAAGCTGCTTTTCTCAAGGAATGGGGAGCACAGTTAGTCACTGGAGACCTAACCCTACCCGAGACTCTTGCCCCTGCTCTAGAGGGAATAGAAGCTGTTATTGATGCTGCAGCAGCCCGGGCTACGGATAACTTAAGTATTAAACAAGTAGATTGGGAAGGTAAAGTAGCTTTAATCCAGGCCGCAAAGGCTGCTGGTGTGAGCCGATTCATCTTTTTTTCAATCCTTGATGCGGCTAAATATCCTGATGTCCCTTTAATGGAAATCAAGCACTGTACAGAACTATTTTTAGCTGAGGCAGGGCTAAATTACACTGTACTGCAACTGTGCGGTTTCATGCAGGGTTTAATTGGTCAATATGCTATCCCCATCCTTGATAATCAGGCGGTGTGGGTTACAGGAGAAGCGACACCTGTTGCTTACATGGATACTTTAGATATTGCTAAGTTTGCTGTACGCACTCTATCAGTGCCAGAAGCAGAAAACCAGACTCTCCCGGTGGTGGGAACACGGGCGTGGGGAGCCTACGAAATCATTAATCTGTGTGAGCAACTCTCAGGTAAGAATGCGAAAATTGCTAGGTTACCTCTTGGTTTTCTCCGATTAATGCGAAGAATTACTCGCTTCTTCGAGTGGGGTCAAAACCCTGCTGACCGCTTAGCCTTTGCTGAAGTTTTAGCCAGTGGTAAGCCTTTGAGTGCGGACATGGAGCAAGTGTATCAAACCCTGGAACTAGATTCTAAAGAAACAACCACTTTAGAAGAGTATCTCCAGGAATACTTTGATCGCATTATGAAAAAACTCAAGGAAATTGACTACGAAAAAAACAAAGGCAAAAAAAAGAAAAGAACTCCTTTCAAGTCGAAATCCTAGATTTGTAACTATTGCTCAAATCTCATTGACGCAAAATCGCCTAGAGCGGAAAAAATGTGCCACGATGAGAGCAATGTAACACTCAATTTGTCAACAAGAAGCCGGATTGGTTAATTGTGCCCAAAGCAGGCATTATTTACAACGATATAAAGCCGACAGCTTGTCAAGTCGCCCATGAATTAAGAGACAAGCTGATAGACCTTAAATGGGACGTTTGTATTACCTCTAGTTTTGGTGGCATTCTAGAATATTCACGCCCAGAACGTCCTGTGTGCCACACACGCATTGAACAACTAACTCCCCCTGGCTTCGACCAGGATGTAGAGTTTGGTATTGTCCTAGGAGGAGACGGAACAGTGCTAGCAGCCTTCCGTCAGGTTGCTCCCTGCGGTATTCCACTACTGACAGTTAATACAGGTCATATGGGGTTTCTGACCGAAACCTATGTTAACCACTTACCCCAAGCTCTAGAGCAATTAATCAACCATGATTATGAAGTGGAAGAGCGTTTAATGCTCGCGGTGCGAGTCTTTCGTCAGGATACTTTACTTTGGGAAGCTCTGTGCCTTAATGAGATGGTGGTACATCGGGAACCTCTCACTAGTATGTGCCATTTTGAAGTCCAAATTGGCAGACACGCACCAGTAGACATTGCTGCTGATGGTGTCATTGTTTCCACACCCACTGGTTCCACCGCTTACTCCCTCAGTGCTGGTGGACCTGTTGTCACTCCCGGCATACCAGCACTACAATTGATACCTATTTGCCCTCACTCTCTAGCATCGAGGGCTTTAGTTTTTTCTGACACCGAACCAGTACAAGTTTTTCCCGCCACTCCTAATCCTATGGTTATGGTAGTTGATGGTAATGGTGGCTGCTATATTCTTCCCGAAGATCGCATTGAGATTCAAAAAGCAGCCTATTGTGCTCGTTTTATCCGATTGCAACCCACAGAATTTTTCCGCATCCTGCGTGAAAAGTTGGGCTGGGGACTACCCCACATCGCTAAACCCACTTCTGTGGAACTACCTTAACCTTTCCTGACTCATACTCTAAAGTCTCGAAAATATCATCTTAAATTTAGGTTTTACGTTGATGTCCCTGGCAATTTCAGAGAGTAATTCCCGTATTCTATTAGTTGAAGCTAACGAACCTTTGGCTCAAAGAGCAAGTTCAGATTTGCAAGAAGCTGGCTACACAACTGTGCTAGCAAGAGATACCACCAGTGGTTTAGATCAATTTAAAGAGCTTAAACCAGAAATGATTGTAGTTGATCGCACTGTCGCTAACGAATCTGGGTTAAACTTTTGTCGCCAGGTGAGAAATGCTGGTAGTCGCGTTCCTGTGCTCATGTTGATGGCGCGTGATACTGTCAATGATCGTGTAGCTTGTCTTGAAGCAGGTGCTGATGATTATTTAGTTAAGCCCTATCGTCCAGAGACTTTTTTAAAATTGGTGCAGTTCTACTTGCAGCCTAAACCTACTCCCAGCCAACAGCTACGCTTTGGAGAGTTAATTCTCGATTTAACTAACCGTCGAGTGCTTAGAGGGGGTCGAGAGATAGAGCTGACAATGAAGGAATTTGAACTGCTAAAATATTTGATGCTTCACCCTCGTGAAGTGCTAACTAGAGAAAAAATTCTGGAAAATGTCTGGGGCTATGAATTTTTGGGTGAGTCTAATGTGATTGAAGTCTATATCCGCTACCTCAGACTAAAAATTGAAGGTGACGGTGAAAAGCGTCTGATTCAGACAGTACGAGGTGTAGGCTACGTACTCAGGGAACCTTAAGGCTAATGTGTCAATCTTTTTGTTCAGCGTTTCTCTCTGGGATTTTTAGATGCAAATTCCGTTTCCTTTATTACTAGTCATTAGCTTTTTATTGTTTGGTTGTTTCACAGCCAATTCTAATTCGTCTTCTGGTCTTGAATCTGTGAGTGAACAATCAAAGCAGTCAGCATCTCTGGGTCAGGTTTTACCCATTGAAGCCCAGGTCATTATGGGTGGTGAGACCATTGAGTTAGAGGTGACTCGCACACCTGAGCAGCAAGCCCTAGGGTTGATGTATCGTGAAAATTTATCTGCCAATAGGGGGATGTTATTTTCCTTTGAAAAACCAAGAGTTGCTCGCTTTTGGATGAAGAATGTACCTATTGCGTTGGATATGGTTTTTCTACTTGATGGGGAAATTCAAGCGATTCGAGCTGATGTTCCCCCCTGTCTAGAAGAACCTTGTTCAACCTATGGACCTCCAATGCCTGTGAATCAGGTGATTGAATTGCGCGGGGGTAGAGCTGCAGAACTGGGTATCAAAGCTGGTGATCGCCTGAATATTGAATTTGTTAACTCAAGCCAGTAGTCTAGTCTCAATTAATCTTGTTTCTAATTTAGTAACGAGCTTCTAAACCTATGGACTAGGGTATAAGATAAGCAACATTAGCCAGATGAAATGAGGTGAAAGTGACCTATTTTTTCTCTTGTTACCAAAGCTAAAAAATGAATGTTAAATTAGCCCCCAGATATGGGAAGATTTAATAATATTCCGGGGGATAGAGTAATTAGACTAATCGTATAAGATAACCTTTCTTCCATGGGTTGCTTTGTTTAGTTTTACTGAGAGGCTTTATTTGTATCTATCTTCTCCATTGGGCAAGCACTTCATTGTGAGACTAGTTACTCGCAGAATTTACTGTTATTGTTAAGTGCAACTACTTACAGTGTGGACAATTCAGGCACTTAAATTTCGGCTCTGAATTAGCTATTGACATTGGATAGGGGTGCAAATACGTAAATTAAAGTGAACTTTTCCTAAATCTGTACTCTCTAACGGTAGTTTATTTGTGCACTCAAAAGCTTAAACCCATCTGGGTCAAGACGATCAATCCAAAGTTGAACTTTATTAAATTCCCAAACGGTAATAAAATCAAAAATTTAAATTAAAATGACACCTGTTACCTATTCTCGTTTTATTAGTTTTCTACAAGAAGAATTAGCAATTTCTAAAGATTCACTAGCAACTGCCCAACGTCATCTCGATGATAGTCCCAGCACTTTGCCTATGGTTTTGTGGCAGTATGGCTTAGTAACTTTAGAGCAGTTAGATCGTATTTTTGACTGGCTTGAAACAGCCTAGCTAACTACTGCAAGTCTCTAAGATTGAGGAGGTTCTGATTGCAGCAATCAACCAACCATCAAATTATTAGTTGGAGAGCGGGTCTAGAAAACCCGCTCTTAATGCTTTAATCTAATTAGTTAGAAAAGCTCAAGATGTGGCTAAAATCTTGCTAGCAGCAGCCACACCTGCTCCTGGAGACATACTTTCATAGCCTAATTCTCCCAGAGTTGCTTCTAGAGCTGCAATTGCAGTGAGTAGATCGCGTTCACAAACAAATCCCAAGTGACCAATACGGAAAATTTTACCCTTGAGATGGTCTTGTCCTCCAGCCAGAGCAATATCAAAGCGTTTAGTCATAGTGGAGCGAATTGCTTCTGCCATACCCTCAGGAGGTACTACCGCCGTTACAGCATTACTGGCAACCTCATCTGCTGCTAGCAATTGTAAACCTAAAGCCTTCACTGCTGCTCGACAAGCTTGGGTCAGGCGTTGGTGGCGAGCAAAAATATTTTCCAAGCCCTCATTTTGCATGATCTGCAAAGCCGTCTGTAGCCCAAACATCAAGTTAACTGGTGGTGTAAACGGGCTACTATTTTTGGCTGTCGCCTTTCTGTATTTACCTAAATCCAAATAAAATTTGGGTAGTGTTGCACTCTCATAAGCCTCCCAAGCTTTAGGACTAACAGCAACAAAACCTAAACCGGGAGGAAGCATATAGCCTTTTTGAGAACCAGAAGCTACCACATCCAAACCCCACTCATCAATAGGTACATTGGTGGCTCCCAAACTGGTTACCGCATCCACCATGATTAAGCATTTTCCATGCTGCTTCACATGGCTATTAATTGCTTCCAAATCATTGAGTACGCCTGTGGAGGTTTCTGAGTGGGTGACGATTACCGCTTTAATCTGTTTATCACTGTCAGCTTCGAGTTGCTGGCGGAATGCTTCTGGATCTAGTGGTTGTCCCCATTCGGCACTAATTACCTCCACCTGCAAGCCAAAAGCTTTGGCAATTTGCGCCCAGCGATCGCCAAATTTACCATTACTGCCCACCAAAACGCGGTCGCCTGGACTGAGAAAATTAATAATACCCGCTTCCATGGCTCCCGTACCGCTTACATTCAAAGCCTGCACGTCATATTCTGTCTGATGTAGCCATTTAAGACCTGCTGTTATCTCAGCGATTACTTTGCTAAAAGCACTGCTGCGGTGACCAATGGGATGTTGAGCCATTGCTAATAATACTGGCTCTGGTACCGGAGTTGGTCCCGGAATCATCAGCATATGTTTGTCTTCCATTGTCTTGTCTATTGCGAATGTTCTTTGCCTAATTATGATTAGCTATCAATGATCAACTTGGAGCTAATCAACACTAAATATTCCGTTTCTGGGACTTGGAAATTAACTCTGAAGTGTTCCCACCCTGAGCACTTACACTATTAAGTGACCAGTGATACTCAAAGGGCAGATTAAAACGCTCGCAGGTAGTCTCTAGTTGCTTTTGTTGAGCAATCGCCTTACGGAGAGTCGCAATCAGTTGTTGCACCTGTTGTCTTACTGGTGGTTGTTGATTTACAGCAAAAGCGGTCTGGCGTTCCAGAAGCTGAAGCAGTAGTTCGTAATGAATATGAGAAGGAAGAGGGATTGGCTCCATGTAACCGCGTTTATCACTAAGGGGACTAAATCAGCAATTGAAATTGTAACTACAACTGAGCAAATAGGGCTGTGATCGCTGCTGCAGGATTAGGCTGTTTCACCAGAGACTCACCAATTAAAACTGCATTGGCACCAGCTTGATTGACCAAACTGAGATCTTGTGCTTCGTGCAGTCCCGACTCACTAACAACTTGAATTGCTCGTTCCCGCAATTGGCTACCCCGAACCTCAAGCAGTTGGCAAGTTGTCCTCAGGTCAACAGTAAAATCTTCCAAATTGCGATTGTTGATACCTACTAGGGTAACGCCTTCTAGTCGTAAAACGCGGTCTAGTTCAGCTAGAGTGTGCACTTCAATTAGGGGTGTCATACCCAGAGTTTGGGTAATTTTGATGAAATACTGGAGGTCTTGGTCGCTAAGGACTGCTGCAATCAGCAATACAGCATCCGCTCCGTGGGCACGAGCAAGATAAATTTGGTAGGGATAAATCAAGAAATCCTTACATAACAGAGGTAAGTCCACTGCTTCTCGCACTAGGGCAAGATTGTTAAAGCTACCCTGAAAGAATTTTTGATCTGTGAGTACCGACAAGCAATTTGCTCCTCCCTGGACATAAGCCTGGGCGATCGCCACGGGATCAAAATCGGCGCGGATTACTCCCTTACTCGGCGAAGCTTTCTTGACTTCAGCAATCAAAGCTGGTTTTTGGGGAGAGGTGCGCAAAGCAGCTAAAAAGTCCCGTGGTGGAGGTGCTTGCTGTACCTGTTGGCGCAGTTTGAGCAGGGGAAGACGTTCTCTTTTTTGGTCAACTTCCTTCTCTTTGTGCCAAACAATCTCCTCTAGAATATGGCGCGGTTTGGCATCAGGAACTGCAACTTGATAGCTTAAATTGCTAATCTGAACTGGAACTTGGGGGGGACGACGACGAATTTGCATTGATGGCGATTTTAGGGAGAAACAACTTCAGCTCTCTTGTAGGCTTCATCAAGAACTTCAGAGAGGGTAGGATGGGTATGAACTTTAAAGGCTAGGTTTTTTACTGATTGCCTTTCTGCAATCGCATTAGCCGCCTCCTGAATCAAATCAGAAGCATGAATGCCAATGATGTGGACTCCTAGCAACTCTCCAGTATCTTTACGGTAGATAATCTTAGCCATACCTTCCGTTTCTCCCTCCGCTAACGCCTTAGAATTGCCCTTGAAGTAGGTTTTAACGGTCGCAACCTCAAATCCTTCAGCCTCGGCTAACTCTGCCGCAGCAGCGCTATTTAGGCCCACATAGCTAATTTCTGGATGGGTGAAGGCGGCGGCGGGGATGCTGCGATAATCAATTCTTTTCTGACGCTCGCAAATATTTTCTACGGCAATTATTCCTTGGGCAGAAGCAGCATGGGCAAGCATCATTTTTCCTGTTGCATCGCCTACAGCCCAAAGATGGGGGATCGCTTCTCCTCCTGAAAGTACTGCCATTTGGTCGTTAACGGGAATAAAACCTCGTCTGTCTGTTTCCACCGCCACAGACTCTAAACCCAAGTTTTTCGTTGCTGGAATCCGTCCTGTCGCCACTAAACAAGCATCTATCTCCAGCACATCGACAATTTCTTTGGTTTTAGCATCTGCCAGTTCAATTACAACTGGTTGTCCTGGAGTCACTTTTTTTGCCAAAGTTCCAGAATAGGTTTCTATATCGCGGGGGGAAATCAGGGTGCGCTGAGCAATTTTGGCGATTTCTGGATCGAATCCTGGCATTAAGGTATCTAGGGCTTCAATCATCGTGATTTCGCAGCCGAGGGCAGAGTAAACATCAGCAAATTCTAAGCCAATATAGCCACTACCAATAATCGCGATCCACTGAGGCAAAGATTCTAGTCTTACTGCATCATCGCTGGTGAAAACTGTTTTACCATCAACCTCAATACCAGGAGGAACAAAGGGTACAGAACCAGGGCAGAGCATAATATCACGGGCTGTAATGGTCTTTTCACCACTTTCTGTGGTCACGCTCACTTTTTGCCTTCCCACTACTTTTCCCCAACCGTGAATAGTATCTACTTTGAGGCGTTTGAGGCTATTGGTAAGATCGGAGCGAATCTTACTTACCAGATTGTGGGCATGAGCTGCAATCGCTTCTCGCTCAAATCCAACTCCAGAAACTTGAATTCCCATTTCTTGAAGATGGCTTTGGTTTCTCAATTCCCTGACCCTTCCTGATGCTGCTAGGAGCGCCTTAGAGGGAATACAGCCACGATTGACACAAGTACCACCCATATCTGCGGCTTCAATAATTGCTGTGCGTAAACCGCACTTAACTGCGTGCAGAGCGGCTCCATGACCACCGACACCAGCACCAATAATCACTAAATCATAATCAAATTTCTGGCTCATGGTTAGTCTCTAGATTAGCTTGTTGGTTAATAATAATTGATTAGTTGTGAGGTTTTTCCTCACCGCACTTTCCGATTGCAAGACTTGCTTGGCGGAGAAGAAATGATGAATGACGATCAACAAAAAAATACCTCTACTACCGATGCCTTCCAAGATGCCCTAGAAAAATTACAGGAATTGTTTGAGCCTCAGGAAACACAGACAACTGAGCCGCAACTTACCGAAAACGACTGTCCTCTAAGTCCTGCCGATTGGAAAGATACTGCTACTGATTTAGAGCAATTGTCAGACAATCACGATTTTGAGGCTAGCTGATCTTCCATGATAAATGACTAAGGGCAAAAATTGAGGTGAATTAGGGTCAATCATTTAACACAATTGAGATTGTCAACCTAATTTACTCTCTGTCTTTGAGCCTCGTAGAGCAAAAGCGCTGTTGCTACTGCCACATTTAAAGATTCAACTCCAGGGCGTACAGGAATCTTCACCTGTTGGTCTGCTTGGGAGAGTAAGTTTGCTGATAATCCTGCTCCTTCGTTACCAACGACAAAGACTGTGGGTTGTTTCAAGTCTAGTTCCCAGTAATTACACGTAGCCTGAGGTGACGTTGCTACCACCTGAACACCTTGCTCTTGCACCTGAGTCAATAGAGAATTTAAGTTAGGAAACACTGATATCTTGACTTGAAACCAAGCACCAGCAGAAGCGCGCAGCACTTTAGGATGATCTGGGTCAACGCTGTCTGTACTCAACCACAAACTATCCACTCCCACTGCGGCGGCGGTGCGAATAATAGTACCTAAATTTCCTGGATCTTGTAGTCTCTCCAC
>CAZWGS010000028.1:0-47847 GCA_964633315.1 uncultured bacterium | reverse complement strand
TTAAAAAGTATCTATTGGCACTATCTTTGATGATGGTTACTGATGATGGTGCAGAGGGTAATTCCCTTGACGAAGTCAGCGCAGCTCTCGGAGCCTGCATCCGAGAGAACGCTGACCAAATTGGTTTTACTGTACCGATCTTGGCTAAATATACACCACTATTTTTAATGGAGAAGGCATTACGAGTTAATCTGGCTGATTGTTTATTTTTTCTCTTTTTAAATCTGGGAGACTTAACTTTTTTTCCTTTTCTTTTGCCTTTAAAAGAATCAAAAAAGTTCTGGTAAGCTAATCCTAAATCCCTGAGTGATTGTTGCAAGGCTACACTAGAAACTTCACCTAGCCATGCTCTTTCAGTTGTTTTTTTTGCCTGAGTTATTACTGTATTTGATAGTTCCGTTATTTTTGGTAGCTTCTGTGACTTTTTACATAGTGCTAAAGCATCGTTAAAAACCACACGAACACAGCCAAACAGCTGTGCTAAACTCCTTTTTTGTGGGTTTGTAGGGTAAAAACGATATCTATAGCGTGCTTTCATGCTTAATGCTATGGTTAGTCGTGATTATTATTTTATCAGATCTTGCTAGCCATCCTTGAGAACTATTAAACATCGGAAAAAGCCGTCCTGGAAGAACGGGGTTTTAAACCCATTATTTTCGATAATCGCAAGGTAGTTAGTCTGTACCCTCCTATTATCACCATTTTCCCTTGCCAAAACCCAGCTTACTGGCAATATCAAGAAATATTTCTATCATCATCGTTAAGCCAATTCTGCGGTAATCTCAGTTCTTCATACCAAGTCCGCTTTTCCCAGACTACTTATCAAGAATCTCTCCCCGCTTCCCTTTCTTCTCCCGCTTTCCTTACTCTCTACTCCCTCCCATTTCTTCCCCTGCTTCCCCAGCTTCCCCAGCCTCCCCAGCTTCCCCAGCCTCCCCAGCTTCCCCAGCCTCCCCAACTCCCCCTGCTTCCCCTGCTTCCTACTCCTGCTTCTCCTCTAACCATTTTTGCCACAAATCAGGACGACGTTTCTTTGTTCTCTTAATTTGTTCTTCTCGTCGCCATTTTGCAATCGCAGCATGATTACCCGAACGCAAAATTTCTGGTACTTCCCAATCGCGGAAAACAGCAGGTCGAGTATATTGAGGATAATCTAGTAAACCAGCCTCGAAACTTTCGGCTTTAAGAGATTCCACCTTACCCACAGTACCTGGTAGCAAGCGTACCACACCATTAATTAAAGCCAGAGCAGGAATTTCGCCGCAGGTGAGAACAAAATCTCCTAGGGAAACCTCCCTAGTAACCAAAGATCGCACTCTCTCATCCACCCCTTCGTAGTGTCCACAAATAATCACCAATTGGTCATAATCGCTAGCTAATTCGCGCAATAAAGGTTGATTGAGAGTTTGACCTTGGGGAGAGGTGAGAATAATCTCCCTTCTTGGTAATATGGAAGTAGACTCTACAGCAGCAAAAATAGGTTCAGGCTTCAGCAACATACCAACTCCACCACCGTAGGGTTCATCATCAACGCGGTGATGCTTATCCTGGGTAAAATCGCGAGGATTTATCAGACTAACTGTAGCAATTTTTTTCGCCAGTGCTTTGCCTAGCAAACCTGAGTCTAAAGGGGAAGCAAAAAAATCTGGGAATAGGGTAATAAGGTCAATGTGCACTTTAAATATTTAACGGCAACAAAGCTAATTTAAAATTAGACATAAAGTGATAATATTCTACTGTCACCGTCAAGCTTTTGTTGAAATTCTTATTGATTTCTGTCCCTTGAATCGAAGCAGTCAGCTTCAATGTACTCTAAATGCTTCGCCTCAGCATTTGATAAATACCAGTTGCTGGATGGATTTGAGTAGAGGTATTTCCAAAATTGGTCTTCTTACTAGTAGAACGAAAGATTAGCTTGGTAATTGTACTGAGAATAGGGTAGGTATTATATGTTTCCGATCTTGGTCACACACTAACGTAACCATCAACATAGGTTAATGTATGCTCACAAGCGATATCATTATGCAACTAGAGTCTCAAATGTCGAAAAGTCAGATTCGTCAATCAACCAAAACAGCCATTTTAGTTATTGGTGGTGCGGAAGATAAAGTTCATGGCAAAGAAATCCTCCATAGCTTTTACAGCCGTTCTGGATCTACCGATGCCACAATTGCTATTATTCCCTCAGCCTCCCGAGAACCAGAAATAGTTGGCAAACGCTACCAAAAATTGTTTGAACCAATGGGGGCGAAACTGGTTAAAATCCTAGATATCCGTGATCGCGATCAAGGCTCAGACCGCTACTTCCTAGAGTATATCGAAGAGTGTACCGGAGTTTTTCTCACCGGAGGCGATCAACTACGCCTTTGTGGTTTACTTGCAGATACACCAATTATGGAACGCATCCGTCAGCGAGTTCAACTAGGAGAAATCACCCTTGCTGGTACCAGTGCTGGCGCAGCGGTTATGGCTCATCATATGATCGCTGGGGGTGGTAGTGGTGAATCTCCCAATCGCGCCCTAGTAGATATGGCGATGGGATTGGGCATAATCCCCTCAGTAATTGTGGATCAACATTTCAACAATCGCAATCGCATGGCAAGATTATTAAGTGCCATTGCCATTCATCCCGAACGCTTGGGTATTGGTATTGACGAAGATACCTGTGCTGTATTTGAAAAAGACGGTCTGGTGCAAGTGATGGGTCGCGGTAATGTTACCATTGTTGACGCCAGTGGATTGTCTCACACGAACCAACGACAAGTTGCGACCAGAGACCCCCTTAGTTTACATAGTTTGCGTATCCATGTTCTTTGCCATGGCGATCGCTACGATCTCCATGAGCATCAAGTCCTCTCACCCTGTTAAATCGATTGCCCTCATATTCGGAGCATAGATGTCTACTTACAAAAAAAAAGTTCACCAGTAACAGTTTTTTGGTTGCAGGTTTAGACAAGATACCAGAATATTACTCCAAGCAGTAACAGAGTAGCCTTAAGTGCTGCCCTTGCTGCTGCTGAATTTTTTGATTTTTCATTTCTCCTACTCGCCAGCGCCTCTCACCTCAGACTATGAAAATCCTCAAAACCTCAACCCTACGTGGTCCCAACTATTGGAGTATTAGATACTCCAAACTAATTGTCATGCGTCTAGATTTGGAAGATTTAGCCAATAAATTCTCCAATGAAATTCCTGGATTATATGAAGGGTTAGTAGAAGTACTACCCAGTTTAGTCAACCACTTTTGTGCGCCGGGACACCGGGGAGGCTTTCTCAAGCGCGTGGAAGAAGGTACACTAATAGGGCATATAGTAGAACACGTCGCCCTTGAACTTCAGGAACTAGCAGGGATGGCAGTGGGTTTTGGTCGCACCAGAGAAACCTCAACTCCTGGAGTGTACAACGTAGTCTTTGAGTACCTCAACGAACAAGCAGGACGTTATGCTGGTAGAGCAGCTGTGAGACTCTGTCAGCATATCCTTAAAGAAGGAACCTACCCCCAAAAAGAACTAGAACAGGACCTCAATGATTTAAGGGAATTGTATTCAGATGCAGCCCTCGGACCAAGCACAGAAGCTATTGTAAAAGAAGCCCAGGCGCGTAAAATACCTTGGATGATGCTAAGTGCCAGGGCAATGCTACAACTAGGTTATGGAGCCAATCAGAAGCGAATCCAGGCAACTTTGAGTAACCAGACAGGTATCCTGGCGGTAGAGTTAGCCTGTGACAAAGAGGGAACTAAAAGAGTTCTCGAAGATGCAGGAGTTCCTGTACCTCGTGGCGCAGTGATTCAGTACCTAGATGAACTAGAGGATGTAATCGGTGATTTGGGTGGCTTCCCCATTGTTATTAAACCCCTAGATGGCAATCACGGACGTGGCATTTCTATCAATATTGGCAATATGGAAGATGCGGAGGAAGCCTACGACTTGGCTAGCAGCGCCTCCAAAACTCGCTCCGTAATTGTAGAACACTACTACCGTGGCACAGACCATCGTATCCTAGTTGTTGATGGCAAAGTAGTAGCAGTGGCTGAGCGTATTCCTGCCCATGTTACAGGTGATGGTCATTCGACAATTGAAGAACTAATCGAAATTACCAACAGCGATCCTAATCGCGGTGTAGGACACGATAACGTTTTAACACGGATTAGTATAGATAAAACAGCCCTAGGCGTACTCAAACGCCAAGATTATGACCTGGGAACGGTTTTACCTTCTGGAGAAATTGCCTATCTTAGAGATACAGCCAACTTAAGTACCGGAGGAATCGCCATTGATCGCACCGATGACATTCACCCAGAAAATATTTGGCTTGCACAAAGGGTAAGTAAGGTAATTGGACTCGATATAGCCGGAATTGATGTCGTCACCGAAGATATTAGTAAGCCCCTGCGAGAAGTAGATGGCGTGGTGGTAGAAGTCAATGCAGCACCTGGTTTTCGGATGCATGCCTATCCTAGTAAAGGTTTACCACGCAATGTGGGTGCAGCGGTACTAGATATGCTATTTCCCAAAGGAACACCCCATCGCATTCCCATCATTGCGATTACAGGAACTAATGGTAAAACCACAACAACCCGCTTGATCGCCCATATTTACAAGCAGAGTGGACAAGTGGTAGGCTACACTACCACCGATGGTATCTATATTGACGAGCATTTGGTGGAGATAGGCGATACCACAGGACCCCAAAGTGCTGGTGTAATCCTCAAAGATCCTACCGTGGAAGTAGCAGTACTAGAAACAGCACGAGGTGGTTTGTTGCGTTCAGGACTGGCATTTGATACCAGTGATGTAGGTGTTGTGTTGAATGTAGCCGCAGACCACTTGGGAATTGGTGACATTGATACCATAGAACAATTAGCCCATCTCAAAAGTGTGGTCGCAGAAGTGGTATCACCAGGGGGTTATGTTGTCCTCAACGCCGATGATCCCTTAGTTAGTAAAATGGCAGAGAGGGTAAGGGGAGAAGTTGCCTATTTCTCCATGAATCCCGATAACCCCATAATTAAAGAACATAGCCGCAATCAAGGTTTAGCGGCGGTGTATGAAAATGGCTATCTCTCCATTTGGGAAGGCAATTGGACCTTGCGGATTGAAGAAGCGGTAAAATTACCAATGACCATGGGAGGAATGGCTCCTTTTATGATCGCCAATGCCCTAGCTGCCAGTTTAGCGGCTTATGCCCAAGGAGTCGACATTGAAATTATTCGTCAGGGAGTAAGGACATTCAAACCCTCTGCCAGTAAGACTCCAGGTCGCATGAATTTATTCGATCTCGGTCGTTTCCATGCTCTAATTGACTATGCCCATAACCCAGCTAGTTACGAGGCGCTAGGCAGCTTTATACGTAACTGGAAAGGTGAGAAACTTGGTGTAGTGGGAGGTCCTGGCGATCGCAGAGATGAAGATTTAATTTTACTAGGGGAATTATCAGCTGGCATCTTTGAGCGTATTATTGTCAAGGAGGACTATGATAGGCGTGGTCGCGATAGTGGCGAAGTTGCTGATTTAATCGTCAAAGGTATCGCACAAGCTAACCCCAATTGCCCTTATAAAATAATTCTCGATGAGAGAGAAGCGATTGAAACAGGTTTAGAGGAAATTACAGAAGATGGTTTAGTTGTCATCTTACCTGAGAGTGTTAGCTCTGCCATCGCTTTAATTGAGAAACGCCAAAATCCCAATTAAATCCGTAATCCGTTTTCAGAAAACTGCAAAATTGTAAAAGTGGAGAAGTAGCTATTGGGGTTAATGGTTGATGGTTAAATTTCTCCCCATTTCCCCAATCCCCCAACTCCCTATTACCCTAAAAAAAGTTTTCTCCCACTGCTACCCCTGCATCGCTAAACCCTTTGATCTAAAAATCATATCCTTGAAAGCCCTGTATTCCTCAACTTCCACATTCCCAAAAAAAGGAGAACTAACTTGCCCACTCTTGGTGTCAACATAGACCACATTGCCACAATTCGCCAAGCACGTCGCACTGTGGAACCAGATCCAATTGCAGCCGCAGTTTTGGCAGAATTAGCTGGCGCAGACGGAATTACGGTCCACTTGCGTGAAGATCGCAGACACATTCAAGATCGCGATGTACATTTACTCAGGCAAAGTGTACGAACCCATCTTAATTTAGAAATGGCACCGACTGAAGAAATGGTAGCCATTGCCCTAGAGGTAAAACCCGATTATGTTACCCTAGTTCCCGAACGTCGAGAAGAAGTAACCACAGAGGGAGGAATTGACATCCTCAAAAGCTTTGAACGCTTCCGAGACATAGTTGAGCAATTGCAGGGGGCTGGTATTCCGGTAAGCTGGTTTATTGATGCCGATGCAGACCAAATTGAAGCAGCAGCGAAGACCAAAGCCCAATTTATTGAACTACACACAGGTAAGTATGCTGAAGCCAAGGATGAATCTAGTTCTAGGCGCGAGTTAGATGTCCTATCCCAAGGTTGCGAGAGGGCATTAGCTGCGGGTTTACGTGTCAATGCTGGACATGGATTAACCTACTGGAATGTTTATCCCATTGGCCAAATTACTGGTATGGAGGAGCTCAATATCGGTCATACTATTATTAGTCGTGCTGCACTTGTGGGTATGGAAAGAGCTGTACGCGAGATGAAGCTAGCGATGCGTGGAGAGTTTTAGGTACAATTCCTCTTGCCAATTCCTATTTACACCTTGAAATATGACCACCTATTATTACGTTTTAGCCAGTCAAAGCTTTTTGCTTGAAGAAGAACCCTTTGAAGAAGTACTCAGGGAAAGAACCCGTCACTACGAAGAGACAAAAAAGGAAATCGATTTTTGGTTAGTCAAGCAGCCAGCTTTCCTGGAAACAGCGGAATTTGCATCAGTTAAAGCTAAATGTCCCCAACCATCTGTGGCTATTATTTCTACTAATTCCCAGTTTATTACTTGGCTCAAGCTACGCTTAGAGTACGTTATCACTGGCGAATTTCAAGCACCCTCAGAACAAATACCAGAACCTTTAGCTTCCCTAGCTTCTGTGTGAAAACATGACCAGGCAAAGTTCAGCAGTGAAATTAATTGAGCATCAACTATCTTACCTGTTGGGTCTATTTTTAACCACAACAGCAGTGGTAACTGCACCCCAGACTCTAGCCCAATCTCTCCCTCCCAGTTGTCAACCACCTCAAAGTGATGAATTATTACTGCTGGTAGTAACGGAAACTAGTGATACTCAAGAAACAATTCGTAGCACTTTGCCTAGTCAAATGGAAACATCTTTGTGTAGTTATCTAGGCAATAGGGTAACTCGTGTTGGTGGTTTTCGTCGTTTTGAGGAGGCGGATAGTTGGGCAGTTCACATCAACGATAATACTGGCTTACTGGCGGTGGTGGTAAAACTTTCCCAGTTCTCACCTCAACCAGTCTCGTCACCACCCATAATCACTACTAGACCACCCGTAGATTTTACACCAACCGTAACTACTCCTGTCGTCCAGACCAACACTATAACTACCCCTCCACCAACCGCAACCACAAAGCCTGTTGCTAACGATAGTGCCACTGTCTCAGAATATAATCCTCAGCCTCTAGGAAGTGGTTATGCGGTGTTAGTTGATTATTTCAACAATCCTGAGGTTGCTGTCCAACTCCGGGACGTTTTAGGTCAAAATATTGGCTTAGCGTCCTATTTTGCACGCCCCTATTTGTTGGTAGTTCATACTCAAAGTGAGACAGATGCTAACTCTAGGTTACGCAATTTAAGTGATCGCGGTTTTTCTGCTGTGGTGGTAGATAGTAACCGCGTTACCGTACTAACTCCGGCGGTTAAGTAAGGCAGAAGATGATATTCAATCAAAAAGAGCCAGAATCTGGTCAAAAATTGGCTCTCCTGCCCTAGTGCTTAAAATTGCTTTAGCTAAGTTCAAAAATGCCCAATCGGGCTTCCTATCGCTTTCAATAAGTTTACTGGCAGGATAAAGTTCAACATCATCAACACACAATTCATTAGTCTTACCTGTCTTCCACTGACAGCAACGACTACGCCAACTAATTAACCTACCGCGCAAACTTAACTGACACCAATCGATAGTTCCTCCACGCCATTCAACAAATAAATCAAAGTAAGGTTCTCCACCTTGATACCAAACCTTTTCCACTTCCTCGTTTGTCTGTGTCGTTAATATTTTGCGATCAATTTGCCTCAATGAAGCACCTAAGGTGGTAATCTCCTGCTGATTCATAGATTTGATTTGTCTTGCGCTTGACAATTACCTTGTACTTGATTCGTTTGTATCACCGATAGCCGCTAACCCTTAGTTATTCGTTGTTTGACAAACAACCAACGACCAACAACAAACAACACTTAATTAAAAAATTTGCTGACTCCTGAATCTATTTGCAAGGGCTTGATTAAGTTATCGGGAGATTATCTTCAAGGAAATGTAAAGAAGTGTTGCCAAAAACCAAAAACATTGTTACATTTATTAATATAAACCAAGCGACCAAAACAAAGCACTTATAGCAAACCCTAAGTGGACAAAGTACTGGTATCAGGTTTTCTTCTCCCAACACAGCAAGCTTTTGGAGTCAACCAGCAGACAAGGTTGACTCTTTTTTTTTTGGTAGTTAGTCAGATTCTGTGAGCAAGTGGGAAAAATAATATAATCTTGGTAAAAACTTCTATTCCCAAATAGCTTAACCTTGCTGTCTCTACTCAAAACGATTCAAGAAGCACTGAAAAACTGGTGGTCAGAATTCACCCTCCAAACCAAACTAATGGCGGCGGGAACCTTAGTCGTATCGCTGATGATGAGTGGTTTGACTTTCTGGGCAGTAAACATAATTCAGCAGGATGCCCGTGTTAATGATACTCGTTTTGGTAGTGACTTAGGTTTATTGTTAGCAGCTAATGTTGCACCTTTAGTTGCAGAGAATGATCGCACTTCCTTAGCCCGTTTTTCCACCAGATTCTACAACAGCACCTCTAGCATTCGCTACATGATTTATGCCGATGAAGAGGGTTCAATTTTCTTTGGTATTCCCCTTTCTGAATCAGAGGTACAAGATTCCCTGACGATTCAACGGCGCATCCAGCTACCAGAAAGTTATGCAGCCAACTCAGAATTACCGATGGTGAAACAACATCCCACTCCCAATGGTGAAGTGACTGATGTTTTTGTGCCCCTCAACCACGAAGATAAATATTTGGGTGTTTTAGCGATTGGAATTAATCCCAATCCCACCGTTGCTGCTTCTTCTAACCTAACAAGAGACGTAACCATTGCTGTATTTGTCTCCATTTGGGCTATGGTAATTCTCGGAGGGGTGTTGAATGCCCTCACAATTACTCGACCAATTAAGGAATTGTTGGTTGGAGTCAGGAATATTGCAGCGGGAAACTTTAAGCAACGAATTGACTTACCTGCGGGAAGGGAATTAAATGAGTTAATTACTAGCTTTAATGAGATGGCGGAAAAGCTAGAACGTTATGAAGAGCAGAATATAGAAGAACTAACAGCAGAAAAAGCTAAATTAGAAACCCTGGTTTTGACCATTGCCGATGGTGCAATTTTAATTGATACTGATCTGCACGTTATGTTAGCAAACCCTGCTGCTAAGCGCTTTTTTGCCTGGGAAGATCTCGATATTATCGGCAAAAATGTCCTGCATCACCTACCCCCTGATTTAACGGTAAAACTGACTAAACCTCTGTATCAAATTGCCCGCACAGAAGTAACATCTAAACACGAAGCTAGTGAATTTCGCATTAACCTCACTGAACCAACTCCACGTACAGTCAGAGTACTATTAACCCAAGTATTGAACCAATATCGGGAGAATGTGCGAGGAATTGCGATTACTTTGCAGGATATCACTCGTGAGGTGGAACTCAATGAAGCGAAAAGCCAATTTATTAGCAACGTTTCCCACGAACTGAGAACACCCTTATTTAACATAAAATCTTTTATTGAAACTCTCTACGAATATGGAGAGGAACTAAGCGATAATGAACGACGAGAATTCCTCCATACCGCCAATAATGAGACTGATAGATTAACTCGTCTGGTGAATGATGTGTTGGATTTGTCGCGCCTCGAATCCTGTCGCACTTACTTTTTAGACGCAGTGGATTTGCACCAACCAATTGAGCAAACTTTGCGCACCTACCAACTTAACGCTAAAGACAAGCAAATTGAACTGAGTCAGGAAATTGAACCCGACTTACCACCAGTATTGGGTCATTATGATTTACTCTTGCAGGTATTTACGAATTTGGTAGGTAATGCCCTAAAATTTACTAAAGCGGGGGGACGTGTCATGATTCGTGCCTACAAGCTTGAAACAGCCTCAGATGAACCCACAACAGTGCAACAAGTCAGAGTCGAAATTTCCGATACTGGTTCTGGTATTGCGCTGGAAGATCAAAAGGCAATTTTCGACCGTTTTTTCCGTGTGGAAAACCGTGTACATACTTTAGAAGGTACAGGATTAGGACTCTCTATTGTCAGAAATATTATTGATAAGCACTACAGCAAGGTGCAATTAGTCAGTGAACTGAGTGTGGGTACAACTTTTTGGTTTGATCTTCAGGTCTATCAAGACAAAATTGCCTCACCTAAAGTGGATAATGATTCTGGTGTTGTTAGTTTAACTTTAGAGTAATTGGTCATTGGTAAGTAGGTAAGGGAGCCGGAAACTTGTTACCTTAATTAACATGGCTAACTCAAGATTAAAAAAACTAGGGTCTTACCTGCGTCCCCATTGGCAAAGGGTTTTACTGGGAGTTGTTGCTTTATTTTTGGTCAATGCTTTAGGGGTTTATATCCCCTTGGTAATTCGAGATACCATTGATCAACTCCAGGATTTATCAAGCATAAACCAGCTGTGGCGCTATGTTCTACCAATAGTTGTTCTCGCCAGCATCATGTTTGCGATTCGTTTGTCATCGCGTGTTTTGCTATTTGGTACTGGTAGACAGGTGGAGTTTGACCTCAAACAGAAGGTTTTTCAGCACTTATTGAAGCTAGAACCAGCCTATTTTGAGGTTAACAACTCTGGAGACTTAATCAACCGTTCTACCAGTGATTTGGACAATATCAGGCGATTGGTGGGATTTGCAGTTTTAAGTATAGTCAATACTGTGTTTGCCTATGGTTTGACTTTACCTGTTATGCTCACGATTAACACTCGTTTGAGTTTATTGGCACTGGCAGTTTATCCCCTCATGCTAATTACAGTACAGCTATTTAGTGGCAAGCTGAGGGAAGAGCAACAGTCGGTACAGGAAAAACTTTCGGACTTAAGTCGCTTGATTCAAGAAGATATGAGCGGTATGTCCCTAATTAAAATTTATGCTCAAGAGGGTAACGAGCGCCATGCTTTTCAGGAAAAAAATAGGCGATTATTAGCTGCTAATTTATCCCTAGCAAGGACACGCAATCTTTTATTCCCAATAGTAGAGGGGATTTCCTACACTAGTTTGTTAGTTTTGCTGGCTTTGGGTGCTGGTGCCCTCGAAAGTGGCACGATTAGTGTAGGTAATTTTGTTGCTCTTCTAATCTATATTGAGCGCTTAGTTTTCCCTACAGCCCTTTTAGGTTTTACCATCACAGCTTACCAAAGAGGCGAGGTGAGTATAGAGCGTCTCGAGGAGATTCTGGGCGTAAAACCAAAAATTGCTGACACTCCAAAGGTCATGGCACTGCCACTAGAACACGTGCGAGGTAAACTGGAAGCAAATGAGCTTACCTATAGTTATCCTGGTAGCAAATCTCTTGCTCTTAAACAGCTTGAATTTACCATCCAACCTGGAGAAACGGTAGCTATTGTTGGTCCCATTGGTTCGGGAAAATCTACCCTCGCTAATGCGATTCCTCGCTTGTTAGATCTCAAACCAGGGCAATTATTTCTCGACGGCTATGATCTAACTCAGGTGCGTTTGACAGATTTACGAGGTGCCATTGCCTATGTTCCCCAAGATAGTTTTCTCTTTAGCACCACAGTTGAGAATAATATACGCTACGGCGATCCTCTCAGGGAACACTCAGAGGTAGAATATGCTGCTAAGCAAGCTCAAATTCATCAGGAAATACTAAACTTTCCCCAGCAATACCAAACCGTCGTCGGTGAACGTGGTATAACTCTTTCTGGAGGACAAAGACAACGTACTTCCCTAGCTAGAGCCCTACTAGTAGATGCTCCTATACTGATTTTGGATGATGCTCTCTCTAGCGTGGATAATCAGACTGCAACTCAGATTTTAGGTAATCTTGCTACTGGAGTAAAACGTAAAACCGTAATTTTTATTTCTCATCAACTGTCCGCTGCAGCAACAGCAGATCGTATCCTAGTTATGGATCAAGGAGAAATTGTCCAAGCTGGCACTCATAGCGAACTTTTATCCCAAACTGGATTGTATCGTTCTCTGTGGGAACGTCATCAGTTGGAGGAAGTCTTGCAATAATTGGCATCAGATAAGCAGGATAAGTTGGGGAAGATTTACCCCTCAATTTAAGCTTGACATAGTAGTGGATTTTTTTTAGCACTTGAGAATAGGTAATGGATTTGAAAACATCAAAATTGTAACTATTTATCCACAATCTATTTTTTTTCAAACATGCGATAGCATTTGCGTGAACACTACTATAGAGGTCGATAAATTCAACTTTGAATCTGATGTTGGCCTTCACAATATTTGTGAAGAAACTGAAAAAAATGTCAAGATGGATTTGGCTGCATCTTCTCGATAGTTGACGGCAAAAGATATGCAAAGGAAGACAAAAAACGGGCAAGATTGTGGCCCTCTAAGAGCAGTGAAAATAAGAACAGGTTCTCTCGTTTTCCTAGTTAAAAAAGAAAATCCTTTAGCGAGTAAAAATATTAGTTTATTCCAGTAACAAGTTAAGCAAATATTCCATTTTTAGATTGCATAATGGTCTGAAATAGTTCAGAATTGGTCTCAATAAATCAAGGAAAAATTACCGAATTTGTCTGAACCAGAGTATCAAGAATTAGACAAAATTAAGGTTGTCAATCGCTCACCCAGAAATGGTACTGATGATTAGTTTAATCAGTTATAGCACTACGCACATACGTTAGGACAGAGTGCGTCGGTGAAAAGTCAACAAGAAAAAGTAAACGGGGAACAAGTAAATGTCCTAAGCTAAAACCGTAGCGCTATAGCACTAAATAATGAAGGCTTTTGTGCTGAGGGCAGTTTGAACGAGAATAACTTCCGCACCAGTCCAGTTGACGAATATAGCGAATTCCCAAGAAAAATTAAAATCAATGAGATTAGCTATGGTAGCTTTGCTATGGCTAATTTTTACACAACTTTGTTTAGTTATGTTATATACCAATCGGTGAATTGGAAGCAAAAGATAGTGAATATGAGTACAGAAGACATCTATATTCTGTCTAAAGAGCCAACAAACAAGGAATGCAGATTGAGTCAAAAGTTGAAGAATTTATCGGCTTTATAAACGGCTCACAAGAGTAATAATATCTACTAATAATAAAGGCGTATTATTACTCATTGCTAAAAGTACTTAAATTCAGTTCACAACATGAAGCTTTTTTGCCCAATCTTGAATCGGTTCTGCAAACAAGAAATGATATTCTTTAAGTTCACTGCTAGTCATCCCTAACTCATTTGCTTCAGTAAATAACTCTTTGAGTGAATATATCGCTAGTTGTGCTGCGCCAGAAGAGTGGGGTATAACTTTAAGCAAGGCTTCGAACTTAGCACGAACGGATTTTAACTTTTCTGAAACTGATTCTTCCTCTGGAATACAGTTTCTGGCACCTACACTATCATCTTCATCTAATAGTTGATTTTTTGGTGGTAAATAGGTGTGGGTGTCTGCATCATAGGCCAAAACTTCCCCTGTTTCAATTTCATAAATCCAACCATAAATACGCAACTTACCACGGTGTAGTTTGGCTCTTACTGCTGGATATGTTTTGAGGTTTTCAATCTGAATTAAAA
The DNA here is from genome assembly GCA_964633315.1 of uncultured bacterium. Classification (GTDB taxonomy): domain Bacteria; phylum Cyanobacteriota; class Cyanobacteriia; order Cyanobacteriales; family CAWCAG01; genus CAZWGS01. The sequence goes on along the minus strand of CAZWGS010000028.1, from coordinate 33,882 downwards.
CATTTTCTGCCACTAAAGTTTCGATTAACTCTTCTTGTGGAAGATCTGGGTAGTTTTCTAATACTAATTTCCGCGTCGATTCCGCATGTTTTAACCACTCATATACTAAGGGCATATCAGCTTGTAGCTTATTGAGCTTCAACAACCCTTTCATTGCACCACAGTGGGAATGACCGCAGATTATTACTTGTTCTATATCCAATGCTACGATCGCATACTCAATCGTACCACCTTCTCCACCATTGGCAGCGCCGAAAGGAGGGACGATATTACCTGCGTTGCGAATGACAAATAATTCTCCGATATCCGTATTGGTGATAAGATTGGGTGCAACTCTAGAATCAGAACAAGTTATAAAAAGAACTCGTGGTTTTTGACCATGGGAAAGTTGTTCTAGTAGTTCTTGATGACTATGAACGTAAGTTCTTCTGAATTCATCCAAACCACGAATTAACTTTTTCATGACCTTCAGTTTCTAGAAAAATAATTAAGATTTAATTCTGAGTGTCATTCTACCAAACAATGTGAATTGGTAATGCTCCATTTTGATAAAGATCAGCGATCGCACAATTTGAAGCATTAATGTTTGTTGCAACTATAGAGTTGAGAATACTCTAGTCGGTGAAGTTGTACTCTCTAAACTGATTCTGGTACAAATCGCTTATTTTTGAAGCCATGCATAACCTTTGAGTGAAAAACTAGTAGATGCCTTTCACCCCTAAACTGGTAAATGCGATCAAGTTTGACATGGCTGCTACTGATGCAATATCTCGAGCATCATCTATATTAACAATGGCTAAAGCTACAATTGCAGGTACTAGTAGGAAGAGACTAATGGTAGCATCCATGGAGAAATTTTGCTGACTAATCACTTACTTGCAGATATCGGTTGTAAGGACATTAAAATCTCCATTTACCACCTTACGTACACTAAAGTTGTAAAAGCGAGAAAATAAAGCAGATAAAAAATGATTTTGCTAATACAAACAGGGTAGTAATTTCCGAACTTTTATTCAAAAATAAAAATAATGTGTACTTTAATCTAATAGATAATATTTGATATTTAAAAAAGTGTTTATATGAAAGGTTTTCTCAAAAGACTAATACAATATTTTATAATCAATAATATTTTAAGTATGCTGCTGGGAATACCATCTTATATAGTTGCTTTGGAGATAAAATGGGTCAAAATACAGGTTTGGATGGGAGAAAACGACCCAAATTATCAAAGAATACTTAAATAAATCAAGATTCAAGGGTTACCAGATCCCTATGCTGAAATTAGCAGAAAAATAAAAACGTGTGAACTTTGATGATAGTGACTAAATATTGCTGTATCAAGGGCAAAAAAATTGGTAACAAAAAGATGATAACGGCCATGTTATGATATCAAATCCGCTTTAGCAGCACTAGTTTTCCTAAACCCTACAAGCTAGTTCTAGAGTTTGTTTCAGATTTTTTTATAACTAGCCTATATAAACAGGATTCGGTATGAAAGACAAAAGCCAAACCGATATTGTTCATGATTTTTACAATAGTTTAGTTTGCCATCTTACAAAAATGTTGGTTTTGGTTTCTATTATTTTTCTTTCTTGATAAGTTGCTGCAACCTAGCATGTATCCCTCTTTTGTCAAACTCCGAAGAACGGGGGTCAAACCCTGATTCTTTCCTGAGGTGTCATTGGCTATAATGACGTAATTTCCTCAGAATCTCGGAAAGTGACAGAAGAGGAATAATGCATGAAAAGTTACCAGTTAAAAACAATTGTTTTTTTTAACTGAAGCTGGGTTAAAATTATTAATCCACTAAAGGGTGCGGATATAATATTATCTTTTTATTTTGCACAAGAGATGATGTACCATTATTAACTATTACTCATACCCATGATATTTAAAATAAGGCTGGAGTTGTTGACGCATTTGCTCTTGATTGTTCTCAACTTCTGGTAGTAAATTTAGAGGGCGTGGTGCAATTAAGTTTTCGTAATCTAAGTCTACTTTTGCCTCTAAGCCTAAGAAGTTAAGAATGTTCGTGATATTATTTCTGGGAGCTTGGCAAACATCTTCATATTTAATGGATAAATAGTCTTGTTCTGGTAATTCTTGAACTCGCTGTAAAAAGTAGGTGGTATATTTTTGTGCTTGAGCTGTCATGGTGTGTATGCGTTGCTCAGCAAATTTTTCATCCAGTCTCAGACTACGTTGCACCACATTACTAAAACTTCTGACATATCTTTTGCTAATTAAAGCGCTGTAGGGACTATATTCATCAAACAGAGTTTTTACTGCTTTTAATTTAGAGTTAATTACATGGATGGGATGGCGATGGATAAAGATGAATTTTGCTTGGGGCAAAGCCTTTTTGATGTAGAGGAAGTTATCAAAATCCCAAGGGTTTTTCAAGAGTAATTTGCGCTGAGAGTCAGAAATATATTGTAGTTTTTGGCACAGCTTTTTAAAATATCGGATATTAGCTTTGTTGACATGAAAATCATAATCGGCATTTTTGAGAATAAAACCGTATTCTTCTGGCAATACTGGTGTTGCGTTAATATTATCGATTACCCGATCGCTAATACCTAATTCTTGAAATTTCTCTGTGAGTTGCTGATATTCTTGCTGCTCTTTTCCTTCGACAAAGTTGGCTAAAATTGTTTCATATTCAATTACATGATAGGCGCTAATAAAATTGAAACATTGAGTATCAGTAAGGGTTTGATAGAGTAATGTTGTTCCTGAACGATGAGCACCTAAAATAAAAATAGGCTCGAATTCTACTGTTTCCAATAAGTTTAAATACTTGTGGTCAGGATTTGTTGGTTTAACAGAAGAATTTTGAGGTTTATGGGGACATTTATCTAGGTTAATTACTGGTTCTTTTGTCGTAATCGCTTGCTCAACAATATCAGCTGCTAACTTAACTCCTCCTGAATTAATAATTGTTTTGCCAAGTTTAATTGCATGATCGCGATAGGAATCTTTTCCCAGTACTGTGGTAATCGCTTGAGTAAGACGAGAAGCTGTCAATTGTTCAATTCCAATCGCCACACCAACTCCCTTAGATTCTATACGCGAGGCGATAGCTGGTTGTTCATAACTAACAGGAATCGCGATGATGGGAACACCATTTCTCAAACATTCTAATGTTGTGTTTAATCCTGCATTCGTGATAGTAAGAGCAGCTTTTTCTAGCAATTCTAGCTGAGGTGCATAGCTAACTACAATTGGCTCTCCTGGTAAGGGTAATACCGCCTCTGCTTCTAAACCACCACCCAAAGAAATAACTAATTGCACATCAAATTCAGCACAAGCAGTAGCAATTTCTTGAAAAATACTTTGGCGGCGATTTTGAATCGTTCCCATAGAAGCATAGATTAATGGTTTACCATTTAACCTAGACCAAGGAAAATCCACAGGTAATCGCCCCGCCTGATTGTGGTAAGGTCCAGTAAAATGAAAGCATTTTGGTAGGGCAGTGCGAGTAGTGCGCAGCCTATCGAAGGAAGGGGGTTGATGGCTAATCTGGGCTAGGGGTGAATAACATTGGCGATCTGTAGAGTAAGCTGGTAATTGCCAACGCTGACGATAGTCATTAATTTTCTCATGGAGAGGGTTTTGAGACTTGAGACTACCGTATCTTTCACTGACTAAAGCACTACAAACAGTGACAAAGGGAATTTGTAGCGCTTCGGCAACAGTTCCCCCCTCTTTCGATTTATGATCTACTAGAAGGGCTGTAACTCCAGCTTGTGCAATTGCATCTTTCCCTTCTTCAAGCAATACTGGAACTAATTTTTCTCGCCAATTTAAAGCGTATTGTCTAGCTTCTTTTCCACTTAACTCCCCAATTAAATCATTTTTCTTGTCTACAGATCCTAAGGGAAATTCAGACTCTCCCAAGACGCAAAATTCAATTCCTGCGGCTACAGTTTTCGCTTTCGTATCGAGAATGCCGAATAAGGTAACACGATGTCCACGTTTTTGAAGTTCTTGCCCTAGGGGAAGAATTGTGTTTAAGTGACCAGTAGCAGGAGGACAAATAATACCAAAATGAATCATTAAAAGCTATTTATATATAAAGGCAGATGCGTTAAGAATGGAATCTCACCGCACTATTCTAGCCAACACGGGTTCTTTGGTTGTAATCGCCTTCTCAACAATATCGCCTGCAAGCTTAATTCCTCCAGCATCTCGAATCGCCTCTTGCACTTTCGCTGCCCTCTGGCGATACTTATCCTGTGCCAAAACTTCTTCAATGGCACTACGTAGACTAGCAACGCTCAATTCAGGTAAAGTAAAAGCAAGACCAAGACCTTTACGGACAATGCGCGATGCTACTGCTGGCTGATCGTAGGTAATGGGAATGGCGATGAGGGGAACACCATTACACAGAGATTCTAAAGTTGTATTTAAACCAGCGTGGGTAATTGTCAGACTCGCACGTTGCAATAATTCCAGTTGGGGTGCATACTCAACTACGAGAGGATTTCCTTTTAGTTCTGGTAAAGCATCTACACTGCTACCACCACCTAAAGAAATAACCAACTGTACATCTAAATCAGCGCAAGCTTCCGCAATCTTGGTAAAAATCCACAGTAGGCGATTTTGCAAAGTTCCCAAAGAAGCATAAATTAAAGGTTGCTCAGTTAATTTTGACCAAGGAAAATCTACTTTTTGCCTACTCTTGAGTGTTTGAAAAGATCCAGTGAAATGTAGCTGGGGAGGTAGAGAAGTGCGCCTAGTTCGTGGTAAATCAAAAATAGTTGGTTGTTGACTAATCTGGGCAATTGGTGAATAGCAATCTTTAAGTTTAGAGTAAGGTGGTAATTGCCACTGCTGACGATAACGGTTAATAATGTCTAGTATCGGTGCATCGTGAGCTGATGTTCCGTGATTAATTTGAATTAGAGCAGCACAGATAGTTACAAAAGGTATATTAAGATAATCTGCGATCGCACCACCACCTGGTTGTCCATAATCAACTAATAATGCCTCAATTCCAGCATTTTGCAATATTTCTGGAACTTCTTCAAGTAATAGTTCAGTTAATTTTTGTCGCCAAGTTTGCACATAGTTAGTAGCTTCCTTACCCTGCAATTGACCTATTTTGGCATATACTTGGGTTACAGAACCCAAAGGAAATGCTGATTCCCCAATCACTTGAAATGGGATTGAAGCGGCTGCAACTTTAGCTTCAGTATCCGCCAAACCGAAGCAAGTCAGGCGATGTCCGCGTCGCTGTAGTTCTTGTCCTAGGGGTAGAATAGTGTTGAGGTGAGCAATTGCTGGGGCGCACAGAATACCAATGTGACTCATGAATTGGGCCAAAGATAATAACCAAATACTAATAGTTAATCATGGTCTGACGATAGGCTGCAGGTAAGCCAATGTCAAAACTTGTACCTTCAACCAGATAACCAACCATTCCTTCATCTTGTTGCAATTGGTCAAGACAAGAGGTAAGTTGAAATTCGCCACCCTCACGCTGATTTTGCCGAATACTAGCTTCCAAATAATCAAAAATAGTTGCCGTCATTGCATACATACCGAAAACAGAAAGGAAACTATCCTTTGCCATTCCGGAAACTTGAAGATGTCTGCGGGCGTATTCTAAACTTGGCTTCTCATGAATTTTGCTAACACTAAGTATTTTATTCTCCTCTTGCCAACTGCCCATGATACAACCGTAGTGGTGAATTTCACTTCCTGGTGTCATCGCTAAACCAATCGCACTTTTCCCCGTCTGCTGATAGGCTGCTACAATTTGCTCAGCACAGGATTTACTGGTTTGGGAACAGTAAATTGTATCCCCTAGCAACAATAAAAATGCTTCCCCATCTACCCACTCTCTTCCACAATAAACTGCGTGTCCAAAGCCTTCCTGTTGAGTTTGGGAAATAAGACTAATTTTACTTCCTACCTCCTGTAAATACTCGCTGTATTCTCGCTGTTGCGGCTTCAGTTTACACCATAAATCATCCGCAGGAGGCTGATGAAAAAAATTACTAAACAGGGTGCGGTCACATTCTTGCACAATAATACCTACCGCTTCAATCCCCGCACTCAAAGCTTCCTCCACAATCGCCAAAATTGCCGGTTTCGCTTTACCTTGGCTATCAATGATGGGAAAAAACTCCTTCTTCAAAACCTTAGTCGCAGGAAACAATCGAGTACCAAAACCAGCAGCAGGAATTATCGCTTTACGTATTTTAGGCAACATAAAAAGCTTACTTTTGTAACAATTTTATTTTACCGGAGATTTTTTTCCGGATTCTAACTCTTGTTTCTTGATTCCTCTCTATGAATCGTATTTCGTTACTCAGAGAATTAAAAAACTAGCCTTTTATAGTAACCAGTTTCTCCTGGTTATTACTGAGAAGCGAAATGGGTAATCAACCATCAATCGGGAGACAAACATCATTATGTTACTGCCAATTATTGTTGTTTCTGGAATTTCCATTCTCTTTTTCAATAACGTTTTCAAGAAACCCGAGAAAAAATCACCGGATAAAGATCTAATAAATGCTTTATCCAAATACATAGATTCGGTAAAATGCAAATCTGAAAAAGAATAACAATTTAATCAAAGAAAAATAAAGAAAGGGCAGTAGACTTCTTGCTCCAAGTCAAGTAATAAGTACTTAAATTGATAAAAAACTGATTGCGCCAATACTTTTGCAAGAGATTTAGTTTCTACTGCCCTTTTTAATTACGATAACTTTGCCATCGCAATACCCTCTTTTAACTTGCGACATTGAATCACCACAGTATTGTAATCACTCGGATCTACACCAGCAGCAATCATCATACTGAATGTTCCTTCTGACTGCGGCAATTTTCCCGCAGGTAAACTATTACTAAAATCGCCATCCACCGTTAAATAAACTCGTGGATCTGCCACATCTGCCAACTCTAAATCGGTAAACTGTAGCAAAATACCACTATTATCATCACTAGTAATTTCCACATTTCCTTGGGCTTGATAATTACCCAAACCTGCTAAAGCAGCCATGAAAAACCCTCCACATCAATTGCACATCAAATCAAGGATACACGATGCTTCTTGCTGACTCAGTAAGTCCATCCAATTAAACGTCAGACTAATTCCTCAAATCCCCATCTCCCTAAGTCCCTAAAACAAAACTATTTTTGTTTAATCAAGTAGAGAGACTTAGTAGGGACGTATAACTTTACCTCCCTACTCTTATCAAAAATCTAAAGACGACACTTAGTACAGCATTCCTCGCTAATACAAGGCGTTTCACTATTGGGGCAAAGTTTACAACAAATATCTTGCCGCTTTTGATTGCCAATGCGCAAATACATTTCTGCTGCAGACAACATCGCCAAAGGAGGAGCAAAATAATAAATCCAGAACCAATTCCAAGTATCAGCTGGTAAGCTAGAAGCAAAAGTACGCGCTGGATTCATACTCATACCAGAAATAGGTGCTTCAAAAGTAATGTAAGTAGCCACCAAAAAACCAGCAAAAATACCTGTATAGGGTGCTAACTTCTCATTATTTGAAGTAAACAGCACCATCGTCATCAAGCCAAAAGAAATAATAAACTCAGCGATCATTGCCACTAACCAGCCATAACTACCAGGAATTGTCACAGCGTAGTTAACATTTTCAGGATTAGTAAAATGGAGCGAAAACCAGGGCAGAATTGCTACCAGCAATACCCCTGCTAAACCACCAATAAATTGAGCAATAATGTAGCAAAAAGTATCCCAAGGCTCGATTTTTCCAAGACGAAAAAACGTAATCGTCACAGCCGGATTAATATGTGCACCAGAGCGTTTACCCCAGGGAGAATAGATAATGCCAATAGCTGTTACACCCATGGCTACACCCATTAATAATCCCTGTAGCAACGCTTGATTAGCTAAATTTTGGGCAATGGTAGAAGCTGGAGAATAAAGTATAGTGGCAAACACACCTGCTGATACCATAAATACACCTAGCCCAGCAGCTTCAATAACGTATTCTTGCCAATGCTGCAACAGTTTCATAAAACTTCTTGAGGTTGGTTTATCAAACTTAATGCTAACAACAGAGGCTAGCAACGGCCACATTGCTAACCCCCTAATTTCTTCTGCTTCAATTGTTTTGCAATAATTAGTATTGCTAAATACCAAACCTAGCCATTAAAAGGAGTTTCTGGAATACCTTTAACACCAGGTTCAAAGGCAAAAAGACTACCCGATAGAGGATATTTCTCCAAATCTTCTGGAGTCAAGGTTTCTTGGGCAGAAGTAATATAAAGAATGTCGTAATCAGCACCGCCGAAAATGCAACTAGTAGGTCGAGGAATCGGCATATTGAGGGTAAAGTCAATCTCTCCTTGCAGATTATAGCGAACTACTTTGCTAGCACCGCAAATTGCAACCCAAACATATCCCTGTGCATCCACAGTTAAACCATCAGGAAAACCTACTAATTCTGGATCTAAAACAGCAAAAGGTCTGCGATTGCTAATATTACCTGTTTCTTGGTCAAAATCGTAAGCAAAAACAGTGTGGCGGAAACTTTCTGTAAAATACATCACCGTACCATCAGGACTCCAGCCCATACCATTAGAGCAAATAGTTTCCGTTTCCATCATGTGGACGGTGAAGTTAGTATCAAGACGGTAGAGCGATCCAACGGGTTTATCCCAAGCCTTAGCTCCCATCGTACCGCCCCACAAACGCCCCTGACGGTCACATTTAGCATCATTGAAGCGATTGTCAGGTAAATGCGATTCAGGGTCAACAATGGGCGTATAGTTTCCCTTTTCGAGATCGATAAAAGCAAAACCATCCCTGAGAGCAGCAATCAAACCACCCTGTTTACGCCTAGCCACACCTGTTACAGGTTGGTCAATCTCTAGAGTAGTATTTTTTGAGGTTCTTGGGTTAAAGTAATGCACCTTGTGACCAATAATATCTACCCAGTAGAGAATTTGCTCCTGAGAACACCATACAGGGCTTTCGCCTACAATTGCATCTGTTTGCAGAACACAGGTAACTTCGTTTTTTTTGATAGTTGTTTCCATTTTGGTTTTGTTCTCAACTTGTAGATGATTATCTTCATTTTGAGATGCAAACTCTCATGCTTTAAGAGGAAAGTGGGAAAGTGTACGCAAAATTTAATTATTTTCATTTAATTTGCGAATTTGGTTGAGAGAACTAACCTTAAGGTTAAGAAAAATTACAAATCCAGCCACTTTTTTCGCTCCAAATCCTACATAACTCAGTTAGGGCTTAGGTTTCAGCCTTAACTGCTTTTTTTGTGTCTAACTCGAAAAATTCAAGAACTAACTCTGGGAAACGTTTTGTAGATGTAGGCGAGAAATAAAAGCTACTAGCGATTAGTTAGCTAATCGAGCTTAAAGAACTTTACTGACTGAAACTCAAGGACATACCATGCTGAAAATTGACATTTCATACTTAGAAAGACTTTACCAAGCTTCTGCTTCTGATCTTACTGAGCTTTATAATGCTCTCCAATCAGCTATCGAGTTAGAACACTCAACCATTCCCCCCTATCTCACTGCCTTGTACTCGATTAAAGACGGACAAAATCAAGATGCATACAACACTATTCAGACAATCGTAATAGAAGAGATGCTGCACATGACTATTGCAGCTAATATCCTCAATGCAATTGGTGGTCATCCTGTCATTAATAAGCCTGGTTTTATTCCTACTTACCCAGGTCCTTTACCGATGAATATTGGTGATTTGACCGTTCGTTTACTTCCTCTTAGTAAAGATTCACTGTTTAATATTTTGATGAAAATTGAAGAACCAGAAAATCCACTTGATATTCCGGTTAAATTTACATCCACCGCAGCATTTGCTACTATTGGTCAGTTCTACAATGCCATCATTGATAAGCTACAAGAATTAGGTACAAAGATTACTTATGGCAATTGCAATTTACAGGTATTGAGTCAGTACCCGTTTACAAAAGAGGAGCTATTTCCGATCAAAAGCTTGGAGGATGCTGTTAAGGGACTAAAACTGATAGTTAAGCAAGGCGAAGGTACAAGTACAAGTCCCCTAGATCCAGAAGGAGATTATGCTCACTATTACGGCTTGTCTGAGATCTATTACGGTAAAAAACTGCTTCCAGATAACACAGCTCCAGACGGTTATTCTTATAGTGGTGATCCTATATCTCTAGATCCTAATGGCATCTGGGATTTAGTAGAAGACTCTAAAGCGGAAAAGTATGCAACAGGGACAGATGCACGTCGTTGTGTAGATCATTTCAACCAACTCTATAGCCAACTCCTCAATGGGTTGCATGAAAGTTTTAATGGTAAACCGGGGAATATCGGTAATACTGTAACGACAATGTATAAGATGAGAGAAACAGCGCAGAAGATGGTAAAAATCACAGATCCAACGCTAGGAAAGCAAGTAGCTCCTTCCTATGAATATATCCCAGTTAATTCTTAGAGGTGACTAAAAATCTTGGCTAATTAATTAATAGTAGCTAGTTTTTAGCTTGCGTGGGGGTTTGGGAGCCATAACATCCGCGCATTGGTATGAGAATCCGTTGGTTTATTCCTAGAATCAGTGCCCTTGATATATGGACTCCCCAAGGATATCGATAGGTTTCGATATCCCGAACATACCAAGCTTCCTTATTATCTCTCTAATCACTTCACATTGAGGGTATACGCTAACTATGGCAAAGAAATTTCTACTTTCTTTTCTTGCTTGCCTTTTGATTTCTACAGTCTTGCTAGGCATTGATCACGCTGTAGCTGATACTGTTTGTGACTCCGCTGCTGCTGGCACTTCTGGTTGTTTCTTCTCAAGAGGTGTACATAACGAGTATTTATGTGACTCAGGTAGTATCGATTGTTCTCCATCACGAAATGCAACAGATCCTCAAGATCCAGAGTATTCAGATTGGTGGATTAGCGACTGGACAATGTATCGGATATTTCAAAATTACGAAGATAATCCCCCTCCCTACAACAATCCACCAGAGGGATTAGCTCCTGATGATTATGAGGTTTCCTATGGTACAACATACTACGATGCCACCTACATTCCTGACGATGGAGATGGAATTGGTGCCATGAGAGAGGACTATCTAGAACGATGTTTGCCTCTTTTCCCCACAGGAAACGAATATAGTTGTTCCTATATTTCCCTGGGCAACAAAGCTTATTTTCTCAAATACGAGGATGAAAGCTTAAACGTGACTACAGCAAATATATGTTTGTTTTCCCCCGGGAACCATCCTCCAGAGAGAGATTTTATCCAGCATTTACCCTATAGTCCAGAAGATAGTGAGCGTCTCAATGACTCTGTACTAGCGTACCGTGATGAAGCTATTGACGATGCAGAAGATTTGTTTGGGTATGCCTTTAATAAACAAACAGAAGAAGACGGCTATCAATACCCACAATCCTTCTATTTTTCCGGGAATCGCGATCCAAACAATGGGACTTATGCCCCCATTATTAGTCAGCACTATAGCAATTTCAGGGTAGAAAAACCTGAGTTACAAATTTGGAGTGAAATTGAACAGAAGGTAAAAACTTCATCTAGTGCTGGTGATCTGTGCCAATTGCCTGATTCAAAATCAGTTTCTCACGGTTACTCCCAAAGCCTAATCAAATAAAGGTTTCACTGTTTTAATTCTCAAAAGTGACCTCTGGCTTTGCTTTTGCAACAGGATATCGTCAAATATCGAGTTTGACCTCAAATCCTTCGCCAAATGGATTTTTAAAGATTAGCTAACTGGGCACTTAAAAATGCAAATGGGAAGATAATAGGTCAGAAATAAATTTAAAATTTGACCATCAAGCCAGGTGATAGTACAAAGCGTAAATGAGGTTGGGCTATTGAACCTATCCCACTAAGAATACTTTGGCGACAAAGCTTCCATCTCTTAAGAGCTAAAAATGATAATTGAGCTTTTAAGTTCAATTTAAATTAGGTGACATTTTTTGTGAAGTGTCACCTTTTTATGCTGTCTATTTTTGAGATTTTGTATTTATAAAATAAACATAAAATTGCTTATCTTTAAAATCGCATATGTGTATATTGATTGTGCCGATTCTTTTCTGTTCCAACCAATTTTCAAGTTATATAAAACTGAACAAATAATCCATCAACTGAATTGATATTGCTCATAGATAAGTCAAATTATGGTTGATGGGTTCAGCATTAACTTGACTCATTAATTGGTTGACCCAGAGAGTAGATGAACATCAGGAGAAAGATAAATGAAAGGGAATAGAGAGCTTTTAGTCAAGCTGCTCCGTATCGCTGCACAACTCGAGCACTGTCTGCTGAACACTTACCTTTATGCAGCATGCTCTCTCAAGAGTATGCCAGAAGAATTTGAGAAGATTGGGATTGGTGGGGCTGAGAACCCACGTCGAGCTGTTCAATTTGAGCGTGCGCGTAGTTGGAAGGAAAGCTTGCTCGCAGCTTCAAAAGAAGAGATGGTGCACATACATTATGTACAGTGTTTACTGCGTGCTCTTGGTGAACCACCATGCTTCGATCTTCCCGAACGCGAGGAAGGCAAGGGCTGGCTCTTTCCTAATTGGCAAACTATTATCGATTCTGAGGGTGAAGCTACTGGTGAAGATGATTATGTAACGGTACCGATAAAAACCCTAGACGAAGATACGATTAAAGAGTTTATCCTCTATGAATCCTCTGATCTTCTACAGCTAAGTGATCCATTTGATGACAATAGTGAACTAAAAAATATATTTGGAGAGCTCGCTGATTTTGAGTTTGATCTTCACCTTGCAGGTGTACTGAATGATGTTGAGAGTGAGACTGAATACCAGGATCTAAAAGACAAATTAGAAGATGTATATGGTCAAACAATAACTGTTGAAATCCCAGCTGAAGCAGACGAAGTCCCACAAGAAGCAGAGTCGGAAAAGTATGTGAGGTTTGAATCTATTGGAGATCTCTATTTGAAAGGGATCCTACCTCTATACGAGCAAGCATTCGCGTTGGGATGGGTCAAATACTCTAACCTCAACCTCAACAATGAATTGCTCGATCCTGACTATGCTGCAGAGGGATTTCTCCCCATTGGTCCTTTCTATCGCGATAAAAACTTTGAGCAGAGTGCACAGGCAAACTTAAAACAGCCGCTGCGTCACTACAAGAATGTAGAAGATGTGATCAACGAGATTGTTATAGAAGGAGAGGGTTTTGCCAACTTTCAGTCCCGTGCCCAGGCTTTGTTAGATAAAGTTGATGAATTAGGTAATGAAGATCCTGCAGACAGGCCAGGAGAAAGAAAATACCTAGATGCACTCATAGAGGACAAAGACAATAGGAGCAATCCTGATTACTCAACCCCCGACTGGCTTGCTGATGGACAACGCCTGCGCCTTTCCCATCTGTATCGTTTCATCATCATTTGGGAGGAGTTGGAGCAAGAATTAAGGGGAGGATCCCTTTCTGGAGAAGCTGGCGGTATGAGTGCGGGTGCAAAGCGTCAGAAAAGGCGTTTTTGGCAGAAATGGAATCCTCCCAAAAAACAGTTGGGTATGGAGATGGAGTCTGGTTTCAAACCAGCGCGGACACCGATTGAAATAGAGAACAACCTGGGTTTGGATAAAATCACTGAGGAGTTGCCTGCCCATTTTAACGGTTGCTACTTAGTATTACTCGCCTGGCTCTCGCGTATGTACGAGATCCGTGACTGGCAAGCTGATAAACCACGTCGTCAAGCCATCCAGATGCTAGCTTCGTGGCCTCTAATGTCTATGGCTATCCGTCCTTTACTCGAGTTGGCTTCTTTCTTCCCAGTCAATTACGATCATCTGTATCGCATAGAACCGAAATTCCTGCCTTCTCTTCCTCTCAATGCAATACAACTGTACGAAGTCTACAGTCAGTATACAAAAAAAGATAATCACAAGAGTCTCAAGGCTAAATGTTTGGAAGCTGCAAAAGAGGCTCTCAAATCAATTGGCAATCCTGCCCTGATGACACTTCCTGAGGAAGATCAGCTGAACCTGTATATGGACTACCTTGCTGTGCGTGTTCTCTCTGATGCTGCACAATGGGCGAGTGAGATGATAGAAGTGTTTGAAATAACACTTGAAGATGAAGAATCTGTCACTCAAAACTACAAAACAATGATCCTCGCTCGACTCAAAGAACTATCTGACTTGAGCGAGTTCCAAAAGCAATTCATGTTCCGAGTTACGGGTGGCTATTCCAATCGACTTCCTGATCTAACTTACCAAGACCTTAGCCCAAACAAGAATCAATATGAGGAAAATCCAGGATATCAAGCAGATGGATTGTACCAAAATACCTTAGCTGTGCGCTTGCGCTTCTCTGGTTATGGGCTGGTCCAAATGGCAACAGATCCCGACCCAACTGCCGATGAGGTAGGTTGTAGTGGTACACATATGCTGCACGCAGACGATTACAGTAATGGTACATATCGATACTTCGATCATGCCCTGATCTGGCAAGGCAACGATGACAAAGATGAGATCGAAAACAAGATCATTCGTGATACAGGGAGCAGTGGACCCCAACTAGGAATCAACTTGGCAGAGGTTTCTCTTCTGGTGACCGATGGCGCAGCAAATGCCGGTTTTGTACCTTTGCGTGAAATGAATTCCCTAGGAGCAGTGCAGACAACTGGTTTTCAGCAAGACCTGAATGTACAAGGTTTTCTAGAACTTTCAACTGTGAAGGCAGAAAGCTTTACGAATGGTAACATCTGCCTCAATCTTCGCACAAAAGGCGAGAGTTCACCTTTCCTCAACGGCTTAAACCACATCGTGTGGAAAGATGGTGAACCAATCGATCCTTTCATTCTTGCTGTTTACCAGGAGCAGGTTGGTGATAATATCGAACTTTTCCAGCGCGAGATATTTAACACGGATCCAGAGGAAAATCAGGAAAAAACACTGTTAGAGATGTCTCCTTTACAACGAGCAGTATCTTCGAGAGGTCCATCTGGCTTTGATGATTACGTCAATATTCCCGATTGGGCTCAGGTAAACTTTTCTCAGGAGATGAAAGATCAGATTGGCGCACCAGAATATCCTATGAATTTTCTTGAGAATCGTGCCAACTACTTGTTAGAGGAGTTAGCAAGCGGAGATCTTTCGCAGGGTAATTTACAAGACTTAAACCGTGACCAGACAGATAAAATTATCTCTCTAGCCGAACGAACCCGTCTGATATCAATTGCGAGTATTCTACGAGGTACTACAATCGGTTGGCTCACAGCCTTACTCCATTACGGTCACACAGTGAGCGGTAAATTAGGAGAAGTTGATGATGCAGAAAATCCCATTTTTTCCAAATTTGCTGATGATACTCAACTGCAGTTAGGTCAAAATCACAGCATCGAAGATCGAAATCAACCCAATGCTCGGTGGCTCACAAAGTACACCAAGGGAGTGATGGATACAGATTCTTTGTTGGATTTTGTGTACTTTGAACTCTATATACCCGTCAAACCTGGCATTGATGGAGATGTCAGCTTTAATTTTACTAAGGCATGGACATTTCCAGAAGAGATACAAGATGCTGTCAAGGAGTATGGGTGTCGCTTTGAAAATCCGATTTTAGCTGATTCCTATACAGACATAGAATCAACAACGAGAACACGCAATGAATCTGTTTTTGGTGTAGAGTTTACCGAGACAAAGGGCACTTTTGATGATAGTTCATATGAATATTCTTCTGAGATATCTTTAGATGGTGGCTCTTCTGTGACAATCCAACCAGGAAAGTTTGAGTTGACTTCAATACCAAATGATCTAGTACAGCTGAAATGGACTGTTAACTTTACAGTAAGTGGTGATGATGAGAGTGCAAAGTACAATGCTACAGTACTAGCGGCTCAGTTCTTCGCTAAAGATGCACAGGACATGACTACTGCGATGGAAAATCATTTCGGTCCTGGTAATGTAAACTCGTGAATACTTTTGGGACATTGACTTTGAGTTAGTTTGTCCTCTGAAGGGGTAGAGAGCAATTGCTTCTACCCCTAAACCTCAAATACTGCACTAATAAGCCTCTTTTTTGACTCTGGGAAAAGTACAACCAAGTAAAATCTCTTGAATCTAGTCAGGGTTAATGATGTGGCTATTATTTTTTCGAGAGGGTGCGATTTATAAAAGTACCTACTAACCAAAATCCTCCAGCAATCAACAAAACTAAGCCAAACATCAACAAACCATTGTCAAAACTAGTAGCAGTAGCGCCAGTTAGGGCGTAAATAAATGCTCCAGGTAAAGAACCAGCTAATGATGCTAAAAAAATACTATGCCATGACATTTTGGATGTACCCGCCATAATCACAGTGGTTTCTGCTAATAGGGGAACTGGGCGTGTCACAATAATCGCTAAGGAGCCCCATTTTTCCAGTAAGTGGTTGGCTTGTTTTCGTTGCTCGGGAGAAACAAATCTACTGAGAAAAGGACTCCCCCATCTACCGAGAAAAAAGCCCGTGAGGGCTGCTCCGACACTGCCTAATAGTGACAAAATAGTTCCCAGTGCAACCCCAAATAGCGCACCATTGGCAATCATCACCAGACTGGAAGGGACAGGTATAAATAAATCTGCGATCAGTAAGCTAATACCCAATAGTGCACTGCCAAAACTACTAGCTTCCATCCAGTCATTAGGATTAGTAAGCAAAGGCAGCTCCAGTTTTTCCACAATGATGAAAATTACCAGGAATAATAACAGCAAAGTGCCAATAATAGTCCAGTATCGTTTCATAATTTGCCAAAGCTCTAGGCTTGCTCATGAATAAAACAGTTGTTCTGAATGTAGTAGGATTAACACCCCGTTGGCTAGGGGAATTTACTCCTTGTTTATCAAAATGGGCTAGTAGCGGACAGCTTATTTCTATTAAACCTGTCTTACCTGCTGTTACCTGCACCGCCCAAACAACCTATCTCACAGGCAAATATCCCAATCAGCATGGAATTGTGGGCAATGGTTGGTACTTCCGGGAACACTGTGAAATCAAGTTTTGGCGACAGTCTAATAAACTGGTTCAAGCTCCTAAAATTTGGGACATGGCTCGTTCCCTGGATCCCTCTTTTACCTGCGCCAACCTTTTCTGGTGGTACAACATGTACTCCTCTGCCGATTATGAGGTGACACCTCGCCCCATGTATCCTGCTGATGGTAGAAAAATTCCTGATATCTATACTAAACCAGCCCAGTTGCGATCGCAGCTACAGGAAAAATTAGGTCAATTTCCCCTTTTCAATTTTTGGGGACCAAATGCATCAATTGATTGCAGTCGCTGGATTGCCAATAGTGCAAAATTGGTTGAGGAAAAATACAATCCGACACTGACACTGATATATTTACCCCATCTAGATTACCCTTTACAGAAGTTTGGTGCCGATGAGAACCAGATAGCAACTTTTCTGCAAGAAATTGATGAAGTTTGTGGTGATTTAATCCAATATTACGAAGCGCGGGATGCTGAGATTATTATTCTGTCTGGATATGGCATTACCTCAGTTTCTAAACCAGTTTATATCAATCGCCTACTGCGGGAAAATGGCTTAATTGCTGTGCGTGAGGAGTTAGGTTTAGAACTGCTCGATGCTGGAGCCAGTAAAGCTTTTGCTGTCGCTGACCATCAAATTGCCCATGTATATATTAACGATCCAGAGTGTAAATCCCAAGTTCGCTCTCTACTAGAAACAACTGAGGGTATTGCCCAGGTATTGGATGAGAGTGGTAAACAATCGTACCATCTAGATCATCCTCGCTCAGGTGAGTTAGTGGCTATTGCAGAGCCTGATGCTTGGTTTACCTACTACTACTGGCTTGATGATTCTAGAGCACCCGACTTTGCGAGAACTGTTGATATCCATCGTAAACCTGGTTACGATCCTGTGGAACTTTTCCTAGACCAAAAGCTCAAATTTCCCAAGGCTAAGATCGCTCTCACACTGCTGAAAAAAAAGCTTGGGTTTCGCTATCTAATGGATGTGATTCCTCTCGATGCTACACTCGTCCGTGGTTCTCACGGTCAAATTACCACCTCAGTCGCCGAAAGCCCACTATTGCTTACACAACAGAAACAACTAAGCCAAACGAGCACAATTGATGCTACTGATGTCTGTGATTTACTCCTAGGGGTAATGACAAGATAGCTGCCTGTGAAATGCCAATTTAATTCAGTAAAGATTAAAAATAAAGATAATGCTGTTATTGCAAGTTAAATGTAGATTAGCTTAATTATGTCTTCTTCAATTGATGTTAATTTGAGTGACCTAATCAACCTACTGCATAGCTGGCTGTCACGAAATATTACCCCCGAAGCTCTAATTTGGCTCCATGAGAAGCGCTCTCAGATAGCTGGAGGTAGCACTACACGAGGGTTATTTACTGCTTTCAGTGCTGTACCTCGCTATACGGGCAAAAAAGAACTTAAGCTAACTGCACAAGACTTGCAAGCTGCTGAGGCTGTGACTGATTGGTATCCTGGTCATTGGAGCGTAGATCAAGTGGCTCGCACCTTATTAATACTTGCTCTTCCTCAGGATGATACTGAGCAATATTTGCGAGTGCTGGAACAACTCTTTAGTAACGCCGACGTTGGCGAGTTAGTTGCTCTCTATCAAAGTTTGCCACTATTACCCTATCCCGAGCGGCATTTGTCACGGGCTGCTGAGGGAATTCGCAGCAATATGACAGCCGTCTTTAATGCGGTAGCACAGCAAAATCCTTATCCTGCAGATTATTTCGATACCCCCGCCTGGAATCAAATGGTACTCAAGGCAGTTTTTGTGGACAGTCCCTTGTATCTAATTTGGGATCTTGAT
The DNA here is from genome assembly GCA_964633315.1 of uncultured bacterium. Classification (GTDB taxonomy): domain Bacteria; phylum Cyanobacteriota; class Cyanobacteriia; order Cyanobacteriales; family CAWCAG01; genus CAZWGS01. Next base: position 15,064 of record CAZWGS010000028.1, on the reverse strand, counting down.
CGCCGGGCTAATTCTGAATTAGCTCGTATGTTGATAGACTATGTTCACGAACGTTGGGCTGCTAAACGTGTTGTCACTCCTGAACTTTGGCGGCTCGTAGGACCATTTGCTGATACTAGCATGATTGCAGATTTAGAAAAAGTCTTTAATGAACCAGATGCTGTTCAACAAGAAGCAGTTGCTTTAGCCTGTTCCCAATCTCCCTCACCCCAAGTTCAAGCCCTACTTGAGTATCGCCCAGACTTGCACGTCTTGATTCAGGAGAATCGTCTGACTTGGGATAGCTTCAGCCATAAGCGATTAGCCAGCAACTTGTGAACTCTTGTCCACTACTAATTTGAGAATGCAACCATGACCGCAAATGAGATGATGTTCATTGACCCACACATTCATATGACAGCTCGCACCACTTACGATTACATAGTGATGCGACAGTATGGCATTGTCGCTGTCATTGAGCCATCTTTCTGGGTAGGACAACCCCGCACTAGCCTGGGGACATTCAAGGATTATTTTAGCTCTCTTGTCGGCTGGGAGCGTTTCCGGGCGAGTCAGTTTGGCATCCAGCATTACTGCACAATTTCATTGAATCCTAAGGAAGCTAATAATGAGGCATTGGCAGAACAAGTGATGGAACTTTTGCCTCTTTACGCCTGTAAGGAGGGAGTTGTAGCGATTGGGGAGGTGGGCTATGACGAAATGACAGCAGCAGAAGACAAGTATTTCCGCCAACAGTTGGAGCTGGCGAAGGAACTGGATTTGCTGGTATTGATTCACACACCTCACCGCAACAAGAAAGAGGGCACAACTCGCAGTATGGATGTCTGCGTTGAACATGGGTTGGATCCATCACGAGTAATTGTGGATCATGTCAATGAGGAAACCGTTCAAGAGACGCTGGATAGAGGTTTCTGGGCTGCCTTTTCCATTTACCCCCAGACAAAGATGGGAAACGAACGAATGGTGGAGATTGTGCGTCAGTATGGTTGCGATCGCATTATTGTCGATAGCGCTGCTGATTGGGGAATGAGCGATCCTCTGGCTGTGCCCAAGACGGCTCAGTTGATGTTAGAAAGGGGCATTCCAGAAGCCCACATGCGGGCTGTTTGTTATGAGAATGCTCTGAAAGCTTACAGTCAGAGTGGTCAAATGCAAGAGGATGACTGGCTCAATCACTCACCGATTGATCAGCAACAACTATTCAATGGTAATTCTGTGCTGCGGGGTCAAAAGCCAGTAGTAGAGGCTGAAAGGGAATCTTTAATTATCGACTAGTCTAACCTACCAAATTTCTACTACACATTTTGAATGACTAGGCGGTTACAAACAAGCATCCGTTGTTTAAAAATAAGCATCCGTTGTTTAAAACCGCTATTAGTTCTTTTTCCTCCCTGCTCGCCCATAGACAGGGTTTCCAAACTCACAGGAGATTTTCATGATAAAACTTTATGGCGGTGCGCTAACTCGCGCTTTTATTGTCGAATGGTATTTAGAGGAACTCGCAATTCCCTACGAATTTGTGTGTTTGGATATGCAAACAGGTGCCCATCTCAAGCCAGAATTTTTGACAATTAATCCGATGGGAAAATTGCCTGCTATCGAGGATGGGAATTTCAAGCTTTGGGAGTCGGGAGCAATTCTACTCTATTTGGCACAGAAATATGACCAACTACCTGAATCTTTGGAGCAACGAGCAGAAATTAGCCAATGGATTTTCTTTGCCAATGCTACCTTGATTCCAGGTCTTTTTGTTCCAGCCAATTTGGAGCGCGAATATCCGCGATTATTCAAGCCTTTAAATGATATTTTCCAGCGCCAACCTTTTGTACTTGGCGAAAAATTCAGCGTTGTAGATGTGGCAGTTGGTTCAGTATTAGCTCAGATTCCAATTTTGCTCAAACTTGACTTGAGTTTTTATCCAGAGGAAGTTATCAGCTCCATCAAGCATCTCTCAAAAATAGACTTCAACGCCTATCCTGCTCTATTAAACTACATCCAGCGTATTGGAGAACGTCCAGCTTTTAAAAAAGCAACTGGAGCTAAGGTTTAGCTGTGTCATGAATCATGAGATACGTAATTGGGAAACCTTGTCGCTTTAGCGCAGGGAGGAATAATCAGTATCAATAATTAGAGGTGAAAAAGTGAATAGTACTAGTTTAAAATCTCAACCTTTATGGGCATATCTGCAACTGATGCGACCAGCTAACATTATTACAGCTTGGGCTGATATATTGGCTGGTTACGCTGCTTCTGGATTGGTTCTTGTTTTAGCTCAAATGCAGACAGAATCTATCAATTTAGTGCCACTTGCCTGGTTGCTGCTCTCCACAACTGGGCTTTATGGTGGCGGTATAGTCTTTAATGATGTGTTTGATGCTCAAATAGATGCCCAAGAGCGTCCAGAAAGACCAATTCCCAGTGGTAGGGCATCCCGCCAGGGTGCTACTTGGCTAGGGAGTATACTTTTAGTCATCGGTGTAGCAGCAGCTTCTCAAGTCACGCTGTTAAGTTTGACACTAGCAACCATGATCGCTCTGGCGGTTTTACTCTACGATGGAATCGCTAAACACCACCCTTGGCTGGGTCCCCTCAACATGGGCTTGTGTCGAGGTTTAAACTTATTGCTGGGAGTTAGTGCTCTGCCAGAAATTATAGAGCAGCGATGGTTTTTAGCCCTTATTCCCATTGCCTATATTGCGGCGATTACTGCTATTAGTCAAGGTGAAGTACATGGGGGAAAAAGTAGTACGGGAATCGCTGCATTAGTGCTGATTGGGTTAGTACTTAGTGGAATTTTAGCACTGGGGCTATTAACAGATTATCAAGTTCTTGCTACTTTACCCTTCGCTGCTTTCTTAGCTTGGCGGGTATTACCTCCTTTTGTCAAAGCTGCCCGCGAACCAAGTCCCGAACTAATCCGAGGTGCAGTTAAGGCTGGTGTCTTGTCACTAATTGTGTTGGATGCCGCAGTAGCTGGCGGTTTTGCTGGTTTGCCCTACGGATTGCTAGTTCTGAGTCTGCTGCCAATTTCCATGACATTGGCTTCTATATTTGCTGTAACTTAATCACTATCACTAAAGCAATGTTAATTAGCACTAAACAAAAGAGTACATTAAATCTGCAACCACTCCACCAATCTGTTCCCGTTACTTTCACCTACGATGTTTACTTTACCACTGGTTTATTTGAGTTAAATAATCCTTTACTAGCGCAAGGAATTAAAGCAGATGGAGAGAAAGGCTCGAAGCAAGTAATCGCAGTGGTAGATGGTGGATTGCTAGAGCATTGGAATGGTTTGCTAGAGCAATTATCTGCCTATGCCCAGCACTATCGAGATATACTTACCCTTAAGTTTGAGCCAGTGATTGTGCCTGGTGGAGAAGCAGCGAAGAATGATCCAACTTTAGTGGATTCAATTCACAAGATCATTAATCAAGCGGGATTATGCAGACATTCCTATGTCTTGGCGATTGGGGGTGGTGCGGTGCTGGATCTGGCTGGATATGCGGCAGCAACAGCTCATCGAGGGATTCGACTAATCCGGGTGCCTACGACGGTTTTGGCGCAAAATGATTCGGGAGTAGGAGTCAAAAACGGCATTAATGCCTTTGGTAAAAAGAATTTTCTCGGTAGCTTTATGCCACCATACGCTGTCTTCAATGATTTTACTTTCCTTTGCACCCTTGATGATCGCGATTGGCGCTCTGGTATGGCAGAAGCTCTCAAGGTTGCGTTAATCAAAGATAGGGATTTTTATGAGTTCATTGCAGCACAGGCTCAAGCACTGGCTAATCGAGACATGGATGCAATGCAACAGCTAATTTACCACTGTGCCCAATTACATATGGAACACATCGCTGGTAACGGAGATCCCTTTGAGATGGGTTCATCACGCCCTCTAGATTTCGGTCACTGGGCGGCACACAAACTGGAGCAATTAACGGACTACAGGCTGCGCCATGGGGAAGCGGTGGCGATTGGAATTGCCCTCGATACTACCTATTCCTACCTCGCAGGGTTGCTGTTGCACTCAGAGTGGCGGCAAGTGCTAGAAACGCTCAAGGGATTGGGTTTTTCTTTATACCTGCCCGAATTAACAGAGCAATTGGAGCAACCAGATCATCCTCAATGCATTTTCAGGGGGTTGGCTGAGTTTCGAGAGCATTTGGGAGGAGAATTAACGATTACTTTGTTGCGAGGAATTGGGGCAAGAGTGGAGGTAAACGAAGTGGAAATTATGTTGTACAAGCAGGCAATTTTACTACTAGAAGAGTTTAATTAATGACACTGGTAATAGTGGCAATAAATGTAAGTTTTGTTTGGTAACTTCTGTAAATAAATTGAAGAAGTGACACGCAATTTATGTTATTAGAAGATAAGGACTTTGATCGCTTGAAAAAAGATAAGTGTTTCTATCTAGGCAGCGACTAAGTAAAACTACATACAAGTTATGTAATGTGTGTCTTCTGGAGATATTAAACTACTAACAACAAGACGCGAAATAATCTTCCAGATTGAGTGACAACTGCTCAATTTGGCGAATCTGATAGTTATTCGTCATCCCACCCTATTAGCTCTATTAGTTATGAAACAGGAAATAGCAAATGACAAAAATTGAGACTCGAGAGCAACTTATAGAGACTTTGAATAACGTAGCAGAAGTGGAACACAAGTTTATGTGTATATACCTTTACGCTGCTTTTTCTCTGAAGAAGAATCCAGACGAATCCTGCGACGCAGCAAAACTTGAAGCGGTGAGGCGTTGGACTTCAAAAATTTATATGATTGCTCGCCAGGAAATGGAACACTTGTCTCTGGTTAACAGCTTGCTAGCTGCGATTGGTGCACCTCCCTATTTCGCCCGTACAAATATTTATATAGAGAATCTGAATGATCAAATCGAATACACACTAGAAGAAGACCAAAAGGTGTTAGCTGATGAGTCTTTAAGCACGAGTAAACTGCAAAGACAGCGCAGACAGGCTCAATCAAAACAAGACAGTTCAATAACTTCTACATCTGATGAAATACCCACGGCACGTTACCAATCTGACCCTGAAGAAGACAATAAACCCTGTGAATTTCCGTTTATCTTCGAACCGTTTGATTTAAAAAGTGCCAGGCGCTATGTCTGTATGGAAAGCCCGAAACTTTTCCACTTATTAAACTTGCCAAAAGAACTGCAGGAAGATGTGGAGAATTGGTGCTTTCAAGACCAAGATGGTAAATGCAATTTTTGTTGGTCAGGAGAGCTTCCTAAAGGCACTAAAGAAGAAGAAGCAGGAATAGGTACTATTGAGACACTCTATGACGAGCTTAGAGAAGGTTTTAAAAGAGTTGCGGAGAATGATAATTCACTATTTGTTAGCTCCCAAAATCGACACCAAGTCGAAATTTTGAGTGAGTATAATGTTTATATTTTTCCTGTTACTGACCTTACTTCAGCTCTCAACGCCATTGACCTAATTACTAAGCAGGGTGAAGGGCTTATTAATGCATCACCAGACTTTAATAGTCATTTCCAAAATTTTTACAACATTGCTAAGGAATATGAGAAGTTAACAGGTGGAGATGCTCAGAATAAATTTGCTATTCTCCCGGTACCAAGAAACCCTAATAGGGAAGATATTCAGAATGAGTTGACAAAAGAAATATTTAATCTTTTCAACTACAGCTATGTAACATTACTCTACGTATTAACAGGTTTGTACTGGAGGTATAAGCCTGCATCGGAGGAAAAAGACTATCCTCATCTTAGTGCTGCGCTAAGGGAAATTGCTTTTGCGCCAACAATGACTATGCTTGTTCGTTCCCTTGGTGAAGTACTGGTTCAGCTTCCATTGGATCAAGATTTAAATCATGTTGCTGCTCCTAATTTTTACATCTCTGATGAGGAGAAAAAGCAGCTTGAAATCTATGCTTCGGAAGATAAAAATCAGCTTGAAGAATGTTACACCAACATTGAGTTCTATCTGAAACGTTTCGAGGAGATTGAGAATGCTCTCAAATCCAATGACCAGGAAAAACCAGGTATTATCGATAATCTCAACAACGAAAGCTATGTGAATGAGACTCTTCAATGCTTTAAGAATAAGCAAAAGCTAGAGGCTATTAAAAAACAGCTGGAATATATCTACCAGAATGTTTATCGACTCACTGGCAATCTACGTAAAATTTACCAAACTGGTGTTTATAGCAAATTTAAAACCTTCTCATGAATACCCAATCTAATCCACCAAAAACAAATCAAGGTCCAGCCAGATATCTAACAATCTATTTTCAGGGCTATTTTATGTTCAGGATGGCAACTGATCCAGATCCTAGCAACGAGACGCGGGGTTTGAGTGGTTACACAATGGCGCTAGCTACTGAAGATGATTTCGACCAAAAAATTCGTCTACAATTCACTGAAGATTTCCTCAACAAAAATCTACGGGAACCAGCTAGGGAAATGGGTTTAGAGGAAAAGTTACGAGACGGGGTTCAAGTGTACGAAGTTACCTTCGATGGGAAGCCTTGGGAACATCGTGAAAAGTTGATTAATGCGAAAGTTTCCTTTGGTCCTTTCCCAGATGATAATCCCTTAGATGAATCGAAATTACCGACTTTCGAAAGTCGCAATAATATAACTGGTTCAGACGATGAAATGGCTTTTGTTGTTGATCCATTCCATTTGCAGATTAAGAAAGACCAAACTATTTTGATTCAGGCTAAAGATTACTTGAATCCGAATCCAGAGGATTCTGACCAAGAAATTTGGCAAATTCTAGAACCTGAAATTTATGGTCGTCGCCTGACTAGTGATTTTGAAAAAGATTCACAGGAAGTGGCAAAGGCAATTAATGTCTTTGATTATTATGGCTATTTCTATGCTCGTCGTCGTTTTTTAGAGAGAAATATTCAGGAGTGTCAAGACTTTCAAAATTATCCAGAGAAATTAGAAAAGAAGAAACAGCAAATAGAACATCAAATCAATGATTTGAAAGGCGAGGAAAAGGAAAGAGAAAAGCAAATCGAGTACTTAACATATCAGCTTCAGAAATTAGACAAAGACCAAGTGCCAATCGAGCTGGAGCAGTTTAAGTCACGCCTTTACCAGTTAGAATTTTGGGGCGATCGCGTCATCAATAAATTGGGTTTTAAAACCAGTTGGTCTTTCAAAATTAATGAAGGAAATCGGGAAGACTGTTTACATGCACCCGAGGATTCTAACTTACTTAGTGGAACTATTGATACTAGCCAGCCTTGGCCTGTAAAATTCTGGTTTGGTGGCTGGGATGGCGATCTTTTAGTTGGCTACATACGAGGTAGTTTAAGTATGCCGTTCAAGCCTAATTACAACAAAAGTAATTGCACTAAGGAGTAAGTAGTTTTTCCTTTAAGTTAACTACAAATAGCTAATGGAGAAAAGGGGGAAAGCAAGAATAATTAATACATACAAATGTAACTCTGTTTTCTAAAATTAGTATCGGCAAAAATCTACCCTGTGGCTATCTAATGAAAATTGGCACAAACAGTAATTTCCATTTAACCTATTGCAGCAATATTCACCCAGGAGAAAGCTGGAGTGAAGTTTTTGCAAACCTCGAAAAGTATCTACCAATTCTCAAAACAAAACTTTCACCAGAGCAACCTTTTGGAATTGGATTGCGCTTAGCAGATGTGGCGGCGCGGGAATTGCTTGCAGGAGATAGATTAGCTCAGTTCAAAGATTGGCTAAAACAGCAGGATTTGTATGTATTTACCTTAAATGGTTTTCCCTACGGAGGATTTCATCGCCAAGTAGTTAAAGACTTAGTTTACGCCCCAGATTGGTCAAAAACGGAGCGGGTAGAATACACTTTGCGGTTAGCAAAAATTTTGGCAGCACTATTACCAGAAGGTATGGATGGCAGCATTTCCACCGTACCATTGTCCTATAAACCGTGGTGGAAAAATAACCGTTCCCGGGAATCAGTCATGGGTGAGTGCAGTCTTAACCTTGCTACAGTAGCAGCCGAGATGGTGCGTATTCGAGAAGAGACGGGGAAACTGCTACATTTAGACTTAGAGCCAGAACCAGATGGCTTGATTGAAAATTCCACTGAAGTGATTGATTTTTTCCAAAATTGGTTATTACCTAAAGGAGGAGCTAGTTTAGCTCAAAATTTGGGAATTTCCTCAGAATCAGCAGTATCTCTATTACGAGAACATCTACAAATTTGTTACGACACCTGTCATTTTTCGGTGGAATATGAAGAGCCAGCAACAGTTTTTTCTCGACTGCAAACTGCTGGAATTGGGATTGGTAAAATTCAACTTAGTGCAGCTTTACAGACAAAATTACCAGATGATAGCCAAGGGCGAGAAATCTTAGCAGAGAGATTGCGTCCTTTTGCCGAATCCACTTATTTACATCAAGTAATTGAGCGTCATGCTGATGGAAAATTAAATCAATATCGTGATTTGGTGAGTGCATTACCATACTTAGAAAAAACTCAGGCTCAGGAATGGCGTACTCACTTTCATGTTCCCATATTTATCCGCGATTATCAGATTTTGCAATCTACCCAAGCAGATATTGTCACTGTTTTAGAATTGCTGAAAGAAAACAATGCCTGTCAACATCTGGAAATTGAAACCTACACTTGGGAAGTCTTACCAACTCAGATGAAAATGGATATTTTGGCTTCTATTGAACGGGAGTATGAGTGGGTATTAGGAGTTATCAGTTGACCAAACCGAGTTAAATTGACGTACTCCTGCGCCTAAAGGCGAGAGGATTGTGCAATACTGGCGTAGATAGCAGATCGAAACCCGTCTTATGTCTACTCTTACACTAGACAACGCCCACTCTAGCTGAATTCTTCAGACTCCAGAGTTGGTTTTCTTCCTTTAGGCTTCGTAGAACTTTTGAATCCCGCATTTTACCGCTGGCGATTCGTTTTTATCCAACTAAACTACTCAGCTACGCTCCCAAATGTTGCTCGAAGTTTCACCTAGAAGACTCCCTTATAGAACCCCATACTTCAACTCTGTTGGCTCGCTTAATATTATTGTATCATGGACAAAAATACCATAAAGCTGTCCTCTAAGGACGGAGCTTTAAACCCAAAATTTCGGTAAACAAGAAAGCATTTGGAGTTAGTGCAGTTTATACACCACCTTTGGCTCGCTTAATTGAACAGTTGCAACGCTTACCAGGAATAGGACCAAAAACAGCTCAAAGGTTGGCGATGCACTTGATTAAGCGCTCAGAAAAAGAGATTCAAGAATTAGCAGAAGCCTTACTCGCAGCAAAAAAGCAGGTTGGTTTGTGTCGAGTGTGCTTTCATCTATCCGCAGAACCAGTTTGCCCTATTTGTCGCAATCCCAATCGCGATCGTCAGACAATTTGTGTTGTGGCAGAATCTAAAGATGTGATCGCTCTGGAAAAGACACGAGAATATCAGGGAAAATATCATGTACTCGGTGGTGTAATATCACCTATGGATGGTATTGGTCCAGAACAGTTACATATTCAGGAATTAGTCAGGCGAGTCAGCCAAGGTAAGGTTGAGGAAGTTATTATGGCAATTAGTCCCTCTGTTGAGGGAGAGACGACAACCCTCTACATTGGTCAACTGTTGCAGCCTTTTACTAAAGTGACGCGTATTGCCTTTGGTTTGCCTATGGGTGGCGATTTGGAATATGCTGATGAGGTTACTCTGGCTCGAGCTTTGGAAGGGAGACGAGAGCTAGATTAGCTGACTATCTCCATGTTTGCCTGTTAGATTTGATAAGTTAGCTACCACCAGGACTGGTTTAATCGTACGGTTAAACTAGTGGATGGTTAACCCTACTAACTAGATTTATGGCTGTCTTCACCCGCAAAACTACACCCCAGATGCTTCTTCAGTTTCCTGAGGATTAGGATTAAATAGTTTCGGAAACAACAACCCAGAATTGGCTTTGTAAGTCTCAAAGTCAGCGTAACGTGCAAGGGAGCGATCTTTTTTGAGCATATTGGGGATGAAAACAATAGCAAAGAATACCCCCAGAATGACAAAGGGTAACCAGTGCATTGCAAGCATAGCAAAGGATAAGTAAATTAAAACCTCACCCAAGTAATTTGTATTGCGACAATTGGCAAAGAAGCCTTGGGTAATCAAGCCAGGTTTATACTTGAGGGTGTAATATTTCTGAGCATCACTGCAATAGTGCAGGAAAACTCCTAATATATTAAGTGCGATTGCGGCTGAAATCAATGGCACAGCGGGTTCAACTCCACTACTAATCAGGATGAAGGGAGCAACCCAATATAACCCTAGAAGTCCAAAACCAACCACGCTCATCGGTAAAGAGATTTCTTGTTCCCATTGTTTATCAGGAAATATTTTGTCTTTTAAGAGCCACAATAGACCATAAGTACCATGAAGGGATAGATAGACCCAAGGTCCAATTGTAAAATTTTGATAGGCTATCATCAGCCCTAAAATAAATAATAAGGTAGACCCTTTGTGAAGATTGATGAAATATTTGATCTTCATAGCTTGCTCATTTTGGGTAGATTTTTTGCTTTGTTAAATGTAGCACTGCCCGCAGCACAATGAAGGCTAAGGTGATCACCTGCTAATTACAGCTATACAGGTGAAGAATTGAGATATACCCATAAATGCGATTTGTCGATGGGTAGGAGAAATTTGGTTTTCTATAGCACTACGTATTAGCCTTAGGACAAGCTAAATTCCTCAAACCTTGTCACAGTATACTTTTGCGTTCTGCTTTCTGCTTTGCGCGTAGCGCCATATAAGCGGTCATTTTACCAAACATTAGCACAGATAAATTCTAACTACTTGCTTTTTTCTCTAACAACTGTAGAATTTTAGTATAGACTATAGTTTATAGATACAAGTCAAACAATAGTTTTACATCTATTGAGTAACTCTTACCCGATTCGATTCAAAATGAAAAACTTATTCTGGAAAACTGATGGGCATAACTAATAAGATTCATTTCAGAAATGTAAAAGGCGATATCTTTGGTGGTATTACTGCTGCAGTTATCGCCTTACCAATGGCTCTAACCTTCGGGGTTGCTTCTGGTGCAGGGGCTTCTGCGGGTTTGTGGGGAGCGATTCTCGTTGGCTTCTTTGCGGCTTTATTTGGTGGCACTCCCACCCTAATTTCCGAGCCTACTGGACCGATGACCGTTATTATGACTGCAGTTATTGCTAGTCTGACGGCTGCAAATCCAGGTAGCGAAGGTATGGCGATGGCGTTTACCGTAGTCATGCTGGCTGGTGTCTTCCAAATTCTTTTTGGTGTCCTCAAGCTTGGTAAATACGTCACTTTGATGCCCTACACAGTGGTATCTGGCTTTATGTCGGGAATTGGGGTAATTTTAATTATCCTACAAACGGCACCATTTTTGGGGCAAGCTAGTCCAAAAGGTGGGGTAATTGGCACGGTACAAAATCTGCCGAGTTTAATACAAGGTATCAATCCCCTCGAAACTGTACTGGCTGGTTTAACTGTTGCAATTCTCTTTTTCTATCCTTCCAAATTAAAGAAATTTTTACCACCTCAGCTACTTGCATTGATTGTGGGAACTGCAATTTCCCTACTCGCATTCGGCAATGCAGACATTCGTCGTATCGGAGAGATTTCCGTCGGTTTGCCTACTTTGCAAGTACCAACATTTAGTGCTGCTCAACTGCAAACAATGTTGTTTGATGCTTTAGTATTGGCAATGTTGGGTTGTATTGATGCTTTATTAACTTCTTTAGTTGCTGATAGTTTAACTCGCACTGAACACAACTCTAATAAAGAATTAATTGGTCAAGGTATTGGTAATTTAGTATCTGGTTTATTCGGTGGTATTGCTGGTGCTGGTGCAACAATGGGTACGGTTGTTAATATCCAATCTGGTGGTAGAACGGCCGTTTCTGGTTTAACTCGTGCTTTAGTTTTACTGGTAGTAGTTTTAGGATTAAGCCAATATTTAACTGTTATTCCTAGTGCAGTTTTAGCTGGTATTGCACTCAAGGTTGGTATTGATATTGTGGATTGGGGTTTCCTCAAGCGCGCTCACAAAATATCTCCTAAGGCAGCCATAATTATGTATGGGGTAATCGCCTTAACTGTATTTGTTGACTTAATTGTTGCTGTTGGTGTTGGTGTATTTGTTGCTAATATTCTGACGATTGAACGTCTCTCTAACCATCGTGCAGATAAAGTAAAGGCTGTTACCTATGATGATGAAGAAATTGAGCTAAATAAGGAAGAGAAACAGCTACTCGAAAGGGCAAATGGAAAAGTACTTCTTTTCTATCTAAGTGGCCCTATGATTTTTGGAGTAGCCAAAGCAATCTCTCGTGAGCATAATCTCATTAATGATTATGAGGCATTAGTTTTAGATTTATCTGAAGTTCCAATTTTGGGTGTAACTTCTTCGTTAGCCCTTGAAAATGCGATTGATGAAGCTATTGAAAAAGAGCGCCAAGTATTCCTAGTTGGTGTTAGTGGACAAGCTGAAAAACGCTTAAGAAAGTTGGGGATAATTGATAAAATTCCCGCTGAGAATGTTACTTCAGATCGCACTTTAGCTCTTAGAAATGCAGTGGATTCTGTTGGCGATAAATTCATGGATTTTGCTTCTGATAATGTTAATCCCCAAGTAATTGGCTAGTGATTATTTCTTTGTCATTCGTCATTGGTTGTTAGCTGTTAATTATCTGGTTTTAATAGAAGCGATCAGTGACGAGTGATAGATAAAGAATAAAAAAACACTCAAGTTTTTCTAAAATTTTAAAAAAGATGATAAATTCCATCATTCAAAATGGATTACCACCTAATCTCCCATTCCCTTCTCCCTTGTTAGCAAGTACGCCTAATTCTGAAGCTGCACCGATGGTTTTGGCAGGAGTTTTGTTAAGCCTAGTTTTCATTTATCTAGCAAGTAAGCTAGGAGGAGAACTTTCTAAGTTAGTAGATTTGCCTCCTGTATTAGGTGAATTAGTGGCTGGTGTAGTAGTTGGAGTTTCAGCTTTGCATCTACTAGTTTTCCCGGAAACAGGTGCAGTTGCTAGCGATTCTGTGGTGATGACAATCTTGCAAAAGATTGGTGGTTTAAACCCAGAAACTATTTCTGAAGTCTTTACAGCACAAAGTGAAGTTATCTCTGTCTTAGCTGAAATTGGAGTTATTATACTCTTATTTGAAATCGGCTTAGAATCGGATTTAAGAGAACTGCAGAAAGTTGGTGCAACAGCCGCGATTGTTGCAGTGGTGGGTGTTGTTGCTCCCTTTATTGCTGGTACCGTAGGACTAGTAATAATTTTTGGGATGCCAACTATTCCTGCGGTATTTGCGGGTGCAGCTTTAACAGCTACCAGTATTGGTATTACTTCAAAGGTTTTATCAGAATTAGGACAACTTAAATCAAAAGAAGGTCAAATAATTGTTGGTGCAGCGGTTATTGATGATGTTCTCGGTATTATTGTTTTGGCTGTAGTTGCTAGTTTAGCTAAAACTGGAGAGGTGGATTTAACTAACCTAGTCTACCTGATTGTTAGCGCCACAGCCTTCCTTTTGGGTTCAATCTTTTTGGGTAAATTCTTCAATGAAAGCTTTGTTGCGATCGCTGAGAAATTACAAACTAGAGGTAAGCTTGTCATTCCTGCTCTAATCTTTGCTTTTTCGATGGCATTTTTAGCGAATGCGATTCATCTAGAAGCAATTTTAGGTGCTTTTGCTGCTGGACTCGTCTTAGATGAAACCGATAAACGCAAAGAATTGGATCAACAAGTAATCCCCATTGCTGATATTTTGGTTCCCATTTTCTTCGTCTCTGTAGGTGCAAAAGTTGATTTAAGTGTTCTCAATCCTACCGATTTGGATAATCGTCAAGGATTAGTAATCGCCGCTTTCCTAATTTTGGTAGCTGTCATCGGTAAAGTGGTTACTGGTTGGGCAATATTTGGCAAAGAAAAAATCAATCGCTTAGCCGTTGGAGTTGGCATGATTCCTCGTGGTGAAGTTGGCTTAGTATTTGCTGGTATTGGTGCTGCTAGTGGTGTTTTAGACAAACCTTTACAAGCTGCGATTATCATCATGGTAATTTTGACTACTTTCATTGCTCCTCCTCTACTACGTTTTGCTTTCAAGTCAGAGGAATTACCACTAATCAAGGAAGCAGATTTGGCAATGGAAAAGTAGTAATCACCGAAAGGGTCCCGAAGCCCATTTTTTCAAAGAAACCAACGGATATTTATATGTAGGAGAAATAGCCGCCCACCGCTTTGTTATTTGTTGTTTGACTTTCAACCAACAACTAACAACAAACAACACGAAATCCCTCGTGCTTTAGCCGCGGGATGAGTTAAAGAGATAGATAAACTATTGCCTTGCTTTCGAGTTTAACTAAATGAGGTGCACTTTAGATTTTTAGTTATTGTTAATGATTGGTTCTTCCCAATGTACTGAAAATCTAATCTGTACCTCACTTTCTTTAGCTAATTATTTTTTGTTGCTTGAGATATTAATATCAAGCAAATTTATGTAAACAGAATCATCTACTACTTCAAATCTCTCTTTTTTTTCGGTATTATTATTAAAATATTATAAATAAGCAAAGATTTATGTTGGAAGCCTGTGTCTTCGCCACTATACTCTCGGGATTTTTCGGCATCATCTGGAAGAAAAATCTGGTAATGAAAATTATATCTATGGATGTTATGAGTACGGGGGTTATTGCCTACTATGTATTAGTCGCATCTCACAACGGCTTGTTTACACCAATCGCCGATCCAGCTAAAGATGTTGACTATGCAGATCCAGTTCCCCAAGCAGTTATTTTAACAGCGATTGTAATTGGCTTTTCTATTCAAGCTTTAATGCTAGTAGGCGTAATGAAGTTAGCCAAAGATAATCCTACTCTAGAAACTAGTGCGATTGAAGAGAATAATATGCCATGATCAACACAACAGTTACCTGGATTGCCTTACCTTTCTTTGCTGGCTTTATTATCTATTTAATACCCCAAATTTCTCGCTTTCTTGCCCTAGGAATCGCCTTACTTTCCGCAGCCTACACCTTACCAATAT
>CAZWGS010000027.1:0-47881 GCA_964633315.1 uncultured bacterium | reverse complement strand
TTTTTCCGTAAGTCCCTCCCAGAATCCCTCACTTTTAGTGACGGGAGTCGTCAAGTCCTATATTGACTTAATTAAAATTAATCACTAACAAAAAAAATGACAGTTACAGTTGAATGCCAAACTAGAAAAGAGGGTAGTAAGCCCAGAGCCTTGCGTCGAGAGGGTTTGTTACCTGCAACTCTTTACGGACATAAGGGTGCAGAATCCACTGCTTTAACCTTAACTACCAAAGCAGCTCAGGTTTTACTTAAAAATGCTAAAGTTAACAACACTTTAGTAGATGTAACCATTCCTGACCAATCTTGGAAAGGCAAAGCTTTAATTAGAGAGGTGCAGGCTCACCCTTGGAAAAGGACTCTCTACCACCTCAGTTTCTTTGCTGTAGCTGCCCAAGATAGCCTACAGGTAACAGTCCCCTTACGCCTAGTGGGAGAATCTGTAGGCGTGAAAAAAGGCGGCATAATTGAGCAGTTAATCACTGAATTGCAGGTTAATTGTGCCCCTGACAAAATACCCGAAGCAATTGAAGTCAACACCTCTGCTATGGATATTGGTACTACTTTAGGCGTAAATGAGCTAGTTTTGCCAGAGGGAGTCAGTCTTGTTAATGAATCTGACCAAGGTGTGCTGAGTATTACAGCACCAAGGAAAGGAGGAACAACTGAGGAAACTTCAGAGGAAGAAGCTTCTTAAGTTTAGGTTTTGAAGTTAAGATATCTGAATACCAGGGTTTAATTCATCCCTGGTTTTTTTTGCGATAAAAACTGGGATTATTCAGTACAGAAAAAAAATTAGTAAGCACTAGATCTAGACTTTAAAGGACAAAGATATGCATAAATACAACGTATACGGTATCGGTAATGCTCTAGTAGATATGGAGGTTGAAGTAAATCCAGAAGTATTAGAAGAATTACAAATAGATAAAGGTGTGATGACTCTAGTCGATGAACCACGCCAGGAAGAAATATTGCAGAAACTCCACGATTTACCCCGCAAACAAACTTGTGGTGGCTCTGCGGCTAATACTATTATTGCAATTAGTCAGTTTGGTGGTGATTGTTTTTATTCGTGTAGAGCAGCAGATGATGACGCAGGTTTGTTTTATCTAGAAGATTTGTTGCGTTGTGGTGTTGATACTAATCTTCGTTTAGATAATAGACCAGTAGGAGTAACAGGAAAGTGTTTAGTATTTGTGACTCCTGATGCAGATCGCACCATGAATACATTTTTAGGTATTACTGGTAATTTTTCTGGAGACGAAATTATTCCAGAGGCGATTCGAGAGTCAGAATATCTCTATACAGAAGGTTATTTGGTGACTTCTCCTAGTGCGAAAGAGGCGGTAATAAAGGCGCGAGAAATTGCGAGTCAAGCAGGAGTAAAAACCGCTTTTTCCCTTTCTGATCCTAATATGGTGGAATTTTTCCGCGCGGGACTTTTGGAAATGATTGGTTCGGGAGTGGATTTCCTCTTTGCGAATGAAAGCGAAGCTTTAAAAATGGCGGGAACAGAAGATATTGAAATTGCAATCGCCTACCTACAAACTCTCGCTACAGGTTTTGCGATTACTAGGGGAGCCAAAGGTTCTGTTATTGTTGACGGTGAAGATATTATCGAAATTGCTCCTGTTCCCGTTGAGGCGGTGGATACAGTGGGTGCAGGAGATATGTATGCTGGGGCTTTTCTGTACGGTATTACTCACGGAATGAGTTACCAGCAAGCAGGAAATTTAGCCTCTCTTGCTTCTTCTCGGATGGTAACTCACTATGGACCGAGACTGGATAGTGAAGAAACTAAGTCTTTGTTGGATTTGGTTGGGTAGAGAAAATTACCAATAGATATCTGTGGAAGATTATCTATTTCGTTACCCGCAATTTTTAGTGGAAACTATGTGGCATTGTAAGAATATATGCCACTCCAAAGCTAAATAAAAGGGATAATTTCATTAGGATCGCGTTCCTGTTCAAAACTACCGATTGGAATTAACAGGAGTGCGATCATAATCCGTACACATTATTGTTCTTTGTTATTGAGGTTATTCATTTCAAACCATTCCTCCATCAAAAGTAAAATAACTAAGTAACCTGAGTTCGGGATAAGCTAAAACTATTATTCTCTTGTAGGCGAATACTCCCATTACTTCATAAAATCGTAGCAGAAAAACCTTAATCCAAACTGACGTTAAGTAGTGTTTAATTTTGAAGCGATTTTGACTATGGTTCAGCAGCCACATTCAAATTTAGGCTCAATAGTTTCCCGTGGATGATTGAGAAATTATGAATTAGTTGTAGTCAAGCTTTTAACTTTTAATGGTCAACTAAAGTGGGAGATTCCTCGTTACCTTGACTACTTTGATGTGGAAACAGATTTTGGCAAGTGTTTTGCTCTTGTGCAAAGCTATATTAATGCTCTTTCACTAGAAGAACACATCAAAATAGGAAGAACATTTAGTAAAGCAGAGTTAAAGCAAATTTCTAAATCAGTTTTAAAAGTTCGCTCCTATCTTCACAATCGCTATCCCCCAATTATTCACCGCGATGTTAAACCAAGTAATATTTTACTTACTAACCGTTCTGGCAATCATGTCGGAGATATCTATTTAGTTGATTTTGTTTCTATACAAGCTGCAGCGAGTGAAGGAGGAGCTAGAACTATTGTTGTTACTTATGGTTATATCCCACCAGAACAATTTGGTCAACGAGCCGTTCCTGCTTCCGATCTCTACGGTTTAAGCACTACTATAATTCATTTAGCTTCTGGACAACATCCGGCTGATTTACCTCAAGAAAATCTGAGAATCTGTTTTGAAAATCATGTTAGTCTCTCTCCCAGTTTCCTTGATTGGTTACAGTGGATGAGTGAACCTGCGCTGGAAAAAAGGTTAGAATCTGCTGCTCGCGCTTTGCAAGTTCTCCAGCAAGAAACACAACGCCAGCAGAAACTGCCATTACCAGTAAGACCTCCAGGTTCTAAAGTTATTTTAAATAAAAAACGTAATTTTATAGAAATCATAATTTCAGCCAAAGGATTCACTCTAGGATTAATACCTACCATTATATTTACAACTATTTGGAATGGTCTTCTAGTAATGTGGTATACCATTGCACTAAGTTCCTGGAGTTCTGGAGGTTGGTTTGTAGCTTTCTTTTCCCTAGGTTATTTAGGAGTAGGTCTGTGGATGATTTTAGGAATTCTATTCAGTCTTTTTGGACAGATATGGTTACGTATAGACTATGAGCAAACTTCTTTAAAATATCAGCTTTTTGGTTTTAAATATTATCGTCCTAGTCCTGCTCCACGCAAGCAGATTATCAAGCTAGGCAAAAAATCTACTTTTGATGTTAAAGATGCCGATGGAGATAAGAAAAAATTTGGACCACAAATTAACATCTGGGCTAGAACTAAAAAGTTTAATCTCAGTGTTTACCTAGTTTCTGACATTGAGTTGGATTGGCTAGCGCATGAACTAAGCGAATGGTTAAACTTACCAATTAATCAAGAAAAATACTTAGGAGAGAATCTATAATTCGTCGCGACCACAATCTCGACGCGATTCGGAACCATCAGGCATAGTTGTACCACAGAGTCTAGCTCTCTCTAAGCTAACGCCACTCAAATTAGCATCTTCTAAATCTGCATAGAACAAATCCGCACCTCTCAAACTTGCACCACTCAAATCAGCATTTCTGAGGTTCGCATTTCTGAGATTAGCACCACTTAAATTTGTATTTCGCAGACTAGCTCCTGATAAATTAGCACCACCCAAGCTAGCATTAACTAAGTTTGCATTTCTAATAATCACATCTCTCAAATCACAACCACTACAGCGATTGCGACGTAGTAGTTCTCTCACATTTCCAGAACTTTGTGCTTGCAGCGCTGGTGTAAATCCTGCGAGTATAACGAGAAATGTGGTGGCAGCAAAAATTAATTTTCCTTTCATGTCCCAACTCTGTGAAGCTAGCTTTACTCACATATTACAGAATTTCAAGCAGATTTAGATACTGCGTGAGGCAGATAGAAGGAGGGTTTGAGAAAAAAATATTACTCAGCTACAAGTAGCCTTGAACCAGGGAATTTGGTATCAATGCCAAGAGCGATTTACCTTCCCAGGAAACAAGTGATAATATTAAAGGCTGCCACATTCTCAAATAAACAATTAACTTTTCAACTATGACTCTGACGCAACAACGCAAACAAGAACTAATTTCTGAATACCAAGTTCACGAAACCGATACTGGTTCCTCAGATCTTCAAGTTGCGATGCTCACAGAACGAATCAATCGCCTTACCCAACACCTCAAAAGCAATAAACATGATCATGCTTCTCGTCGGGGATTGTTGAAAATGATTGGTCGCCGCAAGCGTCTGCTATCCTACATTCAAAATAAAGATCAACAGCGCTATCAAAACTTGATTAAGCGTCTTGGTATTCGCCGCTAATTTATCACAAAAGCCTATGTCTGCCGATCCTCAAAGCTCATCACAGAGTGATTCTACTTCTGAACGTCTTCCCTTTGAACCACGCCAGAAGCGCAAAAAAAAGTCGAAGAAGAAACCTCCAGCAGCGGTTAATACTCAAGCTTTAGAACAAAAAGAGCAAGGAAATAAAGATCAACAATCGGGAATTCCCGATGTTGTTAGTAAGAGAATGCTGCGTCGTATGATTATATTTTGCAGCATTCCCACCGTTCTGAGCTTATCAACTTTTGTTATTAGCTATTTGATTATTATCCAAACAAACATTGAATTACCAACTCCTGCGGTATTGCTGGTAAGTACAGGTTTATTCGGCTTGGGTGTCGTGGGTTTAAGCTATGGTGTGCTTTCCGCATCCTGGGATGAAGATCGAGTCGGTAATTGGTTAGGTTGGCAAGAATTTACCACTAATTTTGGGCGCATGACTTCTGCTTGGCGTGCTGCCCGAAGTGAAGCCAAAGGCAAGTAAACTAAGGTATTAATTACTCCAACAGATACGCTGAAGCCAGGGTCATAAGGTTTGATAACTTTAGCCCAGTTATTACAAAAACTAGGTATTCAAGATCCTGAATTTTTCAACTTTGGTACTCTGTTTCTAACTAACAGATTATAGGAACTTGACAAATGATTGTAGTCATGAAAGTTGGCTCTCCAGAAGCCGAAATTAGCCGTATTAGTCAAGAATTCAAGGATTGGGGCTTAACACCCGAAAAAATTGTGGGTAAACACAAGGTTGTAGTTGGTTTAGTGGGTGATACCGCAGCACTAGATCCCCTACAAATTCAAGAAGCTAGCCCTTGGATTGAACAAGTATTAAGGGTAGAAAAGCCCTACAAACGCGCCAGTCGTGAATTTCGTCATGGGGAACCCAGTGAAGTAAAAGTCGCTACCCCTGATGGCGCTGTCTATTTCGGTGAACATCATCCTCTAGTAGTTGTCGCAGGTCCTTGTTCGGTGGAGAATGAGGAAATGATAGTGGAAACTGCCAAGCGTGTCAAAGCCGCAGGAGCGAAATTCTTGCGTGGTGGTGCTTACAAGCCTCGTACTTCTCCCTACTCTTTCCAGGGACATGGCGAAAGCGCTTTGGAATTGCTAGCACAGGCGAGGGCTGAAACTGGCTTGGGTATCATTACTGAAGTAATGGATACTGCTGATGTGGAGAAAATCGCAGAATTCGCAGATGTGCTACAGGTAGGTGCAAGAAATATGCAGAATTTTGCCCTACTCAAAAAAGTGGGCGCTCAAGATAAGCCTGTTTTGCTCAAGCGTGGTATGTCCGCAACTATCGATGACTGGTTAATGGCTGCAGAATACGTGTTAGCGGCTGGTAATCCCAATGTTATTCTGTGTGAGCGGGGTATTCGCACCTTTGATCGCAAATATGCCCGTAATACCTTAGATTTAGCAGCAATTCCAGTTCTGCGCACCCTAACTCACCTACCGATTATGATTGACCCCAGTCATGGTACAGGTAGATGGGAGTATGTCCCAACAATGGCGAAGGCTGCAATCGCTGCTGGAGGTGATTCATTAATGATTGAGGTACACCCAAACCCAGCTAAGGCTATGTCTGATGGTCCTCAATCCTTGACTCCAGAGCGTTTTGACTTACTGATGCAAGAGTTGGCGATTATTGGTAAGGCGGTTGATCGTTGGCCACAACCAGCTGTGGCTTTGGCATAATTTAATGGTAGGGACGTAACATTTACGTCCCCACACCTATTGCTATGTCCCTAATTCAAACAAATTCAGTTGTTGGGGCGCACTCACCAGTTGATTCCAGGGTAAAGGTGGAATAGAAATACCCTTTTTCTCTAAAATTTGCTGGAAATAACGAGCAGTTCCTGGTGATTGCTCCTCCACAGGACAATGGACAAAGAAATAAACCTGTTTTCCCTCCTCTAGCCAAGTTGCAACTTGAATCGCCCACCATTCCAGATAAGAGTGATTCAAATCTCGTTGAGGATGGCTAATAAAGCGAATGAGAGTGTAGGGTGCACTAATGTCGGGTTGTAGAGGTAGCTTTGGTTTGCGGCGTTCTGATTTTATTTGTGGATCGCCCTCACACTCGTAAATTGGGCGAGTATCGAGTAAAACTTTGGCAACACCTAATTGGGTAAGTAGGGCGATTAATTGCTCCCTGTGAGGTGTTTCGAACCATTGGGGATGACGTATTTCTAGAGCAAAAGCTGTTTGCTGGCGTGGTAAGGCGCGAAGAAAGCAAGTCAAATCTTCTAGGTAAGCAGGGCTGTAGCTGGGGGGTAATTGGGCAAAAATTGCTCCTAAGCGATCGCCTAATCCTAACGCAAGATCATGGAAATTAAGCGCTTGCTGAATTTTGGGTTCCAGTAAACCACCGTGAGTCACCTCTCGCGGTAGTTTGAGGCAGAATTTGAATCCGGGAGGTGTTTGCTCACGCCAACGCTCAATTGTAGACGGCTGAGGAGTTGCATAGAAGGTAGTGTTACCCTCTACAGTAGTCAGACGTTGAGCATAGAGATTCAGAAGTTGGGAACTGGCACTTTTAGCAGGATAAAAATCGCCTAACCAACCTTTATAAGACCAAACAGCACAACCGAGGTAAAAATTCATTGCAATTTCATTCGAGAAGAGACAACTCGATCCCGTCCCTTAGATTTTGCCTTATAAAGCCCTTTATCTGCCGCTGCAATTAGCTTAGAAACAGAAATTTCACGAATTGGGACCATGCTGCTAACTCCCAAGCTGAGGGTCACATACTCACCCACACTGGAACTTTTGTGGGGAATCGCGAGCTTTTTCACACTCACGCGTATTCTTTCTGCCAGCTTAGCAGCTCCTTCCTGGGTTGTTTTAGGCAAAATAATCGCAAATTCTTCACCACCATAACGTGCTACCAAATCTGCTGGTCTTCTAGCAGCCTGATTGATCACTTGAGCTACTTTTTGCAAGCAATCGTCTCCTTTAGGATGACCATAGGTGTCATTATAGGCTTTGAAGCAATCCACATCACACAGAATAATGGAAAGAGGTAATTGTTCTCGTGCCATACGCTGCCATTCCTGATTGAGATGTCTATCAAAGAGGCGACGATTCGCTACTTGGGTTAAACCGTCGTAGGAAGCGAGGTGTTGTAGGGCTTGAATAGCAGTTTCGAGACGATAGTGGAGTTTTGACTGTTCAATTAAACGGCGCATACGCTGACGCAGCACAGCCCAGTGGATGGGTTTGGTGACATAATCAGCAGCACCCACCTTAAATGCTAAATCCACCGAGGCTTTATCTTCCAATCCCGTAATCATTAAAACTGGTGTACGTTCCCCACCTTCCAATTTCTGGAGTTTGCCACAGCAGGTGAAGCCATCCATAACTGGCATAATTGCATCAAGCAAAATTAAGTCTGGCTTCATGCTTTTGAATAGTTGCAAACATTCCTCACCATTTCTGGCTTCAACAAGACGGTAACCTTCGCGCTCAATTACTTGACGCAACTGAAGTCGCATGATCTTCTCGTCATCAACTACCAAGATCAGAAAGTCTTGTTTCGTTTCAGTGTCTTTCAAATGTCGCCAAATTTCCGTTTCTGTCTGCCAATTATGGCTATCGTTTGATCCAGTCACAGATTACCCCTGGGAGTAGAATAGTAAGTTATGTTTGATAATGTTGGCGTTTTTGTGCTAAAGCAGTTTTAACCTGGGCATATTCAGCCTTTATTTTGGCTAAAGATTCTGGGAGATTGCTTAAATCCCCTTCCTTTACCCTAGATTCTAGCTTTCGACAAAGATCAGCAAGAGTATGGGCACCCAGGGTAGCACTATGGGATTTTAGAGTGTGTGCTGCTCGATATAGAGGTTGTTTTTGTGTCTTAGCAATTGCTTGTGTCATAGTCTTAAGCAACCGGAGTGAATCTTCAAGGTAACAATCAATCATCTCCAAGACAAATGCGTCTCCCTCGCCTGGTGCTAGAGCCTCTATTTCCCTTAACGCCTCAGGATCTATGGGAGATAGGGCTTGTTCTGTGGCTGGTGGAGAGTGGGAAGTGGGGGCGACAGTTTGGCTTAAGTGTTGCTGATGAGATCGCGATCTTTCCAGTACTAACTTTAAATCTTCTAGCACAATTGGTTTAGCAATGTGTTCATTCATCCCAGCGGCTAAACAGTTTTCACGATCTCCTGTCATCGCATTAGCAGTTACCGCCACCACATAGGGTTGCTTTTGTGGAGGTAATTCTTGGCGCAGGCGACGCGTCACTTGCAAACCATCAATTTCGGGCATTTGTACATCAATCAAGACCAAATCATAGGTTTGCTGTTGCAAGCGATCAAGGGCTTCCCAACCATTGTTTACTGTGTGTGCTTGATAGCCGAGTTTGTCGAGAAAAAGCTGCATCATTTTCTGATTCAGGGAGTGATCTTCCACAACCAAAATGCGAAGCGGTGATGGTGTCGCCATGTTGGTTAACATTAATTTTGGAGTGGCGGAAATAGAATTATTAGTTAATTCTCCACTGGCATTAGCAACTATGGAAAAGTAAAAAGTAGAACCACAACCAAATTCACTTTCCACCCAAATTCTGCCCCCCATCATTTCGCACAAACGTTGGGAAATTGCTAAACCAAGTCCAGTGCCACCGTAGTTACGAGTAATAGAAGAATCGATTTGACTGAAGGGGCGAAACAGAACATTGAGGCGATCTGAAGAGATACCAATACCTGTATCCTTAACCATGAAGCGAATTGCATATTGAGGATCTTGAGGGGATAGTTTGGAAGCCGATTTGTTATCGAGGGGGCGGGCGATTACGGAGACACTAACCTCACCATCACTAGTAAATTTAACCCCATTACTGAGGAGGTTCACCAAAATTTGTCGCACTCGTGTAATATCGCCAATAATCGTGCTAGGAGTTTGGGGAGCAATGGTATAGCTTAGTTTCAAACCTTTGTCGCTAGCTGCAGAAGTAACCAAATTGAGAGCCTGTTCAATACAAGTTACTAACTCAAAAGGTTGGGCTTCAAGATCTAGTTTCCCTGATTCAATTTTGGAAAAATCGAGGATATCATTAATAATTGTCAGCAGAGAATTACCACTACTACTAATAATTTCTACCAATTCCTGTTGTTCTGCGGATAATTGAGTACCAAGCAAAAGTTGTGCCATACCAATCACTGCATTCATAGGAGTACGAATTTCGTGACTCATCATCGCCAGAAATTCACTTTTAGCGCGATTAGCGGTTTCTGCAACTTTTTTTGCCTGTTCTAAATCCAGATTTTGCTGTGTTAATTTACGCCTTTGTGTTTTCTCTTGTCGACGCAAATTTGCTTGAGCAATAGCAATTCCCACTTGAGCAGCTATAGTTTCTAATAGCTCAATATCTGTGTCACTCCACTGATGTAGGCGATTGCTTTGATAAAGTGTAATTACGCCATTATTTTTTCCTCGATAGGAAGTACGCGTCATCAAAACAGATTTCCAGCCTACTTCTTGAGCAACACTATCTCCCACTAACGATATGGTTGCAGCTCGATTTTCAGACATGACTTGCTCCCACCAATCAGTGCTGTGATTGGTACAATTTGAGCCTTCAGGGGTCGCATAATCTGGTTGGAGGTACTTCGCAGCTAAGGTAAGTTTCGTCTCTTTAGAGGAATTGTAGGTATGAATCTCGCAACAATTAGCAGCCACCGCTTGACCCACTTGCTGAGCTGCTGCGTTTAAAATCTGTTTTAGGTCTCGACCTTTGCTAATAGCAATGGTAGTATTCTTGATTAGCCGAGTCTGAGGTAAATGACGCACGGCTGAAACCTTCTTAGTACGCAAACGTGATTTTCTGGCAATGGCTAACAGAAGTTCTTGTCCTTCTAGTTGAATATAGGTATTAGAAACTTCCACCTGTAGCACTTTGCCACCCTGGGTTTGATAGTGACTAGTCCAAATCAAGTGACCCTTACGTTTTGTTTTGTGCCATACCTTACTCCAGCTAGCAATAGTCAAAGTGGGATTAATTTGCATTAAACTGAAGCTGAGCAAATCATCACGAGAGTAGCCCAAAAGCTTACAAGCCTTTTGATTGGCATACACTAGCTTGGCAGCGCTATTGAATAACAAAACCATATCTGCAGCTTGTTCAAGAGCCAACTTTGCCCAAGATAATTTCGATAGAGATAAATTTTGGTACGACACTAGTCTTAAAATCAATGGCTAACTTTTGGTTACTTTGCCGTGGATTTGTATTCAACGACATTTCCCATCACATTTAAATTACCCACTAGCAATCAAAAAATTTGCCTTCTGATCGTTTTTCCTTTTTGCTTGAATAATAAGTGTACAGAGTATTTTCTCCATCTCAATAAGTACAGTAGGAGTGAAACCTACATTATGACAACAACCAATCAACTATCGATTAAGTATGTCTGAGAGACGAATTACGATTTCTGCTTCTAACCTGGTACTCACAGTCGCTGTGGGCTTATTAATGGTACTGTTGTGGCAATTGAGAAGCTTGCTGGTAGTGCTGATGATCTCCATCGTCTTAGCTTCCACCCTTGCACCCGTGATTGAAAGTGCTCAAAAACTTAAGATTCCACGCTGGTTAGCTGTGATTGGCGTTTATCTTGGTTTAATTGCGACCTTTAGCTTGATGATAATTGTAATTGGTCCTGCAGTAGTCGAACAAATCCAACGTTTGCTACGTAAACTACCAAGCTATCTTAATGTGCTCGAAACCTTAATAGATAGCTTGGTGATACGTTTGGGGATGACGGAAACAACCCTGAGTGATTTTTTCGACACGCAAACTCTGACTAGCTGGCTATTTCGTTCTTCTCAGCAGCTATTGGTTCGCTCCTATGGCGTGACTCGCGGTATTTTGGGAGGTGTTTTCACTTTGATCTTGGCAGTGCTACTCTCTGGTTATATGCTCTCTGGCTCAAGTAGTTTAATCCAAGGTATTGTCAGCTTATTTCCCCAACCTTGGGATCAACGTCTGCGGGAACAGGTGCAGCCAGTGAGCAAACGTATGGGAGGATATATTCAAGGTCGGGTGTTGGTATCAGCGATTTTAGCCGTCGCCATTAACATTGGTTTACGTATTTTAGGAATCTCAGAATTTGCTCTCGGTTTAGGTGTGATTGCTGGAGTCACTAACTTAATTCCCTTTTTTGGTCCCGTTTTAGGTGCGATTCCCGCTTTAATTGTGGCTGTCTCCTTCGGTGGTTGGACCTTTTTGTGGGTTTTATTGTTATTTGTTGTTCTCCAAAATGTGGAAACCTATGTCCTTGATCCTCTATTAGTAGGAAATTCAGTCAAAGTTTCTCCTCTCTACCAACTATTAGCAGTGCTAGGAGGAGTACAAGTTTTAGGTATTCTCGGCGCTATAATTGTTCCCCCTTGGGTAGCTGGTGTGGGGGTTGTTCTTGATAATCTTTATCTCAAGCCAAAACAGGAGGCGGAGAAAGTTGCCGATATTGCTCACGGGTAGATTTTGTTGTTCTAAATACCCTAGTTTAGTAGCTAATCCAAATCTAGATAGTAGTACCACTATCTTATTTTCGCGATTAGATTACTAACAATAGTAGTTATTAGAGAAAATACTACTTAAAAAATAAAAATTTATCAGCTATAAAACTGCTTAAATAGAATTATTTGTATTGTGTAAATAATTGAGATTATGGTAAATACTATCAGTGAAGGCGATCAAAATCTAGTTAATCTCAACTACACCAGTTTATTAAATGCAATTTTAAAATATCTCAAAAATTCCCAAGCTAATAATCCTTACAGGATATCTAAGAATGGCAAGCATTTACATATAAACATAGATGAAATTGCTTATACTTTGGCTACTAAGCAAGATAGTAAAATAGAACCGCCTCTAAGTATTTGGCAAGGAGCAAGGGTAGCTACTACTAATTTTAGTGAATCATCAAGAGATAATTTTGTTGAGAAGATTCGAGAAATCAGAGATTATTTGCAACAATATTTAGAGTTGTTGTTGAAAGAGCAAAATTATGATTCTCTAGAAAATTTTATTCGTAGTTTTTACAAGCTATTAACAGAGTTTCAAGGAAATGTTAATAATAAAATTAGTCTTGAATATGACTTTGAGAAAAAATATTTAGGATTATCCAAGCAGAGATTAACTTTAATGCAAGAGGATGGAGATATTCCTCTTCTTAAGTTTCATCGTTTAACCATTACAATAAAAAATACGAAAGATATATTTGATATACAGTTAAAAGAAAGTATCGAAAATTATATTCATTCACAATTTGAAGATGATAACAATCAAGATGACTTAAAAGATATACTCGATGATTTATATAAGAGTCGCGATCAAAAAGATTCTGATTGGTATGCGATTAAACGCTTGATGGATACTGAGGCGATCGCTAAAGTTCAGCGTACAGCTAAAATTAAATATTTAGAGTATTTATTAGAACATATTGGCACACATAGTGATGCTATTTACTTAGAACTTTTAATTCATCGATTAAAAGAGCTAGAACGCTATCTAGATGATCCGGACAAAACAGATGGAGATTATCAAGTCAGTTACAATGGAGAATCTTTCAATATTAAAGAGATATTTTCTTGTACAAAAGTATTTGATAAATTGCCTATAATTCCTAGAGTTGACGGTAGTTTAGGGAAGATTAGAGATGAGAACAAAGGTGAGTTAAGTTTTACTTTTGGATTGAAGCTTAAATTTGGCGGAAAAATTCAAACTGAAGAGGGAAAAACAGTTTTAGACTACAACTTGGAGTTGCTTGATCCTGATAGTGAGAGAAATCAAGAAGAATTAGCTAATGAATCGAAACGAAAAGGCTGTGTGAAAAGGATAATACAAATAGCTGTATTGTATTATTTTGTTTTTGCAGGCAATAATCCTAGTGAACTTGGTTATAATCCTAACTCTGATTTAGATTACAACGTCATTGAAAAATTTGAGCAAAATATTTTACCGATATTAAAAAGTTCAGATAAAAAGAGAAAAAAAGGATTATTTAAAGGGATAATAAAAGGAATTAAACAATATAATGCTCACGATAAAATAGACAAACTAAGAACTTTATTGCAAAGCCAAATAAAAATAAAAAAATCTCGACTGTGGAGTTCTAGAGCATATCCAATTCAAATCAATATCAAAAAAGGAGTATTAGAAACAGAGGCTAGTAAAATAGATAAGCGAAATACATTCTTTCGAGATGGAATAAGGGAAAAGGCGGCTTTAAAATACATCTCTGTTGGTGATGCAACTATCGATACTAGCTCATTATGTTACTTTTCTGGAGATATCAAAATTAGTGAAATTGGTTATTTTGACACTGCTGATAATCAAGCATTTTCAATGGAATATAGTAAAATTTATGTTAATACTATTCCTACCATTCTATATCCTGAAGAAAGCGATCGAAAGTCGATCAAAAGAGAATTTAGAGAACGCAATCTAATTATATTTGCTTATCAACAAGAAAGACTAAAACAAAATATATTTAATGGTGATAATCCTAAAACGGAATTTATTTATCGGTTTGTTTTTTCTCTTTTAAGTCATATCAGCCTTAAAAATCTTTTAGATACAGCTCAAGACAAATTAAATCTTAGATTATTTATTCCCATACTAAGACTACACTTAGGAGATAAAAATAATCCCTTAGCAGAAGAAGTCTTTTTTCGTTCTAATTTTGTTGTCCTATCTCATTTAATTAATGATTATCATCACTCCAGTAGCCAAGGAATATCTGTAAAAAAAACTAACAATTTCAAAATCAAAAATGCACTTGCCTCTCTTTACAGTGTTCTGCCTAAGAAATTCGTTTTAAATAATAATCTTAGTAATCCTAAAATTCACAAGTTAGCAATAATTATTGTTTCTAGTCGAGAGTGCGACCGCAGTTGGCAAGGTAACTACAAAATATCTAACCTAACAGCAGAAGTGATTAAAATAAACCGTCAGCAAGATGGTTCTATTGTAGTTTATACCAGAAAAACCATATCTAATCACTACAATAGTAGGCAAATTTATCAAGATCCTGATGTCATTGTTGGAGAAGTGGATCGACTTTATCAAGACGGATACAGGCATATTCTATATATTGCTAAATCACCTTATTCTCAAACCTTGAATTTAACCGCTGATGATGACCTATACTTCATGTCTGCTCCTGTTATTCGTAATCTCAAAGGCAATAAAGAAGATTTGAAAATATATCCTGTCTTATTCGATAATTATTATGTGGTGAGTTGGCGCAATATTGGACGGAAATCTTTATATATTCAAGATGCAGAGGAGTTAACTGATATTGTTAATGATCCGACAAGGCAAGTCGCAGTATTCTTTAACTTATTTAATGGCATTAAAATTGGCAAACCAGAAGAACGTTACTACAACGGAGTGATTTCTTATTCCACTCTATTGAATGTGTACGAGCAAAATATAGTTGACACTGGCGAAATCTATGCTGATTTAATTAATAACGATTACGGACGTGGTATTAAGACATAAATTCTGCAACTATTAACTTTATTCCATTTTTCTCGTTATGAAGCAGATAATAAAGATATTCAACTCAAACTAGACCCCTATCAAAATATTATTGGCGATCAATCTGTAGGTGCATTGTCAATTTTTCCTCATATGCAACCCAAAGTTCAATTTAATCTTTTAGCATTTTTAAATGAGGTTAATGATGCCTTAAATGCCAAGATTCAATCTAAAGAGTAATCTATAATGAACAGTTTAAATTTAGGTCAGCAGTTAGGTCGTCTGTTTGAAGTAGGATTTAACATCGGCATGCTTACCTATATTAAACAAAAAGAACTTAATTGTAACTATGGCAATATTTACGAACAAGATTTACAACAAGTAAGCTTTCCGAAAATTGTTCGTAAATTAATAGATAATGTGGGTGTAATTAGCCAGCAAGATCGAGAGATAGTTAAGCTATGGGCGACCTTTTTTTTACAGAAAAGTTTTCTCGCTGGTTTAAATTTTTTAGAGGAATATTTTTCTGCTATAGGTTGGAACAGTAACCGTAAACTCAATCGCTTAGAAATTGTCTACTTTCAAGCCTATTTTGCCAATGATAATACCCTTGGTACTCATGTCAAAGAGGAACATGATATCTATCAAGGTTGGTTATCTCAATTCAAAAATTTAAAAAGAGATGGTGCTAACTTTGACACGGAAAAATATCAACAGAAAGGAGAGTTTCTCAAAGCAGATAGCCTAATTTATTTACGTTACAAACATCAAGTAAGATTCTTAGTAATTGATTATTCAATATTTACTATTAAATCAATTAGAGATCTAAAAAATCTGAATAATATTGAAGTATTGCGTCAAATATTACTGAGTGAGATTAGTTATTTAAAATCAAAAAGTGTTTTTGCTAATTTAGGATTAGATAGTAAAAGTGATAGTTTTATTTTTTCAGAAAGCTTATCTAAATACTACAAAGCCTTTGCTCGTAAAGACAAAGAAACTATCAAAATGATTCAAGCTGGAAGTTATGCCTATAGCTTCTGGAATTGGTTAAAATCAAAACAGCAAATCTTAGACGAAGATGAGATTACTTTTAATATTATTGGCTATAGCGATCGGGATTTAGCTTCTATTTGTCTTAAACCAGATAACATTAAACTTCTAGAAACTTGTTATCACATTTATCGACAGCAGTCAGCAGTTTCTGAAATCAGTTCGGCTCGCGAACAGGTTTTAAGCATAATTAAACGTAAAGCGAAGAGAAGCTTTACCAATGGAGACAGATTTATTGATAATCTTTTACAAATTTCCAACGACGGAATACATCCAGTATCTCATCAAGAAACTTTTGCTTATTTTCATAACTATCTAGATAGTATTCCTTCAGCTTTAGCAAAAAAATTAGATGTTAAACCTAATTTAAATTTACAACAAGCCCATGCGAAACTAATTCAAAGAGTATTATCTCCGACAGATGATAGCCTATATGTTTTCTTAACTGGTAATCCTGGGATTGGTAAAACTACAGCCATTAGTAACTTTCTTAAGCAACAGGAGATTTTAGAAGAAGGTTTTCTGTTTATTTATGTTAGTCCTCGCACTCAAGTTAATCTTGATATTGTAGAAAAATTTACTGACTCAGAATCTAAAAGACTTTGTGACGATCGCCTGATTATTATTAATACTAACTCTACATTAATTCGTAAAAATGATGGTAAAGCTACAGTACAATATTGCTCCAATCAACTAGAGGATCGCTTTACCCTACAAACAGTAGACTTGATTCCCCAAAACCAGCCTTTTGAGTATGGTTCTCATAATTCTCAAAGTTTAGAGAGAAAAACAGCAAAACGTTTACGCGATAGTAGCAACAGTCAAAAAGGTGTACTTTACAGTATGTCTGAGGCAATTTACAACCTAACTAATGACGGACATAAAAATATTATTGCCACAGTCTCAATCCAGTCACTCAAAAAACTATCTGGCGGACAAGACACTTTAAAACACTTTCAACGTATCTTTAGAGATGTTTATAACCACACTGAAGCTAAACCTATTGAAGCTAAACTTCAGCAACTATCCCAAAAATTTAAGCATATATTTATTGCCATTGATGAAATTACGGGAGATCGCAGTGGAGTAGACTTCTTATGGGGAATAAGTAAACAATTAAAACAATATGGATTAACTAATAGCCATTATTTTAATACTAAAATCATCGTGGCTGATGCTTCAATAATTAATGCAGACGTTATTAAGCAACATTTATCAGATACATCTGCCGAACCTAACAAAATATTTTTCAGAAAATCTCCTCAATTAAACGATTGTTTGACAACGGAATCATTTGAATTTACTAATGCACCAGCAATTGCGATCAATACTAACTCCTATCCTGCTAACAAATTACATATTACTTACAAACTATTCATTCAATCCCTTAAATTTAAACAACAAAACAAGAAAATTTACAGCACTAAAAAATACGATTTAGAAGAATGTACACAACAAGCAATAATTAAGGATATTGAAAAGATACTAAAAGATTCACCTGAAGAACAAATAATTGTTTATATCCAGGACAAAAAACGCTTAGGTGGTTTAATTAATACCCTTCAAGAACGCAAACCAAGATTTCAACCTTATCAAGATTACTTAGAAATACACGCAGACTTATCTCAAGCTGATAAACAAAAAATACACGAACACAAAGACGAAGTTCGAATCATCTTTATGACTGCTTCCGCCAGTCGTGGCTTATCTTTTCCTCGCACCAAACATATTCTAGTAGATTTTCCCCGTTTCGAGATTGAAGCTAATTTAATGGAGGTAATTCAAGTTATTTATCGCGGGAGAGGAAACCCTCAGATAGATTTAGAAGATAAGCAATTGATTTTCTACCTTGCTGAACAAGCTGTTTACTATCTTGAAAATAAGGAGAACTGTAAATATTACTTACAAGAAAGTAAACTCAATTTACTTGACTTTTTAATTATTCTTCACGTCTCAATTAAAACAAGAATCTATGGTTACGGTAATATTGCTAACGAAAAATACATGATGATTCCTGTCGGTGGCAAGTCAGTTTTTGCTGCAGGAGAATCTCTTAGTAACAAAGTTAAAAATCTAATTGAAAGCTTGAAAAAAGAACATCGAAAACGTAGCCACAATTTACGACTCCAACAAGCTTACCAGCAATTAGAAGAATTAATGAAAACAGCAGAAATTACTGTCCATAATCTAGAGAAAAAAACAGCACAAAATAAATTATCCTATTTAAAATTATTGGATGATATTCGTCAACAATTTATTAAGCTAACTGAAGGCAGTTTAAATGCATTACTTAATTTTCCAGTAATTCAAAGTGGATATATATCAGGTAGCTTGTTAATAGTGTCTCTAGAAAATTATAAAGTCGATGAAGTTTATCGACTCAAAATAGATGACAAAACTATCACATTAGCAGAAATACTCTTTGACTTAAAACAAGATACCCGTTTATCAGAAAATATTCAGATGCTCATTGGAGAGGCTTTGGAGTTAATCGAGAAATTAGAAGAGCAAAAGTATCGCAATCAAAGATTAGAACAAGAAAATCAATATGCAGATCGCTACTATGCTGTTCCCTTATTTGTCTTTGTGGTCAACGAAACTTTTACAACTTATTTTAGAAACAAAGGAATTGAACCAAAGGACCAAAGATTTCGTGACCTTTTAGAAACCTATGTAAATTCTCTATTCCCCATCGATCAAATTATACCGATTGGTTACAAATACGAGAAATTTCCTTTTTTAGTTTTTCGTAGCTATAGTCTCAAAGATATGATAAATAAGCGATTCAGTGATAAATATCTGATGAATTCCAAAGAACTCAATATCCTAAATTTGGTTTTATCTAATCAGGATACCTGAGTACTTTACTGTTAATATAATCTCACTGAATGGCTCAAGCAAAAGAAAATTAAAAATAGCACTCGGTGAAACACTATTTAATATAAATCCCAATACTCTTTTATTTCTCCCAAAGTTACTGTAAGGTGTAAACTCTATTTATTATTTGTTGGTTGTTTATCCAACAACAACACTAAATCCTTCGTGCTTTAGCCGGGGTATGAGTTAACTATACTACTGTGAATAACTATTAGTAGTTCAGGTGAGATTAACAAGTCCCTGTCATTAATTAGTTGAATTAGTTGGATTCACTTTCGCAACAGCCTTAATCTTCAGAAGGGAAATTAGCCATAAGAGTAATCCAGGAGTGTAGCGTTTGAGTAAAACTACTAATTTACCGTAGGAAGTTAGTACTTGTTCTCTTTGTCTTCTGTGGATCGCTTTTACAATCTGCTGAGCTGTTTTTTCTGCATTTTTGAGTAGTATGGGAGAAATATGATCGTTCCAATCATTGTGGAAAACTCCCTGGGTATCTATTTTACGAATTTCGGTAGCGACGTAACCAGGACAAATATGGCTAACAGAAACACCATAGGGGGCTAATTCCCCAGATAAAGATTCACACAAAGCCTTAAGAGCAAATTTGCTGCTGCTATAGGGGGAATCGCCAGCTAAAGATATATAGCTTTTAACACTACTCATAATGACCAGTCTACCCTGAGTTTCTTTGAGGTCATCAAGAGTGGCATAAATGGTGCGAAGTACACCAAAAATATTGGTTTCCCATTGACGGCGATAGTCAGTTAGGGTGAGATCTTCCAGATTACCTTTTAAAGACCAACCAGCGTTGGCGATCGCAATGTCAATTTTTTGCTTAAATTTATTATGAGCAAGTTCTACTGCGCGTTCTATGTCTCCATCTTTGGTTACATCACAGGCTACAGTGAGAACTCTTTTCCCTGTGGAGTCAATTTTCTGAGCAATAGTAGCTAATCTTTCTGCACGTCTTGCTAAGAGTACAATATTAGCACCTTGAGAGTAAAATTCTTGGGCGAGAGCTGCTCCAATACCAGCAGAGGCTCCTGTAATTAATACTACTTGTTTGTGAAATTTACTCATGAATTAATTTACTGCTATACTTTGCGCTCAGATTTAAACATATCTGTATGGAGTTATGAACTAAGATTCAATAAAACTTTAGGCAAGTATTCAAAGAGTGTTGAAATAATGTCTGTATGGTCAATATAATTTTGTGAATCGCGAGTCTCCATCAAGAAGAGATTCTCAACGGAACTAATACCAAATAAGTTTTTGATAGCAGCTTTTTCACTTGTAGGAAGATGGGGAGTTGGGCGGAAGGTTTGAATTTTTGCGTATAAGGCTACTCTGAGAAAGGGATTTAGTATAAACGATGTTTCTGTGTGTGTTGTGTTTTGTACGAATTTCAGAAAACAAGTTTAATGGCGATTCTTGAAGATTTACTCCCAAAAGCGCATCATCCCCAGCAACAATAAAATACCAGGGATGACATCATAGATCGTTAGATATATAGGGTTAGATATAGTTGAGGCAAAGCCTACACATAAGGTGGGGTCTCTATAGTTTTGTTGGGTAGATACTTGCTAGAAGCTTTGTTTTTTACCCCTTTGTTATATTAAACCTGATTTTGAGTACATTTAGGTAAAGTTTCTTCAGAAAAATCAGCTATTTGTGTCAAGTTTTGGTAAAGAACTAGTAATCTCTCCCAGAACCATATTGCCAACAATCGAGCCAACGCTGGTAATAATACCGCTTTTGGGGCGACAAACTCTGAGTTAGAGGCGCAAATAAATTTCCTAGGGGGTATAAACCACTATAGATACCTAAATTGAGATAATGCACTAACCAATCGAGTAATATAGGTATTCCTGCTTGGGGAATTACCGGGATAACTAATCCTGGTTTGGTAGCACCAGTTAGGGCTAAGGTTTTAGAGAGGGCGGGAAATTGCACCACATCTTGCAAAAAAGGACGCAATACATCATCTCCTAGTTGCGCCATAACTTCAAAAACGCCACTGAGTAAATCATTAATTTGATTTTCGGCTAATTTTTGTTCCATCGCCACACTCATAGTTTTTTGGAATAACCAGGTAACAGAAATATTGGGTTGGTAGGGTTGTAATAAAGCCAAATCGCGCTGTTTGAGTGCGTCAATTTCTAGTGCTTCGCTGATACCTTCGCTAAGACGCTTGAGATGACGCACCATCGCCCCAAAACCACCAAAACTAACGGGAGATTGACCCCCACTACTATCTCCCACTGCTAAAATACGTTGCCAGGACAATTTTAGAGGACTTTGAAGATAGGAAGGGAAAAAGCCGAAGAGAAAACGCTGAAAGTCCAGTTGTCCTAATTCTATCTGCTGATATTCCGGTAGCAGGCGCAGATATTCTTCTAGCAAAAATTCTAAACTAGGACGTTGGGGATGGGCATCTAAGTAGGTAAATAAATAAGTAGTTCTACCATCTCTAGCAGGAAATGCTTCCCAGAAATACTGACATTGATTGAGAATTGGAGTAAAAGAAACAATCAAATCCCCTGCATCATTTTTCTGATAACCTTGGGCGCAACTACCCACTACAAGACATACTCCATCAGGTTTTTTTCCTCTTCTTGCTTGTTTGGTAATGGGAGAAAAATAGCCCATGGCATCAATGAGAAGACGGCTTTTAATTTTGGTATTACTACATTGAATATCCACACCATCAGGGTGAATTGTAGCTGAGGTAAAAGATGTATTTTCTAGTAACTTCCCTCCTGCTTCCAAAAAGCATTTTTTTAATGTTTCTAAGAGAAAAATAGGATTAACACCGAGATTAAGAACATCTTCTACCCAAACTTCACAGCCTTGAAAAAAACTGACACGAGCGGGATTGTACTGGGTAGATATCGCTTGTTCTAGTTCTGTTTCTGAGAGTAAATCTAATTCTACAAAAACCTCTAATTCTTGACGTGAAATATTCCATTCTTGCTCTCTACCTCGCAGTAATCCCCGCTCTAAAATGGCGACACGCCAACCTCGCTTTTGCAATGCTGCACCCAGTAAAACACCTAAAGTTCCGCCACCAATGACAACATCCAAGTCAGTATCACCTAGATTTGTCGCACTTTCGTTTACTACTACAGGAACTGGTATTTCGTCTTGACGCAAAGCTTGCCACATCTTGTCTGCACCTTGCAATCTAGCCAAGATATTACCTG
The DNA here is from genome assembly GCA_964633315.1 of uncultured bacterium. Lineage (GTDB taxonomy): Bacteria > Cyanobacteriota > Cyanobacteriia > Cyanobacteriales > CAWCAG01 > CAZWGS01. The sequence goes on along the minus strand of CAZWGS010000027.1, from coordinate 25,801 downwards.
GCATGGGTTCAAGAATTTCTTTAATTAAACTCATGGGTTAAGGAAATTATGAGTTGGAGTTTTCTAAAGAAAAATGGTAGCTGGTATGAGCACCATTGGGATATAAAAAGGTACAAATCACCGATGCTTCTGGATTGTATTTAATAATTAAACTCTGCAATCCCATCTCTTTCCAATCACTAATCATGGTTTCTATTTGACTAAGGGTTTTAAATTTTATCTGCCAATCTTCGAGGGAATCATTATTGTTTTCTAACTGTCTGAGAATAACTAATGTACCTTTTTCTTGAAAGTTATGATAGCCAAGATGGGCAATTTTTCCCAGTCTTTCAGCGTTAGCTTCAATCACTGCTAGCTGTTGTTCTCGCGATTCTAGGGGAAGTGCTGTCATTTTTTCAAATATTGCAACAACTAAATACAAAAATAACCTGTTACGTCTCTAATAAAGACCTATTCTTGCAGTATAGAATGTTTACGCTTAAGATGAATTGCTTTAATTCCTAAGGCTTTAGCACCATGATAATCTTCATTTAAACTATCTCCAATATGAAGTGCTTCTTCTGGCTGACATCTATGTTTTTTCAGAGCAACGGAGAAGATCTTTGGATCTGGTTTAGCTGCACCAACAGTAGAAGAAATTGTAATACTTGAAAATCTATCTCGTAACTTTAAAGCCATGAGAACAGCATGAATACGGGAATCAAAATTAGAAATAATTCCCATCTCAATACCTTGAGCATGCCAACTTTCAATTACAGGTAAAACATCCCGATAAATATACCAAGGTTCTTTAGTCGCAAAGTAACCATAGAGATATTGGAAAAATTGGGAAAAGTCCGAGAAATTTTCGAGAACCCCAACCTGAGCAAAAGTTTGTTTAGCAATTGCTTCCCACCACTGAAACTCATAGTTAGGAATTTCTCTGGCATCTAATCCCGGAAATGCTAATGGTGGTGAGGCTTTAAAACTTTTGACAAAAGCAGTTTGTAGTTCCTTGGCTTCTGCTTCAACACCGTACTTTTTTGCTAAATTACTATATATTTTACCAACATTTCCCTTGACTCCAAACAGCGTTCCCACTGCATCAAAAAAAACCACTTTTGGCTGTTCCATAATTACCACACAAATATAAATTTCGTAATCACTTATCGGTTACTATTAATGTAAGTATGTAATATTTTATATCCCTACACTGTTTACAGATTAAGTCTTCCTGGATATATATATTACTCTGAAGCTGATGGCAAATTGTGGCGATATTATACTTCCAATTACTGTTTTTCCTCATCAGCATAAAAACGGTAGAACAAGTAATTGTCCTCAAAAGAATGTTCATCGGTAACATGATGAATAATACCGCGATCTACCAACATTTGACCTAGAGTTAAAGCATCTGGGCGTTGACAATTGTAACGAGTTACCATCCAATCCACAGCTTCTGTACCCACAAAGCAAGAAGAGTAAGTTTGGAGACGATAACGCCTGTCTTTCACCTCTAAACCATCTGGTTTACGCATCTCTTCTACCACATCCTCAATGTCCATTTCCAAAATTTCTCGATCTGAGCTATCACTAGACCAAGTAGGTTGCATTAATTGCTCTACAGGAACTGGGACTGGATTACTTTTGCTCTCTTCAAGAGAGGTGCTAGAGGCGGGATTTAAGTTTTTATCAAAAGACGGGGGCGCATTTTGTTGCAGCCATACAGCCATGAATTGTTCGATTTGGGGCGATCTCAGGTGCAAATCGCGCTGTGGGAAAGGTATTTCGATATTGTAGCGGCGTAAACTCGCATCAATGCGATAGTTGAGATCGCTTTTAATACGAGGCTGCTTTTTTGGTTCTCCTGTCCACACCAATAACTCAAAGTTGAGAGAACTATCACCAAATTCCTGGAACCAAACCTGGGGACGAGGGCGTAGTAAAACTTCTGGATGACCTTTTGCAGCTTCGAGTAGAGCCCTTTTGACCAATTCTACATCGGAACCATAGGCAACACCGATGGGAATCCTCAGACGAGATGTGGGATTACCATGACTCCAGTTAATTACTTCACTTTCGAGAAAGCGAGAGTTGGGAATAATAATCGAAATTTGATCGAGGGTAAAAATTTCGGTGCTACGGGAACCTATACGCTTGACAATTCCAGTCAAGTCAGCAACTTTAACGAAATCGCCGATTTGAATTGGTCGCTCAATAATAATAATAATACCACTAATGAAATTGTTGGCGATATTTTGCACACCAAAACCAATACCTACACCCAAAGCACCACCGAGAATAGTCAGGGAACTAGCATCGACACCCCAAGCTTGGAGGATGATAATCAGTCCCACAAAGGTGAGAACATAGCGAAAGAAAATAGTTAAAACTTCTTGCATTCCATAGTTGGCACCACTTTGAGCCAGAACATAGGAACGAAAAAGTCGGGTGAGAGTACCAATTGCAAACCATAAACCAATGGAAAAGGTGAGCAGTAAGAGAATTTCCAGTATCGAGAAGGTTTTATCTCCCAGGGGAATAAAAGGAGAGACGATAGAGGTAATGAGTTGATAAGTCCAACTACGAGACTGGGGAAAAAGGTCAATTACGTAGTAACCAATGGCAATAGTTAAACCGATTTGTAGTCCTAAAACTGCTAAATTGAGGAATAACTTAGCTGGTTGTTCCCAAGGATGGAGAGAGGAACTAGGACTAGCAAACCATCGTTCAAATTGACTAGTTAGCCATTGTTTAAGAGCAAAGACAGCTGCAAAAAAACCAATCGCGATTAAAAGAGCGCTTCCCGCTAAAACCCACGCATGATTCAAATATTCACTAGTTCGCTGATAGCGTGCATCCTCTATTGCTGCTTTAATTAAAGGTCTCCACTCACGAGCTTGGTCTTCTGTATTTGCAGCTGTGATAACATCTTCCCAAGTCACTGTCAGTAGATGCAAATCACCTAGACTGATGTTAGTTTGCAAATTTTGTGGGTTGGGTTGCAGATTTTGTGGTTTAGTTTGCAGATCTTGTGCTGTGATCTCCTCGTCATTTTTGTCTTTTTCAGGAGTATCTTTGCCAGGAGTATCTATGAGAAATTCAAAGTTTTCTGGCTTAGTAATCGCTCGCTTCAAAGCTTCGTTAATTTTTTCTGCACGCTCAGCAGCACCATGATTACCGAAACTACCGATGGAAAATAGTACGTTACCGTCTACAACAATATTTGCTTTTTCTGTTCTCAGTAACACAGAATTATCTTGAGCGAAAACAGAACTTGGTAGTAACGTCAGCAACAAGCTGAGTAAACCGATTAAGAAAATTACTATTGTGCGCCGCCGCTTGCTACGTCGCATCCTAGCTCGTTTTTTGCTATGCATCAGTTACCATTAATTTGCCAATGAGTCTAATGCTACCTCAGCATTGGCTTGAGGTAGACTACTTTGAGAACTTGAATCAGAATCACTAGGAGAATTAGGTTCTTGGAGGAAATTTTGGACAACAAACCAAGGTATTAAAGCTGTTAGTAAGAGGATAGCTATACCTAAAATCCAAACAAAAATTTTTCTGTCAGCCAATTTATCTTGACTAGATTGATGACCAAAAACAGTTTGATCACGGTTAATTTCTGTAGCGTTCAAATCTGTTTCGCTAATCAGATTAGCATTAATTTTATAGGGTCCAATGCGTAGGGTATCTCGACTGAAGAAAATTTGTGCACTTCTACCCACAGGCTTACCATTCAAAAAAGTACCATTAGCACTGCGATCGCTAACATAGAGTTGATTACTTACCACTGTAATCAAAGCATGAAAGCGAGAAACTTGCTTATCTTGCAACTCCAGACAAGAAATGGATTGATGTCCCGGTTGCTGAGAAATATATTCTGGCTCTCTTCCCATCGCAATTGGTGGTGTGAGGAGAATTTGTTGTAGTTCCCCACTTTGGGGATCTTCCCAGGAAAATTGTACGTATATTGGTTCGGCAGGCATAGTTAAGCTTTCTTAAATTTGAGCAAAGATGCTCTGTTTTATTGTCTTATTTAATTATTTTGCATCAGTGCTGAAAATAGCTTCAAGAATCTATGTTTAATCTCGCTACCGATGAGGGTTTTTGCTGGGATTATTTTTTTAGCTCACCTCACTGACAATTTACCCATCAAAAGAATTTAGAGATGTGAATTTTACATCCCTACAGAGGTTCCTTTAGATTCAGCTATATCGTCAACAAGTTGATTGATTGTCACCGAAAGTGCGCCGAAGCCCATTTTTTCAAAGATGGGAGAGATAGCCCCCTACCGCTTGGTTATTGGTTATTTTTTGTTTGACAAACAACGAACAACGAATAACAAACAACACTCTCATCCCCTGGCTAAAGCACGAGGGATGAGTTAACTTATATTGAGATTCTGAGTGAGATGATGAATATTCCAAAACAGAGATAAGCCCAAACCTCCATCGACATAAATATTTTGTCCAGTAATGAATTGGCTATCTGGGGAACACAGAAAAGCTACAATTGGAGCAACGTCTTCAGGCTCTCCCCATCTTCCCATAGGTGTAGCTGTTGGTGGCATCTGTTCTAAATAGGGTATGGCTTCTAGGTAACCTTGCCAAGCTTCAGTTTTAATATAGCCTGGAGAAACAATATTAACTGTAATTCTTCTGTGAGCAACAGCAAGAGCGTAGTGTTTGGCTAAAACCTCTAAAGCTGCTTTGGCTGGGGCTGACATGGCGTAAACTTGACCAGGATCATGTACTCCGTGTGAGGAAAGTACAACCACTCGCCCCTCTCCATCTACCATGTAGTTTAGGGCTTGCTCCATAGATTTGAGAAAAAATTTCGGATAGAGATTTTGAGCCTCTTCATATTGCTCAAAGGTAAACTCTCCTGGTAATTTGGCTGTAATCGCATAGCCAGCAACGTGGACAAAGGCGGTGAGTTGTTGGTTAAACTCTGTCGCAACTGCTCCAAATAAGGCTTCTACGGTTTGTGGCTCTTTGATATCACCAGCCACTGTTACCACTTTCACCTGATTTTGTTCCAACTCTTGCTTTGCTTTGAGAGCAGCTTCGTGGTTGTTATTATATCCGAGGATGAGGTTGAAACCCTGATTCGCCAGTTGGTGAGCAATGGCTAAACCAATACCACGGGTACCTCCAGTAATTAAGGCAACTTTCATCACTTATTACCCCTGCATAATTTAAGTTTAACTAGATTACCATTACCCAAAGCAGATTTGTTATTAATCATCGCATCCACCAGAGTAATAAATTTTTTAGCGATTCATACTCTCTTGTTTTGATATTTCAATTGAGTATTCAAGTTCAAATCGGATAATTTTTATCAACATTTATCAGAAGAGAAACACTAATTATATATTTTTGATATAAAAATGCTTAATCAAGCTAGTTTATGGGATTCACCACTATTTAAATAATTACTTAATCTTTAAGATTAAAACCTCCCTGATATAGCATAATAATTTACTAAAATTTCCATTCATATCTCTAAAAAAACATGGCTTTAATTATTGCTGGGGAACGTAGTGGCGTTGGTAAAACAACAGTAACTCTTGCTCTATTATCTTATCTATCTAGACAAAGTAATCGCGTCCAATCTTTCAAAGTTGGTCCCGACTACATAGATCCTATGTTTCATGCTGCGGTTACCGGGCTTCCCTGTCGCAATCTTGACCCTTTTTTAACTTCACCAAACTATGTCTCATTCTGTTTTGCGCGTCACGCCAAAAATGCAGATTATGCCCTAATTGAGGGAGTAATGGGTTTGTTTGATGGGATTAGAGGAGGAGATGGAAAAGCAAATTTTGCCTCTACAGCATATATCGCAAAGTTACTCAATATACCCGTATTATTAGTAATTGATTGTAGTCGTTTGTCAGGTTCTGTGGCTGCTATTGCCCATGGTTATTGCAGCTTTGATCCAGAGGTAAAAATTGCTGGTGTGGTGCTCAATCGAGTTGGCAGCAAACGTCACAGGGAGTTGCTCCAGGATGCCCTCTTAGCTTTGGGTTTACCTATTTTTGGTATTTTAAACCGTCAAGACCAAATTGCGATTCCAGACCGCCATTTAGGTTTAATTCCAAGTACGGAACACAAGCAGCTACACCAATTATTTGAGCGTTTGGCAGAGCTAGCTAAAAATAGTTTTAATTGGGAACAGTTATTACCTCATTTGCAAGCCCCTTCTATTCCTATTTCCCCAGACTCAGCATACTACTTTCCTCACTCTCCCATGCCCAAGGCTAAAATTGCCCTGGCGCAAGATTCGGCGTTTAATTTTTACTATCAAGATAATCTCGATTTATTGCAACAGTTGGGCGCTGATTTAATTCCCTGGAGTCCCCTCAAAGATGATAATCTACCTCCAGGTATTCAGGGATTATATTTTGGTGGTGGTTTTCCGGAAGTTTTCGCCCAACAATTAAGTGCCAATGAAACAGCGCGTCAAGCGGTCTTCCAAGCGATTCAAGCGGGTTTACCTACCTATGCGGAGTGCGGCGGTTTAATGTATCTTTGCATGGCAATTGTCGATTTTGCTGGCACTCAGTGGCCAATGGTGGGAACATTACCAACAATGGCGATTATGGGGCGAAATCTAACTTTAGGCTATCGTCAAGCCCAGGTGATAGGGAATAGTTTTTTATTAAATCCTGGAGATGTGGTGTGGGGACATGAATTTCATCGCTCTCAACTTAGCACCAACTCTCCACTACCAGTATTTCTTGCCAAGGGACAAGGGGTAAATCGCCCTCTGGTTGGAGAAGGATGGTACACTGATAGCTTCCATGCATCCTATATCCATCTTCATTTTGGCGAACTTTCCTGGTTAGCTCAAAGGTTTATTTCTGCTTGTTGTGCTAATGTTAATTTCTCCTAGAGAGATGATTAAATATTAATGGGATTCGAGAGCAAGCTACAATGCCCTCAGGAAAAACACACGACCGCATTACTTTATGGAGCCTACCTTGGATTGTAGGATTAACTTTTGTCTTCACTCGTAGTGGCGAGTTAACTTTACTTGTGTCTGGCGGATTTTTGTTTAGCGGTTTGATGTTTGGTCCGGATTTAGATATTTATTCGGTACAATTCAAGCGCTGGGGTTGGTTACGTCGGTTATGGCTTCCCTATCAAAAAATGATGCGTCATCGCTCTTTTTTTTCCCACGGATTAATTATTGGTACAAGTTTGCGCTTGCTCTATCTGGGTGTTTTTTTGGCAATTATTAGCATTTTTTCTGTAGCGATCGCTCAGTTAATTTGGGGTTTTCCTTGGCATTGGCAAGAATTTATTCAGTTTCTGGGAAGGCAATTTTTAGTTTATAAGTTAGAAGCCATTGCACTTTTTTTGGGTTTGGAATTGGGAGCAATGAGTCATGCTTTTAGTGATTGGTCTAATTCTAATTATAAAAAATGGAAAAAAAAACGGAAGCGTAAACCACCTCAAAGTAAAAAAAAGTTTTAATCTCAGCCAGAAGCTATGACAAAGAAAGTTCTAATCCTCGGCGGTTGCGGTCGCATTGGCAATAGTGTTGCTCAAGATATTGCTCAACATACTGATGCCGAAATTACTGTTACTAGTCGCCGGTACTTTGCAACGGTAAATACTAATCTTCCCTATAAATTTCTCACCCTAGATTTAGCAGTAACAGAGGATTTACAAGCAGCAATTTCTAATTCCGATTTAGTTGTTCATTGTGCAGGACCATTTCATTATCGCGATGGCAAAGTTCTCAAAATATGCATTGAAGCAGGAGTTAATTATATTGATGTTAGCGATCATCGCTCTTTCTATGAACAAGTAAAACCAGAGCATGAGCGAGCACAAAAAGCTGGAGTTACTGCAGTTTTAAATACAGGCATTTTCCCTGGAATTTCTAACAGTATGGTACGCCAAGGATTTGAACAGTTAGACCAAGCAAATAAAATTCATCTTAGTTATGTAGTATCTGGTTCTGGTGGTGCTGGAGTCACAGTTATGCGTACAACTTTTCTAGGACTAAGGAAACAGTTTTCTGCTTGGATTAATAGCAAATGGCAACAAGTTCTGCCCTATAGTAAGCGTGAGATTATAGAATTTCCCTCGCCCTACGGCAAAATCGGAGTTTATTGGTTTGATATGCCGGAAACCTACACTTTTGCTGAGTCATTTCCGGTGGAAACTGTAATTACTAAATTTGGCTCTGCTCCTGATTTTTATAATCATCTTACTTGGATTACTGCCCATATTTTTCCTTCTGCTTGGATTGAAAGTAGCCAGGGGATTGAATTTTTTTCTCGCGTTAGCTATTTCATGACTCAAGTAACAGATAAATTTAGTGGGATTGGTGTGGCAATGCGCGCTGAGATCACAGGAAAAAAAGCAGGTAGAGATGCCCAATATATCTCTACCATGACACACAGAAATACGGCTGTAGCCGCAGGATATGGGACAGGAAGTATTGCCCAATTTATCCTCACAGGTCAACTAGAAAAACCAGGGATTTGGGCAGTAGAACAGGCATTAACCACTGATTTATTTCTGGAAGCGATGCAGAGTAGAAAGGTTGAAATTGAGCACAAATTAGTCTTTGTCTAACTCTTTTTTTTACGAAAGGTTTGGAAAACCCGTTTTTTGAAAGATGGGAGAGATAGCCATCCGTAGCTTGGTTATTTCTTGTTTGACCAACAACCAAAAACAACATGAAATCTCTAGTACTTTAGCCGGGGGATAATTTAATAATAATGAGTAAAGATTGCGAAAAACTAAATTTCTCTGGAAACGACACCAGAATCGCTCAATTATGTCACCATAGAAAAGACGCGAAAAACAATAGTTTTTGATAGCATTGTGGAAATCACCTTTTTAGGCACTAGTTCCGGAGTACCAACACGTTCACGCAATGTTTCTAGTGTAGCGCTGCGTCTACCCCAGAAATCGGAGGTATGGCTGTTTGACTGCGGTGAAGGTACACAGCATCAATTACTACGCAGCGAGGTTAAAATCTCCCAAATCCGGCGCATTTTTATCACTCATATGCACGGAGACCATATTTTTGGTTTAATGGGCTTAATCGCCAGTTGTGGTTTAGCTGGTACTGCTCAAAATATTGATCTTTATGGACCAGAGGGCTTAGAAGAGTATCTTCGTGCTTGCTCTAAATACGCCTATATGGACTTATTTCGACGCATCAGGGTACATCAGGTAAATCCAGGTATAGTCTATGCTGATGGCGAGTTTGAAGTAAGCTGTTTACGACTCAAGCATCGCGTTCCTACCCACGGCTATCGTATCGTAGAAACTAACCGACCAGGAAAATTTAATGTTGCTAAAGCAAAAGCACTCGGTATTCCTTCTGGTCCAATTTACGGTCAGCTCAAGCGTGGTGAGACTGTAATCTTAGCAGATGGCCGTCGAATTTGTGGTCAAGATTTGTGTGAAGCGGCTGAAGTAGGGCGCAAAATAGCCTACTGTACAGATACAATCTTTTGTGACACTGCAGTGGAGTTGGCTGAGGATGCAGACTTGCTAATTCACGAAGCCACCTTTGCTCATCAAGATGCTCAGTTAGCTTTCGAACGCTTACATTCTACCTCAACTATGGCAGCTCAAGTAGCGTTAGCAGCGGGAGTCAAACAATTAATTTTGACCCATTTTAGTCCCCGTTATGCTCCTGGAAATGCTATCAGTTGGAATGATTTACTCCAAGAAGCCAAAGCAATTTTTCCTCATAGTAGAATCGCCTACGATTTCTTTAGTTACGAAATCCCCAGACGTAGAGGAACTAGCTTGTCTGAGGATAAAACAAAAATGCTCAAGTACTAATATAGCTCGATACCTGCACCATTGAACCTCCCATCGTCTGTGACGAGGGATTCCCATATAGACTCTTATCTAGACATCCAAATGTCCCCGACAGAACACCAACAGATTTCAATTCTATTCATTTTTTTAGCTATGCTTTCAAGCTTTAACCTACTAGTCGCGTCACCATGACAATTTCTAGGGCGATATTTTCTCCGACGATCTAAAGTTGCGGTGCGACCCCGCGTCGCCAAAAGGCGCAAGGGAACGCGCACCAAGAGAGGGGAGGCTAGTCTCTGTGATTTTTAGTTGCGCATTACCGCTACCTACTATCTTACTACAGATGGTTCCACTCTCTGCGCACTCGCCTTGCCTGTAAATTCATCCCTCAGGGGACATAAGGGTCTTCTTTTGGAAGAAGATAAAGTAGATCCTTTTGAAGTTGAAGATGTAATTCAACACCATCCCCATGTTCAAGAAGTGGTAGTAGTAGGAACAAAAAGACCTTATATAGGGAAAGTTATTAAAGCTGTAGTAGTTGCTATAGCAGGATGTAGCGAGAAAGAATTAATTACTGCAAAGATAAATTGGCAGATTTCAAAATTCCCAGAACAGTTGAATTTAGAAACGAAATACCGAAGAGTCTATTAGGAAAGATTTTACGCAAAGATTTAGTTTGGTTATGTGAAGAAATTGCTTAAAAGATTGGACATAAAAACTTATTTGTGATAAAAAAATAGCTTTTGATTTATTAGATTTCTCTAGAAAAATTTGGAAAAACTGTATCTCATGACTCTGAAAAGTACTTTAGTCAAGTTCTACAATATCCAACGTATAAGTTTTATTCTAAAATAAGCTTGTTTACACACAAAACAGAATCACAAAGTAATGAATATGGAAGAAATCAAACAAAAAGTCAAAGCTGTAGTTTTAGAAATGCTTCCTGGTGTATCTAGTGAAGAGCTCTCAGATGATCGTGATATTTTTAGTTTAGGCTTAGATTCTATCAATGCTATGAACTTAATATTTGGCTTGCAAGATGCATTTGAAGTTCAGTTCGCAACATCTGAAATCAGCTTTGACAATTTCAGAACTGTATCTGGTATTGTAAAACTCATTCAGAGGAAACAACAAATTTAATGGTGATTTAATTATCCATTATCTTTCACCACTCCGGAGCTTTTGGTGATGAGATTTTAGTGAAGCTACTTCCTTCCTAGTAAAAGCATACCGATTTAATAAGCCACAAAGATACAAAGAACACAAAGAATAAGATCAAGAAGATAGGTAATCTTGAACTGGGAAGGAAGTAGACTTAATATTAGCTGACTCCACTTGTTTCTGGTACTTGTGCTAAAGCAGCACGAATCACCTCAATTCCAGCACCAGGAAGATGAGTATGTTCACTTAGATAACGCTTCCAAGCCTTAGTTCCTGGTTGTCCAGTAAACAACTGTAGCAGATGTCGGCTAATGCTGTGGAGTTTTCCTCCCCGCTTCACCCAATCGTCAATATATGGGAGCATAGCCATAATCACCTGATGACGAGTCAGGGGTTGAGACTGTTGCCTATAAATTTCTCGATCTACCTTAGCAAAAATATAAGGATTGTCATAGGCAGCGCGCCCAATCATTACCGCATCCACCAGTTGCAGTTGTTCTTTAACCTGTTCTAGTTTAGTAAAACCACCATTAATTTCAATCCAGAGGTAAGGAAAATCCTGTTTAAGACGATGTACATCGGGGTAACGCAGGGGAGGAATGGTACGATTTTCCTTAGGACTCAATCCTTGTAACCAAGCCTTACGAGCATGGACAGTGAAACGCTGGCAGCCTGCTTGGGATACAATATCAACAAACTGAGCTAAATCTTCGTAACGATCGCGATCATCAATACCGATGCGATGCTTCACACTGACAGGCAATTGTACTGCCTTTTGCATCGCTGCGATCGCCTGGGCTACTTTCTGCGGTTGCGCCATCAAGCAAGCGCCAAAGTTACCATTTTGCACACGATTACTAGGACAACCCACATTGAGGTTAATCTCATCGTAACCAAAATCTTGGGCAATACGAGCACATTCAGCTAACTCTGTAGGATTATCACCACCCAATTGTAGAGCAAGGGGTTTTTCTACCTCAGAGAAACCTAGTAATTTTTGGCGATCGCCGTGGATAATAGCAGCAGTTGTAATCATTTCTGTGTAGAGCAGCGTCGAGCGAGTGATTTGACGCATAAAATAGCGAAAGTGGCGATCTGTTCGCTCCATCATTGGTGCGACACTTAGAGGATAAGGGCTAATGTGAGAATTAGAAACTTTGGTGGTATGCGCCATGTTGTTAAACTGTGGCTCTATGTTTGATTTTGCTGCTAGCTACTGAAAAATGTTACTTAAGTGGAATTTTAGGGAATTATTAAGTTGTTAACACAAGCAAAAGATAAATCTTAGTAATAGTCCATAAAGATAAACTTTCCTGGCTATTATATGGTAACTAGTATCTCCAAACCGTTGACACTTCCTTGGAGAATTGCTGCGGCTTGAAATTCATCCCTTGTAGATTTTATTAAAAATATGTAGTTGCTATGTCTCAAGAGCAAAATTTACGACAACAAAAGCGCCAAGCAGCCCTCAATCGCCTGCGCCAAAATCGAGGAAAGGAAAGACGTAGTGATTTAACTGAGCAACGCTCTGAAGTAGAAGGTACGAAAATCCTTTTCAAAGGATATCCTAACGTTGAGTCACCAGAAGCACAAGCTCAACTGTCTCAGATACTTCCCTTGACAGGCGAAGCACAAGCTGCATCGAGAATTAGTAAAGTCAAGGAGCGTGTTGAAAAGCAAGATCAAGAAATTCTTGCTGCTATGGAGCGTATTAAAGCAGCTTTAAAGGCAAGACGCAATCGTAAGCAACAGCAAGATCAAGAAGAAGAAGAGGAAGAATTAACCTTTGAATCAACCCAGGTTAGCAAACGTCAGCAGCTAATTAATGATGCTTTAGCGACGGATTTTTTCCAAAATACCATGCAATGGCTTGGTAGCATGGATAGCGATCCCGAATTTAGTTCTACCTCTGTTGAAGAAATGGAGGAATTAAAACAGCAAGCACAGTATCGCTACAAAGCTTTGAAAGTTATGCTCGAAGAAACTCAAAGGGAGCTAGACTTTATTGAGCTACAAATTCAAAATCGCCAAAGCTTTTCTGCTAATTAATCTTTTTTTATCAGAAGTATTATACTATGAGTGACCCTCTCATTATTTTGTCTCCTCCCCGGTCTTTTTCTTCAATTGTTTCTACCATGATTGGTGAACATCCTCAACTTTATGGTTTTCCAGAACTACATCTATTTGGGGGAGATACGGTTGAGGAAATTATCCGTAAAGAGGAAAAAGCAGGCTATCCAGGTCCTCCTGGATTAATTCGTACTTTGGCACAAGAACATGATGGTATGCAAAATACCAAAACTATTTTCAAGGCTATTGCCTGGTTTCGCGAGCGCAGACATTGGTCTACAAAAAAGTTATTGGATTATTTACTAGATTTAATTAATCCTAAAATTGGTGTGGAAAAAAGTCCTATGACTGCCAAGAAAACCAAATATATTGAACGTGCCTATGTCATGTTTCCTGAAGCTTGCTATTTACATCTAACACGTCATCCTTTGTCTGCAAGAAAATCAATTCAAGAATTTTACGAAAATAAGAAACGTTTGGGAAATAATAATCTAGACTCTATTAAATATGTGGTTGATAGTCTCTTGGTTTGGTATGTAATGCACAAAAACATTCTGGATTTTACCAAGACTCTACCCTTAGGACAAACCATAAGAATTAAGGGTGAAGATGTACTTTCTGAACCTGATACCTATTTACCTCAGATTGCTCAATGGCTGGATTTACGCACCGATAATGAAGCAATAGAAGCAATGAAGCATCCAGAAAATTCTCCCTATGCTTATGTTGGTCCTAATCCAGCACGTGGCGGTAATGACCCTAAATTTATGCGTAGTCCCAAGCTTCGTTCCGGTAAAGTGAAAGAACCATCCCTGAAAGATTTTTTTGCTACCGAAAGTTGGGAATGGATTGCTGGAGATATCAAAGATTTACTACGAGAAAGTGAGTTCGAACTTTCCTCTGAAGATGAAGTAGCCCAGGAGATTAATAAACTAGCTAATGTAATGGGTTATCAATAATTCTACTTCAGTTAATTTAGTTGGCTTTAAGTTCTAAATTATTACTAGTTGCTTACTTTGATAGAGCTACGTATTAACGTTAGGACAAGCTACAATTCTGGAACCTTTTTACATTATCCTTCTGCTCCCTGCCTTGCGCATAGCGTTATATAAATCAGATATTTTCTAGCTTATGCCACAACCATTAATTATTCTCTCACCACCTCGTTCTTTCTCTTCAGTAGTGTCCACAATGATTGGACAACATCCCCAATTATACGGTTTTCCTGAGTTACATTTATTTGCTTGGGATACCGTAGGTGAAGTGATTAAAAACAAAGAAAATCAGGGAAAATTTGTTCCTCCGGGAATAATTCGTACCCTTGCCCAGGAGCTTTACGGAGTACAAAATACGAAAACTATTGTCCAAGCAATAGAGTGGCTTCAAAAACACAAAAAATGGTCTACAAAACAGTTATTTGACTACATTCTTGAATTAGTAAATCCGAAAATAGGTGTGGAAAAAACCCCTAAGACTAGTAGGAATAAGCGCCATTTAGAGCGAGCCTACCAAATGTTTCCTGATGCCTACTATTTACACTTAACTCGTCATCCTGTATCGACACGTAAATCAATTAGTAGTAGAAAAAATGCTAAGGATTTTTATAGCAGAAGGAAGCGAGAAAGAGTGACGGATTCTACAAAAGACAAAATTACTGTAGATGGCTTTCTTTGGTGGTTAGTTGCTCACAAAAATATTATCAACTTTACTAACACTTTACCCGTAGGTCAAACCATGAGAATTAAAGGTGAAGACTTACTTTCGCAACCAGATATCTATTTGACTCAGATAGCCCAATGGCTAAGCTTACGCACCGATACTGAAGCAATAGAAGCGATGAAACATCCAGAAAATTCGCCTTATGCTTATGTTGGTTCCTATCCTGCCCGTGGTGGTAATGATATGAAATTCATGCGTAATCCTAAGTTACGTTCAGGTGAAGTTATTGAACCATCACTGCAAGATTGTTTCAGCAAAAATGATAAAAACTTTTTCTTGGGTAATGCAAAACAAATATTTGATGAAAATGGCTTTGAATTTGCCTCACAGCAGTCTTTAGCCGAGGAAATCACTAGTTTGTCTCAGATAATGGGTTATCAATAAAATTCTTGCTTCAATCAAGTAATACTGAAGTAAGTAACCTCTTGCTTGCCTAAAAACTTAATAAGCCAAATACTTGATTGACAATTGGTTGTAAAAATACTTCATCAATAGTTCTAATCAATACTCAAATATATTTGAAAAAGAATAAATATGTCTGTAGCTACACTAAATTATGTTCAGAATATTACTCCCCCTGCTTTGATAGAAACTAAAGGGGAAATAGCTAGCTCAATCATTGTCTTTCAAGAACAGCTATATCTAGCGATCGCTTCTTACCAAACTAGAAAAGGGAGCAACTATATTAGTATCATGCGCTATGATACCGAAGCTAGTAACTGGCAAGAAATGTATCGAAGCTCTTTGCTGTTAGAAAGTAATGATTCTGATACAGAAACACCTCAAATTGCTAATATTAACCTACAAGTTGACTTCGCAATTTTCCAAGGAAAAGAGGAGGTTCAAGAGGCACTACACATTCACGTTATTTCTCCTTTTAATTACCAATTAATTGATTCAAAAAATGGTGTAGATTTTTCTCTTATTTATAGCGCTCAACCCAGTGAGACAGCATTTGTACCTCGACAAAAATTTATCTCCTACCAACAACAACTATATTCCTTACCTTCAAACACTCAAGTTTTAGAAACAACAGCAGAAACTCCCTTTATTTATACTTGCACCTCTCCCCAATCAGGAGAGTGGAACTCATTTAAAGCGGCTCAATTTGGAGAAAGTAATCAAAGAATTTCTAACACTGTTGTATTTAATAACTTTCTGTGTGCAGCCACAGAAAATCTAACCCAGGGATTTCAGATTTGGAAAACGCAAAATGATGCGTCAAAATCACCATCATGGGAACCTTTACTTACCAAAGGTGCATATCGCTACAGTTTGAATCCCAGAGTATACTCCATGGCAGTATTCCAAGAGAATCTTTATGTTGCCAGTGGTATCGCCAATGTCTCATCCCAGGATACACCTTCTCCTTTACCCTGCGGCTTTGAGCTAATTCGTCTCTATCCTGAGGGAGATTGGGATCTTATTGTGGGTAAACCTAAATTTACTCCTGATGGTTTAAAAGTACCTTTGTCAGCTATGGGTGATGGTTTTGACGAACCTTACAATCAAAGGGTAGAGTCTTTGGTAGTTCACAAAAACCACCTTTATCTCTGTTTTGAGCATTGGGATGGCTTTCAACTGTGGCGTAGTGAAGATGGGGAAATTTGGGAACAGGTTTCTTTTGCTCAACTCAACGAGTATCATAACGTTACGGTAAAAGGTGCTTTATCCACAAACGCAGGTTTGGCTTTGTTGGTCAATGTTAATCGCACCAGTGAGATGCAACTTTGGATTGTTGATCTTTAAATAATTTTAGGCAATAAGACTAGTACAATTAGTTTTGGACTCAAGAAGCTTGATCGAGGTAAGGAGATAGGCGAATGTCAACGGTTGCAGTGGGAGCAATTGAAACAAAAGGTTTTCCAGGTATACTAGCTGCGGCAGATGCAATGGTAAAGGCTGGTCGGGTAACTCTAGTAGGTTATATTCGGGTTGGTAGCGCCCGTTTTACCGTGAACATTCGCGGGGACGTTTCTGAAGTTAAAACGGCTATGGATGCGGGAATTGCAGCTGTAGAGAAAACCTATGGCGCAAGCTTAGAATCTTGGGTGATTATTCCTCGTCCCCACGAAAATGTTGATTGTGTCTTACCGATTTCCTACGGTGATGATGTAGAAGAATATCGTCAAAGAGTAGAAAGTCCTCGTGTATTTGGCTCAGGCAATGGTATAACAAGACCGGGAATGGGTTAATTTAACTAGCGATAATAGCAAAAAGACAAAAAGTAGAAGCGAATAGGAATATAGCCAGTTTCCTATTTCTCTACTGTTTTGTGCTGTCAAAATTTGCCAAAAAACGATGCAACACTCCACAATGTCTCGTTTCAGCAATATATCCCTCTTCTGTCACTTTCGGGAATTATGACGCAATTACGTCATTACAGCTAACGAAACCTAACTAGGAAATAAGGGTTTGATACTAAATCCTTTTCTGTGAGTAGCCTGATACGCTTTCGCCTCAAACCTTCCCCCCAACTCCCCATCTCCCTACAAGTAAAAAAGCTACTATCACAACCAGATTTGGTATGACTCCCGTTTTTCGGAGTTTGACACAAGAGAGATAGTAAAGTTTTGTAAAAAATAAGCGTTACTCAAGTGCTTGGCTGCGATATCTAAATGGATGAGTTAGTGAGAAAGAGAAAATTGCGCCAGATATTTGAGCAAAAGGGGTTGAGATAATCTCTATGGATGATTATATTAAACTGCTCCAAGCAGCCTTGGATAATCCCGATAACAGGCGATGGTTGCTAGGAGAGAGGAAAATTATCCGGGAGATGATGAAACAGACTCAGACTCGTCAGTGGCTTTTTGAGCAAGCAAATCAGTCACAGATGCCTAATCCTGTATTAGACTTAATCGTTGAGATGATGAAATATTCTCGTTTATTGTGGCGTAGCGGTGCAGTTACACCTGAAATTTATGATGAAGCATTATCTCGTACTTGGGTTTGGTTTCTAGAAAAATTCCCCAATTATGAACCAGAAAAAGCAAGTTTTATCACCTGGTTTAATAATAGATTGGGTTGGATAATTCAGGATGTAATTAGGGAAAAGGCACGAGAAGAAAGCAAGCGATTACATAGCAATAATGAGGAAGATAGTGACTGGATTTATCCTCCTGCACCACAACCAGATCGCTGGCAAGAAACTATAGAGGAATGGCGAGATTTACTCTACAAAACTAGACACTGTAAAGGTTGTCGGATGCAGAAATTTCCTCAGATTAATTGTCAAGCATTACTGATAAAAGTTTTGCAAGTACTAGAGAGCAAACGGGAGTTTTCTTGGGAAGTAATTGCCCAAGAATATAAAGTAGACACTAAAGCCCTAAGGAGATTTTGCAGAGGACGATGTTTTCGCTGTTTTCAAGAAATAATGTCCGAATAACTTACCAATATTTTTCCTTCCATTTTATTTGAAAAAAAAATTATGATTGACACCACAGAAAAGTTACTTCCAATTTCTATTACTATTACTAAAGCGGAACGCAAACAAGCTTATCAATTTGCGGAAGAGCAAAACACTCCAGCTAAAGCAGAACAAGTCTATCGCAATACTTTAGCAGTGCTGGTCACTCAAAGATATTTACAACTATTAGGAATTACCACAACTACTGAAACTAGTAACAGTTGGAATACTCTAAATCGCCTGCTAGAAAATGTTGCTGATTTATATATTCCTCAATTACAAGGAATATTAGAATGTCGTCCTGTGCATGGAAATGATAGCAAATGTAGCATACCTGAAGAGGTGTGGGAAGAGCGATTAGGCTATATAGTAGTGCAATTGGATCATCCCTATCAAGAAGCGCAGATTTTGGGCTTTGTGGAAACCGTATCAGTATCAGAATTACCCTTAAGCTATTTGCAATCTCTGGATAATTTAACCAACAAATTTTTGGAACAAACGCCAGAAGATGCGGTATCTTTGCGTCAATGGCTACAGGAAAGGTTTGAAAGCGACTGGCAACCAACATCAGATTTATTAGGTACTATGGGTGCAATGGTGTGGCGCAGTGCATCGGTAGCGCGTAGTAATAACTCGGTGCGACAGCAAATTGAAAAGCTTTATCGGCAAAGTAATGGGGGAAAAATACAGCCTTTTCCTGATAATACAAGCGATCAGGAAGTACTAGCCAATTTAATTAAAACCACTCAAAGTGATAACTTGCGATGGCAGTTTGCAGAGTTACTTTGGGAAATAAATCCAAATCATCCTGATTGTCCTACTATGACAGCAAAGGATTTGGGAATCTATCTGCAAGGATACAGAGTAGCCTTAGCAATTGGTGTTTTGCCCAAGCAAGATGGTAGCTTGCTCATCATGACACGAGTATATCCCCTAGGAAAATTATCTCATTTGCCATTGGGATTAATGCTCAGTGGTTTAGAAGAAAATGGGAATAAATTCTTTGAGGTGGAAGCGCGAGAGCAAGATAATTATATTCAGTTTAAATTTACCGCAAATGCGGGCGATCATTTTATGCTTTGTGTTGTGCTCAATGATACCAGCTTTGTGGAAAGTTTTATGGTTTAGTACTTGCCAAGTTTTTAGGGTTTGTGTTTAGCTAAGTAGTAAATTTAGTCTGCCTTTCTCTTGCGTTTTATCATGCAATTTTCTCAGAATCATCGAACATCCCAATCTCAAAACATTGCCGTTGTTATCCGCATTGGTAACGGTGATTTCAAGCAAGGTTTTCCTGTAACTCTGCGAATTTTGGAACATGGTAAAACCATCGAAGAAATTGAAACTGATGAGGGTTTTTGCTTACCTCCAGCCCCACAGATGCGAGAGTTATATACAAAGTGGCAAAGTCAATCCCATGAGCGTAGTCGTCGGCTTCAAAGTAGGTTAGGTGCTATTGCTGAGCCTCAAGAGACAAATGTTTCTAAGGAAGAGCAACTTGAGAGTTATAAAAGTTTAACCGATAACCTGGAAAACTATTGCCAAAATTGGTTTATTACTCCGGAGTTCGGTAGATTACGCGATCGCATTTTGAGCACTGAAGCTATTAGAAAAGATCCTTCGGTGCCGATTATTATTCGCTGTGACAGCAATAATCAAGAACAAGATTTATTATCTAGGTTACCTTACCATCTTTGGGACCTTTACAAGAAGCTAGAAAACTCTGAGTTTGCCCTCTTTAGCAAATACAGTCGCTCTCTAAGCAGGTTACAAAAACCAGTCAAAGTTTTGGCTATTTTTGGTAGTTCTGCAGGTGGTTTGCAACTGGAAAAAGATGCAGAAGCTCTTAGTTTATTAGAGCAAAATGGTGCCATAGTTACAATACAAACAGAGCCGACTAATAGCCAGTTATCTGCATTAATGTCGCAAACCTGGGATATTCTCTTCTTTGCAGGACATAGTAGCAGTGATCCAACAGGAGGAACAATACAAATTAGGGAAGGTGAGACACTAAGTCTCAAAAATTTCTTAGATCATGATGTAGCCAAAGGCTTAAAATTAGCGATTTTTAATTCTTGCGATGGCTTGGGAATCGCTGAATTTCTTGCAGATTTAGAGATACCTAATATTATTGCAATGAAAGAGCCTGTTCCTGATAATATCGCCTGTTTATTCTTAATGGAATTTTTGCAGGAATTTACCCAGGGAACCCAACTGTGTCAAGCTGTACGCAAAGCTCGCCAACGCTTAAGATATGAGCAAGAGGAGTTTCCTGGCGCATCCTGGTTACCAGCAGTGTGTCTCAATCCCAGCGCCTCTGAACTAGTTCTACCACCTCAAGATGTACCAACTCAAGATTTACCACCTCAAGATTTACCACCTCAAGTCAAAAAAACAAATCGCCTCCAACTTATCCTTGGCTCGGTGCTAGCTGCTGGTATGCTGGCAACAGCGATACCGTTAATCGTATCCAATCGCTGTCAACTTCTACCCAGCGCATTTTCTAGTTGCAAGGAAATTAAGTCAGATTCAGCAGCTATTGCAACAGAATTTATCTCCTCTAAGAAGTTTATTTCCTCTGGTGAGAAGGCTATTAAAGATAGCATAATACAGTTGAGTGGCTCTTACTCTGTACTGAAAAAGGAAGGAATTAAAGCCTTTGCCAGTGAAGACTACAAAAGTGCAAAAGAACTTTTTGAGAGTTTACGCGATCAAGCAAAAAGAAATAAAGACCATCCTGATGATGATACTAGAAAAGCAGCACGAGATGCTCTTACAGATCCCACAGTACTCATCTATCGTAACAATGCTTTGGTCAGGATTCGTCATGCAGAAAATTCAAATTTGCCACTACATACTATTGCTGTAGCTGCACCACTCAATGTTGAGGAGGGTAAAAATATAGTTATGGGTGTAGCTCAAGCTCAAGATGTTGCAGTCAATAGGGAAAATCAGCAGGATATTAATCTAGAGATTGTTATTGCTAATGACAACAATATCACTGAACAGGCTCAGGAAATTGCGACAATTCTTGCAGCCAAAGAACAGATTCTTGCTGTTATCGGACATTATACTTCTGTTAATACTTGCGCTGCGTTAAAGGTTTACTCTCCCAATAATCTTGTATTAGTTGCTCCTCAAAGTGCTCTATTTAACTTAGCAGCAATATGCAATGATACTAATAAAGTCTTTTTTCGCACAATTTTCAGTACCGACACAGAAGCCAAAAACTTAATCAACTACTTAATCAATGATCTTAAAATCAGCCAACCCAAAGTAGTTGCGTTTTATAACTCCAAAGATGAGTATAGTGTCGATATTTTTGATCGGTTTCAACAGATTCGTAAAAATCAAGTAGAAGTTATTGCTAAATATGATCTCTTGGATCCTAAATTTACAGGCGGTACGCTTCCACGTGATGTGCGCAAAGCCATAAACGAAGCCAATACTATTGTGATGTTACCTGATGGAGGTAGTAATAATAGTACAACTATAGATAAAGCAATTGCGCTCACTAACAATATTGCTGAGCTCAAAGAAGCAAAAGAAAAACCAATTTTAGCTTCCGCTACTATTTACCTACCAAAGTTTATTCAGCAAGCAGAAAATAGCTTGGTTGAGCGCTTGTATATGACAGTTGATTGGCATCCTCAAATGTGTAGTGCCAATAAGTTTTCAAGAAAAGTTAACCAATATTGGGGAGGCGATTCTAACTTACGCACAGCCTTATCTTATGAATCTTTGCAGGTGCTGATATCAACACTAAAAGACTCAAAAACTACTCGAAGCGACATTCACCAGGAACTCAGATATAACGAATACTCAGCACCAGATAGTGATGTTTTTGAGGGAAGGAAAATTAGCTTTGATGCCAATGGTGATCGCATAAATGACACAAATGGAGGGATTATTACAATTAACAAGCAGCTAAGATTTGCTTTAGCGAAAGATGATAGTTGTCCTGTTAATTGAGGTTTAAAAATAGCAAATTAGTAAACTTATATCTTTACACATTAGCTTTAATAGGATAATTTATCGAGCAGATGAATATGCAAAATGATGATACATCGCCAACCATCTTCATCAATCGCTATCACATAGAAAAAGAATTAAGTCATAATGCTGGACGCAAAACATTTCTTGCACTAGATCTTCAATCTCAAGATTTAGTGATTGTCAAGATTCTGCAATTCGATAATCTTTTCCGATGGGATGACCTCAAATTATTTGAAAGAGAAGCTCAAACTCTACAAAATATCGACCATCCTGCGATTCCTAAATATCTCGATTACTTTGAAGTTGAAGAGCATGGTATTCATGGCTTTGCTTTAGTACAAACTTATATTGATGCTACTTCTTTAGAAACTAATTTTAAGTCAGGACGTAGGTTTTCTGAAGCAGAGTTAATTGAGTTAGCAACAAAACTACTGGATATCTTGACTTATCTCCATAGTCAAATACCACCTGTAATTCATCGAGATATTAAACCCAGTAATATTTTAATCGCCAATCGCTCTGCTCATAGTGTTGGCGATATTTATTTAGTAGATTTCGGTTCAGTACAAACAGTAGCAAGTAAAGATAATGGCACGATTACTATTGTGGGTACTTATGGTTATATTCCCCTGGAACAATTTAGTGGTAAAACCACTGTAGCTTCAGATTTATATAGTTTAGGGATGACTTTGATTTATCTGATTATGGGAGTACATCCTGCTGGACTAAATCAAGTTGAGGGTAAGGTTCAATTTAGTAATAAAGAATTGAGTCGTCAGTTTACTGAATGGCTAGAGAAAATGACTTATCCCTATCCAGAAAAGCGATTTGAGTCTGCAGAGTCAGCGAAAAATGCTCTAGTAGGTAAAAGTAATCTCACTTCAAAAGATGGTAGTTCAGGAAACTATCTACATCTTCGACCAGCTAATAGTAAAGTAACAATTAATCGTGATATTAATAAATTAGAAATAGTATATCCAGAATCTTTGATATTAGCAAACCCACCTGTAGCTAATTGTTTTCTCGTGTTATTTCTTTTTATTTCAATTGTTGTTTTTGTTGACTTTTTATTAGGATATGTAGGTATTATCTACGGTTTCATACTGTTTGTTGTGTTGAATAATTTATTAATTAAATTACTGGCTTTTGTGTATAACAATATCTTTTTAAAAACTATTAGACACATGAAAATTACTATTTATACAGATAATTACTTCCTAGGATATACTCAAAAAATGTTAAGACTTAGACCAAATGAGATATATTTTAATGCTAAAGAGATAAAGTCTTTATATTATAGTCCTGGATATATTTTCAATGAGTATAAAGATGAAACTGGTACTATAAAAACAGATAGTATAGTGAGAATTCCTACTAAATTATCATTTTGTACTGATAGTCGTGAATATTTTATTGGAGAGAAAAGACTATCCAAAGCAGAATTATGGTGGTTGGGACAAGAAATAAGTGATTGTTTAGGCTTAGAACTACAAGTTATTTATGCAACTCCAAAACTACCACCGAAAACTTAAAATAATGAGAACAAATAACAATCGCCAAGCAACGCAAAACTAGCCATTGATTATTTTCGTCCAACCTTCAACCTTGACCTATGTTCTCCGGTAGAGTTTCAATGGAATTTAGTCCTATTTCCTGATATTCTGCCATACAATGCCTACTAATCGCGAAGCTGCAAAACCCACACCACCAATCGCTAACAAACAAGCCAAAACCCTAGAAATACACGGGGATAAACGCATCGATGATTACTTTTGGTTACGCGATCAAGAAAATCCAGAAGTTATTGCTTACTTGGAAGCAGAAAACGACTACACCAAGGCAATGATGGCACATACGGAGGAGGGACAACAAGAGCTTTATCAAGAAATCCTCTCTCGCATCAAAGAAACAGATCTTTCTGTAC
The DNA here is from genome assembly GCA_964633315.1 of uncultured bacterium. Classification (GTDB taxonomy): domain Bacteria; phylum Cyanobacteriota; class Cyanobacteriia; order Cyanobacteriales; family CAWCAG01; genus CAZWGS01. Next base: position 1,743 of record CAZWGS010000027.1, on the reverse strand, counting down.
CCTATCGTAAGGGAGATTATTACTATTATTCCCGTACTGAAGAGGGAAAAAACTATCCTATATATTGCCGTAAATTGGGTAGCTTGGAAGCAGAGGAAGAAATAATCCTCGATCAAAATCAGCTAGCAGAGGGAGAAGAATATTTTAGTTTGGGAGTATTGCAAATTAGTCCCAATCATCAACTCCTCGCCTATTCTGTAGATACCACAGGTGCAGAACAATATACACTCTATTTTCTAGATCTCAACACTAGAAATCTCTATACAGAAACCATTCCTGATACTTACTATTCCTTTGCTTGGGGAAACGACAATCGCACGGTTTTCTATACCAAAATTGATGATGCAAATCGCCCCTACCAGTTATGGCGACATACTATTGGTGAGGAAGCAAGTGGAGATGTCTTGGTATATCAGGAAGATGATGAAGCTTTCTTCCTCTCGGTGAGTAAAACTCGTTCTCAGGCGTATATCTTACTCGATTTGGATAGTCAGGTAACCTCAGAAGTTTACTTTTTGGATGCGAATCAACCCCAGGAAGAATTTCAGATTATCCACCCTCGTCAACCGGGAATGGAATACGGTATTGAACATCATAGCGATAGCTTTTATATTGTCACCAATGATGAGGCGATTAATTTTAAGCTAATGCAAACCTCTGTCACTGCAACAGCTAAGGAAAATTGGCAAACAGTGATTCCCCATCGCCCAGAGGTAATGTTATCAGGTCTTAGTGCCTTTGCCGATCATTTAATTATCTTTGAGAGACGCGAAGGTTTACCTAGGGTAAGGGTACAAAAATTATCGACTCAAGAGGAACATGAATTAACCTTCCCAGAACCCACCTACTCGGTTTCTGGTGGTAATAATCCTGAATTTAACACAACTACCTGGCGTTTTAGCTATAGTTCCTTAGTTACGCCTTCCTCTGTGTTTGATTATGACTTGGAAACGCGCACTCGTGAACTGAAAAAAGAGCAAGAAATACTAGGAGGTTACGACAAAACCCAATATATCAGCGAACGCTTAATGGCGACAGCGACAGACGGGACAAAAGTACCAATTTCCCTTGTTTACAAGCGAGGTTTGGAGAAAAATGGAAGCAATCCCCTGTTATTAACGGGTTATGGTTCCTATGGAATGTCCTATCCTGCTAGCTTTTCCTCCATTCGCCTTTCCCTATTAAATCGCGGTTTTGTCTGTGCAATCGCCCATATTCGCGGTGGTCAAGAAATGGGGAGACAATGGTATGAAGATGGTAAATTCTTGCAGAAAAAGAACACTTTCACCGATTTTATCGCCTGTGCACAATATCTGATAGAACAACAATGGACTGCGAGTGATAAACTGGCGATTACTGGTGGTAGCGCCGGAGGTTTACTCATAGGTGCAGTGGTAAATATGCGTCCCGATTTATTTCAAGCTGCAGTGGCGGATGTACCTTTTGTGGATGTGGTTACTACCATACTCGATACCTCTCTACCTCTTACTGTAATTGAATGGGACGAGTGGGGCAATCCCAACGATAAAACCTACTACGATTACATGAAATCCTACTCTCCCTACGACAATGTAGAAACAAAGGATTACCCTGACCTTTTAATTCTCGCAGGTTTAAACGATCCGCGAGTAAAATATTGGGAACCTGCTAAATGGACAGCTAAATTACGCGATCTGAAAACTGACCAAAATATATTATTACTGAAAACCAACATGGGTGCAGGACATGGTGGCGCTTCAGGAC
>CAZWGS010000026.1:38361-48828 GCA_964633315.1 uncultured bacterium | reverse complement strand
TCGGAGAGGTGGCTGAATGGTAAAGCACTTCCCTGCTAAGGAAGCATGGGGTAACTCTCCATTGCAGGTTCGAGTCCTGTCCTCTCCGCCTTTGTTTTTAACCAAAATCAGAATTATCCCCCGGTAGCTCAATGGGTAGAGCACCTGTTTGAAGCACAGGAGGTAGTCAGTTCGATGCTGATCTGGGGGGCTGATATTGCTCCATAGCTCAATGGTAGAGCAAGCGGCTGTTAACCGCGAGGTTGTAGGTTCGAGTCCTGCTGGGGCAGTTATTGCCGGGTAGACAAATTGGTAAAGTCGCATGGCTCTGAACCATGAGTTTTTTAGATTCAAATCCTACCCCGGCAGCCAAATTTTCCGTATTGCCCTGTGGTGTAATAGGCAACATCTCCCACTTTGAATGGGAAGAATCCAGGTTCAAGCCCTGGCGGGGCAGCCAACAAAATTAACTGGGTGTAGCTCAATGGTTAGGGCGGTGAGTTTATACCTCATGAGCGCCAGATTAACCCACGGTTGGAGCTTCGACTCCTGTCACCCGGATATTTTAAGCTCCTGTAGCCCAATTGGCAGAGGCGGCTGTCTCAAAAACAGTCTTGGTGTGGGATGAACTCCCACCAGGAGTACTCAAATAAAACTTGCTCCTGTGGCGGAATTGGCAGACGCGGCAGATTTAAAATCTGTTTTTTTGCGGGTTCGACTCCCGCCAGGAGTATCAACGGGGTGTGGCGCAGCTTGGTAGCGCGGTGGCTTTGGGAGCCGAAGGACGCAGGTTCAAATCCTGTCACCCCGACTTTTTACTTTTTTACCCCTGTGATGCAACTGGAAGACATCACTGACTCAGAATCAGTTTATTGCAGGTTCAAATCCTGTCAGGGGTATGTATCGCTTGGATGAATTGACTTTTACTTCATCCTCTTTTGGGGTCATAGCTCAGTTGGTAGTAGCGCCTGTTTTGCAAGCAGGAGGTCAGGAGTTCGATTCTCCTTGGCTCCATTTATATTTTTTGTCGTTTTTGATCTCATTCAAGGAGGTGAAGGATGCCCGTTGTTGTCATGGATGTTACCCGTGCTGAACAACACCCAAATGCAGATGGTTTACATGTTTATTCGATGAAAGCCGCTGGTTACGATGAAGTCCAAATTATTGCCAATTGGGAAAATATTTACGAAGTGGGCGATCGCGTAGCTGTTGCTTTAGTGGGTTCCATCCTTAAAGACGGCACGAAAATAAAACCTTCTAAACTCCGAGGATTGCGATCTTTCGGTATGGCTTTGGGTAAGGTTCAAGATGCGGTTGGTAGCGATCTTTCCGAAATGTACTGTAAAAAAACTATGGTACATTCGCTGCAAGTTCAAAAATGGGGCAGCATTGAGTTATTGCACAACCTATATCGCATTCTAGAAAGAATGGGAGAAAAGCCCAAAGTTACCTATCGGGCTAAGGTTAAACTCGATGGTACCAATGCAGGCGTTCAAGTTTTCTGTGATGGTAAAGTAGCTACTCAAAGTCGCACGCAAGTTATTACACCCAAAAATGACAATCTTGGGTTTGCTAATTGGGTTGATCGCAATCTTGAGTATTTCTCCAATCTTGCTAGTTCTGAACACCTTACTATTTTTGGCGAGTGGTGCGGTCAAGGAATTCAAAAACGAACGGCAATTTCTAAAATTGATCGCAAAGTTTTTGTTGTCTTCGCTATGCAATTCGGTGGCGTTGACGGGCAAGTTCCCAGACTGGAAATAGATCCCAAGAAGATTTGCGATTACTTTCCTCATCATAACGACATCTTTGTTCTTCCGTTCTACGATAATCCCATAACTATCGACTTCGGCGATCAAGCACAACTCAAATCTCAAACTGAAGTTTTAAACCAGATGGTGCAAGAGGTAGAAAATCTGGATTTTTGGGTTAAAGAGACATTTGGTATTGAAGGAATTGGCGAAGGGTTAGTATTTTATCCAGAAATATCTGATCCAGTTAATGGACTTTCTTACTCTGAACTCTTTTTCAAAGCCAAAGGGGAAAAACACCAAGTTGTTAAAACCAAAAAGCGGGTTCAAGTTTCTCCAGAAAAGGTTGCAAGCATCGAGGAATTTGTTCGTCTGTTTGTTACTGAACCTCGCTTGGAACAAGGTGTAACCGAAGCGTGTCAAGGTGAACTCGATATCAAAAAAATGGGTGTATTTTTGCAATGGTTTGCCAATGATGTTAAAAAAGAAAGCGTTGATGAACTAGAGTGCGCCCAACTCACCTGGAAAGATGTGAATAAAGCTGTGAGCAAAGCTGCAAGGGAATGGTACCAAAAACGCATTCAATCGTTGTAATTCCTGACGATATATGCATCCTCACTTCTTCTCCCTATGGTGTCTGAAGTCAAAGCGGTGGAGACGCTAGCCCGTGAAGCTAGTTATTAGCGGGTTCAACTCCCGTCAGACACCCTGAAACTAGGAAACTGCAACAACCTCAAGATATCGTCAAGACATTACTATTGGTGATAAGTTTCACCTGAGTGCTGATGAACCCCTAGATCTAGGAGGGCATGATGCAGGACCAACACCAATCGATTTTATACTAGCTGGTTTAGGTTCTTGTAAAGCTATTACTGTCAAAATGTATGCTGAACGCAAAGGCTGGGATCTGGTGCACATTGATGTAAATGTGACTCATCAAAAGATTAATCAACAATACAAGATTTTTGCTCACTTATATATAGAAGGAAATCTCACCCCTGAGCAAAGGCAAAGGCTTCTCGAAATTGCGAATAGATGTCCTGTACACAAAATACTTAAATCTGAGGTTGAAATTGAAACTCAACTCACTTAATTTAAATAATTAAGATATTTTTATCCATGTTTAAGTATCATATAAAACATAGTATGTATCTAAGCAATAACAAGTATTTAAAATAATTATTTTATCTATTAAAGACCTGGACATAAAATTTTTGAGCATAAAATCAATGTAATTAGATTATGATTAGTGACTTGAATGTAAAATCATCACAAAATCATTCATACTCCTGTTAGTAAAAAAATGTTTACTTTAAGTTAAAAATGAATATCTGAACTAGTCAAAATAATCATTTTTATGAATTAGATGTTTACCCAAACCTGATGTTTTTGGCTATTAAATAAAAAGGTTCTTACTCCCCATAGCAAAAAAATGTGTAGATAAATCTCTCTAATTGCTGAATTGATAATTCAACTAATACTGAGAGTTTTTATTCGTTTTATGGAGTTTTTTTTCAATACCCTTGCACTTTTGTCGAGATATTACCCTTGAGATAAATTTAACCTTAATGCGGATGAAGCAAAGGAACTAAGTGCAGCTAATAGAGGATTAAAATCTATCAGGTCAATAGAGAAATATTAAGGGTTTTATCAAGGGAATACAGTGAGAGTCTAATGTGAATCAAGAAACTGGGAGTATACTAGTGCTATTCGCTCACTGGTGTTAGTTTAGAGGTGACCACCTAAAGAGCAGTAGACTCTATCAGACTTCGATTGACCTGTATGGACCCAAGGGTTCTACTTTAGTTTAGTTAACTAAATTTTATCTAATTTTGCTCGTCTCCAACAAAAATTCAAAATAAGCATTAATACTTAAGTGAATACTACATGGTAATTAATTTTGGTAAATATTCTAGTCTAAGAAGACTTTGACCTATGTACAAGCTAAGATGTAACCATTGATACACCATATAGTCAGACCAATTGTTTAGAATCCGGAAGGAGACATATAGGAAGTAACGATAACTGACTGCGTCTTTGTTAAAACTATAGCTTCTTTACCAAGAATTTACTCCTTCTTTACAGACTCACCCTGGATATGTCGGTAATATCCAGAAAGTAGTTTATATAAATATAGAACTAAACTGTAAAGCTTCTTAGTTTCTAAGAACTATTCCTAAGTAAATATAGCTAAATTTATAGCACTATTGGAGCAAGGCAGACAATGAATTATTTTTACAGTATAAAAAACACGTAAAAATACTTAGAGACAAAAAATGTTATAGATATACGATCACTCCAGTTAAAGTTAACCAGAGTTGCGTCACCAAAATTCCACCTCTAAGATTTGTTTATATAGTAACCACGAAACGAATCTTTGCTGTAAACACTGGAGATGTACGTATCTGTCTTACTGTAGCCATAGTGGCAGCAAGTTAGGTTGACCAATAGCAATGATGACGACTGAACAAACCCCTCTTATTCCAATCAGCGAGTTTACTGCCTCCAAGCAAGCAGGATTGTTTGATATACTCAAGCAACCCCGGTTCAGTGGACAACTAGTGCTAACTAGCACTAAAAAACGGAAATGGATTTTTTATTTGTACATGGGTCGTCTGATGTATGCCACCGGGGGCATCCATCCAGTGAGACGATGGCGCAGGAGTTTAATTCTTTACTGCCCCCAGATTTCTTCCCGACTACCAGCCAAGATTGACCAATTGGACATCTCCAGTAGTGGGTGTTGGGAATATGAATTATTGTGCAACTGGGTAGAGCAGAAAAAGGTTACCAACGAACAAGCTGCAGCGATGATTCAGTCGGTGATCACCGAGATTCTGTTTGACGTTACCCAAGCGATGCAGATCACCTACGAAATCAAGCGAGATAGTTCCCTCACACAACGACTGGTTTTAGTCGATGCGGAGAAAGTAATTGCTGGTGCTGAAGTCCTGTGGCGCTCTTGGCAAGCAGCAAAGTTAGCAGATCGCTCGCCCAATCAAGCACCTGTAATCAGGCAACCAGATGCACTACGGGCTGCTTCATCACGCCAAGCTTACGAGGCAATGGCAAAACTCCTAGATGGGCAACACAGCTTGCGAGATTTAGCAGTACGCATGAAGCGAGACGTGATTGCAGTAACCCGTTCCCTACTACCTCACATTCAATTGGGCTATGTAGAATTAGTAGACATCCCCGATTTACCCTCTCCAGTAACACCACCAATTCAGGATGGCAAACCGAAAAGTTCAAGTGCACCAACACCCCTAATCGCCTGTGTTGACGACAGTCCTTTGATTTGTCAAACCATGGAAAAAATCCTCACCACCGAAGGATATCAGTTTGTCGCCATAAATGATGCACTCAGGGCAATAGCTACCCTATTGGCACGCAAGCCAGATTTAATTTTCCTTGATTTAGTAATGCCCAACGCCAACGGCTATGAAATTTGCTCTCAATTAAGGAGATTGTCTTTTTTCCAGAACACACCAATAGTGATTTTGACAGGAAATGATGGCATTATTGACCGTGTAAGGGCAAAAATGGTGGGAGCGACTGATTTTATCAGTAAACCAATTGATGCTAGCGTTGTCTTAGAAGTGATTCGCAAATATTTACATAAGGAAAATCCTGCGTGATCAATATGGGGTGTTATCTACCAGTAGTTCTTTGCTACTCACTAGATCTAGACAATCTATTCCAAGACTGGAAAAGCAAAGAGAGGACTGCTGTTTTTGGTCTTTTAATTTATAGATTTAGATTAACGAGGTGAATTTAAGATGGGTACTGCCTTAGTTGTTGAAGATTCTTTGACAGAAAGGGAAATTCTTAGTAGTTGTCTCCAACAGGAGGGGATAATTGTCTCAACTGCCAAAGATGGAGAAGAAGCTTTGGCAAAAATTGATACCAACAGACCAGATGTCATTATCCTGGATGTGGTATTGCCCGGTCGTAGTGGTTTTGAAATTTGCCGTTTTCTTAAAGCACAGGCGAAAACTAGTAACATCCCAGTGATAATTTGTTCCACAAAAGGCACAGATATGGATAAATTTTGGGGTTTAAAGCAAGGAGCAGATGCTTATATGCCTAAACCCATAGACCAAGAGGAGTTTATCAGAACCGTAAAGCAACTTTTGAAAAGCTCTGCTCGCAGTTAGCACAAACCTTTTATGTCTCAATTCTCTCCTGCTTCAGCCTCCCATACTTCAGAGAAGCCAGCTTTAGCTACAGGTCAACAATTTTTACGCCTCTATCTAGTTCCGGAAACCAAAGTTCTATTGTCGATTCATCAGCTATCTGAAGTATTGACCATACCTATTGGTCAAATTGTCTCCATTCCCCATATGCCTGCCTGGGTCATGGGTGTTTATAATTGGCGTGGCACAATTCTGTGGATGGTTGATTTAGGTCAATTAATTGGTCTAACTCCTTGGAATCAACAGTCTGTCAACTCCTCATCCTACATTTCTGTTGTTTTTCAAGATAACAGTGACGACACAGAAACTAACTCCACCTCTCATCAGATTGGTTTGGTAGTAAGTAATGTTGAAGACCTTGAATGGTGCGATCCCACAAAGTTTCAAGATCTACCACCATCAATGATGAAGACTGAATTAGCTTCTTTTTTTCGGGGATATTGGCTCAAACCCAATGGTGAGATGTTAGTTGTTCTCGATGGTGAAGCAATTATGGCTGCCATGCCTCAACCCTGAATTTTGAGTCGCAACTAGTATAAGGTATTGAGGCTAGTCCCATAATTACTTATTCAAGTTCGAGATTATAAGAGCACTAACTATAGCAACTACTTAAAGGTAACCTCATGACACAGACCCCCCGGAAGCAAAATGACCGCGATCCTTCTCCAGATGTAGTAAGCTCGCCTAAGCCTCAACTTCCTCGCGATAGTAATAATAATTCTGTACCCAAACAAAAAAATCTAGCTCAGGATAGAACTATTAGATATAAGGCAACTTCTGGGGAAAAAATTAAGCGAGATCAAGCTTCCTATGGCAAGGTAGAACAACAAAAATCATCCTTAGCCAAGGGATTTAACAATCTACCCATTAGGGGGAAACAAATTATCGCCCTGGTTGCCTCAGAAATCATTACGATTGTTGGTTTAGCAGGGGGTGGTATTTATTTCATTATTGATGGAGGTAGGAGACAATTAGCGAGCCAAGCAAAATCCGAACTGGCAGTTACAGAAGCTAACTACCAAATCAAAATTAACCAGATGGGGTTTGGTTTTCGGGGTCAATCTGACAATGATGCGATTATTCGAGCTACACAAGTTTGGAGGAGAGATGGTAATTTACCCTCCGATTTTCGCGCCCAGATTAGGGGTATTCTCCGCAACGAAATTGAGGCGCGCAATATTGAATATGCCACTCTGGTGGACACTAATCGCAGAATTATTGTTAATGCCAACAAGAATCGGACAGGTGAGATCTTTGATCCCGGTGGCTTAGTTCAGGAGGTGCTGGAAAATCCGCAACAGATCAAAGCCAGCGCTATTGTGAGTCGCTTGGAATTAGAAGCAGAAAATCCACGCTTACCCGAAGGCTTTGATCTTGGGGATGCTCTGATTCGCTACACCGTCACACCAGTAAGAGATCCAGCAACGCAAAGAGTCTTGGGAGTATTGGTTTCTGGTGATATCGTTAATGGCAAATTACCCATTGTCCAAAACACCTTAGAACAGTTCGAGGGTGGTTATGCCGCAGTTTACCAGCGCCAAGGAGATGACCAATTGGTGCTAGCAACATCTCAAGTATTAGAAGAGAGCGAAAACCTAACCCAAGCTCAGACAAGAATACCTCTACCTGATGAGTCCTTGCTCAGTAAAGCTATTTTGGCTGAGGGAGAAAAAGTTACCCAGCGAGTGCAAGTAGGGGATGAAACTTATACCATGGCGGCGCAAGCCGTAAAAAATAGAGATGGCAGACACGTGGCGGTATTGATACGGGGTACTCCAGAAACACAATTAAACAGCTTAATTGAAAGAAATATTACTGTTACTGCCTTAATCGCTGGACTGGCGATTCTGGCAGATTTGTTCTTGGCTGTAATCTTGGGTAGAACCATTGCCACACCAATTAGTAAATTGCGCCAAACTGCCCGTAATCTGGCCCAAGGAGACTTAAAAGCCCGTGCCCAAGTAGAATCAGCAGACGAAATTGGTCAATTGGCTACAGCTTTCAATGAAATGGCAAATAAACTAGAAGCCACCATTGAAGATAAAGAAAAACAAAAAAATATTCAGCAACGGGAAGCTCAAAGGGCGCAACTTGTCATTGATGTAGCTGCAGCTCAAGTAGATAGAGCCGCCGATGCAGAGGCTTTATTTTCCCAAGCTTTAGAGGAAGCAAGGGTGAGGTTGGAAGTAGATCGGATTGTAATCTATTTCTTTAATCCTGATTGGAGCGGTTCTGTTGCTGTGGAATCAGTGGCACCGGGTTGGGTTACAGCACTTAACGAACAGATTGAAGATGCTTGTATTCCCCAGGAATTAATTGATGCCTATCACAGTGGTCGTGTTGTTGCTAATGATAATGTCTTAACGTCTGGATTGCACCCAGATCATCTGGAATTGATGGAGAGATTGCAGGTGAGGGCAAACTTAATTGCGCCGATTAGACACAATAACGAGCTATCAGGATTATTAATTGCTCACCATTGTCGTAGTGTCCATAAATGGCAGGAATCAGAAATTAACTTCCTTAAACAATTAGCAGTTCAGTTGGGCAATTCTCTAGATCGAGCCACTTTCTTGGAGCAACTAGAAGGAGCGCGTCAAGCAGCGGAAAGTTTAGCGGAAGAGCAGCGGCAAATTAAGGAAAATTTACAGAAGCGAGCCTTAGAATTGCTGATGGAAGTAGATCCTGTAAGTCAAGGAGATCTTACTGTACGCGCCCGCGTAACTGCCGATGAAGTGGGTACAATTGCCGACTCCTACAATGCGACGGTGGAGAGTTTGCGCAAAATTGTAACTAGAGTACAAAGTGCGGCGCAAAATGTGGCCATAACCACCACTCAAGACGAAGCTGCTATTGCTTCCCTATCCCTTGGTGCTCAACAACAGACAAAGGCTATTGGCTCAGCCCTAGAGGAAATTCAGGCGATGGCAGAAGCCACGAAGATGGTGGCAGCCAGTGCAGAGCAAGCAGAGGTAGCAGTGCGCCAAGCAGCACAAACCGTAGCCGCGGGAGATGTGGCAATGAACCGCACTGTAGAAGGAATTGTAGCGATTCGGGAAACGGTAGCAGGTACAGCCAAAAAGGTTAAACGTTTGGGTGAATCATCACAAAAGATTTCTAAGGTGGTGAATTTGATTAGTAGTTTTGCAGCGCAAACTAATCTCTTGGCATTAAACGCCTCCATTGAAGCCGCCCGTGCAGGAGAAGAAGGACGAGGCTTTGCCGTGGTAGCAGAAGAAGTACGCTCTCTTGCTAGTCAATCCGCCGCCGCTACTGCTGAAATTGAAAAAATTGTGGCAGAGATTCAGGCAGAAACCAATGATGTAGCAGCAGCGATGGAAGCTGGTACGGAGCAGGTAGTTTTAGGAACAAAACTAGTAGATGAAACTCGTCAGAACCTTAACCAAATTACGGAGGTGAGTGCCAAGCTTAATGATTTAGTTGAATCCATTGCCCAAGCAACGGTGCAACAGTCTCAAACTTCTGATTCTGTCAGTCAAACCATTACTGATGTGGCTGCAATTGCCAATCAAACGTCCACTGAAGCTGATCAAGTTTCGACATCTTTTAAGCAATTATTAGAAGTTGCCCAAGAGTTGCAGGGAATTGTTGGTCAGTTCAAAGTGAAGTAAAAGTAAACTGTAAGGCTTAAATTGGTGAGTTTAATATAGAAGTATCTACAATACTAAACTGACTAATTAAACACAGTTAAACTTATCTATGAATCCACTTGCCTAAGTAAAATCTAACCATGTCAATCAACGCAGAAATACACGATCAAGCCTATCGTTTTTTCGTAGAAGAGGCTCCAGAACTATTGCAGGTGATTGAAGCGGGGTTATTAAAGCTCAGGCAAGAACATAGCACCGCTCAAGTTCATGAGTTAATGCGGGCAGCCCATTCTATTAAAGGAGGAGCTGCCAGCGTTGGTTTAGAGGAGATAAAACTTATCGCCCACCGCCTGGAAGACTTTTTCAAAGCCCTTTACTCTCAAGAGGTGGAAATTGACACAGAGTTGGAAGGCTTACTGTTGCAAGCTTATGACTGTTTACGTTTGCCTCTAACAGAGCAAATTGAGCAAGGTGGCTTTAATGGCGAGCAAGCCTTGAGCAAAGCCGAACCAATTTTTTCCCATATTGAAGAGCAACTGGGTGATGCTTTAGCGCAGGCAGATAACTACATCCCTTCTTCAGCAGATTTGGGCATTGATGTTGTGTCCTCAATTTTTGAGGTAGATGTGGCTCAAGGTTTAGAGCAATTAGCAGCGATTTTAGAGCAGCCTCAAAACTACGAAGTGGCTGGAGAAGTGCAGGCGCAAGCAGAAGTATTTGCTGGTTTTGGTGAATTGCTTAATTTATCAGGCTTTGAGGAAATCGCCAAAATGGTGCTCCGAGGAATTGATAAACATCCAGAACAGGCATTAACCATTGCCCAGCTTGCTTTTGATGATTTTAGCAGTGCCAGAGAATTAGTCTTAGCAGGAGATCGCACTCAAGGTGGTAGCCCCTCAAGTGCTTTAGTTGCCGTAGTCGAAGCTGAGT
>CAZWGS010000026.1:38117-38261 GCA_964633315.1 uncultured bacterium | reverse complement strand
CAGAAACACTAGAACCAGTGGTGGCAAAAGCAGAGGATTTACTTGCCGACTTTGCCGCTGAGTCAGAAACACTAGAACCAGTGGTGGCAAAAGCAGAGGATTTACTTGCCGACTTTGCTGCTGCGCCAGAAACATTAGAATCAG
>CAZWGS010000026.1:0-38017 GCA_964633315.1 uncultured bacterium | reverse complement strand
TGGTGGCAAAAGCAGAGGATTTATTTGCCGACTTTGCCGCTGCGCCAGAAACATTAGAACCAGTGGTGGCAAAAGCAGAGGATTTATTTGCCGACTTTGCCGCTGCGCCAGAAACATTGGAACCAGCGGTAGAGGATCTAGAAACCTCAATTGCCAATATTGAGGAAATGTTTGAGACTTTACCTGCTCTGGACGACATTCCTGCACCAATGCTGCCATCTGAAACCTGGGCAGAAACTAAGCAATCTCAGGGCAATGGAGCGAATTCTGAGCCAGCAAAAGTTGAGAGTCAACTCTTACCAACAGCTAAAAGCAAAAACAAAGCTAGAGCAACAGCTAATCTTTCAGTAAGAGTTGATTTAAGTCGCCTAGAGCGAATGAACAACTTTTTGGGTGAACTATCAATTAGTCGCAACAGTGTGGCGCTACAAAATGAGCAACTCCAAAATTCAGTGCAGCAGTTGCTCAGTCGCTTTGATTTGTTCCAGAATTTAATTACCCGCCTCCAAGAATTATCGGATCAAATGCTGATTGCTCGTGAGAGTCAAGGTAATCAAGCTCAGACATTTGCTCCCCTACCCTCCACTTTCTCAACCTTAACGTCCAACTTCGATTCCTTGGAAATGGACACCTATGACAATGTGCACTCCCTACTGCAGCAGGTGTTTGAAGATGTCATGCAACTCGAAGAAGCTGTGGGGGACATTGATCTATTTGCCAAACAATCTGATAAAACCTTAGAACAGCAACGTCAAACACTGATTCAACTGCGAGATGAGTTGATGTGGGCGCGGATGTTACCTTTAAGTGAGATTTTAAACCGCTTTCCCCGTATCCTGCGCGATCTTTCAGCTAAGTACAACAAACCAGTAAATCTGAGACTCAGTGGCACGGGAGTATTGGTAGATAAGGCAGTTTTGGAGAAACTCTACGATCCTTTACTGCACCTGTTGCGCAACGCCTTTGATCATGGAATTGAGCCTCCAGAAGTCCGGCAAAGTAATGGTAAGCCCCAAGAGGGGGAAATTGTAATTAGAGCCTATCACAAGGGTAACCAGACCTTTATTGAGGTGCAAGATGATGGTAGGGGTTTAAACTTAGAGCGTATCAAAGAGAAATTACTTGCCCAACAGTTACTCTCGGCAACTCAGTTAGCAGCAATGCCCGATGAGCGCATACTGGAGTTGATTTTTGAGCCAGGATTTTCCACTGCTCTCAAAGTAAGCGAACTTTCTGGTAGGGGAGTAGGATTGGATGTAGTGCGCTCCCAATTGCGAGAATTAAAGGGCACAGTGAACGTTAGTTCTACCCCCGGTACAGGAACTGTCTTTACCCTGCGCTTGCCTTTAACTCTAACTATTGCCAAATTGCTGGTTGCTCTTACTGGTTCGACGGCGGTAGCCATACCAGCTGATAGTATTGAGGAAATTATTATTCCTAAAGCTTCCCAGCTACAAAAGTCTGGCAATCAAAATTTCCTCCGCTGGCGGGACAATATAGTGCCTACCTACAATCTAGATAGCTTATTGCAATATAACTATCAGCTACCAAAGGTGGCTCCTGGCAAGGCCTTAGCAGCCCTAGCAGCGCCAAAAGATTGGCTGCTACCGCTTTTAATCATTCGTCAGGAACAAAACCTACTCGCTCTGGAAATTGAGCGATTAGTGACAGAGCAAGAATTGGTGATCAAGCCTTTTGGTGAAGCGATTCCGGCACCGAGTTACACCTACGGATGCACGATTTTAGGTGATGGTAGCCTAGTTCCTGTAATTGATGGTGGTGCTTTAATTGATTACATTGGAGAGCAAGGGCAAATAGCATCTGAGGTGATGTCAGAAGCTCGCATTGGCTCCCCAGAGAGTGACACAGAAGCTGATGATGCAATTAGCCCTGAAGCAGAAATCGCAAGTATAATTCCGAAAATTAGCAGCAGCGAAATAGCCCAAGCAACTACAGTGTTGGCTGTTGATGACTCTGCTGCTTTGCGGCGTACTTTGGTACTAACCTTAGAGAAAGCAGGTTATCGGGTGTTGCAAGCGCGTAATGGGCAAGAAGCGATGGAACAATTGCAGCAGGGTTCCCAGGTTAATTTAGTAATCTGCGATATTGAAATGCCAGTGATGAATGGCTTTGAATTTTTGGGACAACGTCGCCGTTATCCTTCTTTGTCTAAAATTCCTGTGGCAATGCTAACTTCTCGTAGTAATGATAAGCATAAACGCCTGGCGATGCAGTTAGGAGCTAATGCATACTTTAGTAAGCCATATATTGAACAGGAGTTTCTCGAATCTCTCAAAGATATTTTGTCTCGCAGTTAACTAATAACGAATCAACCATTACCAACCTTGTTTAAAAACAGCAATGGATCGCAATTTAACTAACTCTCGGGAGACAGATAATACTAAGAAAGAAACTCGCAAGCAAAATCAGACATCTCTGAAGCTACTAGTTTTTAGTATGGGTAAACTTAACCTCGGATTGCCCATTGAGTTAGTCACTAAAGTAATTTCCCAGACTCCCGTGTATAGCAGTGGACTCAACCATATGGGAGTTGCCCACGTGGACAACCAAGAAATGACCATTGTCGATTTACATCATCGCTTATTTCAAGTCAGCTTGACCAATGATTCTTCTCGATATGGCTATGTAATTATTACCAAAAATAGAGCCGGAGAAAGCTTTGGTATTCCCCTGACAGTAACACCAAATTTAATGGCAATACCTTTGGATCGGATTCGCGTTTTACCAGAGTCCTACCGTCGTGCTGATACCCTAGAGATTGCCAGTCATGTAGCGGTGATTGGACAGGAAGAGCAATCACCATCAATGACAATCTTTGTTTTAGATGTGGAGAGATTGCTAAATTAACCTAGATCCAGTTTTAGCGATTATCCGATAACTCTTCATCTTCAAATCCCCAATCTTCTTCATCTTCCGCTGATGCTGAACTGGAATTGCGGTAAGGTGGTCTAATCATACGATATTGAGCATCATAAACCTTTTCTGTTCTGCCGACACCAGTATCTTCAGGGTTGCGATAACCATAGGAATAAGAAGAATCTGAACGAGAAATACTAGTAGATTCATCTGGTATTCTATCTTCCCTGACTACCGAATCTTGCACTTCAGAATCCTTATCTAAATCAATCCGGGGGCGAGTTTCTCTGACAGGAGGCTCTTCAATTTCCCACTCATCAGCCTCTTTTGTACTACTACCCCATTCAGGATTAACAGGAGTATCCCAATCAGATGGAGGGGGAGTTTGGGTTTTGAATTGCGGATTTGTTTGTGCCTCAAACTTAACTCTAGATGCAGTAGAATAGCCTGAATCTCGACGCAATTTTTTCTTGGTAGATGAACTGCGCCCGGCATAGTAGAGTAGTTGTACAATGGCGCTGGTAGCAACTCCAGCAGCAGTAAAAAACAGCATCCACAAAGCTAAAGGAAGTTCGAGAGTTTTGCTACCGAAAAATACTAACGGTAGCACTGGTGACCAGTTTTGCAGGAAAAATACCGCCAGTCCACCCACAACCAGCAACAAAACTAACGTTTTCAATCCAGACATTTTTGTTCTTGAGACGAAATACAACAGACATAAGTCAGTCTTGGACTGGCGATTGCCCTTCTTCCTATTCTAGAACTTGGGAGTTCACAATAACAGTTAGTGTCCTTGCCAACGCTGCAAAGGAACACAGTCAATACATAACTGATCCAATGCACGAGCAATTACAAAGTCTACCAAATCGTTGATAGTTTGTGGCTGATGATACCAAGCAGGAATCGCAGGTACAACTCTCACTCCCACTTCCGCAAGGGTAGTTAGGTTGCGCAGATGAATTAAGCTAAAGGGAGTTTCACGGGGTACCACCACCAAAGGTTTTCCCTCCTTAATTTGCACATCCGCCGCCCTTTCGAGTAAATCTGAGCTTAAACCAGTGGCTAATTTTGCTACCGTAGACATACTACAGGGAATAATTAACATTCCTTGAGTACGGTAGGAACCACTGGCGATATTTGCACCCACATCTCCCCAACGGTGACAGATTAATTTGCCTCCTTTTGCCACCCCTGCTTGCTGTCGCCAAAATTTCTCCTGTTCTTCTGGATCGCTTGGCACACGGACATTTTGCTCTGCTTGCCAAACCATATAGCTAGCTTTTGAAGCAACTAATTCAATCGTAAAGTCTGCTGCTAAAAGAAATTTTAGGCTACGTACAGCATAAATTAAGCCGGAGGCACCGCTAACACCGAGAATGAGGGGTTGAGTCATTGAATCCAAGAGTGAGAGTTAAGGTCTATATTAAGAAATGTTAACGGAATTTCATTTTCCGTGTTTTTCCTGGGATGACTTTAGGTTTTAAAGTTCTCAATCTCTGGAATTGCCTCTTCCCCTTGACCAATTATCAAATAATGACCATTAGCTTGGGAACTTGAAGCTAATCCCAAGCTAACTAAGCCTCGATGAACACAGCTAAAGCGTATAAAAAATGTCATCGAGGATTATATGACCTGATCGACTCACATATCCGCGCTTACTTTTCAATTTAACCTTAGTTTTGAGTTGAACAAAGGGTTTTTTATGTCAAGAAAGGGCAAGCAAATCTATTTTTTAAATTACATTAAATAGATGCTTAATGAGCACTTGCCCTAAGTTTTTATTGCTACGGCTTAGTAAATCCAATATTGTCCTTAACCACTGCCCCTGGTCCTACAGGAACTTCTTTCGCGGTTATGTCCAGTTTCTCGAACTTGATTTTGTCGTTCCATACCTTTCTGAGGAACTCTTTGATCACTTCAACGGTGAATAACTCACCAGGACAGCGACGGTATCCAAAACCAAAGGGTGCGTAACCAGCATAGTCACAGACAGGAAATTTCTGGTCATTATTAGTACTGTAGACAGTACCAAATGCACTATTTGTCAATTCGGTATTTCGACCATCCTTAACCTTGAATGTTTCTTTGTGGAAGGGACATTTAGCAAAGCCGATTTCTTTAGACTTGGCTTCGTCAATTTGATCACTAGTAGGCGCATCTAAATAGCGATCTGGGTTGAAAGCTTGTGGGTCTTTCCAATGTATCGAGTACTTGCTAGTCTCCTCGTGTGGGGTAATGATATAGCCATATCTTTTGTACAAGGATTTGCTAGTAGTTTCCTGTATAAAAGAGACACTTCCACCATTGGGCGAAAGTGTGCGAAATAACTCCATCACGAATCGATCGAGAGGAGTAAAAGGCGAACCATTTGCTTGGTCATAGTCGCCGCTTTCCATGGTTTTTTCAAAGCACTCTCTGATAACATCAGAATCTTTATTATCTTCGCAGAGCAAATCCATGATTTTGTAGATAGTATTTCCCCACTGACTTAAAGCAACAAAATTGTGGAAACACTCGAAACTAATATCTTTAATCCTGAAATTTTCATCATTTCCATCATTGCTATTCTTCAGCCAGTAATACACAAATGTCTGGTCATAATTACTAATATTTCCGTCTTTAATTTGCTTAATTTTGTCCTCGAGCCAATCTTGCAAAAATGGGCGTAATTGCCGCACCTTCATATAGTTATCAAAGACAATTTTTTTTGTTGGGGTTAAATAGGCAAGGGCTGTATTGAAACTCTCCCCTATCTCTCGAACTTCTTTGGGAATTTCATCGCCTGTGAGACTAAGGTGTAAGTTCCAGTATAGGTTGAAATAACTATCCAGGTATTCACGCATCAGTGGTTTACCAGCATTCTTTTTGTCTAATAGCTGGTCGAAAAACTGAACCACTTTCCCACGATAGTTGGAAGAATATAGATCAGGAGTAATAGCTGAATAGTAGATCCTTTTTCGATGATTTTGAGGACCCCGTTTGTCGTAACCTTGTATGAAGACCGAAAGTCCATCCTCTTCCTGATTTGGTTCCCATTTGTCATATAACAAACCCCACAAGAAATAGGGTAAAGCATTCTCTTTGCTGAATTTTTCCTGATCGAGCATGGGAAGGAATAATTTCTCGCCCTGATATGCCCGACTCAAAAATAAAGCAGGGAAAACAACATGTTCAATGTAATTAGAAAGCTCTTTATTTTCATCAGAGACAAGGGACTGGAATAATTTTTTAAGCTCATCTTTAATTTTTTTTATATCTAATTCAAGTTCCTCAATTTTTGCTGATTTTAAAGAATTTTGAATCTCAGGTGGAAGAGTGGAAATAATTTGATCCACATCGACAATAGGAAAATTAGACATGACTTAGACTCCTTCGAATGTGAGTTGAATAGCACTAACCCTGCTCGGATTTTTTTATGTCTATCCATAAATAAGACGTTTCTACTGTTCAATTTATGAATTTTTCGAGTTAGAGGCATTTTTTTCGAATAACTGAGCCGAAAGCTTTTAATGGCAAGCTTTTCAGTCTTCTATCAAGTTCTAGCCCTATCTACCCTGATCGCGTGATAATTTTCTGGACAGACTCCCACGGATACAACTGCGTGGGATTCTAGGCTCAAACAGCAATCGCAGCCTTATATCAACAAACCTAGCAGTTGATACCTTCCTCACTACTAGAAATCCCGCAAGACTAATAGCCCTTCAATTAATGTGATTACGGAAATATAAGCGATAGAGATGACAGCGAATAGTTACAGCATTACCCTCTAATTTCACCAATCCCAAGCTGTGAAGCTTAAAGCTTTGAATTGGCTCTAATTGCACTGTGTTTGGGGTTTGTAGCACTTTTTTGAAGGCTTGAGTTAATTTTGGTTGTTGGGATAAAGTCCACAGGTGTCGACGTAAATGATCGCTATACAAACCTGAGTCCGTCGGTGCAATCTCTAACAGCTCTGATAAAGTCATTTCCTGGAGAGCGATATGATAGAGTGCCAGACGTACTAAATAGGGATGTCCCCCCACCATCGCCATGAGTTGCGCCACCTGTGTATCTCCCCAAGCTAGTTCATGACGTAGTGCTAAATCGCGAATCTGAGAGGCGCTAAACTCAGGTAAATCAATTGCTAAACCTACATTAAAAGGTGATTGATGCAAATCCATTGGTACATAGACTTCAGTGGAATGCACAACTACAAGACACAATTTGCGCCAAATATCACGAGTTTTACCCTCTTCGTGCCAAGCGCGCAATAAGCCAAAAAAATCAGCCGCAATTTCCGGGTATTTAAATAAGCGATCTACCTCATCCAAACCAATTACCAATGGTTCCTTCAAATTAGCTAACAGATATCTTTCAAAATAAGATTTGCAGCTAATCTTACTCCCAAAAATCTTTTGCCAATAGTCAGCCAAGCGAT
Source organism: uncultured bacterium (assembly GCA_964633315.1). Lineage (GTDB taxonomy): Bacteria > Cyanobacteriota > Cyanobacteriia > Cyanobacteriales > CAWCAG01 > CAZWGS01. The sequence continues at coordinate 30,723 of CAZWGS010000026.1, read as the reverse complement.
CTGGTACATTGAGTTCATGGGCTATAACAGCACAAAACCACTGCAGAAATCGCTCTAAATCAGCAAAAATTTCAGCATCAGCCAATTGAAAGCTCAAGGCGATACTGCGATAATTGAGGCTTCTGGCATGATGAAGTATTCTGGCTGTAAGTGAGGTTTTACCCATCTGTCTTGGTGCCTTAATGCGAATCAGGGCACCAGGTTTAGCTACTTCCTTAAAGCAACGCTCTTCAACCCCTGGTCTTTCCATGTAGAATCTAGATGCTAACTCTACCTGTCCCTTCGGTAGCTCTGGTTCTGCTGTAGGCTGAGGTATGAGAGAAACTGTAGTTTCTACAGAGTTTGATAGGGAAGGAGTAAAAGCGACAAAAGGGCTACCATTTTGACCAGAAACAATAAGCTGTACAATTGTTTGCACTAAAAGAGTTAAATCTGGCTCCAATTGACAATCATAAATAGGCGTATCCCTTAAATAGCCTCGCAAATCGTGATTGAGGAGGTAAAAGGGACAATTAATCAGGATGGGTATAATTTTCGCTTTTCCCTGCTTCGCAACGCGCACTTCTTCGGTAATCATTTCGCTAGCTGCGGCTAACTGGGAAAGCAAGACTACCAAATAATTACATTGATTCAAAGCAGCGTAAATTTGCTGCAATCCATCGCTAGCTAAACGCAGATTACTATTGGCGATAAAGAGGGGATAATCGCAGCGTTTGAGAGCTATTTCTAGTTCTGTAGCGAGACTTTGATCTGGCTCCGTAGCACGATAGTAACTGATAACAACAGGAGTTGGAACATCAGCTTGAAATAAATCTGGTCTATGTTCAGCAATTAGGGTAATTAAATCGAGACGATGGTAAAAACCAGCTTCTTTTTGATCGCCTAGGCGAAACAGCTTGCAAATATTAGCAATATGTTTCCTAACAGTATTTTCGTTGATATGGAGTTGCTGTGCGATTTCAGCATCTTTTTCCCTAGCTAAAATCTTCAGCAATACCTCTGTTTGTCGTGGAGTTAGTTTGGTAAATGTCCTGTCAAATTCTGCTTTATTCATCATTACCAGGCAAGCAGCGCTGGTAGATTATACCAGTTTGCTCTCCGAAGGTAAGCAATGACTGTTACTTCTTAATTTGAAAATAATCAGGTATCAACCGATTGCAGATGTTGTGTTAATGACTCTTCCAACTGACGCATCAGCAGCTCAATTTCTTGATCTATTTGGGCAAAACACTCTGGAGGTGGTGTTTCTGGTGCAAAATTAATTAACTTAATTTGATCTTCACCAATCGCGATTATTACTACTTCCTGTTCTGGTTTATGACCTTCAACAATACCAATAATTTCTTGCAACAGATAATTTACATTGCGATTGAGAGCTTCTAGGCTAGATCTAGGACAAGATACAAAATGAGGCGTGGGTTTCAGGTCAATACCCAGAGTATCATAAGCATCTTCTCTCCCTTGTTGTTCAATAAATTTACCCCAAGCTAGGGCAGCCAATTGCTGTTGATGGGTTTGGACAAATTGATCTAGTAAATTTTGCCAGCTATTTCTTCTTTCCTGAGGCTGAGCGTTACCAGCTTTGAACATGGCTGTGTACTTTTATGCAGCAGATGTGGTGAGTAGTCAGTAGTATCTCACAAAAATACCACAAAGGAGAGAGTAGAGTTAACAGAAGCAGGGGATGCAAGGCTTTCAAGGGTATGATTTTCAGATTTCAAGGTTAACAGAAGCAGGGAGATCAACGGATTGGGTGCCCTCGGAAGAAAAGCTTGTTTTTTCCTTCTCATGAGATTGCAAAGCCACCACTTTTTAAATACCCTGAAGGGATGGGGAGAAGCAGGAGATGAAAAAAAGACAAATAACCAGCAACCGAAACTACTTTCGCTGTTGACTAATACTAATTACGTAGGGATGATATTCATCTTGAGTATAAGAACCCACCCAAACTTCGTAATTACCTTCTAACCATTGACCAGCAACACTAGGATTTTTATTATTTCTAGCATCATCAACACACCAAGTACCCCCTGGTCCTTTAATCACTAGAGTTGTATCCTGTGAGCTATCAATCTGTAAACTGAGGAAGTCGAAAAAAGATGTGAGTGTGAGAGTGTGATCGGGTTCTTTATCCACAAAACCGACACAAGAGCCTGTTTCTGTATCTTCCATTTGTGCAACATTTGTTGCAGGAATAGGACCACCACTTACACCACGAATCGTCATGGGATCTGGTGTAAATTTAGGGGTAACTCTAACACTCTCAAAAATAGATTGACTCCAACCAGGGAAGGTACTAAGAAATAAAGTTACAAAAACAGCATTGGTAATGAGTAATCCTTTACTCAAAAAATGACACAATGTTTGACCTCACTCTAACAATAAATTACGTCTTGCCATAACTTTAGTTATGCTGATGTCCCCTTGACGCTTAACACAGTGATCAGGTTCCATACAGAGACGATTAACTCTTGGTCTAGATTGAAAGCGATTGATGCACTTCAGGAGTAGTAGCCATGTTCTGCTAAAAAATTGAGGCTAATCTCTTCACTTTTGTACTCATGGTCGCCTGAAGATTTGTAATCTAGCAAGCGATTGACATATTTACCTAGGATATCGCTTTCCAAATTAACCCAAACACCAGGTTCGAGATAAGACAAGCTGGTATTTTCATAGGTATGGGGAATCACAGCTACGCTAAACCAACTACTCTGGGGATTACAAGTAACGATAGTTAAACTGATACCATTAACAGCAATACTACCCTTTGGCGCTAGGTAGGGAGCGATCGCCTGATACCATAACTCCGATTCAAATCTTGATGTTGGCACGCCAAAGCGTATTTCCCAAGCTTGTTGAGTAGGAATAGCTTCGAGAAAACAACCCACTCCATCCACATGACCAGTAACAAAATGCCCTCCTAGCTTACTACCAACGCGTAGAGAAGTTTCTAGGTTAACATCAGTTCCACTTTGAGAGCGTTGTCCCAAACTCGTACGCTGCAAGGTTTCTGGGGAAGCTGTGGCGATAAAACCCTGCTCCAAAATTTCCTCTACAGTAAGACAAACTCCATCTACAGCTACGCTATCACCAATTTCCAAATCTGCTATTATCGTAGCGGTATTAGCAGAGCTAATCGAGATTTTGATGCGATCTTCACCTAAGAGTTGAATTTTTCCTGAAGCTTGAATTAGTCCTGTAAACATATTTCTAATGGAGGAGAATATTAATTAGACGAGCTTAAAATCATTGCGAACAAATGCTATAGCTTTCAATAAGTATGTATTTTTTTGATGAAGCCAAGTACATTGACACTTATACTAGTTCATACTTGAGGAATGTGACATCTTCGACCAAGACTAAGTCAAATGCTTTTCGTAGTTGATCTTACGGTTGAATAATGAACAGACCAGAAAAAATAGAGCGGTAAATTGCTGAATCATTTACTGTGTTAATGTGCCGACAGTGTCCTAAAGGCGAAGCTAATGATTGAAATGAAAGTTGCAGCAATTGCTGTAGATGCCTTCACTAAAAGTCCGATAGTACTGCTTAAAGACGGTTCAGAACGGCGAGCATTACCTATTTATATCGGACAAGATCAAGCAACGGCAATTATGAGAGCATTGGAGGGACAGAAACCACCTCGACCTCTAACCCATGATTTGATTGTTAATATCTTCGATGCTTGGGAAATGGAACTAGAGCGAATTGTGATTCATTCGCTACAAGATAATACCTTTTATGCGGTGCTGTGTGTCCGTCAAGGTGATACTTTTAAAGAAATTGATTGTCGTCCCAGTGATGCAATCGCGGTTGCGCTACGTATGGATAGTCCTGTATGGGTTATGGAAGAAGTGGTTGCTGATGCTTCAATTCCCGTTGATAGAGATGCTGATGAGGAGGAACGCAAAGCTTTTCGAGAATTTGTCTCCAATATCCGTCCTGAAGATTTTAGCCAACATAGACCCTCTAGCAACAGTGAATCCTAATTAACAGCAAGGGGAATTCTCCCCTTCGATTCGCTCAAGCTACTTTCACTTTAGTCTAAAGTAAAATTTCCATGCTCTATCGGCGTTTTGGGAAAACTAATCTACTGCTATCTGTTTTTTCCCTAGGAACTATGCGCTGTGTGGAGAGTGAGTCCAACGTCGAAGCTACCCTGATTGAAGCTGCAGGTCAAGGGATTAATCATCTAGAAACCGCCAGGGGTTACGGAAAAAGCGAAGTATATCTGGGTCAAGTACTAAAAAAAATACCTGCACTGCGAGAGAAATTCTACATCACAACTAAGCTAACACCGACACCAGATGCCACGCAGATGCATTCCTGGATTGAGCAATCTCTAGCACGCCTCAAATTAGATTATATCGATTGTCTGGCGATTCATGGCATCAATACTTGGGAACATCTAAGTTGGCTACAAAACCCTCAAGGATGTATGGTGGCGATTAGGGAAGCATTAGCGCAGGGTAAGATTAAACACCTTGGTTTTTCTACCCACGCACCCCTAGATGTAATTCTGGCTACTATCAACACCAATTTTTTCCACTTTGTTAATCTACATTACTATTACTTCTGGCAGCGTAACGAACCAGCAATTGCACTAGCTTCTCAGAAAGACATGGGAGTATTTATAATTTCCCCAGCAGATAAGGGAGGTCGTTTATACACACCATCTGCTAAGCTAGCCCAATTGTGCGATCCCCTGTCACCTTTGGCATTTAACTATCGTTTCCTGTTGAGCGATCCTCGCATTACAACTTTAAGTGTAGGTGCTGCAACACCTCAAGAGTTAAATGAACCTTTGAAGCTTGCGAACCAAGGTAATGCTTTAACAGCGCAGGAATTAGCGATTCAGCAACGCCTGGAGGAAGAGTTACAGCTGCTACTGAATACCGACAAATGCAGTCAATGTTATCAATGTTTACCCTGTCCAGAAAAAATTAATATTCCCGAAATTCTACGCTTGCGAAATCTGGCGCTTGCTTACGAGATGGAGGATTTTGCGGAGTATCGTTACCGTATGTTTGAAAATGCTGGTCATTGGTTCCCTGGTACCAAAGGAAATCGCTGCAGTGATTGTGGTGATTGTCTTCCTCGCTGTCCCGAAAATTTAAATATACCCCATCTCTTGCGTGATGCACATCAACGCTTCAATGGTAAACCACGTCGCCGTTTGTGGGATATGTAGAATAGTTAAATTTATTCGAGAACTATATATTTAGTCATAACACTCATAATCTATTTGGATCTTCTCTCAGGTAAAAAGGGAATCCCATCGCTGATTTGTCCAAATTCAAGACTGTAGAGAGTATAGATGATGCAGCAGTAGAGTATCAGAGATTGTATAGCGCTACGCGCTAGGGAATAGGCAACAGGCAACAGTCAATAGCAGATTTTTACAGGGTTTCAAGATTCTAAAATGTCCTAACCTAAATGTGTAGCGCTATATCTGGGTGATTGCGGCAATAGTGAACAAGAATAATCAGAATGATTTTGCTTAACCTGTCACTTTTTAGGTATTAATTTCTCTTTCCTAGGCTTGGCAAACTATCTGTAAATGAAGTGGATAATGGAATTTCACTTTGCAAAAATCATCACTGGGCATTTGATGCTGGCTTGTTCTGTATTAATGATGACTATACAATTAGAGTCTGTGAAAAATTTCAAGAAGAGTCACCACCTGGCAGCAAACCCATGAAGGGTTTTCATGGTGAAATGCTTCTTGTGCCAAGTGTAGAAAATTCTTTTCCTAGACTTGAGGCAATTCAATGGCATCGTGAACATAAATTCATTGCTTGAAAACCCAGTAAAGGTCTATTGTAGACAATGGTAGTAACTCCAATATCTTCATCTCCTCGCACTGTTGCTGAGTTAGTAACAGAAATAGAGAAGCTGACTAAAGAAATTCAAGAATTATATTGCCTTGATGAGATACCCTGGTGCATTGGCTACAGTGGTGGCAAAGATAGTACTGTAGTCACGCAGCTTGTCTGGGACGCAATCAAAGCCTTAGCCCCAGAAAAACGTAACAAACCAATTCATGTCATTACCAATGACACTCTTGTAGAAAACCCCATAGTCTCTCATTGGGTACGGCAATCCATCGAACAAATGAAGATCGCAGCCGAAGAACAAGGACTGCCAATTCAACCTCACTTGACATACCCAGAAGTCAAAGATACATTCTGGACTTGCTTGATTGGCAAAGGATACCCAGCGCCCAGAAATCGCTTCCGTTGGTGTACTGAACGTCTCAAAATTAAGCCTGCTGATTCATTCATTCGTGAGGTTATCAGATCCAGTGGTGAAGTAATCCTTGTTTTAGGTACTCGCAAAGCAGAAAGTAAAAAGCGGGCGCTGAATATGGCCAAACATAGAGAATGGCGAGTAGGTGATCATCTCAACACTAATCCTAGTCGTCCCAATTCTCTAATTTACCTACCAATCGAAGATTGGCGTACTGATGAAGTTTGGCTTTACTTGATGCAATGGCAAAATCCTTGGGGAATAAGCAATAAAGATTTATTTACCATGTATCGAGGGGCAACGGAAGATAACGAATGTCCCTTAGTTGTAGACACATCTACGCCAAGTTGTGGCGACTCCAGATTTGGCTGCTGGGTTTGTACTTTAGTCAATAAAGATAAATCGATGGAGGCAATGATCCAGAATGATGAAGATAAGGAATGGATGCAACCTCTGTTAGATATTCGCAATGAATTAGACTTAAAAGATGACCGTGATCGCAGGGACTTTCGTCGTTTACACGGTAATGTGCAACTGTTTGAAAGAGATGATAAAGGTAAAATTTCTGTTGAACCAATTCCTGGTCCTTACACTAAAGAATGGCGAGAAAACTGGCTCACAAAAGTGCTCGAAGCACAAACTCAAATTCGTCAAACTGCACCAGAGGCAGTAAGAGATATTAACCTAATTACTCTAGAAGAACTTAGCGAAATTCGCCGCATTTGGCTGGAAGAAAAACATGAATTTGATGATAGTTTACCTCGAATATATAAGGAAGTGACAGGTGAAATATTTCGAGATCCTCGTCCTGGTGCAGATAATAGTCTTTTGGGTGCTGATGAATGGAACACCCTGGAGGAAATTTGTGGTGAGGATGCCATGCATCTAGAATTAATGGCAAAACTGTTAGATACTGAGCGTCAATATCAAACTAAATCTCATCGTGTCGGTATTTTTCAAGCCTTAGAAAAGTGTTTTGAAACCAGTTCTCGTTCTAAGGAAGAGGCGATTAAAAATGCTCACTTAAAGAGGGATTTGAAAACTGCTGCTGAAAAAGGAGATGTTGAGAAGGTAAAGCAGTTGACATGGGGAAATATTAAGTTCGGAGGGGAAAATTTGGCAACGGATGAGTTGCACTCTGATGATTGAGTTGGTGTAAATCGTAGATAGGTTGTTGGTGGATGATTAAATTTGCGCTTGACAACGGATGGTGGGCGAGTTTGCTGTGAGAAGATATGAGGTGTTTTTGGGCAAGCTATTAGTGCAATATTAGTGGGTAGTAAGCTGCGGTATGGCTAGTAGTAATTTTGCTCATCAAGATATCACTTATCGTATTATCGGTTGTGCAATGCGAGTGCATAATGGCACCAAAAGAGGTTTGCGAGAAAAACACTATCAAAGAGCCTTAACTGCTGAAATGATTAAAGTCGGTTTGACAGTTGTAGAGGAATATAAGCGAGAAATTTATGATAGCGATGTTTGGATAGGTAGACTTTATCTAGATCATTGGGTTAATGAATGTATTGTGGTAGAAGATAAAGCTGTGTCTCGTAGCATCGAAAACCGAGATTTAGCTCAAATAATAGCTTACATCGCAGCTACAGAGGCAAAGGTAGGACTCTTTCTCAACTTTGGTCGTCCTCGCCTAGAATACCATCGTATTCTCCCACCTAAATCAGTACAAAACTGGCGACCAAACATAAAACCATTTCTCTGGAAACCACCCTCTCAAACACAAAAACTATCGCCAAAAAATCAAATAAACCAGAACTAAATCTATAACCCATCCGTTGTCAAACACCAAACAACTTACTCCTAACACAATACCCCATCCGTTTCCATGATTTTCCTCGAACTTGTACTACAAAACTTTGGTCCTTACCACGGAAGACAGACAATTAACCTAAGTCCAGAAAACAATGGCATAGTTCAACCAATTATTCTTTTTGGTGGCATGAATGGTGGCGGAAAAACTAATTTGATGGATGCGATTCGTCTTGCTTTTTATGGACAACGTGCTCAATGTTCTACTAGGGGCAATTTAAGCTATGGTGACTTTCTCAATCAATGTATTAATCGCCATGCCAAACCAACGGAAGAAACGGTTATAGAATTAGCTTTTGAACATGTCCTCAATAATCTTCAAGTCGTCTTTCGAGTGCAGCGTAGTTGGACAAGAAATATCAAAAATGGCAAAGATAATTTGAGTGTTTCTGTTGATAAATGGCTGGATGATGCTTTAACTAAAACGTGGGATGAGAGAATAGAGGATATTCTCCCTCTGGGAATTTCTAATCTTTTTTTGTTTGATGGGGAGCAAGTTAAGGAGTTAGCAGAATTAGAAACTCCTCCACCTCAGGTAATTGAAGCAATACAGTCTCTTTTGGGCTTAGAATTAGCTAAGAGATTATCGGTGGATTTGGATATCCTTGTTAATCGCAAACGTAAGGAAATTGCTAGTGCTAAGGATTTGGCAAATTTAGAGGATATTGAAGCTAAGCTAAGTGAATTACATAGTAAACAAGAAGTAGTTAAGCAAGATAATGCTAGTTGGCAAAAGAAGTTGGAAGTTGCACAACAGAACTACCAGGTAGCATCTGAGAAGTTTATTTCTGAAGGAGGGAAGATCGCTGCTGAACATTCTGAACTTAAAAATCAGCTTGAAAGTTTGGAAAATACAGTTGATAAGCAACGCCAAGAGTTACGTGATTTAGCAGCGGGTAATTTACCTTTGGCTTTGATTCAATCTCTTTTGGAGGAGGTGAAACTTCAAGGAGATAAAGAATTAAAATATCAAGAAGCGAAAATTGCTAACAATGTTTTGCAAGCGAGGGATAAACGCTTGCTAGATTATGCAGAAAATTTATCCTTAGATTCGAATAGTTTGGATAAGATTAAGCTCTTCTTGGAACAAGAAAATAAGGTTTTAGAGCAAGAGATAGAAGCTGGTACTCAGTCATGGCTTAATGCAGATTCTGAAGTAGTTAATCAGGTGAAAAATTTAACTAATCATCTCTTGCCAAATCAAAGGAAAATGGCGCAGGATAAGCGAGGAAAGCTTCAGCAATTGGAAGCAGATTATGATTCTACTGAAAGACAATTACAAACTGCTGCTTCTCCTGAGGCTTTCCAGAGATTAAAAGATGACTTAAAGCAAGCACAAGAAAATCTGATTCAAACTCAAGCTAGATACGAAGAGGGACGACGCAAAAGTGAGATTTTGGCAGTGGCAATTAAACAGGCGAAACAAGATTTACAGCAGTATGGTAAGCAAAATATAGATACTAAAAGTGATGAACATATTATTACTGCTGCGGCTAAAGTTCAACAAACTCTCAGTCTATTTCGAGAAAGATTAACTCTCAAAAAGTTGAATAAGTTGGAGATTGAAGTTTCTGAATGTTTTCGCTATCTACTACACAAATCAGATTTAGTTCATCGTATTGCGATAGATAGTGATAATTTTCGTCTTTCTCTCTATGATATAACAGGTCAAATAGTACCTAAGCATCGCCTTTCTGCTGGCGAGAAACAACTGCTTGCTATCGCTTTTTTGTGGGGACTAGCGCGGGTTTCTGGAAGACAGTTACCTGTAGCAATTGACACGCCTTTGGGACGTTTGGATTCTTTTCATCGTGTTAATTTAGTAGAACGCTATTTTCCCTCTGCATCGCATCAGGTAATACTGCTATCAACAGATACGGAAATTGGCAGGACTGAGGTAAAAATGCTGAGGGAACAAGAGGCAATCGCGCGGGAATATTTGCTTAAATATGATAGTGCTAAGCAAGAAACTGCGATTAATTCTGGTTATTTTTGGTAATTTATGGAACCACCTGTTAATACAATTCGCCTTTCTCAAACTGCTAAGGATCAATTGATTAAACTCAAGCGCCACACTAAAATTGATCAGTGGAATGTTCTTTGTCGTTGGGCATTATGTTGTTCTTTAGCTGAAGCGACAATCCCTTCTCCTTCTCCTATTCCAGCCGATAGTAACCTCGAAATGTCTTGGCGTGTCTTTGGGGGAGAAATGGCAGATATTTTACTTGTGGCTCTTAAGCAGCGCTGCCACAATGATAATTTAGGTACGGATTCAGAAACCTTAGCAACTCAGCTACGCTTGCATTTACACCGTGGTATTGGTTATCTTGCTGGCAATCCTAACCTAAAAAATATCGAAGATTTAATTGCTTTAGTAGGAAAGTAAGATGTCCCTAGCTTTTCCTGCCAAAAGTCCTGGAAAAGTTACAGGACAAAAAATATTTGGTTTTCTGACCTGAGAGTGTGACAATGAGCTGTTGTGTCAAGGTGTATGACAACATCTTGGGGACAAGAACTAGGATGAGAAATACTGCTACATAAGAGTGGCAAATGCCATGTCCTTTCACCCCAATCTTCCTTTGCGTATTGAAGTAATCGTTGGTGCATCTAAACCTGAATTATTGCAGGGTTTGGATGTCTGGCTAAGTTTAGGTTTAATTACAGATATTCAGGTTAAGCAATTAAGCCGCAAATATCTAACCTGTGAGTTACCTGAGATAGTAATTTCTGAGGTAGGAAACAACAGAGATGAGATGACTGATGACTCCGAGTTTTCCTCGGAGGAAATATTTGTTAGCGAAGAAATTCAACCAGGTTTCTTCAAGCGTATTTGGCAGTCTTTCAAAAATGAATTAAGTGTGCGTTGGCTGCTGTTTTTAGGTGTGTTTTTAATCATTTTGTCCTCTGGTGTCATGGCTGCGACACAGTGGACAAGATTCCCGGCAACATTGCAATATGGTGTATTGTGGGCCTACACTATGCTTTTTTGGGGTGCTGGTTTAAAAGCAACACAGCAACCCAACCTCGCCCTCACTGCTAAAACACTGCAAACTATTTCACTTCTCCTCATACCCGTTAATTTCTGGGCTATGGATAGCTTTGGTTTGTGGAGTAAACCTTGGCAATGGCTAATAGTAGCTATTGCTGCTGTTAGTTTAACTTACCTGACCCTTTGGCAATCAAGACATACTCGCTGGCTAAAAACCAAATTATTAACCGCTAATCTTTTGGCTTTGAGTTATTTGCAATGGGGTTGGCAAGTGCCAAAATTACCTCTAGTGGCGGTGTATTTGGGTATGATTGGCACTAGCTTAATTGTCCTACGCTTGCATAGCCCTGTAGCAGAAACAACAGGGAATAATGCTACCCAAACAGAGCAAAACCGGGGACAAACAGAAACAGGTTTAATCTTCTATGCCTTAGCAATTTTGCTAATTAGAGCCATTTTTGTTCATAACTTGGCACTGGAAAATCTGGGTTTGGCAATTGGTATTTGTGGTTGGTTAATTGCAGATCAAGGTTTGCGAATTAAAGCAATAGCCCCAAGAGAGATTTTTTGGGTGCAATCGCGAATTTGGCAAGGAGTAGGTTGCTTGCTACTGTTGTGTGGTTGGCTGGTTTCTATGGCAGAAATTTTCCCTTGGCAGGCAACTCTGGTAAGCTTTCTAGCACTACAATTTTTTCGTCGACGCTTACAAATTTACTGGCTACCTCGTGATTTGTTAGCGATTTTTGGTATTTCTTTCCAGTTAATCTTCCTGCTGCGGGAGTTGCTGCCTTCTGTATGGCGGGGAGAAGTTATGATGTGGCTAATTCAAATCAGTGATGGTAGGGCTTTTCCCGATAGTGTTTATGGAGTGCTCATTTTTCCCTATATTATCTGCTGTGTCACTGCTACAGAATGGCTTTACCGTCAATCAAAATCTGAATTGGCGCTATTTGGAGAGTGGCTTACCTTGGGCTTGGGGATTATCTTAGCCTTACTTAGTCTCCTTAATCCTACCTGGCGAACACTCAATTTTTTCCTCTCCACAATTACCCTGACTATTGTTACTAGTCGTCGTTTACCGATTCGATTTCCCCTGGTGTATCTTACCCATGCAATGGGGCTACTGACATTAATTTCTGGAATTGATTTTTTCTTTCCCCAACTAAGTCAGTCAACTTGGGCAATAGTTTTAATCGCCCTCACAGTCATACAATTAAGTCTCTCCACTCGTCTCAACTTTTATAGTCGCAGCTGTTGGCATCTCGGCTGCTTCCTCGCCGGAATTAGTTATGTTGTACTTATCGCCATTCCCGAAGAAAATTTGTGGGGTTTACTGTGGTTGCTAATTCCCTTTACCCTCACTGGGGTAGCTAGCAGTATTCGCAATCCACGTCGCCAAAAAGCAGCTTGGCTGAGTATTTTATTCCTAATCATGGTGCAAATATTGACTGTCTGGCAACCAGTAACCAGGTTAATTGGTTTGGGTATGGCAACTTGGTTAACTTTAGTCAATACTCGCTACTTAAAGCATCCATGGGCTGCGATCATTAACCTGGGTTTTGCCCTCACTTTTGCCCTGGCTATATTTTGGGGTACCCTGTCCACAGCAGATTGGTTTATGGCAGGGGCGATTGCAATCCTAACTCTGTGGTTAACCTCTAGTTTGCTGCAGCGACACACGGGAACTTTAGCCCAGATTTACGCCCAAGCTAGCGCTAGATGGGGTTTAATTATTTGTAGCTGGGAACTACTATTGCTCAGTAGCAAATGTATTCTTAGTTATATCTGGATTGCACAAGCCAACAGCAAATATATTCTCACCTGTATTATTCTGGGTGCAGCGATTATTTACCACTACTGGAATTCTCCCCGTAATCGCGCCATCTGGGGCTTGAGTTGTGCAGTTGAAATTGTTGCCGCTGAAGGCATTTTGCTTGCTCAAGCTTCTGTTCTACAATTGGCTACAGTTAACATAACTCTTGCCTTTGTCAGCTTCGGCATTACCAATTGGCTAATCAAAAAAGAATCTCCTTGGTCTCGTCTTATCAGTTGCCCAAGAGTTCCCCTACTCTACATTCTACTTGGTATTGGTTTACGCCTCGGTTACTTTAGCGCTACCACAGGATTACTAACTTTGGGGGCTGCGATTATTGGTTTAGCTTTAGGTAGTCGTCATCCCAGCAATAAATTAATTTCCTACCTCTCCCTTGGGGGTATCTCCTTGGGTAGCTACGAAGTAGTTATTTACCAACTGCAAAAGGCATCTGGAGGTAGTTTAGCCGATGGTTTTAGTCTACTTGCCCTAGTAACTGCCGCTATTGCCCTAGTTTATCGTCTCGCTTCCTGGTATTGGCACTCTCGTGACAAAAACCAGTTTCTTAATCTTACCCTTGAGGAAATTAATTTTGCCGCCCACAGTCACTGGGCATTAGCTAGTATTCTCCAGTTAATTAGTATTAGTTTGAGTGTTGATACTAGTCCCAATCTTACTATTTTAGGAATAGCTGTTAGTCTAATTTTGGCAGCCTATGCCCTAATCCAAGCCCGCAACCAGGAAGAAATATCACAATCAAATCGCAACGCTAATCTCGATTGGTGGGTTTATGTGGGATTAGTGAAATTATTTTCTAGTGTAATTTATGCTCGCCTAATTTGGAGTCAACTCGCACTCTTAGATTCCTGGCGAGTAATTATAGCTTGTGGTTTCGCCCTTTTACTCTATCAGCTACCTTGGCGAAATTGGGGTTGGCAACATCAACCTTGGCATCGCGCTAGTATTGTCTTACCTGCTTTAGTTGCCCTAGTCACAAGTGGAGATGTTTCTGGATTCAGTTTAATCTGTGTTGCCCTTTTCTATGCTCGTATTGCCTACTCCCAATCCCAAATTCGTTGGACTTATCCCAGTCTTTTCTTCCTCAACTGGGCAGCATGGCAGTGGTTGGCAATGCAACAGTTCAGCGACCCCCTGTGGTATGCTAGTTTCGCTGGTCTCTCTATCCTCTACATCGCCCAGGTTGACTCTGGTTTCACGATTCCCCAAAATAGGCGGAATCGCCACCAATTGCGTATCCTTGGCAGTACTATAATTTGTTTAGTTGCTCTCCTATTTCACCAAGACACAGGAATAATTCCTGCCTTTGTCGCTTTGGTGGCAATTTTTTCCGGATTGGCTTGGCGAATCCGCGCATTCTTGTATGTTGGCACCTTAACTTTTGTGCTTACTGCTTCCTATCAACTGCTAGTTTTGAGTTTTGAATATCCTCTTACCAAGTGGATTTTAGGCTTAATAGTTGGCATAATTTTTATCAGTCTTGCTGCCAACTTTGAGCAACGACGCGAACAAATTGAGAATTGGTTGTCTCATCTAAGAGATTGGCAGTAACCTATGGCATTTAAAGTCATCGAAAAATTGGTTACTTGAGGGCAATAGAGAGAAGAATTTGTCAATCAACCCTGTCACCAAAAGCGGTAGGAAATCCATTTTTTCAAAGAGAGGAACGATAGCTGCCCAAGCCTTAGTTATTTGTTATTTGACAAACAACCAAAAACTAACAACAAACAACACAAAATCCCTCGTACTTTAGCCGGGTAATTAGTTAAAAATCATTGACAAACTGAGTCAAAACAATGAAATTATCTAAAATCAAAAATTATTTTTATTAATTTTTTCTTGGTTTGATTTTTTTCAATTCAGTTTATAAACTACAGTAAAATAAGAGCTAGTTTATGCTGAAGTGAGAAGTAAATAATTCATAAGTAGTCCTTGATCAAGAAAACTATTTTTGGTCAATAACAGCTAATTGTAAATTGGGAAAAAGTTTCTGAGATCTACGACCATAAATCCGTTTCTCACTAGCCATCTCTTATCTCACACGGATTTAAATCCCTTCACCAGAAAATGATGAAAGTTGTTGCACATCTATTCGCTATCTCCCCCTTGGTTAGTGTGGCTTTAATAAATCCCAGCAAGGCACTTACCTCAAACAATAATCTCGATTTGGCAAACCTAGTAAAAACAGAGAAACTAAAATTAGAGCAACAGCCAAATATCGAGCTGAAAACACAGATAGGTTCACCAGTTTCCCTCTCCAACTTTGTTGCTGCTCCCAACTCAGCACCAGAGCCTATTTTTGCACAATCTACACCCATCCCCGCAATTCCTCCAGAACTAATACAACCCAATCCCAACCAGGAAAGGTTTCCCCAACCATCAGACACTCCTAAGCCAGTAACACCAGAAACAGAAACTCCCACACCACCAGTAGAAACACCTCTACCACCAGGAAGTGGAAACAGAACATTTGATGTCGAAGAGATTCAAGTTACTGGTAGTTCTATTTTTGATGCAGCCAAATTTGCACCTTTTACAGAACCTCTGAAGGGGCGCAGTGTTAGTTTAAGACAACTCCAGGATGTCGCTGATCAAATAACCCAAGTTTACTTGCAGGAGGGTTATGTTACTACTAGAGCAATTGTAATTGCACCGCCTGAGGGTGCTAGAGAAATTGAAATTAGAGTAATTGAGGGTAGTTTAGAAGAAATCCAAATTCAAGGAACCCAGAGGCTACATGATGGCTTTGTGCGATCACGTATTGAAATTGGTGCAGGTGTACCTCTCAATACCGCCAAGCTAGAAGATCAATTGCGCCTGTTACGCATTAATCCTCTCTTTGACAATATAGAAGCTAGTCTCAGAGCTGGTAGTAGCGTTGGTAAGAGCATCTTACTCGTGCGAGTGCAAGAAGCCAACCCCTTTGGAGGTAGTATTGGCATAGATAACTACTCTCCTCCCAGTGTAGGTAGTGAACGCCTGGTGGGTAATCTTTTTTACCGTAACCTTTCAGGTAGAGGCGATGGGCTATTTGCTAGTGCGACTAGAACGACAGCTGGTGATACCTATACTCTAGATTTGAGTTATCGCATCCCAATTAACCCTATGGATGGCACAATTGAGACGAGGGCGAGGGTTAATCGCAACGAAGTTATTCAAGAACCCTTTGATGTCCTCGAAATTCGCGGTGAGTCGGAACTCTACGAAATTAGTTATCGCCAACCACTGGTGCGTAACCCCCGTGAAGAATTCGCCCTCTCAGTTGGTTTTGCTTACCAAGAAGGTCAAACTTTTACCTTTGCTGGTGCAACTCCCTTTGGTTTTGGTCCCAATGAGGAAGGAATTAGTCGTACCAGTGTGTTTAAATTTGCTCAGGAATATGTTAGAAGAGATGTCTCTGGTGCTTGGGCTTTTCGTTCTCTGATGAATTTTGGTGTTGATATTTTCAATGCTACCAATAACTCCGGAGATATTCCCGATGGTCAGTTTTTCAGTTGGTTGGGTCAAATTCAAAGGGTACAAGTACTTAATCCTGATAACTTTTTAATTATTCAAGCAGATGTGCAACTAGCACCTGAACCCCTTTTACCAGCACAGCAATTTGTGGTTGGTGGTGGTCAATCTGTGCGAGGATTTCGGCAAAATGTTCGGGCTGCAGACAACGGTTTCCGCTTTTCAGTGGAAGATAGAATTACCCTAGTGCGCACTGAATCAGGTGCACCCTATTTCCAAGTGGCACCTTTTTTTGATGCAGGTTATGTTTGGAACAATGCTCAAAATCCTAATTTTCTTCAGGATCAAAGATTCATTGCTGGCTTGGGTACAGGACTATTGTGGCAACCGCTACCGGGTTTAAACGTAAAGCTAGACTGGGCTTTCCCCCTAATTGACCTTGATGATCGAGGTAATAATGCCCAGGATGATGGTTTTTATTTCAACGTGAATTATAGATTTTAGATTTGTGAATCGAGTTTGTAGTTTTGTATACTGAAGGTAAAAGTTAATAAAACTACAGAGGTTGTAAAACGTTTGTGAGCCAACATCAACTTGTTTCTCCCGAGCGAGAATTAGGCAGGCACTCCATAGGTTATGATGCTAGAGCGATCGCTCGATACTATCGTTACAGACCTTGGAAAGCTATAGGGCGTGCTCTTGTCATTCTCTTTTCTTTTGCCAGGTTCATCTTTAAGCTACAGTGGGATAAATGGCGAGGCCAGGAGGAAGCAAAGAAGCTCAAACGCGCTAGCACTCTGAGAAAAAGACTTACTAATCTTGGTCCTACCTTTATTAAAGTTGGTCAAGCACTTTCTACGCGGCCAGATTTAGTCCGCCAAGACTTTCTTGATGAACTAATTAAACTACAAGACCAACTTCCAG
The DNA here is from genome assembly GCA_964633315.1 of uncultured bacterium. Classification (GTDB taxonomy): domain Bacteria; phylum Cyanobacteriota; class Cyanobacteriia; order Cyanobacteriales; family CAWCAG01; genus CAZWGS01. The sequence goes on along the minus strand of CAZWGS010000026.1, from coordinate 13,453 downwards.
CTTTTGATAATAAAATCGCCTTTGCTCAAATTGAAGCAGAATTAGGTCAACCAATTGGGGCACTCTACCGCGAAATATCTCCCAATCCCGTTGCAGCAGCTAGTTTGGGTCAAGTATATCGTGCTTTTCTCCACAGTGGTGAGGAAGTGGCGGTCAAAGTCCAAAGACCCAATTTACTACCTAAAATCAGCCTCGATTTATATTTGATGCGTGTAGGCGCTGTTTGGCTAGGACCCTATCTACCGCTCAATTTAGGTCATGACCTTACCTTAATTGTGGATGAGTTTGGCACTAAATTATTTGAAGAAATAGACTACATCAATGAAGGGCGCAACGCGGAAAAATTCGCCCTCAACTTCCAAGATGATGAGCAGGTGAAAGTACCCAGTGTCTATTGGCGTTATACCAATACCCACGTTATTACTCTAGAGTGGATTGATGGTTTTAAGCTCACAGACACCGAAAAAATTAAAGCTGTTGGTTTAAATCCAGATACTATTGTCGAAATTGGCGTTACCTCAGGTTTGCGCCAGTTACTAGAACATGGTTTTTTCCACGCTGACCCCCATCCTGGTAATTTATTTGCTACCACCGATGGTCGCATGGCATACATCGATTTTGGCATGATGGATCAGTTAAATGAAAAAACCAAAGAAACCTTGGCTGCTTCGGTGGTTCATTTAATTAATAAAGATTACTACGCCCTAGCGGATGATTTTGTAAATCTTGGCTTTTTAACCCCTGATACCAACATTGAACCCATTATCCCTGCTTTGGAGCAAGTGCTGGGTAATGCGATGGGAGAGAGTGTGGTTAACTTCAACTTCAAAACTATCACCGACCAATTCTCGGAGTTGATGTATGATTATCCTTTCCGTGTTCCTGCTAAGTTTGCCCTTATTATCCGTTCTTTGGTTACCCAAGAGGGTTTAGCCTTAAGTATTAATCCTAATTTCAAAATTGTAGAAATCGCCTATCCCTACGTTTCGCGGCGCTTACTGGCGGGAGAGTCCCCAGCGATGCGTCGGCGTTTGCTAGAAGTTTTAATTAAAGACGGCAAATTCCAGTGGGAAAGATTAGAGAATATGATTAATATTGCTCGCAGCGATCATCAATTCGATCTCCTACCCACAGCTCAACTTGGTTTACAGTATTTGTTATCCGAGGAAGGTCATTATCTACGCCAGCAACTACTACTAGCTTTAACAGAAGACAACAGATTACACACAGAAGAAATGCAGCGTTTGTGGAATCTCGTCAAAGATGATTTACAACCCGCACGTCTTTTGGATGTGGCTTGGAGTGCTTTTAAGGAAATATCTAGTGAACAAGTTGCAGCCCTAATTCCCACTGCCACCAATTCAAGATAAAGTGATCTGGTATTGGCTGAGTTAACTAACCACCAGCAAAAACCAGTAATCATCTTTAGATTTTTGAATTAAAACATGATTTATTACTACATTCCTAACCCACCATTTTTACTCCTTGCTGTTGGTTTTTTCATCAGCATCACCTGTGGCTTATCTTTTGAGGCTATGCTGAAACAGGAAGTCAAAGCCTGGTCAAAAAATAGCTCAACTAAAACCTTAAGCCAAATCCAAAATAGTGGACTCTTGCTACCATTTTTCGGCGCTTGCGTGGGTATTTGCGTATTTTTGGCTGCTGGATTGGAAATTTTTACTTTCAATCGCTGGTTTTCCTATGCTGTAGCCTTACCCATGACTCTATTGACAGGAGCGCTACTCTGGTCGCAATTAGGTAAAGTATTAGTGCAAATGGAAGAAGGTGGCTCTAAAGCACTAGATTTAGATGTGATTGATATCTAGATTAATCGCCACTTCCAATTAAACTTTTGGGGATGCAAGAAATTGCGTCCCTTCTTAATCTATAACTTTCATTGAGTTTTACCATCTCGGAGCAGGAGAAATTTTAAACTGTCATTGTTTGACAATGATGGCAAAAAATCCTTTTTATCTATGGCTTATTATTGGTTTAAAGCATTCCACCTGATCGGAGTTGTTGTTTGGTTTGCTGGGTTGTTCTACCTGGTGCGTCTGTTTGTCTATCATGCAGAAGCAGCAGAAAAACCTGAACCAGCCCAGTCAATCCTCAAGGCGCAATACGAAATTATGGAAAAGCGCCTTTACCATATTATTACTAACCCCGGCATGATTGTGACGGTGGCAATGGCAATTGGCTTAATCACCACCGAACCAGAAATCCTCAAAAGTGGTTGGCTCCATATTAAGCTAGTTTTTGTTCTCGCCCTCATCGGCTATCACCACTACTGTAAAAAGCTGATGAAACAATTAGCAGCAGGAGAATGTAGCTGGAGTGGTCAACAATTTCGCGCTCTCAATGAAGCACCCACTGTTTTACTAGTAGTTATTGTACTCCTCGCAGTCTTCAAGGGCTCTCTCCCCCTAGACCTTACCACCTTTGGGATTCTGGGTATGATTGTAGCCATGGCAGCAGCGATTCAGCTTTATGCGAAAAAACGCCGCCAAGATCAAGAAAAGCTAGCACAAGTATCACAATCGGAAGCAGTTTCCGGTTAAGTCGGGAAAAAATTTTGGGGATAGAATATCTACTGTCCCCACTCAAAAATTATTTTTGCAGATAACGTGATGCCATTTGAATCGCATCCATCATATCCACATCCCCATCACCATCAGCATCTAAAAAGTTGCTTAGCACTGAATTCGCACCTTGGGGATTTGATTTATTAGTACCAGTCTTGAGAAAATTGAGTACAAGGGGAACCAGCATCGGTAACATTCCCTGGATTTTACTTGCATCTAAACCAGTACGATTTTCTACCTCTTGGATGATGTTTTGAATTTGCGGATTACTAAATAGGGCTTGTACTGCTTGAGTGCTGGGTTGAGTACCGCTAAACTGATTAACTAGGGCTTGAGCTTGAGCTTCTCCACCACTGTTGCGTTTCTCCTGGAGAGAAGAGCGCACATATTTTCCCACCACTGACATTGCTGATTCTACTATAGAGGGGTCACTTCGGTAGCTACTGCTTAGCTGCTGTGCGGAATTGAGAATCCCAGCCAATTGACCAGAATTAGCTAGCAAATTGGGGTTATCAATGGCACTGAGAATGGCATTAAACAAGCTCATGCTTTCTGTGACTCCTATTCGGAACAAGACACCTTAGTGTACAACCTGATGATATCAAACCTACTCTATCAGTATCCTCCCCTTGAATCAGGAATTTTACTCAAACGTTACAAGCGATTTTTTGCCGATATTGAGCTTGATTCTGGTGAAATTATTACAGCTCATTGTCCCAATACTGGTCCCATGACAGAAGTTTATATTCCTGGTAATCGGGTACAGGTTTCCCGCAGCAACAACCCCAAACGCAAACTGCGCTACACCTGGGAGATGATTGAGTTAAAAGAGAGTAAACAAACTTGGGTAGGAGTAAATACCAACTTGCCCAATAAAGTGGTTAAATTAGCCCTCGAAAAGCACCTGTTTACCCAAATAGCAGGCGATTATGAACATATTCGCTCAGAAGTTCCCTACGGAGAAGAGAAAAAAAGCCGTGTGGACTTCCTGTTAACAGGAAATAAATCTCAAAAAGATATTTATTTGGAAGTCAAAAATACCACCTGGAATCAGGGAGATTGCGCTCTGTTTCCTGATACCGTAACCACCAGAGGACAAAAACATTTGCGGGAACTAATGGCTCTATTGCCACAGTCTAGAGCAATAATGCTTTACTTTATCAATCGTTGTGATTGCTCTCACTTCGCCCCTGGTGATCGCGCGGATCCGGTTTATGGTAAATTACTGCGAGCTGCGATTCTTCAAGGCTTAGAAGTGCTACCCTGTCGCTTTCAGGTAACACCAGAAGGAGTTAGCTACTTGGGATTAGCGGATTTACTCCTCAAGCAGCCAGAAGCATGAAAATTGGAAAAGTAGAGCTGATATTAGCCTAGCCACAAGAAAGATGATGAGCCAAAAAACTATTTCCCTAATTTTAAGTTTATTGCTGTGTGTTAGCCTAGGTGCCTGCAAGAGTACAACTACAAGCAAAAAAACCGAAATTGCCCCCGCCTCCATAGTACAAATACCCAATAACTGGAAGCAAATCGCCGGAGAAGGTGTATTTTTATCTCTACCAGAAAATTTTGAGGGTGGTAATCCACAAACACAATTAGATCAATTGGAGGCGAAACTAGCAACAGTAGATCCTAAATATGGAGATCGTATCGCCGTGATTAAGCAAAACTCCAAAGGTATTGCACTTCTGGCTTTTGATCTCCAAAGTGCTAGATCTGGAATTATTACCAATGTCAATGTGATTAAGGAAGAATTACCCCAAGGAACTACCATGGAAGCTTCCTTAGCTGCGGCGACAAGCAAACTAGGTTTAGTCTATGAGATTGTAGACCAAAAACTAACCTATCTTGATGACAATCAGGTGGGGAGAATTGTCGCCGAAGCCAATAGTGAGGGAATGCGAATTAAACCCTTGTTCTATCTCATTCCCGATGGTAATACAATTTGGCTAATTACCTATTCCACCACGGCTGAAGAATTTAACCAACGCTTACCCTATTTTGAACAAAGCATTCAAACCTTTAAAGTTGAATCCTAGCCCAAGCTCAAAAATTCAGCCAGATGTTGCGACAATTCCGGTGTCCGCAGATATCCCAGAGATTTGTGGGGTTTTCTCACTGGGGAATCACCGGGTTGTTCGTAATCATTAAATACGAGATCATCTTGAACTTGAATACCTCTATGATTAACACCATAGTCATCTGCTAAATGGGCATCTATCGCGATCTTATCTTTGCGATCAGCGTAGTTTTTCCAGCTTTTAGTTACAATACTTGGTGTGCGAACTTGGGGTGAATAATCGCGTTCTTTAATAATTTGTGATTTCACAAAAGGAATACCCAAAGGCGAACCTATAGTTACGAAATAAGCTACTTCTAAATCAGGTTCTTCTTGTCCTAAATCTCGTAAAGCATCATAGGCAATAATTGAACCCATTGAGTGGGCAATTAACATAATTTCTTGCCCTTTAAATTTTACTAAAACGTCCTTTAGTTCCTGACGCAAAACACTGTGCACCAATTCTAATTCGTCTTGACGGTTAAGAATTTTCTGCTGATTGTCATAATAAAATTGTAAGTCTTGCCAAAGTCCAGCTTGATTAAGATAAAATTTGGTCAAATTATCTAATCCCAAAGTTACATTGAGAAAATCAAGTTTTTCGCCAACCGCATCTAGAGCTTCTCTTTTTAGCTCATCTAGAATACTCTCTTGATAATACTTTAAAGCACCTGGTTTAGCTGGTACATAGGGATTAGCTTCATAAAGACTATCGAAGTAAAAATTAGGATCCGTATGCTTAGGCTGCTTGTACAACAAATCAGCCCAATAAACCATCTCAAAATTAAAATTTGGCTCCTTAATTTTACTATTTTTAGTTAAACCTTCTACCAGACAATCTTGCCACCATTGCCGCAAAATTTCCTGAGGAGGTTTGTTTGCAAGACCATGTATACCCACTACTACTTTCTTTGCCAATTTGCATCAACTCCTTAGTTATTTAAGATATCGAGTGTAACAAACTCAATCTATTTTAGATTTGATTGAGTCGGATACGATTAACTTGAGCTGATGCACCCTAGTTAGTAAAACATAACCCTGGAAAAAAGATACCTTATAAGTTAGACACCATAGTCACCAAGAGGCAACATATTTACTTTCGCAAGTCTTTTCTCAAACTTCCTAGTAACGACAAGCGGAAGTTGAAACATTATTTATGCTAATTCTAATCTACCCATTGTCAGCTGTTATGGGTCAAAAACGAGCCACGGAAAAGGAACTATGGTACTCCTCCGTGGCTTTTTTTCTTCAATAATCCTAGACATGACATCTTGGGTGTTGGAGAATTTTAGCGGGCTCGCTTTACTTTAGAGTAAATGCTGTAGCTAAGAAAGTTGACCACGGAGAGTTGGGACTCCCTCGAGGTCATTTTGCTCCCCCAAGTCATCAAAAATAGTCAAGTTATCTGCATTTCGCTTGCAGCGCAAAATATCTACCGAGATACCTTGAGCCTCCTCATTCATCAAATCCTCAACATAACCTGGCTTCTCTATTTGGGCTTCTTTTTCAGAGGAAAAAGGTCCAAAATAGTAGGTGCAAGCTGGAGTACGGGTTTCGATTTTGACCCACCACGCTAAGCCAACAGATTGCAAAACACTAGTCAAAAACTCTTTCATATTTTTTCCTGTGGTTCCTAGATTGCGGATTCTATATTTTAAGTAATTTTGTGTTTACACATATTTATACTCTGTTACATTTGTTTTTGCCATAGTTATTTATAAATTAGTCGTGGGCATGAGCTAGATTAATTTTCTGTGACCAGCGTTGGCGATAAACTTCATAGAGAATCATAGCCCCTGCTATCGAAGCATTAAGACTAGGAGTTTTACCACCAAGAGGAATCGAGACTAAAACATCACAGCAACGTTGTACCAGCAAACTCAGTCCTTCTGCTTCAGAGCCAATAACTAATCCTATTGATCCCTGAAAATCTGTAGTGTGTAGTGGATTACCACTTTGAGCTGTAGCCCCGTAAATCCAGAACCCAGCCTCTTTTAATTGTTCCAAAGCACGGGAGAGATTTACAACCCTAGCCACAGGTAAATTTTCTAAGGCTCCCGCAGCAACTTTCATCACAGAGGAAGTAATACCCACGGCTCGACGTTGTGGGATCACCAGTCCCTGAGCACCCATAGCTTCCGCGCTGCGAATAATTGAGCCGAGATTATGGGGATCATTAATACTATCAGCAATAACTATCACTGGTTGCTCAGACTCTGATTTTGCCTGGGTAATCAATTGTGCCAAATCAAGATAAGAGTAGGGTGCTATTTGAGCCACAACTCCCTGATGGTTGGCTCCTGAGGTAATCTGACTGAGGCGGCGAGGAGCAACTTCATCAATCACAGTTCCCTGAGCCTTCGCTTGATTTAATAAGGTGTGAAAGCGGTGATCATAACGAAGCTTGGAGAGAATCCAAATCCGATTTAGTTGTCTGTTGCTCTCTAAAGCTGCCAAAACGGAATGTTTGCCATAGATAAGGTCCCGCTCTTGCTCGTCAGCTAATGCTTCTTGAGGGGAGGATTTAGAGATCAGCTGTGGACGTTTATGTTTCACTATCGGCTTAGTACGTCCGATCTGCTTGAGGGTATGAGAGCGGCGATTAGATTCAGACATATTGTCATCAATTTATAACTTTTGCGTTAACTCTAATTTCTCTAGTAGTTGAGCTAATCTTTGGTGATCCTGTAGGTAGAGATAACCAATCAAAGTTTCCAGACTACTAGCTTGTTGATAAATTTCTGGAGAGAGGCGTTTTGGTTTTCCCGTTGCTCTATTGCGTCCACGTAGTACAATGCTACGCTCTTGAGCTGTCAAATAAGGTTCTAACTGCCGCAAATGAGCAGCTTGAGCCTCGGCTCGTACTTGAGCAACCACCTTTTGATGATAAGTAGCAAGACGAGTGGGAGGTACTAGAAAATAGCTTCGCACATACAACTCGTATACGGCATCTCCCAAATAGGCTAAAGAAGCTGCGGACAATTGTCCAATTTGCTCTGAGGTAGAGAGAGGAGAAAAAATTTTTTTTAGTTCATGACGCATGAGTGGGAAAGTAGATAAGAGTGCAATTGGTGAATCAATATCTTTATCTTGTCCTCTTGTCTACCTATCATAGGTTACCAGATTGACGCTCCCATCGATCAAAGCGCACCGCCCAAGCTGAAGAAAACTCAGCTTATGCCGACGGAGCAAGAAGCGAGGATTTCTCACTATTTCCGATAAAAAGCAAGCTATCGGACATTTAAGAGTCAGATAGCTTGTAATTAATCTACATTCTTGAGCTAAATTCAGTTATTCGCCCAAGCCTTCTATCGCCACGTCCACACTAGGTTGCAGCGAGAGAAACTTTTCTCAGCGAACTAGCTTCACTTTTTATTCTTTTTAGTGTTTATTTGCTCTACTGCCACATCCACACTAGGTTGCAGCGAGAGAAACTTTTCTAAGCGAACTAGCTTCACAGTTTGTGTCACACGGGCATTTGTGACAATTTGCAAACTCCCCTCATCGGTATTCTGTGCCTTCTTCACTAACTGAACCAATGCTCCCAACCCAGAACTGTCAACAAAATCAATTTTGGAAAGATCTAAAATGATATCACTGGGTCCTTCGTCGATAAAGTTACCGATTCTTTTTCTAAATATAGTTTCGGAGAAGGCATCTAATAGACCGGTAAGGCGAAAGATTTGATAGTTTTCCCTGACGTCGCGTGTGCCCCTTAAGCTTACTGTCAGGGTTAGTGGCTCAGGAATAGGCTCCTCCTAAAGTGTAGGGTTACCAAGTCGATAATATAGTATAGCGCTTAGTTGGCTTATCTATGCAAAAATAGCAGCACAATTGACATTTCTCATCGCTTTGAGGCTTAATTTTTCTGCTGAAGCATTAACTGCACAAATTCCTTGAACAGATAATCTGCATCGTGAGGTCCTGGACTAGCTTCTGGGTGGTACTGTACAGAAAAGAAAGGTAAAGATTTATGACGTAAACCAGCAACTGTGCTGTCATTGAGATTGAGATGGGTAATTTCCACATCACTCTCTAGGGAGTCGCTGCTAACAGCAAAGCCGTGATTTTGGCTTGTAATTTCCACTTGTTGCTTAAGTCCTGCGGGTTGATTTAAGCCTCGATGTCCGAATTTTAGTTTAAAAGTATCTGCTCCCAAGGACAAGCCGAGAATTTGATGTCCCATACAAATACCAAAAACAGGCTTATCTTCGCGGAGTAAATCTTTGACAGCAGCAATACCTTCTTGCACAGCGGCGGGATCGCCAGGACCATTAGAAAGGAAGATACCGTCAGGATTGTAGTGCATAATTTCTGCCAAAGATGTGTTGGCGGGGACAACGACAACGCGACAACCATGACTGGCTAAGCGTTTTAAGATGTTGCGCTTCACGCCAAAATCGATGGCAACAACAGTTAAATTTGGTTCACCATCTTGAGTTGCCAAATCGCCAAATTCCCACTCAGATTCAGTGGTTTGTGACCATTCATAGACTTTTTTGGTGGTCACTTCCTTGACTAAATTGAGTCCCGCCATACTTGGTGCTGCTTTGACGCGTCGCAGTAACTCCTCTGGGTCTAAAATTTCGGTGGAAATGGCACCATTCATCGCACCAACCGAACGAATTTTACGGGTTAGGGCACGGGTATCAATGCCATAGATACCGGGGATTGTATGCTGTTCCAGATATTTGGGCAAGGATTGAGTTGCTCGCCAGTTACTGGGACGATGGCAGATATTGCGAACTATAATTCCTTTAACATGGGGATGGTCTGATTCTTCGTCTTCTGGGTTAACACCAGTGTTGCCGATTTCTGGATAGGTGAAAATGACAATCTGACCACAGTAGCTGGGATCGGTCAGAACTTCCTGATATCCAGTCATTCCGGTGTTAAATACCACCTCACCAATAGCCGTACCTTCGCTACCACAGGATTTACCATGATAGATGGTGCCGTCGGCGAGAACAAGGAGGGCAGGTTTAGCCTGTGCAATAGGCATAATAATTATTCCTAGCTGTAATCAAGATTATTTCGGGGGCTGCTGGTAAATTTCTTTGACCCAACAAATTAATTTAACTTGAGATACTCCCCGGTGTGAAGGCACGGGAATTATCTGATACTGGCATAGCTTGTGCCCAAAGAAGGTCTAACGGCTACTCTCTTACTGGAAAAAGCCCTCACCAGTTGGATTACTCCAAACAACCAACAACTAACAACAAACAACACGAAATCCCTCGTGCTTTAGCCGGGGGATGAGTTAACTGATCAACTTCTGATGAGAACAACTGACCTTAAGTATGGGGAACAACTTGACATTGAGTATATAACAGTTCCCATCCCTTGACAGATAAAGATTGTTTGCCTTGAAGTGCACTCAAAAGCCGTCATCTAAAGACGAGTCAACAGACCTCTTTTTTTGATAATTTTAGTATTTTAGCTGACATATTTAGGGTATTTTATTGTGGGTGGTACAACAAAGAAAATGACAGCATTCTCAATCAAAACCCCTATTTGGGAAGATTTTGCCCAGCGATCCCTTGCAGGTGAGGTATTAACGGCGGATGAAGCTATAGCAGTAATAAATGCGCCAGATACGGAATTATTGGCACAACTGGCTGCAGCTTATAAAGTACGCTATCACTACTGGGAAAATCGAGTGCGTCTCCATTTTTTGCTTAATGCCCAAAGTGGTTTGTGCCCAGAGGATTGCAACTATTGTTCCCAATCGAAAATTTCCACGGCAGAGATTGAGAAGTATCCCCTCATTGCCCAGTCAAAAATTCTGGCTGCTGCTGCAAGGGCTAAGGAATTACAGGCTGGTACTTTTTGTTTTGTCATTTCAGGGCGATCTCCCAATGAGTCTGTCTTCAGGGAGATTTTGCAGGCGGTGCAAGAGGTAAAGGCAAATTATGATCTCAAAATTTGTGCTTGTTTGGGTTTATTGAGTGAATCGCAAACCCAGCGTTTAGCAGCAGCAGGGGTGGATAGAGTCAATCATAATTTGAATACTTCGGAGAATTTCCATCCCCAGATTTGCACTACCCATACTTTTGATGATCGCGTGGCAACACTGCAAAATGTTAAAGCAGCAGGAATCACCACCTGTTCCGGTGGCATTATTGGCATGGGAGAGTCGGCGGAAGATGTGGTAGATTTGGCTTTCTCCTTACGGGATTTGAATGTTACCAGTGTGCCGCTTAATTTCCTGATTCCGATTCCCGGTACACCTCTACAACAGCAACAGCAATTAAATCCACGTTATTGTTTGCGGGTTTTGTGTTTATTCCGTTTTCTATTGCCCACTCAAGAAATTAGAATTGCTGGTGGTAGGGAAGTGCATTTGCGATCTCTACAACCTTTAGGACTTTATCCTGCTAATTCTATTTTTATTGGGGATTATTTAACCACACCTGGACAAGCAGCGCAACAGGATTTAGAAACGATTCGAGATGCTGGTTTTGTTCTCGAGAATGCCGATGGTTCTGTTTTTGAGTGAAATTAATGAATGTAGAGACGTAAAATTTTACGTCCCTGCAATGGGTAAAAATTTGAAGATCTTAATTTTGTAAAAACTTCACTAACTCTTCCAGCTTTAGCCAAGGGGCACCACTACTGAGAATTTCCTTCGCCTTAACGATACCCTGTTGATGATCTTGTAGGGGAATAACTCCCGCCACTTGCAGCGCTAAAGAGGCATTTAAAGCCACAACATCCTGTTGTGCCTGGGTTCCTTTACCCTGGAGTACATTGGTAATAATTTCTTGATTTTCCGCCACTTCACCACCGCGCAGGGCAGAAGTTGGGGCGGCATTTAAGCCTAATTCCTGGGGATCAATGCTTGTAAGATTAACTTCTCCTCCGGAGGTAATCGCCAAATCCGTAGGGGCTGCTAATCCTGCCTCATCTAGCTTTTCCCTACCATGTAGCACAATTGCTTTGGGTATGCCCATATCACTTAAAGCTTGCGCCATCGTGGAGACAAATTGGGCATCAAAGACACCAATAACTTGTCCAGTGGGGCGCAGGGGGTTGACTAAAGGACCCAAAAGATTGAAAACTGTTCTTACCTTCAGGGTGCGTCGTAGGGGAACCACACTTTTCATCGCTGGATGCCAACCTGGGGCAAACAAAAAGGTGATACCCACTTCTTGGAGGGCAGCTTTAATTTTTTCTGGTGGTGCCGTTAAATTGACTCCCAAGGCTTCCAAAACATCTGCAGAACCTACTTTACTAGAAGCAGAACGATTGCCGTGCTTGGCAACCAAAACACCAGCGGCAGCGCAGACAAAGGCGACAGCGGTGGAAATGTTAAATGTAGAAGCACCATCACCCCCAGTACCACAGGTATCAATCACAGCTTGATTATGGCTAATTGTATCCTGTTGACGAGATTGGGATTGCAGTACTTTTGCCATCCCAGCTAATTCCGCAGCCGAAACTCCCTTGGCTTGAATCGCGGCGATAATCGCCCCAGAAAGCACTTCAGGAATCGCTTCCTCAAGCCATCCTTCCATTAGTTGAGAAGCTTGTTGTTGGGATAGAGATTGCTGATCTAGAAGCTGTTGTAGTAGGCTTGACCAGTCTGTAGTTGCTGCACTCATAGTCCAATTTTAGAGTTGAGGAAATTCATGTAGTAGATAGAATACAGGAGTCTTGTTTGTCTCACAATTGTTAAAGAAAACTAATATATTTCAATTATTAAATGTGGCTGTATTCAAGAGACTTCTTGCTCTAAGTCAAGTAATAAGTAAGGACGTAACATGTTACATCCGTACATAAGTAATAAGTACAAAAATTGATGAAAAACTGATAACGACAATAGTTTTGCAAGAGATCTAAGGAAATTCTATGAAGAAATGGCAACGCCTGCTGGTATTAATTGTGCTTACTTTGGTAACAATGAGTTTTGCCATTGCCTGCAATGGTAATACAGGTGGTGACAATGGTAATGGCAAAATTAAAGTTGGCTCTAAGAATTTTCCGGAACAGTTAATTCTTGGTGAAATTTATGCTTTGGCATTAAAAAATCGAGGGTTACCAGTAGAGCGAAAGCTTAATTTAGGCGGTACATCAGTAGCTCAAACAGCGATAGAAAATGGTGAGATTGACCTCTATCCAGAATATACGGGTACAGGTTTAATTGCGGTGCTAAAAGAGCCTATTCAAAGCAATCCTCAACAGGTATACCAAGTGGTTGCCAGAGGTTACAAGGAGAAGTTTAATCTTGTGTGGTTAAAGCCAGCACCAATGAATAGTACTCAAGCATTGGTAATGACACAAGAAGCTTCCGAAAATTACCAAATTACAACTATTTCCCAAATGGTTAATCAAGCAAATAACCTAATTATGGTGGGAAATTCAGAATTTGAAATACGTAAGGATGGCTTACCAGGATTGAAACAAAACTATGGCGATTTTCAGCTAAAAAAGTACCTTTCTGTTGATACTCAATCAAGATCTAAAATCCTTGGTAATGGCAAGGCAGATGTGGCTGTTACTTTTGGTACTGATGGTGAAATTAGTGCTTTTAATTTAGTTGTTCTCCAGGATGATAAAAAGGTTTTTCCTCCCTATCAAGTTGCCCCTATTGTACGCCAGGAAACTCTTACTAAATATCCTGAAATTGCAGATGTTCTTAATGCTTTAGCTCCCAAACTCACTAGCGAAACTATGCAGAAACTTAACTACCAAGTTACTGGTGAGAGGAAAGATCCTGCTAATGTGGCAAAAGAATTTCTGACCCAGGAAGGAATAATCAAATAAGTAATAAGTAATAAGTAATAAGTAATAAGTAATAAGTAATAAGTAATAA
>CAZWGS010000025.1:0-49018 GCA_964633315.1 uncultured bacterium | reverse complement strand
AACCAAAAATATCAGTTACAAAACTAGACATTTTTTGACTTTCGGGTAGAATCAAAACCAAATTCAAAAAATGTCCACATATACTACCTTGATTCTGGAGGATAGAACCATCAATCCCTCTTTAAGCCAAAAAAAAAGCAAATCTCAGCCGGAAGAAGACCAGTCAGTTCTAAGGGTTTGCGGTGGCGCTTCTTTAGCAGGTCATGTCCGCATCAGTGGAGCCAAAAATTCTGCCTTGGTTATCATGGCGGGAGCCCTACTGTGTCATCAAGATTGCCGGCTCCGTAATATCCCTGACCTCGTTGATGTCAAGAGGATGTGTCAAATCCTCGCTTCACTGGGGGTTAAGCTGAAGAGAAATGACGACGTTTTAGAAATCGATGCTCGTCATATTGAACAATCAAAAGCTCCCTATGATTTAGTTTCACAACTTCGGGCGAGCTTTTTCGCTATCGGTCCAGTCCTAGCACGTTTAGGCTCTGCTAGATTCCCTTTGCCGGGTGGATGTGCCATTGGTGCTAGACCAGTTGATCTCCATGTACGAGGCTTACAAGCCATGGGAGCAATAGTTCACATTGAACATGGAATTGTCCATGCCCATGTTACAAGTCGTAGTGGTCGCCTACAGGGAGCTGATATTTACCTGGATTACCCCAGCGTTGGTGCTACAGAAACATTGATGATGGCAGCAACTTTGGCGGAAGGAGAAACCAAAATTGAGAATGCAGCTCAAGAGCCAGAAGTAGTAGATTTAGCTAACTTCTGTCGCGCTATGGGGGCAAAAATCCAAGGTGCTGGAACCAATACCATCATAATTTCGGGGGTTTCTCAATTGCACTCTGTGGATTATTCCATTATTCCCGATCGTATTGAAGCAGGTACTTTTTTGGTTGCTGCTGCTATTACGCACTCGGAACTTAATATCTTTCCAGTGATTCCAGATCACCTAACTCCAGTGATCGCAAAGCTACGTGAAATCGGTTCTGGGGTCACTATAGAAGCCCCCGATTGTATTCGCTTAGTTCCTGGTGACATCAAAGCAACAGACATAGAAACTTTGCCCTATCCAGGATTTCCCACAGACATGCAAGCACAATTCATGGCTTTGTTAAGTGTGGCTGAAGGTAATAGTGTAATTAGCGAAACAGTCTTTGAGAATCGGTTGCGCCATGTGGCTGAATTAAACCGTATGGGGGCAGATATCCGCACCAATCGCACTAAAGGCAATCTAGCAATTGTTAGGGGTATGCCATACCTTTCCGGTGCACCAGTACTGGCAACTGATTTACGAGCCTCTGCAGCCCTGGTAATCGCTGCTTTAGCTGCAGAGGGCACAACTGAGATTAGGGGACTACAACATCTAGATCGTGGCTACGATAATCTAGAAGGGAAATTGCAGCGTCTGGGAGCTCATATAACTCGGCTCGAATTGCAGGCAAAAGACACCAAAACTGTTTAGGTCACTGCTGCTGTCATCACGCCATCTCACAACTGTGTGAGTTGTCCAAACTTGTTATGGCTCTATTCAGGGGTATCTTCAATTAAAGCGTCTTTAATGGCTGTGCGTGCTGCTAGGTGACTGCGAGTAGAAGAGAGAATTTCTTGTTCTCGCTCTAAGCGAGCTACTGTATCTTGCATTTCCAAAAGTGTTTGCTGTTCACCAGGAACACCATAGAGGTTGCTAGCTACCCAATAGGATAATTCCACGGGTAAGTTGGGTAAATCTTCTGGAAGTTCGATTGTTTGCTCAGTTAGCTTCGCTGACAGATGGACAACGTCGCGCAGTAGTTCTTCTACTTCCTGCGCCAGCGGTTTTAAATCCTGGGTTGGAGGTTTGTCCTCTATCCACTCTACTAAACCGACACGGTAAGGTTTTTCGCGTGTGTACTCTAGCACCCTAAATCTTTGTTGCCCTAAGGTTAAAATTTTCATGCGGTCGTCTGGTAAGCGTTGATGATGTACTATTTCAGCACAACAGCCCACGGGTGCAATTTGTCCTTTAACTGGGTCAAACATCAAGACTCCGAAACGGCGATCGCTCTCTAGAATCGTGTTCATCATAATTCTGTAGCGAAATTCAAAAATATGCAAAGGAAGAGGTCTTCCTGGAAAGAGAACTAAATCAGGTAAAGGAAACAAAGGAAGTTCTCTTACCGCAATTGAAGAAGAGGATGCCATCTTACCTACTTTCAGACCATAACAGTTCTTTTTTACTGTAACGGATTTTTAGATTGATAATGAAAACCCCTTAGAGCTAACTCTAAAGGGTTCATCGCTATTTTTTTTTAATATGAGTGAGCAATTTCCGGCGTTGCTACCCACTAACATTTGACACTCCCACACATCTAATGAGTGGGATTCTTGCTTTATCGGTCTTCTCAAGACACCCGATTCTTTGAATCAAACATCCCCTCTTGGATACGTCCAGAAACATAAATGGACTGCCCGACTGCGTTTGATCTGATTTTCAATTTCTCAATTTGCTCTCAAATTTTTACCAGATTTAGGACTTATACTACCAGGGTTCCGGAGCAAGAGCACTCCGCTAGACCTACTTAGTCTTTTATATGTGACCTTTAATGCTCAATGAAACAGATCATACTCTTTTTGTATGATGGCAGATAAATATAAGCATCTGTTGGTTAAATCTGCCAGCGCCACATTCCACCGATGAATGTGGTGGGCTTTGCTTTATTTTCTGTAACTAAATAAATCTATAGTTTAACTTCAATATCAACCCCTGCAGGTAAGTCAAGCTTCATCAGTGCATCAATTGTCTTGGAAGAAGGTTGGTAGATATCAATGATGCGTCTATGGGTACGAGTTTCGAAATGCTCTCGTGAGTCTTTGTCTACGTGAGGAGAACGCAAGAGACAGTAAATTCGGCGTTTAGTGGGTAAAGGAATGGGACCAATTGCTGTGGCGTTAGTCCGATTTGCAGTATCGACAATCTTCTCACAAGAGGTGTCTAGTAAACGTCTATCGAATGCTTTCAAGCGGATGCGAATTTTTTGCTGCTGAATTGTTGCCATGTTGAGTTTTCTAGGTTCGGTTGCGGATTCAAATTATATCATTTCATCTGGGGACTACTGCTAGCACGACCCAGATAAATAATACAGAAGGATAAAGAAGAAATTATCATCCTCTTTACCCTTCTAAATGCTCAGAACAAGCTAGTTAGGTAAGGATTTTGGAAACAACCCCCGCACCAATGGTACGACCACCTTCACGAATAGCAAAACGCATACCTTGCTCGACTGCAATCGCATTAATTAACTCTACAGTCATTTTGATGCGATCCCCGGGCATTACCATTTCCGCAGCACTACCATCATCAGCAGTAAAAGATTTAATTGTTCCTGTTACATCAGTAGTACGTACATAAAACTGAGGACGGTAGTTAGGGAAGAAGGGGGTATGACGACCACCTTCATCTTTTTTTAGCACATAAACCTCAGCTTCAAATTGAGTGTGAGGAGTAATTGAACCAGGCTTAGCAATTACCATGCCTCGCTCAATATCCTCCTTCTGGACACCTCTGAGTAATATACCTACGTTGTCACCAGCCATACCTTCATCCAAGGTTTTCTGGAACATTTCGACACCAGTGACAGTAGTACTTCTGGTCTCTTTGACACCGACAATCTCAACAGTTTCACCCACCTTGACCTTACCGCGCTCAATTCGACCAGTAGCAACCGTACCGCGACCAGTGATAGAGAACACGTCTTCCACAGCCATCAGGAAAGGTTTATCTGTTTCCCGCTCTGGCTCTGGAATGTATGCATCAACTTCGTCCATTAATTTAAGGATTTTACCAACCCATTCATCACTACTATTAGGATCTGCAGTCAATTTTTCTACTGCCTGTAGGGCTGAACCAACAACGATGGGAATATCATCACCAGGAAAATCATATTCACTGAGAAGATCTCTAACTTCTAATTCCACCAGTTCGAGAAGTTCCTCATCGTCTACTTGGTCTTCCTTGTTCAGGAAAACCACAAGTTGTGGTACTCCAACCTGTTTAGCTAGTAGGATATGTTCGCGAGTCTGGGGCATGGGACCATCAGCTGCAGATACGACGAGAATAGCTCCGTCCATTTGCGCTGCTCCCGTAATCATATTTTTTACGTAGTCAGCGTGCCCAGGACAGTCTACGTGAGCATAGTGACGCCCTTCAGTTTCGTATTCTACGTGGGCAGTATTGATTGTAATTCCCCTTGCTTTCTCCTCAGGAGCAGCATCAATATCTGCATAAGCTTTAGCTTTAGCTTTACCTTGAGCAGCTAAAGACATGGTAATTGCTGCTGTTAGGGTAGTTTTACCGTGGTCTACGTGACCAATTGTGCCGATGTTAACGTGGGGTTTGGTTCTTTCAAACTTTGCGCGTGCCATAACTGAATTTCAACTGTTAGATTGTAATTTTTCCAGAGTAGTGATTTCCAGACAGAGCTGGGAGAAGGTTGATCGTGCTGCTATTGAAGTTTTGGCTGGAAATTTGGGAGTACCAAGTCATCTCAAGAAACCAAATAGATTAGCTTCTTTGCAGCACTGATCTTGAGGAGAATAAGGAAGGGGCAAAAGCTTTGATGTTCAAAAAATAACTCTAATGATTAAATTTTTGATTATCTCTTTCGCCCAGTCGTTCCCTTTCCTAAAAACTAGGAGTTACCTTTGCTTTTAGCTATGATTGCCTCAGCCACGTTGCGAGGTGTTTCATCGTAGTTGCTGAACTCCATGGAAAAGATACCTCGACCCTGAGTTTTGGATCGGATATCTGTTGCATAACCAAACATTTCTGCTAAAGGAACTTTAGCTTTTACTTTGGCTAAACCATCTTCAGAGTTCATACCTTCGATTTGACCCCTACGAGAGTTTAGGTCACCCATCACATCTCCTAGGAAATCTTCAGGTACTTCAACTTCAACTGACATCATCGGCTCTAATAATACCGGAGAAGCTTTCATTACAGCATTACGCATTCCCATGGAACCAGCAATCTGAAAAGCCATCTCTGAAGAGTCTACTTCGTGGTAAGAACCGTCAACAAGAGTTACTTTGAGGTCAATTACTGGATATCCAGAAAGGATACCAGACTCACAACATTGCTTGACTCCGTTTTCTACAGCAGGAATATATTCTTTGGGGATGGCTCCACCAACAATTTTGGAGACAAACTCAAAGCCACTACCAGCTTCTCCTGGTTCAACTTTGAGTACTACATGACCATACTGACCTTTACCGCCACTTTGACGAATAAATTTGCCATCAGCGTCAGCTCCCTGTCTGATTGTCTCTCGGTATGCAACCTGAGGTTTACCCACATTCGCTTCTACCTTGAACTCCCGCAACATCCGGTCAACCAGAATTTCTAGATGCAGCTCACCCATACCCGCAATTACGGTTTGGTTAGTTTCTGAATCTGTGCTGACTCGGAAAGTAGGATCTTCATCAGAAAGAGACTGCAAGGCTTTGGAGAGCTTCTCCATATCTTGCTTCGTCTTTGGCTCAACCGCCACGGAAATTACCGGTTCTGGAATAAACAGAGATTCTAAGATTACTGGGTTATTGTCATCACAAAGAGTATCTCCAGTAATCGTCTGCTTTAAGCCAATCGCAGCTCCCAAGTCTCCAGATCTAAGTTCGTCAACCTCAATCCTTTCGTTGGACTTCAGGATGATTAAGCGGGAGATACGCTCTTTAACATCTTTAGTTGAGTTGTAGACGTAGCTTCCCTTCTTGAGTACTCCAGAGTAAACGCGCATGAAGGTCAGGCGACCATAGGGATCTGCCATAATCTTGAATGCGAGAGCCGAGAATGGTTGTTCATCATCAGCTTCACGTTGTACCTCAGTGCCATCAGGCAAAGTTCCCTGAATCGCTGGTACATCAGGAGGGGCGGGAAGATAGTCTACAACAGCATCGAGTAATAGCTGCACACCCTTATTTTTGAATGCCGAACCACACAGCATCGGCATGATTGAACCGTCAATTGTCCCTTTGCGCAGGGCATTGACAATTTCTTCCTCTGTAAATTCTTCTTCTGCAAGGAACTTTTCCAGGAGTTCCTCATCAGTTTCAGCTACAGCTTCGATGAGTTTGGCACGGTATTCTTCGGCGAGTTCTAGTACCTCTTCAGGAATTTCTACATCCTCGATTTCTGTGCCGATATCATTGTGATAGACCTTAGCTCGCATCTTGACGAGATCGACAATACCACCGAACTCACTCTCGCCGCCAATGGGAATTTGGATCGGAACCGCATTAGCGCGCAAACGTTCCTTCACCTGTTCATAGACTTTGAAGAAGTTTGCCCCTGTGCGGTCCATTTTGTTGACAAAGGCAATTCTAGGCACTTTGTACCTGTCTGCTTGCCGCCAAACAGTTTCAGATTGAGGTTGAACACCTCCCACAGAGCAAAAAACAGCGATTACACCGTCTAGCACTCGCATGGAGCGCTCTACTTCAATGGTGAAATCTACGTGACCAGGTGTGTCAATAATGTTAATACGGTGATCCCGCCAGTTGGTACTGATGGCAGCAGCAGTAATGGTGATGCCACGTTCTCTTTCTTGGTCCATCCAGTCAGTTACGGCAGTTCCGTCGTGAACTTCGCCTATCTTATGGACAATTCCGGAATAGAACAGGATTCTTTCAGTTGTTGTGGTCTTGCCCGCATCTATATGAGCCGCAATTCCAATATTACGCACTCTCGCCAAAGGGATAGCACGTGCCACAGTTACCTCCTTCGCATAGCAGAAAATTTACTTGGCTTTACTATTTTTTACAGTTTTTACAATTCTATACTTTTTCTAACACTTTAGGGGCTAGGTAAGCTAAAATCAGAGATCGATAATCTCAAAATAGGGCAAAATTGCTGGTTTAAACCAACTTATTACTCTCGCCCTACTCACTGTTTACTGGCTACTTTCCTCCTGCCTTTCACAGAGGACTAAAGTAACAAGATCAAAATTTCAGCAAATATTGACTAAAGTTCCTTCATAATTACTGCCGCACTTAAAGCTAGCATTAGTAGCGATAATGGGCAAAAGCTTTGTTCGCCTCTGCCATGCGGTGAGTTTCTTCACGCTTACGCATAGCTGAACCAGTTTCGTTTGCAGCATCCATAATTTCGTTAGCCAGACGAATCGCCATGGTTTTGCCACCTCTGGAACGAGAATATTGTACTAACCAGCGCAGCGCTAGGGTTGTACCTCTTCCTTGACGCACTTCCATTGGTACTTGGTAAGTAGCGCCACCAACTCTGCGGGCTTTTACTTCCACTAGGGGTGTTAGATTTTTAATTGCTTTTTCAAATACTTCTATGGGTTCACTCCCTGTCCTCTCTGCCACAATTGTTAAAGCATCGTAGACAATTCGGGAAGCTAGAGACTTTTTCCCATGACGCATAATCCGCCGCACTGTCATACTGACTAAGCGGCTATTGTGAACTGGGTCCGGTTCGATCTCACGTTTCTTAATAACAGTGCGGCGAGACATAGTGACGTTTGTATCCTTA
Source organism: uncultured bacterium (assembly GCA_964633315.1). Lineage (GTDB taxonomy): Bacteria > Cyanobacteriota > Cyanobacteriia > Cyanobacteriales > CAWCAG01 > CAZWGS01. The sequence continues at coordinate 41,496 of CAZWGS010000025.1, read as the reverse complement.
GACTTTGAACTGTAAACTATTATTTGCTGAATGAGAAAGCTAGCAGAAGCAACACAGATTTCCCTAGGTTAAGTTTCTCTGAATACTTACATAATTATACTTACTGCATGAAATCAGATACACCTAAATCCTGAGCCGTGTTGACGCGATAGCACGACTCACCGCTTGGGTTAGTCGCCAAATAGCTTGATGCTAGCTTTTTGTTACTCTTTAGGACGCTTGGTGCCATACTTGGAACGTCCTTGGCGTCTGTCTTTAACGCCAGTGGTATCTAGGGTTCCGCGAATAATATGGTACCTGACACCAGGTAAATCTTTGACCCTGCCGCCACGGATAAGAACTACAGAGTGTTCTTGTAGATTATGACCAATTCCTGGTATGTAAGCTGTAACTTCAAACCCAGATGTAAGACGTACTCTAGCCACTTTCCTTAGGGCTGAGTTCGGTTTCTTTGGGGTTGTGGTATAGACTCTTGTACATACTCCCCGACGTTGAGGACATTGCTTCAGAGCAGGAGACTTGGTTTTCTTTTGCGCTCGCTCACGCTCGCTCCGGATAAGTTGTTGAATAGTGGGCATGAGTTAATAAAGCTCTATGTTGCTTTGGTGTTCCCTTTAATAATTGCCGACAATTTTCTATTTTACCAATAGAGCAACTATCTGGTCAATGTAGAGGACACAGACTTTGGTAAAACGGGGACTTCAATGTTACCTGGCAACAATCGCAAACGAATTACCACAACTACAAGTTTTGACTGCTTGGGGGTTATCAAAACGAAAAGCTCCGCCCATCAGATCTTCTGAATAGTCTATGGTTAATCCTTGGAGGTATTCTAAATTTTCTTCACTAACACAGATGCTAATATCATTACTCTCAAAGTAAGTATCTGATGTGTTTTCTTTAGCATCAAATTCAAAAACATAAACTAGCCCAGAACAGCCACCTGCTTGCAGTGTTAATCGCAGATGAGTGTCTGTTTGCTGGCGATTTTTTTGTACGCGTTTGATTTCCCTTGCAGCAGCTTTACTAATCTGAATCATGTGAGGTCAAATTGAAGATAATTTAGATTAAAGATTTCCTTCTTGAATCTCAGAGCCTTGCTAAGCTTTAGCTTCGATCCAAGAACAAGAAAAAGTTCATACGATCCAATTTTAAGGATAAGTCAACAAAGCTTAGCTTAAGACTTATCCTTTGTAGTACCATATGCCCCGACTTTCAACTCACCTCACTGGGTCATCTTAACTATTTATTTTGAGCTGCGTGCATAGTCATCTTGGAAGCGAATGATATCGTCTTCTCCAAGATATTCACCATTTTGAACTTCAATGAGGATTAGGTTAATAACACCTGGATTTTCTAGACGATGGGCAGTACATTGGGGAACGTAGGTGGATTGATTGCTAGCGAGAATTAACTCTTGCTCTCCACAAACAACTTTGGCTGTTCCAGAGACAACAATCCAGTGTTCACTGCGATGGTGATGCATCTGCAAGCTTAAGCGATGTCCGGGTTTGACCTCAATGCGCTTAATTTTATATCCTCTACCTTCTTCAAGAACGGTAAATGATCCCCAAGGACGCAATTCTGTAGCAGCGATTCCTTGAGAAGTTAAATCGGTAGGTAGAGTTAATTTACCATCTTGAGCCTTAGCTAATTCCGTAGACTGAACCATGCTTGATTCTCCTAACAATAAGTTGACATACAATCAATCAGAGGACTGAGTAGGTTCGGTTAATTTAAGTATTTATTTTGCCTAATATTTACTGATTAACCCCAACCAACATAGCAAATGGCCTTAAAAAATTGTCACTCCGAAATTGTCCACTTGCTCATTTATAGCAACTCTTCAACTAAAGGTGGTTGAGCTTCACACAAGCTTTAAGTAACCAAAATATGTTCTAGTTAAATCATTGCTATTTCTTCATGATTGTTTAGTATGTCACTTCCACTGGGCTCATCAGGAAAAACGAAGGAAACCAGGAAATTCAAAGTCAAAAATCTCTTAGTTGAGCGCATTATGGCTTTCATCGTTTTGCTCAACTTAATACTGGTTTTGTTTGACCTGAGTTACCTGGGCCTGCGTGATTTTTGGTACCAGGGTACGATTAAACTTTTTGGCTATACCCTTGGTCAAAATAGGGTTCCTGGAATCACCCTCCAAGTCCCACTGCCACCAATCACCCAATGGTATGACCCAATTAAACAGATTGAAGAAAACCGTGATACTCAAATTTACTTGAGAAAGGTAGAGCAGTTGGTACAACTGTGGGAAGCAGGAGAAACAGAAAAATCAGAGAAGCTACTGGGAGAGTTGCGAGAGCGCAGTGTAGAAATGATCGACACTAATCCCTTTGCCACCGCTAATCGTACAGGTAATCTGGAAAAGATTAAAAACCTGATGCGCTCTCAAATGTTTGAGGACCGAGAAAGTTCAGCAAAACAGGCATTTAGGGAATTTTGGAGTCCAGAATATCTAACCCCAGATGAGCGCCAAGAAAAACTAGATTTTTTCGATAGCCAGATTCGACCTTTGATGGTGACGAACTTTTATCGTCCCCTGGGCGAAAACGGAGAATTTATTGATTATTTTTGGCTTATTGATCTAATTTTTATTGTTTTCTTTTTTGTACCAGAATTTTTAGTGCGTACCTGGTTGATTAGCAATCGGCGTCATGGGATCAGCTGGTTAGATGCAATGTTGTGGCGCTGGTATGATTGCTTTTTGCTCTTACCTGTTGCGCGCCCTCTACGCCTGATTCCTCTGATTATCCGTCTTGGACAAGCTAGATTACTAGACTTTAGCCATATCCAAAGACAAGTTAGCCAAGGATTTGTAGCTGGTATAGCTGAGGACATGACGGAAGTTGTTGTTGTTCGCGTGATCAATCAGCTTCAGAAGCTAATTCGCAGCGGTGAAATAGCCAAATTTGTGGGAAAAACAACCCTTAAACCTTACATTGACTTGAACGATACCAATGAGACAGCAGAGCTTGCCAAAATAGTGGCTCAGCTGGCTGTTTATCAAGTTATGCCCAAAGTTAGACCAGATATCGAAGCTTTGCTGCAGCATAACCTAGAAAAGATTTTTAATCAATTTCCTCCCTACCAAAATATGCAGCTAATACCAGGTGCTGCTCAACTGCAAAATAACCTTGCTAAGCAGCTAGTTAGAGAGTGCTACCAAATTCTCTACGATTCTTTGAATGGTGTTTTGCAAGAAGACCCAGTAAACGAGCAATTGTTAGAGCGGTTAGTTACTAATCTCACTCAAGCCTTGGGAACTCAATTCCAGGGACAAGAAACCCTAGCCAGAGTCCAGTATTTGCTGGATGCTCTTTTAGAAGAAATAAAGGTTAACTATGTAGACAGCTTATCTGAAGAGGATATAGAAGCCATTCTCGACAAGAATAGAGCGATTCGCCAACATACAATCGAGTGAGGATGCATCGTCTTGTCTTGCTCATATGAAAAGCAAATCCTTACAGTGGAGTCGCGGAAAGTTAAACCATCAGTAGTTTTAATTGCTAATATAGATTATGGTTCTGAACTTGACTAAAAATTATTGCTGTACTCAGATAGCAATAATCAGACGAGGAAAGTGGGTTTGACCCGCTTTTTTTGTTTGACTAACCTGGAGAGTATTTTTCTAAGGGAAGTAACCTGTTAACTAGATAATCACCAACAACTGAGCTAATTATCCAAAAGCTTAAGCATTGAGCATGACTCATCCTATAGTGCCGCAAATCATTGAACTGGCAACACCAATTGCCACACAATTGGGTCTGGAAATTGTTGGGGTCGTTTTTCAGACCAATAAACAACCACCAGTGCTGCGCTTAGATATTCGCAATCCTAACACTGATACAAGTCTCAATGATTGCGAACAAATGAGTAGAGCTATAGAAGCAAAATTAGATGCTACAGCAATGATGCCTCATTCCTATGTACTAGAAATTTCTAGTCCTGGTATTTCGCGGCAATTGACGACAGATCGGGAATTTATTAGTTTTAAAGGATTCAGCGTCATTGTTAAAACCTATGCTCCCTATGAAGGGAAAAAAGAATGGCAAGGGAAGCTTCAAAGTCGGGATGACCAGGCAGTTTATCTGAATCAAAAAGGACGAGCAATTGCCATTCCTCGTCAATTAGTTGCCAAAGTTCAACTAGACTCTCAATAAATCATGGCACGAGGCATAAACTCGAGTGCTGATGAAGAGCCAACTGAGAAATAAACCTCGTTACCTAATATTAACTAAATAAGGAGATTTGCTTATGGCAATTGTCAGTTTGCCTGGTCTCAAAAACATGATTGAAGACATCAGCAAAAAACACAACCTACCAAAACCTGCAGTACAACAAGCATTACGAGAAGCTCTAATTAAAGGTTACGAAAGGTATCGTCGTGCCCAAAGTTTAGATCGTAACCACTTCAGTGAAGAATACTTCGACAACTTTGAAGTAGAACTTGATACTGAGGAAGAAGGCTTTCGCATCCTTTCTACCAAAGTTATTGTCGAGCAAGTTGACAATACAGATCATCAAATTCCCATCAAAGACGTTCGCGAAGTTGCCTCAGAAGCACAGTTAGGAGATTCTGTGGTTCTAGATGTTACACCAGATCAAAAAGATTTTGGTCGCATGGCAGCGATTCAAACCAAGCAAGTCTTGCTGCAAAAACTACGGGATCAGCAAAGAAAACTAATTCAAGAAGAATTCCAAGACCTTGAAACTACCGTACTTCAAGCTAGAGTATTACGTTTTGAAAGACAATCGATTATTATGGCTGTGACCAGTGCCTTTGGTCAGCCCGAAGTTGAAGCAGAATTGCCCAAACGGGAACAACTACCCAATGACAATTACCGTGCTAATGCCACTTTTAAGGTTTATCTGAAAAAAGTGCGCGAAGGTTCTAATCGTGGACCACAACTTCTTGTTTCTCGTGCTGCTGCGGGTCTAGTTGTGTATTTGTTTGAAAATGAAGTCCCAGAAATAGAAGATGAAATTGTGCGTATTGTTGCTGTGGCTAGGGAAGCTAATCCACCATCGCGTCATGTTGGTCCGCGCACCAAAATTGCTGTTGATACCCTAGAAAGGGACGTAGATCCTGTAGGTGCTTGCATTGGTGCTAGGGGTTCACGTATTCAAGCTGTAGTTAATGAGCTTCGTGGTGAGAAAATAGATGTAATTCGTTGGTCTCCTGACCCAGCAACCTACATTGCTAACGCCCTAAGTCCCGCTCGCGTTGATGAAGTAGTTCTCGAGAATCCTGAGGAACGTAAAGCATTGGTTCTAGTAGCTGAAAACCAGCTCAGTTTAGCTATCGGTAAGGAGGGACAGAATGTGCGCCTTGCTGCTCGATTAACTGGCTGGAAAATCGACATCAAGGATGCAGGTAGCTATGACAAGGAATCAGAAAAAATGGGCTCATCAGAACCTGCGCCGCCAGAACTAGAATTGACTTTGCCAACACAACCAGAAGCATTAGAATTGCCAGAACTCGAAAGTGAACTAGATCCAGAGATTTGAAGGTTGAATCATAACTTATTTGTCCTTACTCTCGCTTTTTTTATTTCCATAGCCAACTAGATGAAGCCCAACTACAGACGCTGTCTGAGCTGTCGCCAGGTAGCACCAAAAGAAACATTCTGGAGAATTGTCCGAGTCTATCCTTCGCAAAAGGTACAATTAAACCAGGGTATGGGACGCTCTGCTTACCTTTGTCCTCAAGCAAGCTGTCTGCGTCGAGCACAAATCAAAAACCGTCTGGGTAAGGCGCTTAAAGCACCAGTTCCTGAGCAGCTCTATCGGGATTTGTCGCAACTGTTAGTTGAGCAAAGCCAGAGGTCAAATGTAGAGCTTGTTGAGTAGGTATTGCAGAAAGCCAAGCTCTCCATTTGTAGTACTACTAGCTAGCATAAAAGAAGGAATTATCGGTTTTTAAACTCCAAAGAGACAATAAAGAACAATCAAATAACCTTTGAGAGTTAAACCTAACTGGGATAAGGGTAAAAATCTTTTTTGAACTTACTGATAATCAGGTATAAAAAAGAAGCCATATCAAACAGTAAACTATTGACAAGTAAGTTAACATTCAGTTCGATTAAAAACTCATATTTAAACTTCCATACGAGGTGTAGGGGGATTTGGGGACACAATTACTAGAAAAACTAAACTGATGAACTAGATTTTATTAACTTCAGAACACAAAACTGGTAAGTAGGGGCATAGTGGATGAACAACGGCAAAGTCAGAATTTACGAACTATCAAAGGAATTGAGTTTGGACAATAAAGATATTTTAGTTATTTGCGATCAGCTTAATATATCGGTCAAGAGTCACAGTAGCACAATCACTGAATCCCAAGCACAGCGCATTCGTGCTGTTGCTGAACGCCATGTTGCCAGTCAGCCACGCAAGGGCAATGGCAGTAAACCCAGTGGTGGCGGGTCAACTTCAGCCCCAGTAAAGGGTAAGAAGTCAAAAGCAGGGCGTAAGCCAGAGATTTTGGCAATCCGTCCTAGTCAGAAAATTAAAACATCTAACGCCAGTGCTGCTAAATCCACTGACTCAGAAACACCAACTCCCAAAGTTAGTCGTCCTCGTTTGCTTACCAAACCTCAAGCACCTGTATTGAAAGCACCAGAAACTGTTAAAGGTGATGATGTTACAGAACCAATACAGGTAGAAGAGCAACAAACCCAAGAGCCAGTAGAACCCCAGATCAAGCAAGAATCAGTTTTAGAGGTTGAAAAACCTCAGCTCCTAGGACCACCATCGAGACCCACACCACCAACTCCTAAAGTAACTCCAGTGGTTCGTCCGGTTACTAAAGTAGAGAGCAAAACAGTTGTTGAGCCCAAGGAAACAGCTAAACCTTCGCCGACACCAGCTAAACCAGTACCACCTCCATTGCTACTGGACAAGCCAGAGGTACAAGCTCCTTCTTTGCCTCATCCCGTTAAAAAACCGGCTGAAGAACCAGTTAAAGCAACCCCCAAATTACAAAGACCCTCAAGACCAAATACTCGCCCCACAACTCAGCCAACTTCAGTAGAAGGGACAGCGGATGATGATCAAGAATTAGAATCAACTGCTTCTGTGGCTCCAGAAGATATCCTAGAAGAGTTAGATAAACCAAAACCGAAGCTTAAACGTCCTACTCCTCCTCGACTACCGAAGAAAAAAGTTTGGGAAGAAGAGGATGAGGATGAATCTAACGCCAAGAGTAAATCTGGTAAAGTAGCCAAAAATAAGCGTGCCAAAGCCTTGGTCATTGAAGATGACGATGATGAGTTTGGTGCTACAGATGGAAGCAACAGTGCAGCATCAGCCATTAACGTTAGTCTCTCGATTGCTCGTCCTCCTAAACCAGCTAGCCTTGCTGCTGCAGACACATCTAATAAGGCAAGTGCTGGAGCTAGAAAAGCTAAAAAACCGGCACCAGCTAAACAAGACAACCGGGGCTCACGCAGTGACAATCGCGAGCGTCGGCGAGATAAGAAAGTTGTGGATGAGCGTCCAGAAATAATTACCCTGGCAGGTAGCCTAACTGTAAGGGAATTGGCGGACTTATTACACACCCAAGAAACAGAACTGGTGAAGCAGTTATTTCTGAAGGGAATTGCTGTTAACGTTACCCAAACCTTAGATATTCCCACAGCTAAATTGGTAGCGGAAGAATTGGGTACCCAGGTAGAGACCGAAGAAGAAACTGCGGCGGCGGCTAAGGTTACTGACATGATTGATGAGGGCGATTTGGAGAGCCTCCAGAAACGTCCTCCAGTGGTAACCATTATGGGTCACGTGGATCATGGTAAGACAACTCTGTTAGATTCAATTCGCAAAACTAAGGTGGCTGCGGGAGAAGCAGGTGGGATTACCCAGCATATTGGTGCCTACCATGTTGATGTGGAACATAATGAGCAAACAGAGCAAATTGTCTTCCTCGATACTCCTGGGCACGAAGCCTTTACTGCTATGCGGGCGCGGGGAACTAGGGTGACAGATATTGCGATTTTGGTTGTAGCTGCTGATGATGGAGTGCAACCCCAAACTAGAGAAGCTATTAGCCATGCTAAGGCTGCTAAAGTTCCTATTGTCGTTGCCATTAATAAAATCGATAAAGCAGGTGCCGAGCCAGACAGAGTTAAGCAGGAACTTACTGAACAGGGCTTAGTACCTGAGGAGTGGGGTGGTGAGACAATTATGGTTCCTGTGAGTGCGATTCAAGGGCAAAACCTTGATACTCTCTTGGAAATGATTTTGCTGGTAGCGGAAATTGAAGAGCTCTCTGCTAACCCCAATCGCTTAGCTAAGGGCACAATTGTAGAAGCTAATTTAGATAAGGCTAGAGGTCCGGTGGCAACCTTACTAGTCCAAAACGGTACACTTCGTGTGGGAGATAGTATCGTTGCAGGTTCTGTCTTCGGTAAGATTCGGGCTATGATTGACGACCGAGGCGAGAAGGTAGAAGCGGCAACTCCTTCCTTTGCGGTGGAGGTTTTGGGTTTAGGTGATGTTCCGGCTGCGGGCGATGAATTTGACGTTTTTGCCAGTGAAAAAGAGGCACGGGCGATCGCAGGGGATCGAGCCGATGAAAGGCGCAAGTCTCGTCTGGAGCAAACTATGGCTTCCCGTCGTGTCACCCTCAGCAGCCTGTCAGCTCAGGCTCAGGAAGGGGAACTTAAGGAACTGAACCTGATCTTAAAAGCCGATGTTCAAGGCTCTGTGGAGGCAATTTTAGGCTCCCTCAAGCAACTACCCCAAAACGAAGTACAAATTCGTGTTCTGTTAGCTGCGGCGGGTGAGGTAACGGAAACAGATGTTGATTTGGCTGCAGCGAGTGGTGCTGTGGTGATTGGTTTCAATACCACTTTGGCTAGTGGTTCCAGGGCGGCAGCGGATCAAGAGGGAGTAGATATTCGTGAGTACAATATTATCTACAACTTACTTGACGAGATCCAAGGGGCCATGGAAGGTTTACTGGAGCCAGAAGAGGTAGAAGAACCATTGGGTCAAGTGGAAGTCCGTGCTGTTTTCCCTGTTGGTCGTGGAGCTGTTGCTGGTTGTTATGTACTCTCTGGTAAGGTGATTCGTAATTGCCGCATCCGTGTCCGTCGTCAGGGACAGGTTATCTATGAAGGCAATCTCGACTCCCTCAAGCGGATGAGAGATGACGTTAAGGAAGTAAATTCTGGGTTTGAGTGCGGTATTGGTATTGATCGCTTTAATGATTGGCAAGAGAAAGATATCATCGAAGCTCACCAAATGGTACTCAAGCGTCGGAAGCTTTCTACCAAGTAGATTGGGCAAGTTTCATGAGCAAAACATTTTGGTCAGAACCTTTTTTGTGGATTCACCTGGCTGGTTTGGCACTGTTGCCCCTTTGTCTGGAGGTGGTATGGTTGGGTTTAGCAGTAGATGCTCCCCAACTGCCCTTCTGGTTGGAGTTGATTTTGCTGGGAGCTTTTGGTGTGCTGCCAATTTTGTGGATGCAATGGTATCGACCCTTTGATATTTTTAGCCTTCTAATTTTGGTGGTCAAGCCACAGCAGCTTACAGAGTCTCAAAGAAAGATTTTGAGTTTATTTAAAACTAGGAAACATCGCTTTTTTAGTTTGATCGCCTCGGGGATCATGCTGGGGGTATTGTGGAAAATTTATTGTCTAACTCCCCTAGCTGCAACAGTAGCTCTTGTTCTACCTCAATCGCGAATTTTGGGATTAACTTTAGCAGGAATGGCTTTTTTAGCCAGTAATCTTTTTCTCCAAATACCAGTTAGTGTTTTGAGTGTACTTATGACTAGTCAATCTAAGTTTGAGGCAACCGAAGCGATTGCTCAAGAGGCAATTGCTCAGGAGTTTACCCTTGCTGGTTTTCGGGTGAGAAAAATTTTGCCCTTTCTGAGCCAAGTTGAGGTTTAAGTAATTGTGTAATTGGTAGCAAAACTTAAGTTATTAACTGAGTTATGCTAGGGATGATAATTACTGGATTTATTAATTAGCGATTAGGGGCTGTAAATGCGTAACTCAACTATTACTCACGCGAACCATTTTGCCGAAGACAGTGAAGTTTGGGCAAGCTTAAAGCAAGCTATAGCCAGGAGTTCTGGCTTTCAAAGTTGGTATCAAGAACACACCTCAGAATGGAAATTACAACAAAATAGCCTTGATGAGCAAGTACGTTGTTACTTGCGTGAAACTCTTGAAACTCTGGCTTACTAGAAGAAAAGTGGACTGAAAAAAGAAGAAATGCCTACTTTTAACTAGGTTAGATTTTATCAGTTCCCAACCCAGTGACAGTATCAAGATTTGTTTTTAATTAATTAAAACCACAGTCCCCAATCCTGGAACTGATCTACTACCCCACTGATGCGACTATAGGTTTGCGCCAGTCGATCGCCTTCGATGTGAACCTCGCTTGTGGGGTAGTTCTCCATAATTTCGATTAAGGTAATATTATCATCTTCTAGTGCTGAGCTAACTAAAGCAGCTCGTAAAGATTGACGGCTAGCTCTCTCACTGGGAGTATGAACTACGGTGGAGACTTGGTCTAGTAGTAATTCTCCAGGTACACTGGTAAGAATTTTGTATAAGAGGACAGCATCAACCTCAATCTCTTTGGTCAAGAGCTGTTGTAGCTTTTCTGGTTCCTGATTGGCTAGACGTAGATAGGCACTTAGGGAAGGGGAAAGTTCGCCAGTTGCCGTAAATGTGGTAAGTTCGGGAACAGAGATGGATTCGCGCAGGAAACCGTATTTGAGGATCGCAGTCTCGGCAGCAATAGCAGGATAACTCAGCCACAAAGAGGTAAAAGTCACCAGTATTGTGAAATACCAAGAGCGCAGAAGGTAGATTAGCATCTGATTAAATTTAGCTTTCGGTTTAGCAGGGGCAGAAATTTTATACTGGAGATAGGGGAAATTCTAGTAGTAGTATAATCATGACTCCTGACCCTGCAATTATGAAATCTGTGGAAAAGCTAGGTTACCGGGTGAGTGTCGGTGATGTAGCAAGCCACGCTGGTTTAGAAATCAATCAAGCACAGAAGGGATTATTAGCCTTAGCAGCAGATGCCGGAGGGCATCTTCAGGTGGCAGAATCAGGAGAAATTGCCTACCTGTTTCCAAAAAATTTCCGTTCCATTTTGCGCAACAAATTCTGGCAATTGCGTTGGCAAGAATGGTGGGAGAGGGTTTGGGGGGTTTTGTTTTACCTGATTCGTATCTCCTTTGGTATTATTCTTGTCATTTCCATCTTGCTGATGGTGGCTGCGATTGCGATTATCCTTATTGCCATGTCTAATAGTGAGGGTGAGGGTGATTCTGGTGGTGGATCTTCTCGTCGCGGCGGTGGTTTTTCTTTTCCGGGTATTTGGTTTTTCCCTGACATTTTTTGGATTTTTGATCCCAGCTATGATCATAGACAGGTAAGATCTAGGCGCAGTTCGAATGATTCAGAAAAGGGAATGAATTTCTTGGAAGCTATTTTCTCTTTTCTCTTTGGTGATGGCGATCCCAATGTTAATTTGGAGGAGCGTCGTTGGCAAGCGATTGGGGGTGTGATTCGCAATTATAATGGTGCTATCGCAGCAGAACAAATTGCCCCCTACTGCGACGAAATTTCTGCGATTAACCTAGAGAATGAAGATTATGTTTTGCCTGCGCTAGCCCGTTTTAATGGCTATCCTCAGGTATCAGATGTAGGGGAGATTATTTATTATTTTCCCGAACTACAAATTAGTGCCACGAGAAAAGGTGAGCAATCAGTTGCGCCATACTTGAAAGAGAAGTCTTGGCGTTTTAGTAGTGCCAGTAGCGGACAAGTTATGTTGGCAATTGGACTTGGCGCTGCTAACCTAATCCTGGCAATGGTTTTAGGTTCTTTACTCCAAGGCAATTTGGCTGCTGAGTTGGGTGGTTTGGTTGCTTTTGTAGATTCTATTTACTGGTTGCTGTTAGGCTATGGCTCTGCTTTTCTGGCTGTTCCTTTAATTCGCTACTTCTGGATTCAGTATCAAAATTCTCGTATAGAATCTCGAAACCAAAAGCGCAGTGGCTATCTTTCTCTCCTGAATTCAGCCAGTGTGAAGTTGCAGGAAAAACTTGCTTATGCTAAGCATTTTGCTGCTCATAAGGTGATTGACGAAGAAAATTTAGCTTACACGACGCAAACAGATTTACTCGAACAAGATATTAATCGTTCTGAGCAAATTGACGCTCAATGGGAACGCCGACTTGAATCGGGCTCCTAGTAAAGCTTAGACTCGCCATGGGTTAATACTCCAAGCTCTTATTTTCCTGTTCAGCAGTGCCTGGAACAGTAAAACTGGGAAGATCTGCTACAAAATTCCAGCCGAGGAGAGCTTGGTGTTAAAAGAGATTCTATACCTTTTCAATTCTCAGGGCAATCATAAATTTAAATATCTTGTTTATACTCCTGTTTGGCTTTGCTTAGTTGGTGGTGTGTTTTTTTCCACTTTCGCCGCACATCTAGTTGCTCAACGGGAAACAAAACAAGCTGAAGCAAAATTTAGTCAACAAGCTGATGAACTAACTTTTGCCTTACAGGCTTATTTGGATGATTATACTCAGGTAACGAATTCTCTTGGTGCATTTTATGATGCTTCAGAGCAAGTTACAAGCAAGGAGTTTAACAAGTTTGCCCAGCAAAGCTTGAACAACTATGCTGGTATTTTGGCATTGGGCTGGATACAAAAGGTGCCCTTGGAGAAAAGAGCAACTTACGAGCAACAAATGCAAGCTCAAGGATTAGCTAATTCAGGTATTTGGCAACTCAATAGTCAGCAGCAATCCACAACCGCCTCGAAACGTAGGGAATACTTTCCTCATACTTATATTGAACCTTTGGAGGAATTTAGCCCTTTTTTGGGTTACGATCACAACTTTGAACTGCAACGCCAATTGGCTTTAACTAAAGCGAGAAATAATGGAGTAATTACTACAACTAAGCAAATTGAGCTTATTGAATCGGGAGTACCTGGCTTTTTTATGTATCGCCCTGTATTTAGCTCAGAGGTTGCTGGAGATAGTTTGAATGGTTTTGTTTACACGGCATTCTCTCTAGCAGAAATTGTGGCCGATGCAGTGCAAAAACTGGATTTAGGGCAGCTTAATTTTAATCTTTACCAAACTAGTGTTGAGCAGTTAGATGCGCTAGCAACGATAAATTCAGCTTCCCTCAATGATAGTTTTATCTTGGCTTACAGTGCTCAAAATCAGGAATTAACAACTGATATTGCTGAAGTGAGTACAGAGCCGCAAAGTTGTCCTTACACTCAAAATTGGCGTTTTTGTCTGCGTCGTCTTAATCTTGAAGGTCAAGAATGGTCAATTTTTATTGTACCTACATCAGAGGCTATTGGTACTATCTGGCAAGCTAAGGTAATTCTTAGTTTAGGTTTAATTTTAACTTTCAGTTTGGCAAGCTATCTCTGGATATTTCTCAATAAATCTATTGACCACGAAAATCTTTTCTTTGCTTTCAAACAAGCTCATTTAATGTCAAGTGAATCGGAAACTAAGTTGAAAAAAAGAGCTGCTGAAAGTGAACAGTTAGTTACAGCTTTGAAGTTAGCCAATAAAATTTCTCATAAATCTGAATTACAACTCAAGAAACGTACCGTGGAGTTGGAAAGAACCCTCCATAAATTGCGTCAAACTCAAGCACAGCTGGTGCAAACGGAAAAAATGTCGAGTTTGGGACAGTTGGTGGCGGGTTTAGCCCACGAAATTAATAATCCGGTTAGTTTTATTTATGGCAACATTGATTTTGCTAATCAGTATACTCAGGATTTGCTGGAAATAGTGCAACTTTACAGAATACATTATCCCCAAGCTAATCCTGAAATCAAAACTGCCATGGAAGAGATTGAGTTAGATTTTTTGATGCAAGATTTTCCTCGGATTATGTCTTCGATGAAAGTGGGGGCGAAGCGAATTAAGGAAATTGTGGAATCGATGCGCAACTTTTCACGTATGGATCAAGCGAATATGAAACCAGTGGATATTCATGAAGGTATAGATAGTACTTTAATGATTTTGCGCCATCGTCTCAAGGAAAATGAAGAGCGCTCAGAAATTAAGGTAATTAGGAAATATGGTAATTTACCGCCTGTGGAGTGTCATTTGGGGCAGTTAAATCAGGTTTTTATGAATTTGTTGAGTAATGGTATAGATGCTATAGAAGAGAATTTAGAGAGCAATAAACAGCAAAAATTCACACCACCCCAGATTCAGATTCAGACTCAGAGGGTAAGTCAAAATCAGGTGTTAATTCGGATTATAGATAATGGTTTTGGTATTCCAACTGAGATGCAATCAAGGTTGTTTGATCCATTTTTTACTACTAAACCTGTGGGTAAGGGAACAGGATTAGGTTTGTCGATTAGCTATCAAATTGTCACGGAATTCCATCAAGGGAAATTGGAGTGTAATTCTACTCCGGGAAAAGGGGCAGAATTTCGGATTCGGATGCCAATTCAACAGGAAAAATCGAAATCTTAGCTTGTTTATTTGTTGTGGCTAAAGTAGCTATGGGTTTGATGTACTAAATTTTCAATGCTGCCGGCATCGCAAGGAACATTAGCTGTTTGGCTACTGAGCCACAATAGGTATTCTATATTACCGGCTGGACCTTTAACTGGTGACCAAGTTAAACCATGATATTGCCAACCTAATTGTTGGGCGCAGTGCCAAACTTGTATAATTGCTTGAGTTTGATCTTTGGGATCACGCACTACTCCCTTTTTTCCTACTCGCGATCGCCCGACTTCAAATTGTGGCTTAACTAATAAGATTACTTCCCGTGGTGGTAGTAGAAGATCCCACAGAGGTGTCAAAATTTTAGTGAGGGAAATAAACGAGACATCCACAACTCCTAAATCTGCAGGTTTTGCCTCACCGTATAATTCAGAAGCAGTAAGATGGCGTAAATTGGTACGTTCGTGCAATACTACTCGTGGATCCTGGCGAATAGTCCAAGCAACTTGCCCATAACCCACATCTACACCATAAACTTGTTTGGCTCCAGCTTGGAGTAAACAGTCGGTGAAGCCTCCTGTAGAAATGCCTCCATCGAGACAAATTCGCCCCGCCACGCTCATGGGAAAGGTTTTTAGGGCTTGGGCGAGCTTTTTGCCGCCACGGGAGACGTAGGGAGGCTTTTCTTGGATTTGAATTGTGGCGGTAATATTTACTTCTGTGCCTGGTTTATCGATAATTTGCTCATTTACCTTCACTTCTCCAGCGCGAATTAGCCTCTGGGCTATTTGCCTGGAGGAGCAAAGATTTCTTTCTACAAGTAGGGTATCGAGTCTTTGTTTTGGCACAATTAATTTCAGTAATAAGTAATAAGCGCCTAACGGAGAATTAAAAATTAAAAATTGATGAATCGCCGGACAAGAAGGTTAGAAACAAGTCATCTCAAAGGATTCAGACATCCTGTAATCATTTCTAGTTTCCAGAAGAGTAATAAGTAACGCCTGATGTGAATTAAAAAATATTCCCATAGCTATAGGTGTTTGAACTTTGTCTAAAACTTGATTGTCCAGACAATGAAATTAATACCAGCAATTTTGACGTTTAACTCACACTAGAGGTAAGTAATTATTCACAATCTTACTTATTACCTAAGAATGCCTATGTCTAAACATAGTTTAATTTAGCTCACTGGGGCAATTGCCAAACTTCAATTGCACCATTACTATTGCCACCCACTACTATATTGCTGGCGCTACTAACTGCAACAGCATAAATACCACTACCATTACCTTCGAGGGTAGTTTGTAGCTCTCCTGTTTGCAGATTCCAGACCTTAATTGTGCCATCTTCGCTGCCACTGACAAAAATTTTTCCATTGTCACTAATCGCCACTGCTAAAACATAGTCATCGTGTCCCTTTAAGGTATTTTTCAGTTTACCTGTGGTCAAATCCCAAATTTTGATAGTCTTGTCACTACTACCACTAATAAGAGTTTTACCATCAGGGCTAATTGCCAAGGCACGCACTGCTCCCAAATGCTCTGTCAGTGTCTGTTTGAGCTCTCGTGTAGATAAATCCCAAATCCTAATTGTTTGATCTTCGCTACCGCTAACGAGGGTTTTACTATCAGGGCTAATTACTAAGGCACGTACCCAACCTTCATGTCCTGTTAGTTTAGTTTGCAACTCGCCCACTGGCAACTGCCAAAGTTTAATAGTCTTGTCACTACTACCACTAGCAAGGGTTTTACTATCAGGGCTAATTGCCAGGGAAAAAATATCTGAAGCGTGTCCCCTAAGAATATTAATTAATCCTACGGTGGGCAAGCGCCAAAGGGTGATGGTGTCGTCTGCACCACTGCTTGCCAGAATTTTGCCATCGGCGCTAAGATTGAGGCTATATACGGCATCTGTGTGTCTGTTGAGGCTACGCACCGAGGTGAGATCAATGGCAGTTTCTGTTTGACGCAGATGCCAAATTTTGACGGTTTTATCCTCACTACCACTAATCAACATTTTGCCATCAGTGCTGAGATCAAGGGAAGTAACACGACTTTTATGTTGGGCTAGGGTAGTAGCAAGATGCATTTTCTCATAGCTATGGCTTCGACTGACAAGAAAACGCCCTACACCATAGCTTACCGTTGCCAAGAGTAAAATAGCTCCGGTAATCAACCAAATTTTCTTGCTTTTAGCGGGGGGAGGAGGAGAGGCAGCACCAGGTATCGCTTGTGTGGGAGCATAGACAGGATAGGGAGTTGCGACTGTGGGAGTAGTTTGGGAGACATTGTGCTTAAGGGTAGTGGGCAAAAGGCTAACATCACGCAATACCTCATCAGCACTTTGATAGCGTTGATTTGATTCTACTTGCAACAAGCGATCTAAAATTTGTGCAAATTCCTCACCTATTCCTGAAGTTAAATACTGTCGCCAGTTGCTCACCCAACCATAACCTTGTTTAGTCCACAATTGTGTTGGATTGGCACCAGTAAGTAGTTGAAAGCAGGTTACACCAAGACTGTGTAAATCGCTCGCGGGAGAGACATTTGCGCCTTCCATTTGCTCTAGTGGTGCATAACCGAGGGAACCAATAGTTGTTCCTGGTTGATTTACCACCGACTGGGTAAGTTGCTTGGATACTCCAAAGTCAATTAAGACTAATTTCTTGTCACTGTGGCGGCGAATTATATTTTCTGGCTTAATATCTCTGTGAATGATATCTTGCTGATGGACAAATTTTAGAACAGTGAGTAACTCAATGAGTAAATCTTCGATTTGCGCTTGACTCAAATTCCCTTGCTGTTGGAATTCTTGCTCTAGGGACAGTCCAGGAATATATTCTTGTACTAGATAAAGAAAATTATCTTCTTCAAAGTATGCTAGTAAGTGGGGAATTTGGGGATGTTGTCCGAGTCGATGCAATTGTCTTGCTTCTTGGGCAAATAGGGTTTGGGCTTTTTGTATTGCCCAGCTACCCTGAGTTTGAGGAGTTAGTTGTTTAATGGCACACTTTTCATCGAGTTTGTCTTGATCTTGGGCTAAATAGGTTCTACCAAATCCACCACTACCTAATGGTTTGATTATATAATAGCGATTTCTTAGTAAGGTTATTTTTGAGCCGCAGCTTTGACAGAATTGGGTGGTATCGGGATTGAGAGGTTTCTGACAGTTAGGATTTAGGCAGCAGCTCATAATCGCACATAGATGGGCGGTTTGAATCTATCATAGAGCAGAAATCTTTATTGCTAAAAAAGGTGGGTTATCCCCACCTTCTTATGTTTGTATGTAGTATGCTGCAATAGATTGCGTACATACACTTGCTTCTACCACAAGCCTCTGATAGGCTGAGACTGGGCGGGAGCAGGGACAAACTGTTGTGTTCTTTGTCTGGTTGTGCGTCGTTGCGTTGTGGTGCTACGACGTGGAATAGTTACCTGAGTACGTCTTCCTTGTCCAATTTGTCGCCAAGCTGCTGCTGTGCGTCCAGTAGCACGGCTTTGCTGTACAATGATGCTTTCGCTAGCAATTCCGGTGATTCTGTAGAGTCTACCAGTGGCGACAAGGGATACATACATACCTTCAACAAGGCTCCAACGTCTCAAGTCTACCTGAGATACACCTATCCAGACAGTTTCATCTGTATCTTCAAATTCTACAGCTACTAAATCGCCTACAATACTGACTATTTTACCTGTGAATTGTTGACCTTCACGAATTTCTTTACGAGCATGCAGGTTAACTTGCTCGCCAATTGAGTTAGCATTTGCAGGAGCGATAGCAACTGCACAGGCGATTAGAGATACCGTAGTTCCAGCTAAAATTGACAATCTTTTCATTTTTTGAAAGAATTATTAATTTATCAACAATAGTGTATTCTAGTCGACAGACAAAAAAACCAGAGTAAGTACGTAAAGATTAGTTAAAGCTGATTGCAAATTAAGTGGAAGATCGGGCAAATCTGAAATCAACAAATTCTTCTGTAAAAGCTTCTTCATACTACCGAGAATTACTCCCCCTCATTCGTCCTCAATTAGCAAATATTGCCTTCGCTCTAGCTTGTACCCTGGCTTTTACAGTATGTTGGCCTATTTTAGCCTGGTTAGCAGGGCAAATTGCAGGTTATATTGGTGAGGGAAATTTTATCTTAACTTGGCAAGTAGCCTTTGCTGCTGCTGCGGTTTTTTTGTTCCAGGGATTGATGCAATCTGGGCAAGATGTATTAATGGCAAAAGCAGCCTTAAAAATTGCTTTAGATTTGCGTCAGCTAGTTTATGGACATCTGCAAAAACTGAGTTTAAACTACTTTGAAGTGGCGAAAACTGGCGATCTTGCCTATCGTCTCACAGAGGACGTGGATCGCATTGGTGAAGTTATCAATAAATTATTCCACCAATTTATACCCTGCATCCTGCAATTAATTGTGGTGTTGGGTTACATGATTTATCTCAACTGGCAATTAACCCTTGCTGCTTTAATTATTGCCCCTCTCATGGCATTTCTCATCGGTGCTTTTGGGGAGCAACTACTGAAATTTTCTCGCCGCAGTCAAAATCGCATTTCTAATTTATCAGCCCTTGTAATAGAGGTATTTAGTGGTATTCGTTTAGTGCAAGCTTTTGCAGCAGAAGAGTACGAAATAGGGCGCTTTGCCCAGGAAGCAGAAAGTAATCGCCGTGCCAAATATCGGACGGAGCAAATTAAGGCGATTCAGTACTTTGTAGTCGGTTTTCTCGAAGCAGTAAGTGTTTTGTTTTTACTAACTCTTGGTAGTTGGCAAATTGCTCAAGGAAATTTAACAGGGCAAGAATTTGTCAGTTACTTAGCAGCAGTAGCAATGTTAATCGATCCGGTGCGCATTACCACGGAAAATTACAATGAATTTAAGCAAGGACAAGCTTCAGCCGATAGGGTATTTGAATTACTAGAGGTAGAGCCTTTAGTTATAAATCAGCCTGAAGCAACTAATTTAACTAGGGTAGAGGGTCGAGTAGAATATCGCCAGATAAGCTTTAGTTACTCCTCTGAGCAGCCTGTATTGAAAAATTTGAGTTTGGTGGCGCAACCAGGAGAAATGATTGCTCTGGTGGGGCATTCTGGTGCAGGGAAAACAACATTGGTAAATTTACTACCTCGTTTTTACCAACCCCAAAGTGGACAAATTCTAATTGATGGCGTTGATATTGAAACAGTTACCCTCAAAAGTTTGCGTCGTCAAATTGGGATTGTGCCTCAAGAAACAACAATTTTCTCCGGTACAATTGCGGAAAATATTGCTTTTGGACAAAGGGAATTTGACTTAGCAGAGGTGAAAAAATGCGCTCAACTTGCTAATGCGGATCAGTTTATTTCCCAGCTTTCCCAAGGTTACTACAGTTACGTTGGCGAGAGGGGTGTGAGTTTATCAGGGGGACAAAGACAGAGAATCGCGATTGCAAGGGCAATTTTTTACAATCCGCGTATTCTAATTTTGGATGAGGCGACATCAGCTTTAGATTCGGAATCAGAAGCTTTGGTACAGGAAGCTTTAGAGCGTATTATGAAACAGCGTACGGTATTTGTAATCGCCCATCGTCTCGCCACAGTGCGCCGCGCTACAAGAATTTTGGTATTGGAGAAAGGCAAAATTATAGAATCTGGTAATCACGCTGAGTTGTTGTCACATAATGGACAGTATGCTCGTTTTTATGCTCAGCAATTTGAGTCATAATTAAGCAATTTATTTAGTTGTATAAATTTTCAATCATAGCTGCCCAATTTGCCAATATTAGTGTGTTAGTATGGTGGCTAATTTTGGTTTATTTCAAGAGTATAAAACCTTCAATCAAATTATTGTAATATAGCGTTTAGTGCAGACAATAGTGAACGGCTATGGTGCTACGCGCAAGGCATTAGCTAGAAGTCTACTGCCTGTGAGGTTTCAGGAATTTAGATTTTCCTAAGGTTAATAAGTAAGGCTATAACAGGCAAAACTTCAGCTATAAAATAGTTCCAGATCCTGCTAATATTCCAAATTAAATGTGTAGTGCTGTATCAAATCCGGTTCCCATAAACCACTTATCTAAATAGCTATGATTTTTGGAATAAGAGTATTTGGTGGATTTTAAGAAAGGCAGCGTGGCAAACGGATTGATTGTTATATCAAAGTAGGGTTAAATAATTTACGTCTCCAGGGTGCCATGGATCGCAATTAAGTGAGAATGGTATTTAATGATATATAAAACTCCACTGCTATTATTTTTTTCTGTCAGCTTAGGTTTAAGTTATTATCCCAGTCAAGTTCAAGCTCAACTGATTCCTGATCGCACTCTGGGAACAGAAAACTCCATTGTTACACCCCAAGGATTGCAATATTTAATCGAAGGTGGTGCGATTCGCGATAGTAATTTATTCCATAGTTTTCTAGAGTTTAATATTAACGAAGGACAAAACGTTTACTTTGCTAATCCTGCTGGTATTCTCAACATTTTGACCAGAGTAACAGGTGCTAATCCTTCGGACATTTTCGGCAACTTGGGAGTAGATGGCGCTGCGAATTTAATCTTAATTAATCCCAACGGCATTAATTTTGGTGCTAATGCCAGTTTAGATATTTCTGGTTCTTTTTTTGCTACTACTGCTGATAGCGTTGTTTTTGATAATTTTACTTTTAGTGCTATCAATCCTACTGCACCACCTTTAATCGCGATTAACATTCCCTTAGGTTTACAGTACGGTGCTAATGCAGGAAATATTGATGTGCAAGGAGCAAGTTTAAGTGTAGAAGAAAACCTAGCTTTGCTCGGAGGAAATGTGAGCGTTAATGGCGCAACATTAGAAGCACCTGGAGGTAGGGTTGACTTAGGTGGTTTGAGTACAACGGGGACAATTAATTTTAATAATGATGGTAGTTTAACTTTCCCCAATACAGGTTTAGCGGATGTTTCCATAACTAACTCAGCGACAGTAAATGTTATGAATGATGCTGGTGCTAGTGGTGAAATTGAAATTCAAGCCAACTCGCTATCAATTACCAATAATTCTTCCCTAGATGCAGGCAATTTTGGCAATGGTGATGCAGGTAATATTTTTTTACAAGTTCGTCATAGTTTCTTCCTTGAAGATTCATCTATTTTCAGTGACGTAGTTGAGGGAATAGAAACTTCAGGTGACATCACAATTGAAGCAGGAAAAATAGAGATTACTAATAGTCAAATTAGAAGTGATGCTGTTAGTGATAATACTGACACAGGAGGAGTTACGGGCTCTATTTTTATTGAGAGTGTGAATAATATAGCTATTAATAATAGCTCAATTACTAGCGATAGCAACGACACTGGTAATAGTTTTGGCATTATTGAAATTTTTTCCAACTCAGGTTCAGTTAATTTAAATGAAGTGACTTTGAGTACTGAAAATATAGGAAATGGAATTGCAGGAGATATTGTACTTGATGCTGATAAGGAGATAATACTTTCCCCTCAAACTCAAATCACTAGTGATGGACAACAAGGACAAATTTTAATTGGTCAAAATATTACGCCAACCAGAGTAAGTATTAAAGACACTGATTTAACTACTACTAATTTTAGTAATGGACAAGCAGGCAATATTGCAATTAGTGCAACAGAGGAAGTAGTTATTACAGATAGCAATTTATCCAGTGACGCTGTTAGTGACAATGAAAATTCAAATAGTGTTGGCAGTGCTGGGATTATTAGTATTGATGGAAATCAATTAGTCACTATTACTAATAGCCAAATAAATAGTGAAAGTAACAGTTTGGCTCAAGAAGGATTTGGTGAGGTTAGGATATTGGCTGAGACAGGTTACGTTAACCTCAAGCAAACGAATATTAGTACCGATAATTCTAGTGATGGAATCGCAGGTGACATTACAATTGATGCTGACAAAGAGATAATAATTTCCGACCAAACTCAAATCACTAGTGATGGACAACAAGGGCAAATTGTAATTGGTCCAACTATTACGCCAACTAGAGTAATTCTTGATGATGCTAATTTAACTACGACTAACTTTGGCACCGGATTTGCAGGAAACATCAATATCAGTGCCACCGAAGAAATTATTATCACTAACAACAGCACCATTTTTAGTGATGCTTTTAATAATACAGATACTGGAGAAAGTGTAGCTGGTTCTATTACAATTGATGCCCCTCAATCAGTTTCAATAATCAATAGCTCTATTACTAGCGAGAGTAATAGTTCCAGCGAAAACTTTGGTGATATCTCAATCTTTGCTAACCAGGGGTCAATTGATATCGATAACTCAGCGATTAGCGCCACTAACTTTGATGTTGGCTTTGCAGGAGATATATTAATTAATGCTCAAAACCAAGTACTAATTAGTAACAGTAGTTCAATAACTAGTGATGGTGAAATTGGACAGATCTTTGTTGGCAATGAATTAGTACCCAGAAATGTAACTATTAATAATTCAAGATTAACCACCACAAATGAAGCAGGCGATCAAGATTTTACTCTGCCCTTAGAAATAGATATTGATGCAGGAAACTTAGAAATTAAAGCAATTGAATCGATTGTTATTAATGACTCTGAATTATTCGCTGTAACTGCACGTACTGGTGATGCAGGAACTATAATTTTGGAGACTGTTAATAGTAATGGTCAAATATTTATTTCCAATAGCGATATTGCCAGTACAGTAGAATCAGCTGCAATAGGTAATGCAGGGAATATTACTATTACTAGCGATTTTCTCGTTGTGACCGACAGTAGCGAAATAAGTACCGAAACCCTCGGTGATGGCAATGCAGGTAGCATTAATATTCAGGCTGCATCAGTTAGTATCCAAGAAGGTAGCAACGTATCCTCTGAAGCTAGCAGTAATGTTAATGGTAATGCGGGAACTGTTACTATTAACGCTGATGAATTCAGTATTGCTTCTAGTTCCCAAGCTAACGTTAGTAGTGGCGCAGGTTTAGCAGGGAATTTGATTATTAACTCTAGAAATATCACCTCAGATGAAGGTCGATTAATCGCTTTTACTGCAGGTGGTGGTGCAAATATTGAACTAACAGTATCTAACCTGATGTTGTTGCGTAATGAAAGTCTTATTTCTGCAACTGCTAGCGAACAAGCTGATGGTGGTAACGTTACTATAAACGCTCGTTTTATTATCGTTGAACCACCCATAGGAGAAAAGGGAAGCGACATTTCCGCTAACGCCTTCGCTGGAAACGGTGGTTTAGTTAACATCACCACCGATGGTTTATTTGGCATTGAATTTATGCCAGCTCCCACTATATTTAACGACATTACGGTAACTTCTGAACTTGGCGATGCGGGAATTGTGGAGATTATGCAACCCGACACCAATCCAGCAGAAGGTTTAACCAATTTCCCTACAGATTTAGTCGATGCTTCTCGTTTAATTATACGTAGTTGTCCCACAGACGATAGCGAAGAAGCATTGGGGAGGTTTGTGGTTACTGGAAGAGGTGGTTTACCAGCAAATCCAGGGGAAATTCTCAGAAGCACTAATATCCTGGTGGATTTGGTGGAGTTGGAATCGCAGACACAAGAAATTGGAAATAGGGAGATATGGAAACACGAAGACACAGAAACAATAGTAGAAGCTCAAGGCTGGGTAGTGAATAGGGAAGGAAAAATTTTACTGACAGCGCAAATTCAAGCAAACAATTTTTCGTCACCAGCATCTTATTGCTTAAATAAATAAGTAAATTTCCTCCAATAAGACACATTAAAGGCAAATATTGTGCATTCTCATTTTAATGTTTGTAATCGGTTTATATTTCTCCTTTTGAGATGGGAATACTACTGAATTACCACTAATATTTGTACTGAAATTGAAACCAGCAGCATTGACACTGAGGATTGCTCTACTTTCCCTGTGCAGCAGCACATTCATTGTCACCACTGGCAATGCTTGGGCTCAACTGATACCAGATAATACCCTAGGAGAAGAAAACTCAATTGTTACACCCCAAATACTGCGTGACGTAATTGAAGGAGGGGCGATTCGTGGCGATAATCTCTTCCACAGTTTCAGTGAATTTAATATTAACGAAGGACAAAATGTTTACTTCGCTAATCCCGTAGGCATTTTCAACATTCTTACTCGCGTCACAGGTACTAATCCCTCAGATATTTTTGGTACCTTAGGAGTAGATGGTGGGGCGAATTTAATCTTAATTAATCCTAACGGTATTAACTTTGGTAATAACGCCAGTTTAGATATTTCTGGTTCTTTTTTTGCTACTACTTCCGAGAGCATTATCTTTGACAATGGCTTGGAATTTAGTGCAACTAACCCAGAAGCACCGCCGTTGCTGACAGTAAATCTGACGCCAGGATTACAGTTGGGTTTACCTGCTCAAGCTGCGATTACTAATGCAGGAAATTTAGCTGTGGGGCAAGATTTTACCCTATCTGGTAGTAATCTCTTTTTATCAGGGCAACTGCAAGCAGGCAATAATTTAACCTTGCAAGCTAGCGATTTGATTCAGATTCGAGATAGTTTAGCTAATCCCTTCATCGCTTCAGCAGGAAATAAATTGCTAGTGCAAGGTAATCAAAATATTGATATCTTTGCCCTCATTCATCCTGATAGTGGCTTGTTTTCCGGTGGGAATATGATATTACGTTCAGCTAATCCTATTGCTGGAGATGCTCATTTTGCCAGTGGTGGTAATTTTCGAGTTGAACAACTAGATGGAAATTTAGGAGAATTATTTAGTTCCAATAACCCAACTATTCGTAGTAATGGGGATGTTTTTTTAGACTCTTTTACGGGAACATCACTGCATATTTTAGCTGGAGGTAGGGTAGAGATTCCTGGAACTATTTCCATTACAGGTGCGGCGGAAGTTGGAGAAGCGATTGTAGAGAGTGTTGCTCTTTCTGATGGCACAATCATAGAAATTGATGGTAGCGCTGCACCAACTGTGGATATTCGTGCGGGAACAACTGCATTTGGCGATGCATTTGTAAGTACAGGTGTAGGGACGAATGCAGATATTAATGTTGGTGATATTATTTTCAATTCAATTGGTAGCGATGGTGGAACAGTGCTGCTAACCAATCAATATCAGCCTAATACTAACTTGTCTGGAGACATTACGGTTAGTTCTATCTCTACTGGCGATTTTTTAGGAGGAGGTTTAGTTGCGATTGATTCGAGAGGAGGTATCACAATCAATGGCATAGTGAATGTTTCAGCGTTGGCTGATGAGAGTGGGATTCTCTTGGGTGATGGTGGCGATGTCACACTATTAGCTAAAGGCGATATCATTTTCAATCCTGGTGCTTCTATTATTTCTGATGGCTTACTAGGTGGAAATATTAGCCTCAACAGCAATGCTGATATTTCTGTGATAGAAGGTGCGATTTCTAGCAACACTTTAACTGATGTGGCAAACACAACAGGAGGGAATATTAATGTTACAGGTAGCTCTGTTTTCTTGAGTAATGGTGCTCGCATTTCTGCTAATACTTTAGGAGCAGGCGATGCAGGTAGTGTAATAATTACAGCCACAGACTCTATCTCTTTTGATGGGGAATCGAGCCAGGGCAATCTTAGTGGTGCATTCAGTACAGTAGAATCTGGAGCAATGGGAAATGGGGGCAATGTAGAGATAATTACTGGTTCTCTGGAACTTAGCAATGGTGCTCAAATAGGTGCTAATACTTCCGGACAAGGAGATGCAGGTAGTGTCACCATTAGAGCACAAGATACTATTTCCTTGACTGGGGAATCTAGCGAGGGCAACCCCAGTGGTGCATTTAGTAATGTGCTAGCTGAATCAGTAGGAAATGGGGGCAATGTAGAGATAATTACTGGTTCTCTGGAACTTAGCAATGGTGCTGAAATAGGTGCCGGTACTTTCGGACAAGGAAATGCAGGTAGTATCACCATTAGAGCACAAAATACTGTCTCCTTGACTGGGGTATCTAGCCAAGGCTTTCCTAGCGGTGCATTTAGCACAGTGCAATCTGAAGCCATAGGAAATGGGGGAAGTGTAGAGATAATTACTGGTTCTCTGGAACTTAGCAATGGTGCTCAAATAGTTACCAGTACTTTAGGACAAGGAAATGCAGGTAGTATCACCATTAGAGCACAAGATACTGTCTCCTTGACTGGGGTATCGAGCCAGGGCAATCTTAGTGGTGCATTTAGCACAGTGCAATCTGAAGCCATAGGAAATGGGGGCAATGTAGAGATAATTACTGGTTCTCTGGAAATTAGCAATGGTGCTTTCATTGATGCCGCTACTTTCGGACAAGGAGATGCAGGTAGTATCACCATTAGAGCACAAGATACTGTCTCCTTGACTGGGGTATCTAGCCAAGGCTTTCCTCGCGGTGCATTTAGCTCAGTGGAACCTGGAGCAGTAGGAAATGGAGGCAATGTAGAGATCACTACTGGCTTATTGAATCTTGCTAATGATGCTGTGATCTTTGCTGGTAGCTTGGGAGAAGGCATCGCTGGTAACATAACCATAGACACCCTAGAATTAACTGTTCAAGGAAACTCTGAAATCTCCGCCTTTACCGAGAGTGGTACTAAAGCAGGAAATGTTACTGTCAACGCCACTGAATTTGTTGTGCTAACGGAAAATAGTAGCCTCTCTGTTGCAGCTACAGCAGGAGGTACAGCAGGCGATTTAATTGTTACCACTGAGCAATTGAGTGTGGAGAAAGGTTCTAGTATCACCGTTAGTAGCCCTCAAGGGCAAGCAGGTAATCTAGACATTATCAGTGATAACCTCTTGCTTAACCAAAGTAGTCTCACCGCAGAAACCGGAGGTGGTGAAGATGGAGCCAATATCACTCTGGAAATTGCAGATTTTTTATTCCTGGATAATCAAAGCTCAATCATTGCTACAGCTAATGATGCTGCTGATGGCGGTAATATTATCATCAACGCTGGATTTGTGATTGCTCCTCCCTCTACAGGAGAAGGAAGCGATATTTCTGCTAACGCTGTTGCTGGAAATGGTGGTTTGGTTAGCATTGCCACCGATGGTTTATTTGGTATTACTTTTAAAAGTGCTAATACCTCGTTTAACGATATCACAGCCAGTTCTAAAACAGGAGCCGCAGGGATTGTGGAGATTATACAACCTAATGTTGACCCGGCTCAAAGTCTAGCAGTTTTACCTGGTGATTTGATTGATAGAACTAACTCAGTGGTAAATAGCTGTGGAGGAGGGGAAGAATCAATCAGTAGATTTGTCGTCACTGGAAGAGGTGGTTTACCAGCAAATCCAGGGGAAATTCTCAGGAGTAATAATATTTTGGTGGATTTGGTGGAGTTGGAATCGCAGACACAAGAAATTGGAAATAGGGAGATATGGAAACACGAAGACACAGAAACGATAGTAGAAGCTCAAGGCTGGGTAGTGAATACTGAGGGTAAGATTTTACTGACAGCGCAAACTATTGCGAGTGTGGATAGTAGTTGGTTAAATGGCTATCGCTGCGGTGGCGATTCGTGAGATGTATGGTTCTAAGTGACAAAGAATTTGGGGACGTAAAGTTTTATCTAAAATACAAAAAATAATGCTACACATTCTCTCCCCCTGTATCCCCCGCTTCCCTTGCTTATCTTCTTTAGCAATCATTTACGGATTTCATCTTACCTCCCTATAAGGGTTGCTTCTGGGTGCGTGCTTTTGAAAAAATTTCTCTAGTTACTGGTTACTATTTCCATGAATGAGCAAAAAAAAATAAAATGGCTTGTCTGGTTTTGTGTCGGGTTGCTAACTAGCTATTTATTAATCGCGATACCAAAGTCCCATTCTTTTGCAGCTAAACCTTCTCCAAGCTATGTGCAAACGAACCAAATTGCCAGTAGCGATCTAGAGCAAGCTGGAACTAAACTATATAGAGAAGGTAGATTCGCTGAAGCTGCAACCGCTTTCCAAGAAGCTGCGCAAACCTACGAAGCGCAAGGAAACAGCCTCAGACAAGCATTGAATCTGAGCAATCTGTCCCTAGCTTATCAGCAACTAGGACTCTGGTCACAAGCGGAGGCTGCAATAGACCAAAGTCTAGAAATTTTGCAAGCTAATAATTCTCCCAATAGCAACCAAATTGCAGCCCAAAGCCTCAATATTCAGGGAAAACTTCAATTTAGCCAAGGAAAGGTAGAATCTGCTCTGGAAACTTGGAAACAAGCCACCGAGGTGTGCACTCAACTGGGGGATATAGTAGGAGCGATTAATAGCCGCATCAATCAAGCTCAAGCTTTGCAGACATTGGGTTTCTATCGTCGTGCTTTAGATTTACTGATTGAGGTAAAAGAAGATCTCAATACTCAAAGCGATTCTTTAACTAAAGTAGTTGGTTTGCGTTCTTTGGGTGAAGCTCTGCAACTTTCTGGTAATCTCGAAGAATCGCGTACTGTCCTGGAATCTAGTTTAGCAATTGCACGTCAAATTGATGCTGGCGATCAAATTAGTGCGACTCTTTTTAGCCTTGGTAACACAGCGCGTAGTGAAGGCAAAATGGAGGATGCTCTCGGATTCTACCAACAGGCGGCAGCAACTGCATCTTTTCCCCAAACCAAAGTTAAGGCGCAACTTAATCAACTGCGTCTACTCGTAGATACTGACAAAAAGCAGCAATCCATTACTTTGGCTGAGCAAATATTACCGCAAATGGAGGGATTTCCTCTCAGTCGCGAGAATATCTACGCCAGAATTAACCTCGCTAAAAGCTTGATGGATTTAAAATCCAACTCCCCCAATTCCCCAATCTTCAACTACTCTCCCCAAACTCTCCTCGCCACAGCAGTGCAACAAGCGAGGGAATTGAAAGATACTAGAGCCCAAACCTATGCTTTGGGAACCCTAGGAGCATTATACAAGCAACATAGGCAGTGGCAAGAGGCACAGGAATTAACCCAGCAAGCTTTAGCTTTATCAGAAAGAATTAATGCACCAGATTTAACCTATTTATGGCAATGGCAACTGGGAAGATTACTTACAATACAAGGGGATGATGTAAGTGCGATTGCAGCATATGAAACCGCCATCGATATCCTCAAATCTCTCCGCAACGATTTAGTCGCGATTAACTCCGAGGTTCAATTTTCCTTCCGCGAATCTGTTGAACCCGTTTACCGAGAATTAGTAAGCTTGCTGTTAAAAGAAGACAATAGTAAAACCAGTAAGGAAGATTTAGAAAAAGCGCGTAAAGTTATTGAATCCTTACAGCTAGCGGAATTAGATAACTTCTTCCGTTCCGCCTGTATTAATGCTACTCCTGTTGCTATCGAACAAGTAGACCAAGCAGCAGCAGTAATTTACCCAATTATCCTACCAGATCGCCTGGAAGTAATTCTGCGTGTTCCCGACCAATCCCTACGCCACTACGCTATTAATATCAGTCAAGCAGAAGTTGAAGAGACAGTGAAAAAGTTGCGTCGTACTATTACTAATAGTCGTCGTCGCCTTTTTGAACCCCACGTGCAAACGCTATATGATTGGTTAATTCGACCTATAGAAGCCGATTTAGCCAACAGTGAGGTAAAAACCCTCGTTTTCATCCTCGATGGCGTGTTGCGTAGTATACCCATGGCTGCTTTATCCGACGGAGAAACATACCTAGCCGAAAAATACGCCGTTGCTGTTACTCCAGGATTAGAATTACTAGAGTCTAAATCCCTACAACGGAGACGAATCAATGTACTAGCAGCAGGTTTATCAGAAGCACGTCAAGGCTTCAAACCCTTACCCGGTGTTGAATTTGAATTAGAGCAAATTAGAAACCAGGTAACTACACAACGATTCATCAACCAGGAATTTACTGAAAGCCAAGTACAAAATGCAATCGATAAAGTTCCTTTTCCTGTAGTACACTTCGCCACCCATGGTCAATTTAGCTCAAAAGCTGAAGATACTTATATTCTCACCTGGGATGGTCAAATTAATGTCAATGATCTAAATAGTTTACTAAGAACTAAACAATTAGACAGTCAAGAAACCATCGAATTATTAGTATTTAGCGCCTGTGAAACCGCCACTGGAGATAGTCGCGCCGCCTTAGGTATTGCTGGTGTAGCAGTGCGTGCTGGTGCACGTAGTACAATGGCAAGTCTATGGTTAGTCGATGATGAAGCTACTTCTCAGATGATGGCAAGATTTTATGAGGAATTAGCCAACCCTGAAATAACCAAAGCAGAAGCGCTAAGACGCGCTCAAATGGCGATTCTGCAAGAGCCTAAATATCGACATCATCCCTATTTTTGGGCTCCATTTATTATGGTAGGAAATTGGCTGTAATCCAACAAATGTAGGGACGTAAAATTTTACGTCCTGCAATGGTATAACTGGTAGTCATAACCATCCACATGAGGCAAATTATCACCTTCTAAAACACATTGTTCTAAATTTGTTTCTGCGTGAAAATTAATCAACCATAAATCCAAAGGGAGTGATAATTCTTGTAGCGAATCCTGTAAGTTTTTACCTGCTCCTGAATCTTGATTCAAAATCAAAAAATTAACCACTTGAGATAAAGGCTGCTGATGCAATTGCCAAGCGATACCAAGCATTTCTCCCTTATGTACCAAATTAGTATGAGTTGTAGCAATTAAAACTGGAACCGAAGATTTTTCTTGGATAATCGGCACTAATAAATCAGGACGATAGTATTTCTGATACCCTCCATTAAAACAAACAGTCATACTACTAAATAAAGCCATCAAAAAGATTATAATTACTGTCTTTTTTCCTCTGGATAAAAACTCTCTCCATCTCCCCATTTCCCCATCTCGCCAAACTCCAAATGTTACTTCCCTACATTCCCTCTCTCTCCCTGCTCCCAACTCCCTGCTCCCAACTCCCTGCTCCCAACTCCCAACTCCCTTCTCCCTGCTCCCTGCTATCTTTTCCTGTTGCCAACACGCTGCTAAACTAGCCCCCAAAATAACTATAATCCCAGGAAAATAAACAAAATTGTAACGCGCACCTCTGGTTAAATCAACACCAAATAAATAAGTAATCAAAAAGAAAAGTGCAATTGAAATAACAACAAAAGAAGCAAAAACATTAATAATTATAAACTCACTTCTACCAGCTATAAACCCCTGCCATAAACTTGGTAATACCCGAACAAAAAACAACAACATAATCGCCCCAGAAGCAATAACAATAGGCAAATGTTTTACTTCCACAGGCAGAAGAGATAGCATCGTTATCCAAGCAGCTAAAGCTTGAAAAGGTGGATTAAACCAAGTCCAAATTGTTCCTAAATCGCTCTGAATCCAGTCTGTAGATGCCACTGTAGATTTATTGGTTATAAAACTAGGTAACCAGACTAAACCGGAAGCAAATGTTCCCATACCCAAAGCAGACAAGAGCCAAATATTTTTTACCTGAATAAATCTCCTTTTTTTACGCCAAATTTGCACTAAAACGACCAACAAAGTAATAGCCTCAGCAATAAGAGTGAGGCAAAAAAAGTAGTGAGTAGCAAAACCAAAACTATTACTAAATAGCCACAATAAAATATAAATTAAAGGTATAGTATGGCTTTGCCAGAGGCACTTAATAGCAATAGCAAGGCAACCTAGAGACAAAATGACAAAAATAATCGCCAGAGTATAATGACGTGCTTCCTGAGCAAGGAAGATAGCATAGGGAGAAACTGTCATCATCGCTGCACTAAAGTGGGCAACAAGTCGCGATTTAAAAGCAACTCTTCCTAACCAGTAGGTAGCTGGAATTGATAAAAATCCGAAGATAGCAGGAAGTGAACGCGCCACTGAAACTGAGAGATATTTATCAGTAGGAAAAAGTTGCTGCCAAAGGTGTGCCAAGGCAAAATATAGAGGTGGATGCACATCCTCTTTTAGCAGTAATCCTATTACCTCCCCAACCCCAGCATCAGGATTAGGTTGTAGTGTTTGCAAAAGTAATTCTGGACTAATTATCTGATTGAGTGGTATCGCTTGGTAAGTATTGCCCAAGCTAAAAATCATCGTTGTTAATTCATCTGTCCAAGGTGGTTTTAAACCCAACCCTGTAAAGCGCAAAGCGGCACCAATAATCACCCAAATTATTAGTAGGATCGCACTATAAACTGTGTGTAATGAGACCGAAAGTTTGGGAAAATTAGGAATAGACAATTAACAATTAACTATCAACTATCAACCATCAACAAAAAACAAATCACAAACAACCAAAACTATAAATCGTCTGCGTCTCCCAATCCCCAATTGTCGCTGAAGGCTTTTGAGTTAGAGAAAAAGTTTTGCGGTCTAATTTTACCTGTAAACCCATCATTGGGTCATCTCCACTAGAAACTAGAAACTCTAAACGCTTCAAATTTTGCCAACTAGCTAAATGGTCGAGAATTTTGGAAATCGCTTTTAGATAGTTATTATCATTCTTTTTGTACCAATCAGTAGCTAATTTTTGAGGCTGATCTAAACCCAAGTGTACTGTTAAAGCTGGTCTACCGAAAAGGGCAATTGCCACTGGACGAGCTTCTTCTTGCAAGAGTAAACTAGAAGCATGAGCTAAGTAACGTAACTTCTCCAAATGTTCATAACGTTCCGTTACCGATTGCACCTCATTTTCCCAATCCAAAGCAATAGTTATAATGTAAGTTTGCAACAAAAGATGACCCAATTTTTGCGCCTTAGTTGCCAAATAAACCGCATTATAATCAGTGGTTTCAATCAAGAGGGGAACACGTTTAACTACTTCCAAACCATAGCCTTTTAAACCTGCAATTTTGCGTGGATTGTTAGTAATCAGGCGAATTTGACGTACTCCCAAATCATTAAGCATTTGCGCACCCATACCATAATCGCGTAAATCCGCCGGGAACCCAAGACGCTCATTTGCTTCTACCGTATCCAATCCCAAATCTTGCAAAGAATAGGCTTTGAGTTTATTAACTAAACCAATTCCTCGTCCCTCCTGACGCAAATAAACAACCACCCCTTGTCCTGCAGATTCAATCATCTTCAAGGCAGTTTGTAGTTGCATCCGACAATCGCAGCGCAAAGAACCCAAAGCATCTCCAGTTAAACATTCCGAGTGCATCCGCACCATAACTGGTTGCTCTCTAAATTTTGCCGGATCGCCCTTGACAATAGCAATATGTTCCGTCTTATCTAGAACATTGCGATAGGCATAGATTTGAAAATTCCCGAATTGTGAAGGAAACCTACACACAGTTTCTCGATACACAAAACGATCATGCTTGAGACGATAGCTAATTAAATCAGCAATACTAATTAGCTTTAAATTGTGCTTGCGAGCATATTCCCACAACTGGGGTAAACGTGCCATCGAACCATCGGGATTTTGAATTTCGCAGATTACCCCAGCTGGATACAATCCCGCCAACCTTGACAAATCCACAGCCGATTCCGTATGACCTGCCCTTTTTAATACTCCCCCATCCCTCGCTCTAATGGGAAAAATATGTCCCGGACGACCTAAATCTTCGGCGCGCGTTGCGGGATTAATCGCTACCTGTATCGTTTTGGCGCGATCCTCTGCAGAAATCCCCGTGGATACACCTAAATGGGGCCTAGCGTCAATGCTAACAGTAAAAGCAGTCTGATTGGTATCAGTATTTTTGCTCACCATCAGAGGCAAATCCAGGGCATCGAGGCGATCGCCTGTCATCGCCAAACAAATTAAACCCCGCGCTTCCACCGCCATAAAGTTAATCATATCCGGGGTGGCAAATTGGGCAGCACAGATGAGATCACCCTCATTTTCTCGGTTTTCGTCATCTACCACAACCACTGCACGACCTGCTTTAATATCTGCTAAAGCCGAGTCAATGGAGTCAAATTTAACTAAACTGTCTTGATGGGATTCCACTATACAAGTTGGTCGAGGTCAACGTAAACTTTTCTTAATCAAGTCCTCTCCCTCTGATTCTACAGCAGTTTTGAGTGCAACAGTTTCTGCGCCAGCAATCCAGCAGCAGTCCTACTATCCACTGGTCTAGAAAACCAATAACCCTGTCCATAGTGACAACCGAGTTGTTGCAGATGCTGTAGTTGTTCAGGTGTTTCTATACCTTCAGCAACCACACTCAGTCCCAAATTTAAACCCAGATTAACAATAGCCTTAACAATTTCATTATTTTCCTGGTGGGTTCCCAGGGGAGTGACAAAGGAACGATCTACCTTCAGAGTAGTAATAGGGAAGCGATGCAAGTAACTAAGGGATGAATAGCCAGTACCAAAATCATCAATACAAATGCGAATTTGTCTATCCCTTAACTTTTGCAGAATTTCGGTAGCAGAATCACTATTTTCAATTAATACGCTTTCGGTAATTTCTAATTTAAGCTGCTTACCCTCAACCCCTGTTTCTCGCATTATTTGATCAATATCGTCAATCAAATCTGGCTGGGAAAACTGCTTACCCGATAGATTGACACTCATAGTTATGGGTTGGAGACGGGGAAATTGCGTTTGCCACACTTTAAGCTGCTGACAAGCTTGACGCAAAACCCACAAACCAATGGGGATAATTAAACCTGTATCCTCAGCGATGGGTATAAATTCATTGGGTGAAACTAAACCTTGTTCTGGATGTTGCCAACGCACTAAAGCTTCAAAGCCTTGAATACGATTAGTTTCCAAGCTGACTATAGACTGATAATACAGTTGAAATTCCTGGCGTTCGATAGCCCGTCTGAGATCATTTTCTAACTGCAATTGCCTTACTGCTTGAATATGCATTGAGTTATCAAATACTTCATGACAACCTCGACCACGATTTTTGGCTCGATACATAGCAATATCAGCATTGCGCAGAAATTGGGAAGCTTGATCATAATGGGCGCTACTAAGAGCAATACCAATACTGGCACTGATAAATACTTCACTACCAGCTAATATTATTGGTTCTTTGAGCTTTTGATGTACTCGATTGGCAATTTCTATCGCATCCACCACACCAGAAATATCTTCCAAAAGAATCACAAATTCATCGCCTCCAAGACGAGCGATTGTATCACTATTGCGCAGACATTCTTGCAGGCGTAGAGCAACTTTTTTGAGTAGTTGATCCCCAACCAAATGACCCAAACTATCGTTAATTACTTTAAAACCGTCTAAATCGAGGAAGAGAACAGCAAACTGGTAATCGCGACTTTTAAGATTACGTTGATAACGTCTTTTAGTTAGTAAGAGAAGGTGTTCCAGGCGATCCATTAACAAAGCCCGATTGGGAAGACCAGTTAAGGTATCATGAAGAGCATCGTGGTGCAGTTGAGCTTGAACTCTCTCCCGCTTAGCCAGTTCCGTTTGGGCTTGCTGATATAGTCGTGCTTGATGAATTGCAATGGCACATTGATCGGCAATTGCCTGCACCAAAGTAACTTCTTCATGGCTCCATTCTCGTTGATAGTCGCACTGTTGCAAACAAATACCTCCAAAATAGGATTTTTGGTAAACCAAGGGCGTGACAATAAAGGATCTAACCCCTTGTTCACGCGCCTTTTGCTGCATCTGTGGTGGTAAATTGATGTTGATGATACTGGCAACTAAAGAATCCCCTGGAGTCAGTAAATCTTGGGCTTGAGTGTAGAAAGGGCAAAATGTGCCAACTAAATTTTGATACTGTGGTGTTTGTTCGCTAACGTGTGTGACTTCAGCTTGGTAGGTATTTTTTGGCTGACAAATGAGACAGCGACTAACTTGAAATACTTCATGCAGCTGATCAACCGTAGTTTGCAGCACTTCATCTAAGACTAAAGTTTCCCGCATCGCTTGAATAATGCGATTGACTATGGCTTCTCTTTCCGTTTTTTGTTGAATTTGGGCAATTGCAGCCTTTTGTTGGCGACGCAGAGCAAATTCTCGCAATCCCCTCTCAATTACCATTGGTAGGCGAAATAGGCGATCTTTAAGCACATAGTCCGTCATTCCCGCTTTAATACATTCAACCGCCGCTTCCTCGCCCAAACTCCCAGTGACTAAAATAAAAGGGATGTCTTGACCCGATTGCCGTAGCAAATCTAACAATTGCCAGCCATTAGTATTAGACAAGCGATAATCTGACAAAACGGCATCATATCGCTGTTTGTGCAGACATGCTTCGTACTCAGAGCCATTTTTCGCTATATCATAGCTGAAGTTAATGGCACCTGTTTCCAGGGCCAGAGTAATTAGCTCAATATCTTCTGGCACATCTTCCACAATTAACAAATGTAGGCAAGAGAGGAAGGACAGTTGTTTTGGATTCAACCTTGGTGAGTTTGCGGGCATAAACGTGTCTTAAAAATGATTAGTAGCAAAGCAGTTTTTCGTCTCAAATTTAAAAGTTTGGGCTTGGGACTCAAGGCTGACTCACCATGATCCAAGGGAAATTTATTAGACAAATAAGCTTTATTTTAAAAAAAAATCTAGCAAAACTGGCTTTAGTTTAACGTTCTCGCAAAGTTTAACTAAAGAGTAATAACAGCACAAATTTAATTTTTGTAATCTTAAGTAAGAAGCACAAACTAGCTTGTTCCTCGACCCAGTGTAGTTTATAGCCAAATTTATCCTCCGTGACTATAGTTAATCCCAGTAACTGTAACCTTCTCCAGTAGCTGGAGGTATTGCTCAACACCGCAGATTAGTCAGCATAGGTTATCTGGAAGCAAGTGCCATAATTATCTTGGACGAAAATCATTTTTTGCGCTGTGAAACCAATCACCATCTCAAGCCCTAGTCAATTATGATTCTGGTGGCGCAAATAAGT
Source organism: uncultured bacterium (assembly GCA_964633315.1). Taxonomy (GTDB): domain Bacteria; phylum Cyanobacteriota; class Cyanobacteriia; order Cyanobacteriales; family CAWCAG01; genus CAZWGS01. The sequence goes on along the minus strand of CAZWGS010000025.1, from coordinate 4,282 downwards.
AATTAGAGGCTTGGCTTTCTCGCTTAATATAGCAATATGCATTTAGGTTAAGACATAGATAGGAGCTCAAAACCTTTTCTAGTAAAGCTTTTGCTGGTTGGCTGTTGCCTGGGTGTAGTGCCATAAATGGGGCATGGAAACAAACACGCAAGTGATTTATCGTTCTTGAGTGAACAGCTAGATCTGTAACTGATTTGGTATAACTTTACAAAATTTTTCGGATCTACAACTATAGAGACTAGAGCACGAAATAAAGAGAAATTGGCAGAATGAAAAAAATAGAAGCTATTATCCGTCCTTTCAAACTAGACGAAGTGAAAATTGCCCTTGTCAACGCAGGGATCGTAGGGATGACGGTTTCTGAGGTGCGTGGTTTTGGCCGTCAAAAAGGTCAAACAGAACGCTATCGCGGTTCCGAGTATACCGTTGAGTTTCTCCAGAAACTCAAAGTGGAAATTGTTATTGAAGACGAGCAGGTTGATATGGTGGTGGATAAAATCATCTCTGCTGCTCGTACAGGAGAAATTGGCGACGGTAAAATATTTATTAGCACCGTTGATCAAGTTGTCCGCATCCGTACGGGAGAAAGAGACATCCAAGCAGTCTAAATACACCAGTCGAGGCAAGAAAATTCCTAAGCTTCCAGTTTTTGCAGTTGAGGCAAAAGAGCTTGAAATGCCTTGCCTCGATGACTTAATTTATTCTTTACTTCTGCTTCCATTTGAGCAAAGGTCATTGCTTGCTGTGGTACATAGAAAATGGGATCGTAACCAAAACCACCCTCACCCAAAGGTGCATGGAGAATCTCTCCCAAACATATGCCCTCTGCTTCAAGGGCAATGGAACCATCAGGACGAGCAATGGCGACTACGCAAACGAAGCGTGCTTGTCTATTCTCTTGCCCTTTTAGCTCCTTTAAAATCCTAGCAATGCGCTCTTGATCTGTGGGAGCATAACGAGCAGAATAGATGCCAGGAGCACCACCTAGAGCATCTACTTCTAAACCAGAATCATCGGCAATTGACCATTCCCCCATTATCCTAGCTACCGCAGATGCCTTGAGACAAGCATTCGTAGCAAAGGTGGTTCCAGTTTCCTCGATTTCTATTTCCGGTGGCTTTAGTTGCAATTCCCAGTCTAAACCAGTTAAATACTCTTGCATTTCTCTGATTTTTCCAGGATTACTGGTTGCTACGATTAGTTTCTTCATTCGGGTATAGGCAATAGAGGTAATTGGCGAATTGGGGGATTGGGAAGTTGGGGAGTCAGTAGATAATTAATTATCTCTTGCCTTCTACCTTCTGCTTCCCATCAACAAAGCAAAAAGTAAAAAGGGCTAGGGACAAAATACAAACAACTAACAACCAATAACTAACAACAAAATTATTTTGCCCAATCTTTTGCCCAAGCAAGAGTTTGCCTTACTTCCTGCAAAGTTGGAGCCTCGCAATAGAGTCGCAGTACAGGTTCTGTACCGCTAAAGCGGATTAACAACCAACTGTCATCTTCTAGGCGAAACTTGTAGCCATCGATTGCTAAGCAATCTACCACCGTTTTACCTGCAATTTCAGCTAAAGTCTCAGTCTCTAAACGCTTGAGCAATTGTCCCCGCACCTCCATACTGGCAAGGGGTAAATCAATGCGATCATAGGCGAAGTGGAAATTAGCTTTGGATTGGAGTTGAGCATAAAGTTGCCCTAAATCTTGCTCAGACTCTACCATCGCTTCCAGCAAAAATAGAGCTGACATCAAGGCATCACGCTCAGGAATATGAATCCCATAGCCAATACCTCCCGATTCTTCTCCACCAATTAAAACTTGCTCGCTCAACATCCGATCAGCAATATACTTGTAGCCAATGGGAGTTTGGAACAGAGGTAGATCATACATCTGAGCGACTCTGGGAATGAGATCAGAACCACTGACAGTTTTAACTACCTCTCCAGTTACACCACGGCGTTGGGCAAGATGTTCAATTAGGATGGGAATAAGAATCTGGGAACTCAGGAAATTACCTTGACCATCTACCGCTGCAATGCGATCGCAATCTCCATCAAAGACAAAACCCACTCGCAACATATCCTCCTGCTGACGCGCTGCCGTACGAATAGTACGGAACAACTCAGATAGGTGTCTGGGCAAGGGTTCTGGTGCACTACCACCAAATAGGGGATCGCGATTGCTATGGATTTCCGTAATTTGCGTGTTTAATAAACGGCTTAAACCTGTAGAGGCAGCACCGTGCATCACATCGGCAAAAACCTGTAATTTTTTGCTGGCGATTGCTTCTTCTATCAGCTCAATCTTGACCATTGAGCGTAATCCCTGGCAATAGCTGGGCCAAGGGTCAAATAGCTCTAATTTGCCCTTCTTTTCGCTTTCTGGCTGAGGTTGGTCGAGTAAGGCTTCAATTTGCTTTGTAATTTCTGGAGCTACCGAACCGCCAAATGCACCCTTAACTTTTAATCCTAGATAACCGGCAGGATTATGACTTGCCGTTAGTACCAAAGCTCCCAAAGCATTCTGAGTTTTAGCCGCCCAGCTAAAAGCTGGAGTTGGGGCATAGTCTTGAGAGAGCATGACATCAAAACCTGCCGCCTGGACTGCTTCTGCTGTGATTCTGGCAAAATCCTCTGCCATGAATCTGCGATCATAACCCACGATTAACAGACGGTTATTAGCAACATCACTATAGTTTGCTGCTAAAACCTTAGCTGCTAATGGCGCTAAGTAACTCACGCGTTCAAAAGTAAAATCGGCGGCAATTAAACCTCGCCAACCATCGGTACCAAACTTAATCGGGTGTGTGGCAATTGGCATGAGTTGATAACTATGAAATTTTGCGATTTGTCAACCCCTGTATTCTAGCCTTCCCCTGATTTACCTGCCAATTTGTCTGTTTCGGAGTTTACTTGGTTAAACTCTGGAAAATTCCGCAAAAATGCTTGGAGTTTCATCCGTTCAATATAGGGCCAACCGCCCTTTTCCTCAATTTCTCGTAGTAGTTTTTCTAATTCGTGGCGAGTATTGGGTAAAGAGGGCAGAAAAATTTGCTCTCTAATGTCTCGATGCAAACTTTCTAACGCCTGCAGCAACGATAAAACGGCTTGACTATCTTCTTGACGCTCCTGTGCCAAATTCCAGACCTGATTCATCATCGCTTGTAATTGGCTCTCTAGTCCAGTTGAGTCTGTTGTCATACTCTATCCTTACTACTTTCCTAATTTCTGGGAATATTGACGTTTGGTAGTTTCAGATGTTTAGTTAAAAATTTTTAACCTACTCTCATCTTTTCCTACTTGCTTTTGTTGACAGTAAAGGCGACGCGCCCGTGTACAATTCTCTATGGAAGCTTGATCCAAGCTTTCGAGACATCATAAAAAAAGTTACCTAACCCAACAGTAGTTAAATTAAGTTTTGTACATTAATGAGACTGCTGCATCGCTAATAGCATATCAAGTCCAACTTGCTAGCAGAACGAGGCAATGAGTCGCAACTTAATCCTAATCATATAAATTAGCTGAAGTTTGACTCTATAGCCCAAGTAAACGCAGCCAAGCTGATAGCAATATCTAAATTATGGCTGACTAAAGTGCATCAGAAAGTTGGTGTTGGGATGATGTCATATAAGAGATTGACGAAACGAGGTTGACAATGAGGTATTATCGTGCATTAATAGCTGCCCTTTTGGCAATTTGCCTAGGGTTTATCACAGCTTGTAGTAATGGTCCGGCTAACGCGACAATTGATAAAAGAGACTTAACCTATGACGACATTGTAAATACTGGCATCGCCAATAGCTGTCTCCAACTACCAGATACGGTTCGTGGTTCAATTTCCTTAGAACCTGGTCAATCTTACGCCATTAATGAATTGTGTTTGGAACCCAGGGAATATTTTGTCAAGGAAGAGCCAGTTAACAAACGTAGAGAAGCTGAGTTTGTCAAAGGCAAATCTTTGACCAGATACACCAGTAGTCTTGAACAAATGTATGGCACAATCAAGGTGAATGACGATGGTAGTTTAACCTTGATTGAAGAAGGTGGTATTGATTTCCAGCCAATCACCGTCTTGTTACCAGGTGGAGAAGAAATTCCTTTTCTCTTTACCATTAAAAGCTTAGTAGCAACTACTCAAGCCGGTAATGGAGAAATTAACTCTTCCAGTGACTTTAGTGGAGAATTCAGAGTTCCCTCCTACCGAGGTGCTGTATTCTTAGATCCCAAGGGTCGTGGTGTTGCTAGCGGTTATGATAATGCAGTAGCTCTTCCTGCTGGTGCTG
>CAZWGS010000024.1:0-50271 GCA_964633315.1 uncultured bacterium | reverse complement strand
CAATGTATCTACTTTGCCTTTGAATGTCAACCCCTTTCTCAATCTTTTTTTTTCAATGGTGGCAAAATCTTCTGTGGCTCGGTGTTTGTGCAACAATTGATTATCTATTTTGGGCGCTAGGAGTAACAAGTAAGAGTGTCTGGTAATTTTCAGTCAATCATTGCCACTTTAAATTCATTCTGGAGTGAACGCGGGTGCCTGATTGTCCAAGCTTACGATACCGAGAAAGGAGCAGGGACAATGAATCACCACACATTTCTGAGAGCAATTGGTCCTGAACCTTGGTCAGTTGCTTATGTAGAACCTTGTCGACGACCAACGGATGGTAGATATGGGGAGAATCCTAATCGCTTTCAGCACTATTATCAGTATCAAGTTTTAATTAAACCTTCACCCGACAATATTCAGGAACTATACTTAGATTCTTTGAAAGCTTTGGGGATTGTTGTTGAAGAACATGATATTCGTTTTGTTGAAGATAACTGGGAATCTCCAACCTTAGGCGCATGGGGAGTGGGTTGGGAAGTTTGGTTAGATGGAATGGAAATCACCCAATTTACTTACTTCCAGCAGTGTGGAGGAATTGATTGTCGTCCAGTGTCGATTGAAATCACCTATGGTTTGGAACGCTTAGCAATGTATCTTCAGGATGTGGATGCCATGATCAAAATCAAGTGGAATGATCATGTTAGCTATGGTGATGTTCATCTCCAGGGAGAGATAGAGCAGTGTACCTATAACTTTGAAGCGTCTGATCCTGATTTACTGTTTCAGTTATTTAGTCTTTACGAACAGGAAGCAAGACAGCTATTAGATAAAGGCTTAGTTTTACCAAGTCTAGACTATGTTTTGAAATGTTCTCATAGTTTTAATCTACTCGATGCTAGAGGCGTAATCGCAGTGACAGAGAGGACACGCTACATTGGCAGAATTCGCAACCTAGCCAGAAAAGTTGCTCACTTATATTTGGAACAACGCGAGAATCTAGGATTTCCTCTCCAGAACCCTAGATAATTTATCCTGATATTTAATAATATGTTTGTTGTGGAAAAGTTGCGCCTTGGGTTGGCTGTGGCAGTGGCAAAAACTGTTACTTGGATGGTACGCTCTCTCAAGTTAGGTGCTGCAAGTGTCTTGCCTGGTGAAATTGCTTGTCGTATTTATCCTGGTCTACTACCTCTGCTGTGTGAGCAAGTAAACCAGGGAGTAATTTTGGTAGTTGGTACTAATGGAAAAACGACTACTTCCCTACTACTAAAAACTATTCTTGCAGCAACGGGAGCAGAGGTTGTTCACAATGTCACTGGCGCAAATTTACTTAATGGTTTAGTAACAGCGCTTTTGCAACCAACTAATTTATGGGGTCAATTGGAGGCTGATTATGCAATTCTAGAGGTAGATGAGAATGTTCTTCCTCTAGTTTTAAAACAATGTACACCTCAGTTTATTCTTGGTTTAAATTTGTTTAGAGATCAGCTGGATCGCTATGGAGAAGTTGATACAATTAGCCAGCGTTGGCAATCTGTGATCGCACCTTTATCTCAAGATACGGTAGTGATTCTCAACGCAGATGATCCTACCCTTTCCTACTTGGGACAACAGCTACCACAGAAAGTTCTCTTTTTTGGTTTGAATGAACCGGAATTGTATTTGGATAAGTTGCCTCATGCTGTAGATTCAATCTATTGTCCTAGTTGTGGTGCATCTTTAGTTTATAAGGGTTTCTATATCTCTCATTTAGGAGATTTTAGTTGTCCTAGTTGTGATTTCGCAAAAGGTCAAACAGCGATTAATAGCAGCGAATGGCCGCAAATTTTAATAGGTGTTTATAACAAATACAATACTATTGCTGCAGGGCTACTAGCCCAGGAACTTGGTATTAGTCGTGAACTAATCGATACCACAATAAAAAACTTCCGCGCTGCTTTTGGTAGAGCAGAGGAGTTAACAGTGGCTGATAAACAAGTGCGAATATTGTTATCGAAGAATCCAGTGGGAATGAACGAAACTATTCGCGCCGTTAATCAGATGCAGCAGGCAGAAACAACTTCGGTTACTCTATTAGTACTCAATGATCGCACTCCTGATGGCACTGATGTTTCCTGGATTTGGGATGTCGATATTGAACAGTTAGCAAAATTAGCAGGAACTGTTGTTGTTAGTGGTGATCGCGTATATGATATGGCGCTCCGCTTACAATACGCTCAGGATAATTTAGCGGAGTGTGAACCTGTTTGCAAATTAATAGTACAGGAGGATTTACAAGAAGCGATTACAACAGCTTTAGAAAAAACTTCTGCCTCAAGCACTCTTCATATTTTACCTACCTATTCAGCAATGTTGGAAGTACGCCAATTACTGACAGGTAGTAAAATTAGCTAACTAAAACTTAGGAATAAGTATAATTTATTCATTATCTGTTTAGAGTTAGCTTTTGTCTAGCAAATACAAGCTGCATTCTCTAAACTGCAGATATATTTGATTGGCTGTAAATATCTAATAATTCAGTTTTTGACATTGCTTAGGTCACTCTCAAATTCTATTTTTTTGTCTGCTTGTCATTCTTTAAGTCACTTTTTTCCCTGATTATTATTGACTTCAATATTTGTTTTTACTTGAAAGTTAGGAACAGCAATTACCATAGTTACAGTAATAAGAAGGGCAAGAAAAAAAACATCCCATTTGACCATTGTTTTACTATGACTAAATAAACTATTTTTTTCTATTCAATTAGCAAAAACAAGCTCAATACTAGTTTTATGTTGATAAAAGTAGCAACTATTGTGACTGCAAACAGCATTATAATTTTAAAACTGGGCTTGAATCAAAACATAATCTAACCTCTAAGTAGAGATTTTTTGAAGAGAAATACCACTTAAATTTAGTGAAAGATTATTAAAGATTCCATGAAGATTATTTTTGTTAATCAATGATTTATATGAAGTGTCTGAGAGTAAACCATAAAAATCTACTTACCCATAATTAATGCCCATAAGCTATCGTAGTAATCAAACTAGCGCTACGCATGGGATCAATAACCATGAAAAAGTTTTTCTTCTTATGTTTGTTTATCCTAGGGATTGTATTTGCCTTAGCCAATTTTCCTGGTTTGGCGAATCAGGGCGATTTTGAATCCCTAGTACTCGATTTTCGTGAAGACATTCCACGAACAGAAATTGATGCACAATTAGAGTCTATTACGAGTCAATATAATCTTCAGGCAAGTCTCAACAGTGAGTTTTCTACTTCTGACAACCTTTATATTCTCAAAGGTGACCGAGATTTACTCAATAGACTAAAAAAATCTTCTCTCAAAGAAAATCTAGAATATATCGAACCCAACTATGTTTATCATTCCTGGGCAAATCCCAATGATCCAGAATATGGTAAGCAATGGAATCTCCGTAGTATTAATATTGAGTCTGCTTGGGATGAAACTAAAGGTGATGGCATTACTGTTGCTGTTATTGATACTGGAGTGACCAAAGTTCCAGACTTAAAACAAACTAAATTTGTCAAGGGCTACGACTTTGTTGCTGACAGAGAAGATGCAAGAGATGATAACGGACATGGAACCCACGTTGCTGGAACCATCGCCCAATCTACTAACAATGGCTATGGTGTAGCAGGAATCGCTTACCAAGCCAAAATTATGCCCTTGAAAGTTTTAGCAAAAAGTGGCGGTGGTACTGTAGCTGATATTGCCGAAGCAATTCGCTTTGCAGCTGATAATGGCGCTGATGTCATCAATATGAGTTTAGGTGGTGGCGGAGCTAGTCAAGTAATGCAAGAAGCTATTGATTATGCCCACAACAAAGGCGTAACCATTGTGGCGGCGGCGGGTAATGCCAGCCAAAACTCTTCCTCCTACCCTGCTCGCTATCCCCACGTTATCAGTGTTTCTGCCCTGGATGCGGCGGGAGTCAAAGCACCTTATTCTAATTATGGTGCAGGAGTTGATCTTGCTGCGCCTGGAGGTAGCGAAACGGGAAAAATTATCCAAGAAACTATCAATTCCAGTAATGGACAAGCTATATTTGCTGGTTTCCAGGGAACTAGTATGGCATCTCCCCACGTAGCTGGTGTTGCAGCTTTAATTAAAGCTAGTGGCATTTCTGAACCCGACGAGATAGAAAGTATCCTCAAACAATCAGCAAGAAAAGTTAAGGAAGATCCCCTCAATCATTTTGGTGCGGGACATTTGGATGCTGGCGCGGCGCTGCAACTAGCTACCAAAGGTCAAATTAGCTTCCGTGACTTTTTCCGTTGGTTGCAAAATAATGGCTACCTGAATCTACGTTTCTGGTTCGACGGTGGTGCAGTTGCCCTACTACCTAAGATTTTTATGGTACTAGGTTCCTATCTCTTAGCCTGGTTTTTGCGCAACTACTTAACCTTCAACTGGTTTCTAACTAGTGGTTTAATTGCTGGTAGTTCAGGGTTGTTTTTCCTACGTGGTTTTTATATCTTTGATTTACCCCAATGGCCTTTAAGAGTTATGGGTAGTTCTATTCCTGAGTTGGGCAATGCGATTCCAGGAACCTCAATGCTAAATCCCTTATTCGCCAGTGTTTTAATACCCTTCCTCTTAATCGCAGCACTACTAGGTAACCAGCAATGGAAATGGTTTGCTATTGGAACATCTCTAGGAGTTGCTTCCTGCTTACTTGTGAGTTCAGCCTATTCCACTGGTGTTTGGGGTTTGGGTGCAGGAATAATCTCTAGTAGCTTCCTTGTTATCAACGCTATTCTATGTCTGGGTTTAGCTTATCTTGCAAGTAAAGGAGAAAATAAACTAGCATGAGTGTCAGTATTACAGGTAAGGTAGAACGTCAAGACTTAGGTATGGGTACTTGGGCATTAGTTAGTGAAACTGGTGAAACTTATGAACTCATGGATCCTCCTGAACAACTTTGCCAATGTCAAGAGCAAGTAAGAGTAGAAGGTCAGATTCGAGATGATGTCATGACTATAGCCATGATTGGTCCTGTACTTGAGGTTACCTCTTTTAGTGTCATCTCCTGAAACAACTGATTGAAAAGCAAAAAAAATCCCTGGCTCACTACCCAGCCAGGGAAAATAATCAGGATGTATCTACCATTTCTATGGTTCAAGAAAAAATTTGTGCCGTCAGGATAAATTAGCTTTTACCTTAGCAGACAAGCCTCATTTACCAGGAGTCATCACCTCAGTTAGCCAATCCGAAAAGTGGCTCGCAGTAACTATTTAAAGCTCAAAAAATCCTGATTGGCACTCAACAAAGCCTGAAATTAACAACAGGAAACTTTCAGTTCACTAAATCCATCATCAAAAATAAGATACGGCAAAGAGCGAGCCACAGTTTTCCTCTCCTAGTCACCAATCCCAGAGCAAGGCGAATAAAATGACCCAGGAATTTCAAATTTCTGTTACTCCCTTAGGAAACAATGAATACTTGGTACGCACCGAAGAAGTTGCTCCAGGCGTACCTCCAGCTGAAGAAAAAGTTCGCTGGTCTGTGGAAAACTGGTGGGAACAAACCCAACGGTTGATGAATGATCCCCTGCTCAGTTTACTGCAAGATACTGACTCTGTTGAGGATGAATTTCTCTTTTTGTCCGGCACGCAAGAGCATAGATCAGTTAGTTCTTCTTCATTTAATTTAGTAGAATTGGGTCGTCAACTCTACGATGCGCTGTTTCAAGGTAGTTTACGCGATAGCTGGATTACCGCCCAAGGAATAGCGAAACATCAAAGTGAAGTGCTGCGATTGCGCTTGGGACTAAAAGATAGCTATACGGCTCGTTTACCTTGGGAAGTGCTCCACGCTGGCGGTAAAGGTAGCTACGGCTCTAGTTCTCGTCCTCTAGCGACGGGTATTGATGTCGCTTTTTCTCGCTATCAACCCAACACACCACAAAGCACATCTGAACTGCTACCTCCATTCCACAACCACTATCCCCTAAGAATTTTAATGGTGCTGGCAGCTCCCGAAGACAAAGACAGCTTGGAGTTAAAGCAAGAAGCGATGCAATTGCAAGCGGAATTGCATCGCAATTACTCCAACAGCAATACAATAGAACTTAATCTTCTAGAGCAACCAGGTAGAGAAGAACTTACCCAAGCATTAGAACAGGGACAGTACCAAGTTTTTCACTATGCAGGTCATAGTAACTTTGGCGATTCGGGGGGTAATATCTATCTGGTTAGTCGCCACACTGGACTGACAGAAAAGTTGTATGGAGATGACTTAGCTGGTTTGCTAGTCAATAATGGCATCCAGTTAGCAGTATTTAATTCTTGTCGGGGAGCTAATGCCAACTTTACTCAAGCAGATGGCGATTGGCAACAAAGCAGCTTAGCCCAAGCTTTAGTCAAGCGGGGGGTTCCAGCGGTACTAGCAATGGCGGAGCGAATTCCCGATGAAGTAGCACTAACTCTGACCCGTCTTTTGTACCGTAATATCAATCAAGGACATCCCATTGATATTAGCCTCAGTCGAGCTAGACAGGGTTTAATTGCTGCCTATGGCTCAAATCAGTTGTATTGGGCTTTGCCCGTACTTTATTTACATCGCAAGTTTGATGGTGTCCTAATTAATCCCAATGATGAGCAGAATATTGCTTTTATCAATGATGTTTTGGGTCAATATGGTACTAATGAACCATTTTCAGAAAGTATAACTTATGAGGCAACAGAGGAAATGGAAAGTTGGCAAGATACGTCACAGGAGTTAGATGACGATTTAGCTGCTGCTTTTATCAAAGATGTTTTAGGTCATTATTCTGCAAATGAACCGATTGAAGAGTCAGTAAATCAGTCAATTACAGCGGAGTTCGAAGCAGAGGACGATTTAGCAGATGAATTTGATGACGAACAAACTGCAGCTTTTATCAAAGGCGTTTTAAGTGAATTTTCCGAGCATGAGGCGGCGCTGGTACCCACTTCTCCGATTACTCAAGGAAAACTGCTCAGTTCCCAAGCAGAATCTCTAGCTCACGGTGATGGTTATACTGAATCTAGAATAACTCCAGTGCAAAATGTTGCCCTCAATGAAACCACATTACCTCTTGAGCAAAGAGAAACTACAAGTAAGAGTCAGCAAAAACTTCAGTCGAAACGGAAACGCAAAAAACCTGGTTTGATTTTGCTTTTAGGTGGTACTGGCTTAATGACAATTGTTTTAGCTGGTATGTGGTGGTTTAGTAATCGCAATCCGACTCCAGACAGTTTATGGCTTCAAGGAGAAATACCTTCAATATCTACCTCTGAGGGAATAACTACGGGAGATAATGAGAAAATTGATTGGCAGCAAATTGAAACGCCAACAGTAACAGGATTAGCAATTGATGAGTTTGAAAAAGGCAATTTAGAACGAGGAGAGCAAGCTGTTGGAGCTTTATTAGATAGAGGAGCACTACCCTTTGCTAAGGCAGCGCTCGACAGTGTACCATCTCGTCAAATAGACACGCCAATGATTAATTTTCTCAAGGGGAGATTGGCTTGGCAAGGGGTACTCGCAGGTAATCCAGATTACGGACTCAGTGATACTCTACGCTATTGGCAAAGAGCTGTTAAACAGAAACCCAATTCCATTGTTTTTCTCAATGCTCTTGGTTTTGCTTACTATGAACAGGGAGATATCAATCGTGCGAATCAAGCTTGGTATGATGCTCTAGAACTAGGCAGAAAAGAGGGCAGCAGCGGACAAGTAGATTTGACAAATACCTATGCTGGACTAGCTTTGGGAATAGGAAAACTGGCACAGGGACAATCTCAGCAACAGCAAGGTAAATTGTTAAATCAGGCTCTGAAATTGCGCCAAAAAGTAATCAATTCTGACCCCGCAAACTTCCAGACAGATGCTTTGGGTAAAAATTGGCTTTGGTCTCAAAGAGCGATTCAAGATTGGCAGAATTTGTTAACCACTACTGCTAATTCAAGTTTTTAAATAGAGCTCTAGCCAAGAGGCGAAACCCTTTAAATTCAAAGTTTACGTTGATTTCGCCAACAAAAATATGAATGATGACCAGAAAATGATGCAAAGATGTCTAGAATTAGCACGTCAAGCATCAGGATTAACCTCTCCCAATCCCCTAGTGGGTTCGGTGGTGGTTCGCGAAGGTAAGATTGTGGGTGAAGGATTTCACCCCGGTGCTGGAAAACCCCATGCGGAAGTCTTTGCATTGCGCGAAGCTGGAGAATTAGCGCAGGGAGCCACAGTTTATGTTAATCTCGAACCCTGTAACCATTACGGACGCACACCTCCTTGCAGTGAAGCCTTAATTGCGGCAGGAGTGGCTAAAGTGGTAGTAGGTATGGTAGACCCTGACCCCCGCGTTTCTGGAGGCGGCATCGAGCGTTTACGTGCCGCTGGGATTCAAGTTGTGGTGGGTGTGGAGGAAGCTGCTTGTCGCCAACTTAATGAAGCTTTTTGCCATCGCATTCTTCACCAGCGTCCTTTTGGTATCCTCAAATATGCAATGACTCTAGATGGTAAAATTGCTGCCACTACAGGACACAGTGCATGGATTACGAGTGAAGCAGCACGTCACTGGGTACATAAACAAAGAGCTGCATCCGATGCAATCATTGTCGGTGGTGCAACAGTGCGTCAGGATAATCCTTTGCTAACTAGTCATGGATTCAGCAATCACAATCCCCTGCGAGTAGTAATGAGTCGCACGCTGGATTTACCCCAACAGGCGCGTTTATGGGAAACCGAGGAAGTAGCTACAGTAGTATTCACGGAAACTGATGCGAATCCACAACAGCAAGAATTTTTGCGTCAGCGGGGTGTGGAAGTTGTGGAATTGTCGAATTTACTTCCAAAGACTGTCCTACAAAACCTCTATAAGCGAGGAATGTCTCAAGTTTTCTGGGAATGTGGCGGTAATTTAGCAGCGCGTGCAATTGCAGATGGCGCAGTCCAAAAAATTATGGCATTTATTGCTCCTAAAATTATTGGTGGTAAAGATGCACCTTCACCAGTAGGAGATATGGGTTTAGTAAAAATGACTCAAGCTTTACAGCTAGAAAGGGTAACTTTGCAATACATTGAACCAGATTTTTTAGTGGAAGGCTATTTGGAACAAACAATTGAGGATAGTCAATAGACATATCCGGAAATTAAAACATCTAAATTTTTACCCATTGTGGGAACGTAAAATTTTGCGTCCCTACATTTTTTTTGTTGGAGGTGTCTAATAATTATGGTTTAAGTTACACCATTTACGAACTGAATTAATTCGATAGATGCTTTCACACTCTTGAAGAATATCTAGGGGGAGAATTTCTTCCTCAATTTTGCCTTGATCGAGCAGATAATTACGAAATGTACCTGCTAATAAACCACATTCCACAGGTGGTGTCAGTAGTTTGTCATTAAGCTGCACCACAATGTTACCAAGGCAGGTTTCAGTAATTTCGCCTCTCTCGTTCCATAACAACACATCATCGCAATCGGGTGCAGCAGCTAGGGCGCAGTCGTAGGTTTGGCGATTTGTGGTTTTATGGTAGAGAAATGGATTTTTGGTGCTGATAGGAGTCGCTGCAATACCAAGCTTGAGAGATTTCTTCGTAGTTGGGGAAATAGCCATTGCACTATAGCTAATCTCACCTTTTTGACTGACTAAAAGTCTAACTTTATGAGGTTGGCAAGACAAAGAGTTAGCCAGTACTTTCAATTTAGTATTGATCTGTTCTAAATTGAGCAAGAAGCCAAAATAGAGTGCAGAATCCTTCAGACGTTGCCAGTGATAATCTAATAGAAAGTAGCCTTCTTCTGGTGTCCAGAGTAGCGTTTCCAGGAGGGAAAAATTGAGGCGATTGGTAGTTAATACTTTAGCCTTAAGCTGACATTCGCGATACTCATCACCAGTGACAGAATCCCAAACAATACCGCTACCGACACCATATTCTGCTTGATTGGTTTGGCGATCAATAATTACAGTGCGAATCGCAACGTTAAATTGAGCTTGGCGTTGGGGAGTAATAAAGCCAATGGTTCCAGTGTAGAGATTGCGGGGTGTGGTTTCTAGGCTACGAATAATTTCCATTGTGCGGCGTTTAGGTGCTCCAGTAATGGAAGCACAAGGAAAAAGAGCCTTCATAATTTCTGTGAGGGAGGCGTTGATTGTCGCTGTGACAGTGGATGTCATTTGCCACAAAGTAGGATAGGATTCTACATCAAATAAACTGGGAACTTGGACACTATTCCAATTAGCAATTCGCCCTAAATCGTTGCGCAGCATATCCACAATCATCAAATTCTCGGCGCGATTTTTGGGACAATTTTCTAGCTGCTTGGCAAGCATACAATCTTGCTCTAGAGTATAACCTCGTTTCGCTGTTCCTTTCATCGGTTTTGTAGTCAGCTGATGGCGATGGAGATGAAAAAACAACTCTGGTGCAGCAGAACAAATAGTATACCTTTCAAGCTCAATATATGCGGCGTAGTCAGCTTGTTGTGCTTGTACCAATCGCAAAAATAACTCCCAAGCTTCCCCAGAAAAAGAGGCGTTAAGCCGCATGGTGTAATTTACCTGATAGGTTTCACCTTGAGCGATATAGTGTTTGATTTGTGCTATCGCCTGCTCATATTCCTGGCGATTTACAGAAGGCTTCCAGTCCAGATGGTAGTCTAGGTTTGCAGCAATAGTAGGTAATTCAATTACTTCCACTTGCTCATAGAGCCCAAACCAAAGCAAGGGGAAAGAGCTAGGATTGTGGGTAACTAAAGCACTATCAAAGGCTGGTGAAGCTTCATAACTAATAAAACCAACTGCATAAAATTTTTGAGTTTCAATGATTTGATTAACCAGCTCAAGTTGGGATATGACATCTTCCAAACAATTAGCTTGGATTACCTGATGAGGATGCTCAAACTTTAGCCACTCCTTAGTTTGAGCATTGTACACAATCGCTTGATTCATTGGAAATTAGTCGTTGGTTATTCTTTATTTGTTATTCTTTGTTTGTTGATTGTGAATTGCTGATAGTTGATGCTTGATTGATTTTATTCCCTACTCCCTGCTTTTTGATCCTACTGCTAATTACAACTAACTTTTACAGCAAAAAGCTGCTCCCACAAGGAAGCAGCCAGCCAATATAGCTTAGATTAAATGCAGAATTTAGCTTTCCTTGCTTAGAAAAGTTTGAACTTGCCTTAGAGCAGCTGCAAAAATGTTGAAACCAGCCCAACCAGCAGCTATAAACAAAGGCATAAGAACTACCAAAACTCGCCAGTCCATTTTTCCTATCTTCCTCTCGAATTCTTTAGAGTATTTTAATCTGTTTCCCCTTACTGTACTATATTGTCTTCTTTCGTGGATAGAGTTGAATCAGATTTATTAACTTATTAAACAGTTGCTAGCCATTGCAAAATCTGATCATTGACAATTTCTGGCTTTTCATCGTGAGGACAATGACCAGCATTGGCAATAGGATAAAATTTTACCTGGTTATTGCGAGCACTCAATTCCTGATAAACTTTTGCTCCTGCAATTGGTGTCCACGGATCTGCTTCTCCCCAAAGTACTAGTAAGGGATACTGTAATTTGGGCAATAATTGCTCTGGTTTATCTCCTGGAGGTGCTGTTAGCACTGAAGCAAAAACTTGATGAGCTCCAGGATCGCATGATGGAGCATAGATTAAGTCTACCAACTCATCAGTAATTGCTGTGCGATCGCAGTAAACTTGACTCAGAGTGCGTCGTAAGCGGGATTTCTGGCGAATGCGATTAAACAAAAATTTTCCTGTTAGTGGTGAACTCACCAGTTTAGTAAATCCACCCATAATTAATCGTAAAGGTAAATTTAGCTCGTCAGGACGATGATTTAATCCACCTGCACAGTTAATCAGAACCCCACCAGCAGCAGTTTCTGGGTACTGAGTAATTACCATCAAACTCAGCAAAGCGCCGATAGAGTTGCCAATAAAATAGGCTGGTTCCTGAATTTTTTCTGACCAAAAATCCCTAATCTGCTCTTGCCATAATTGCATTGTATAGTCTAGAGCCGGTTTATCAGAGCTACCAAAGCCCAGTAAATCTATAGCAAAGACACGATAACCAGCAGCAGCTAGTACGGGAATATTCTTACGCCAATGTCCAATTGCAGCACCGAAACCGTGAATCAAAAGTAGGGGTTTGCCACTACCCACTACAGTATAGGCAATCTTGTGTCCCCGCCAAGTCCAGGAAAGGGATTCTAGAGTTTGAGTTGGTGCAAATTGCTGAGTAGTCACAATCTTTGTGTTAAGTTTAGTTAACTCTTTTCATATGATAGTTCTCAGCCGTCAGATTAACCATACAAAAACAAGCAAAGATTGACTAATCATCAGGATTGAAATGATAGCAAACTCTACTGATATGATCGCAGTGGCAAAATTTGAGGTTAAAAGTGACAACGGTTGGGGTATTCTTCCAGGAAGCTGGCGCACTCGCCTATCCATTCAGTAAACAAAAATATATTCGCCACATTTCCCAACTGGGTAGTGCAATTGAAGAGTTGGGTGCAGATTTTCGTGTTGTACGCCATCAATCTTCCTATCTTGGTGCCGGTAAATTTGACCAAAGTTGGCAATTAATTAACGAGCAAGTGATAGAAACTGGTGCAATTACAGCTGATGTTGTTTTTGATAAGGGGCTATTTGTTGGTGATGGAAAAGTGCCAGTACTCAATTGTCAAGAAATAAATGATATTTGCACCAACAAATATAAAACTTTTGAATTGTTTCCTAAATACTCTCCTCAAACTTTTTTGGTCGCCGATGTAGCAGAATTAGACGCAGCGCTAGCGGCAATATCAGGTAATTATAAAGTTGTTAAACCCTTAGATGGCTTGGAAGCAAGAAATGTCCATATCGGAGACAGCAAGTATTTAAAAGAACAAGAATATATTTACCCTTTATTAGTACAAGAATTTATCGATTCACAAGCAGGAATACCAGGAATTATCGATGGGGTTCATGATTTCAGAGTTGCGATTCTCAACGGAGAAATTGTTCACTCCCTAGTGCGTACTCCAGGACCTGGTAAGCTCGTAGCCTCTGTTTCTCAAGGAGGGATAATGAAAGTAGTAGAAAATATTGATTCTCTACCTCAAGAAACTTGGGAATTAATTGAATATGTTGAGCAGAGAATGGCAATATACGGTTCTCGCTTCTATGGAATTGATATGGCTTTTGTGAATGGCGAGCCTAAAATTATTGAGCTCAATTCCCGTGTTAGTATTTGGGACGATAAACAACATAAAGTCTTTGCGATTACAAAACGAAAACTAGCTCATTTTTTAGTGTCCTTAGCAAGTGAAAATTGAATTTATATAGTGAATTACTATCTTCTTCACTCGAATAGGTTATGGTGTAAATTGAAAATCATACTACTAAAATTAGGGAGCAGATCATGGCGACAGTTACACCCGAAATCGATCCAGTAAGAGAAACTATAGCCAAATGGTATTTCAAAGAATTGTGGGGTTGGGATCTTGGAGAAATCCCAACTGTTGAAATTCTTGGCACCTTTCTCAAGTCAAATCTTGTTGCTGCAAATGGTGATGGAGAAATCTCCGAAGAGGAGAGAAAATGGATTCTGGGAAAGGGAGCAGCAGCTGGAGCACCAGAATCCTTATTGAAAGAGCTAGAAAGCTATCCAGCTAACGAAGACATCACGGAAGTTGTAACTAGAACCCCAGCCACTAACACGTCCCGCAACGCATCTATTTACTTTGCTGTCAAGGCAGCTGCTTCCGATGGAGAATATAACGAAGGGGAAAAGGCGACTATTCGGAAAATGGCTCAAGCCATGGGCATCTCCGAAGAAGTTGTTAAGGAAATTGAAAACCTTTGTCTCGAAGAAAAGCAATTAAAAGAGAAGCGTATTGCCATCTGTTTCCCTGATGGTGATCCCTTTCACTAAACTGTGTCTCTCTAGGATCTATTTTTCAATATTCGTGTCTGGGCGAAGAAAGTTAATTGGTGGGGTGACTAGCTAAAAGAAGATTGCCTTGATAGCCGTCATCCCTCAAAAAAATCGATAGTGAAGTCAAACAATAGCTTAAAACTAAACAACGAAAACTAGATAAATGATTTCATTGTTATTTATATAGATTTATATCTTTTTCTAGTTCTCAAAAAAAGTAAAAATGTTGACAAGCTATCTAGTCTTTTGTCCAAAATTACCCAGTCAGTAAATCCCATCAAAAAGCCAAATTAAACGCACCACAAGCTTTGTAACTAAATTTCAATCATGAAAATTGATCATGTTCACTTCTATGTTGAAGATGCCAGGGTTTTTTGTGATTGCTTAGTCCAAACTCTAGGCTTTCAACGGGTTGCTATTGGGAGTAGTCACCACACTAAGACAACAGTACTCAGAAGTGGCTCAATTACCTTTGTCATCTCTTCACCAGTGACTTTAGAAAGTCCTGTTGCTGAATTTTTGCGTCTGCATCCTCCTGGAGTGGCTGACATCGCTTTTCTTGTAGAAGATCTCGATGCTGTAATCAAGAATGCTTCTGCTAAGGAAAACTTAGTTCTACAACCACCTCAGAAACAATTTCAAAGACACGGACTAATCAAGTGGAGTAAAATTTCTTCCTGGGGTTCTCTGGTTCATACGCTCATAGAGCGAGATAGTATCTGTAACGAATCTTTTTTCCCTGCTCAGCTAGAGTGGATCGATCAAAGCACCTGTAGTCAGCCACAGCCCCTAAACATAGCAGAAAACGAGATTAATAAAAATTTCCAGACCATGTTCACCAGCATTGATCATGTGGTGCTTAATGTAGCTTCTGGTGATTTAGGAAAAGCAGTAAATTGGTATCAACAAATACTGGGGTTTTGCCCACAACAAATATTTGCTATTGAGACACAAAAATCTGGATTATACTCTCAGGTTATGGTTCATCCCACTGGTAGCGTAAAGTTGCCGATCAACGAACCTACTTCTGCTAATTCCCAAATTCAGGAATTTCTAGATACCAATGGTGGACCAGGAATCCAGCATATTGCTCTTAGAACCAGTAATATAGTCGATGTTATCGCTCAACTGCGTTGTCGAGGTTTAGCTTTTATTGAGGTTCCTTCCAGCTACTACAACCAGTTGCGAAAAAGACCTGGTGGCTCTAATGTACCCTTATCAACTTCAGAATGGGAAGAAATTGCAACCCGACAGATTTTAGTAGATTGGCAACAAGAATTGCCCCAAGCTTTGTTACTTCAAACTTTTACCCAGCCAATTTTTGGCCAGCCTACTTTCTTTTTTGAGGTGATTGAGCGCCGTTTTCACGCACAAGGCTTTGGGGAAGGGAATTTTCGTGCTTTGTTTGAGGCAATAGAGCGAGAACAGAATAAGCGAGGAAGTTTAAGAACAAATAAATAACCGATCTAAATTTCGGTTGCCTTGATTCCTTCAACAATGCTGACAATGCCACGAATTGGCACTATTCTTGTCAGGTTAAACCCTGCTGCTGCAAACAGTATACGAAATTCTTCAGCAGTGCGTTCCTTACCCCCTGGACACATCACCAGCATATTTACATCCATCAATTTGCCGATAAATGGATCGTTGCCTGAAGGAATTACTTGCTCCACCACCAGAACTTTACCATTGTCTAGCATTGCCTGATGACATTGTTTCAAAATAGCGATCGCTCGCTGATCATCCCAGTCATGAATAATGTGTTTGAATATATAAGCCCCAACACCAGCGGGCACTGATTTAAAAAAGTTTCCACTCACCAGTTGGCAGCGATTGCTCACACCACTAGCTGCTATATGTGGTTCAGCACGCTCAATCACCTCTGGCAGATCAAACAAAATTCCTGTCATACAGGGATTTGATTGCAAAATAGAGACCAGCAAACTACCTTGACCACCTCCCACATCTACAACACAATTAATTAACGAAAAGTCATAATCAGCAATAATCGCAGCATTTTCAACACTGTATAAACTGGTCATCGCCCGGTCAAAGATAGCTGCAGGTTCAGAGTTTTGAGCATAGTAATCAAATACATTCATGCCAAAGAGATGTTCAAATCCACTTTCGCCCGTTTGCACCGCATGTAAAATATTACCCCAGCTACCATAGTGCCCGCGATCGCTCATCATGATTGAAAAATCTCGTAATGAACCGGGAACATCACTCTGAAGAAAGGTTGCTAATGGTGTCATAGCAAATTTCCCCGGTGCAACTTCAGCAAAGATACCAACACTCGCCAGCGCCCGTAAAAGTCGATAGAGAGACTGTTCATGTGTACTAGTTGCTATTGCCAGTTCAGGATAACTCTTTTCGCCGTCCTTTAAATAATCAGCAATTCCCAGTTGTGCAGCAGCGTAGATGCATTGCGACACCCAATTGCCCATGATCATTTGTAACAAAGTCATTTGAGGTAGAGGTGATTCAACAAACTGAGACACATTTAATGTGTTTTCAGATTGAGATGATGGTTGCATAACTTTGTAAATATATGATGAGGAACCTTACAGCACTAAATTTTAGCCTTTATCTAGTTTATGATGCTCTTTGTTAACTCATCCCCTGGTTAAAGCACAAAGGATTTGTGTTGTTAGTTGTTGGTTGTTTGTCAAATAATAAAATAAATAACCAAGGGTTGGGCAGCTATCGATTCTATCTTTGAAAAAATTGTCTTCCTAACGCTTTCAGTACATCTTGATTGATTAATGATATAACTTACCGATTAACACAATGATAAGATAGTGCGTTGAGAAACAAATGTCGTTAACAAGTAGCTATCGGACAATTTATGTTTAGAGTCGCCAGACAATCAACATACATAGATTAAGTTCACTTCAAGTATTTATTCGTTTATAAATAATGCGCTCTTAAGACATCATTTCTCATTAGTATCCATTATCAAAGAATTTATGCTCTTTAGTTTTGCTAGGCTACATTGTAGACAATCTCAGTTAATATTTTATCTTGCATCACGCATTGATTTTATTTTTATCGATGAGTAAATCTTAATTCAGATAATATGATTACTCTTCAACTCTACAAATTACACTAACTTTAACTTTTAAAAATGCTTGAACTTGAGAAGACTATCAACATAGCAGTTACCAAAATACTTCATTATCTCAAAGATAATCGCCAGCAAAGTACTAAAGTAATCGACTATAAAAGTCCCGAATTATTGGCAGAAAAGCTCACTCTCAACCTGCCTAAAAAAGGAGTACCTCTCAATGATTTAATCCCAACAATTGAAGCTTATCTCCAACATAGTGTACGTACAAGTAGCCCCAAATTCTTCAACCAATTGTGGGGTGGTTTTGAACCAACTAGTTTACTCGCACAGATGGTAACAAGTGCGGCAAATACTTCCATGTATACCTACGAAGTTGCTCCAGTTGCGACATTAATGGAAAAAAAGCTTATAGAAGCCTTAAATCAGTTAGTTGGTTTTCCTGAAGGTGAAGGTTTAATGGTGACAGGAGGAAGCAATGCTAACTTGATAGCTATGCTTTGTGCACGTCATCACTGTCTTCCAAAAGCAAAAACAAATGGTTTAACAAACCATACCCTAGTAGCATTTTGTTCCGATCAATCTCATTATTCTCTGCTTAAAGCAGCTAATTTACTTGGTATTGGCATGGAAAATCTAGTTAAGGTTCCATCTGATAACCAGGGTCGTATGATTCCTGAACAGTTAGAAGTAGCAATTCAACAGAGTTTAGCAGAAGGTAAAAAGCCTTTCTTTGTTGGCGCGACAGCGGGAACAACAGTACAAGGTGCTTTTGATCCCCTAAAACTAATATCACAAATTAGTCGCCAATATGGACTATGGTTGCACGTTGATGGAGCTTGGGGTGCTCCTGTTTTATTCAGTCGTAAACATCGTCATCTCCTAGAAGATAGCGAATTAGCAGATTCTTTTACTTGGGATGCTCATAAACTAATGGGTATACCTCTAATTTGTTCCGCAATTTTAGTGCAACGTCGAGGTACTTTACTTGCTGCTTGTTCGAGTGGAGATACTAACTATCTCTTCCACAATGATGAACACAGTAACTACGATCTTGGAACCATGTCTTTACAATGTGGTCGTACAGTAGATGCTCTCAAACTATGGCTGGCATGGCAACATCATGGTAGTGAAGGTTATGAAGCAAGAGTAGATCATTTGTTTGAACTTGCTAACTATGCTGCTTCACGAATTCAAAAGTGCGAAAATCTGAAGTTAGTGACGCAACCAGTCTTTTTAAATCTTTGCTTTCGCTACCATCCCACCAATCTAAATTTAGATGGTGCTACTTTAGATCGCTTGAATTTAGAGATACGAAACCAATTAATGCTTTCTGGTGAAGCTCTGGTAAACTACGCTCACTACCAGGATCAGATTATTATACGCTTGATTTTAACCAACCCAGAACTGCAAAAATCTGACCTTGACAAATTTTTTGACTGTTTTATTCAGTGTGGAGAGGATTTACTCAAAAGTAACTATCTCTAAAGTTTGTACTCAAGATGTCATGCTTAGATGAGCGCAAACAAGGCAAAGTTTGCAAAAATCGCATTAAAAATACCTAAAAATGCATTTTCTGTAGCTAAATCTGCTCCTAAGAAGCATAAAATAGCAAACACACTGAATTCTAATGTGGTTGCTACTATGACACCTTCCCCCCACACAAGCAGCGTCACTACCCTGATTGCTGCTTGTCAAGAACAATTATCTAGTGTCGAACAATCCCTCAGCGGGGTGGTGCAATATCTCAATACTAATGATTTGACCACAAGAATAGACAGTCTAGAAAAGGCTGTAGAACAAATTAAAGTAGAGGTAAGTCGCATCTCGCGGGAAATAGCAAAAGTAGATCTGGTGGCACCAGTTACGCCAGCTTCAGGTGATTTTAAGACACCAAAGCGAAGCGCACTTCCCCACTGGCAAGAAATTCATAAAATTAATCAACATCGGGAATTAGTAACAGCTACAGCAATTAGTCCTAATAATAAACTTCTCGCCACCGCCATGGGAGAGGGAACTTTAGCTTTGTGGGATTTAGCTACTGGTAGTTTACTTGGACTAAAGTCTGATGCTCACAGTGCCAGCATCTTAGCACTCAACTTTGCTGGAAACAATTACCTTGCCAGCGGTGGTTTTGACCAAAAAATCAAGATCTGGCAAATTCAGAAACAAGAAGGGGATAAACTTACCCTCGTTTTCCAAAGATCTCTCCAAGGACATCATAGTTCTATACGTAGTCTAATCAGTAATCACGAAGGTACGATCATAATCAGTGCTAGCTATGACCAAACAATTAAAAAATGGCAGCTAGAAAGTGGTGAACTTATATCCAGTGTGTATGATGCATCAGGTGCTATTTATACTATTGCTTTCAATCGCCAGCAACAAATACTAGCTAATGGTGGCGCAGATGGTAGAGTTTGTTTGTGGAGCCTAGAAGAGAAGTATCCTCTACAGATACTCCAAGGTAACAGTGAATCAATCACCTCTGTAGATATTAGTGCTGAGGGGAATAATATCGCCATTGGTTGCATTGATGGCACAATTAAGCTGTGGCAGCGAGATACTCACAACCAAGTTAAACAACCCCAATCTATTTTTACAGACCGCTCAGCTTCTGTGGTCTCGATACAATTTACTAACCTAGGAAAATATCTACTGAGTGCCAGCAGTGATGGTAAGCTCAGAATTCATCACCTAAACTGCAATCAATACTCCCTTATTGACCAAATAGAAGATGAAATTACAAGTCTAAAACTCAGTAGCAATGAAGAGTTTTTAGTGATAGCCACTCGTGATGGTAGCCTCAGAATTTTCCAGAATTCAGCAACTAGTCTCTAGTTCCTAAAGGCAGCCAAACCGCTGCTCTGGTAGGATTACTACTAGCTAGAAGGGCTGAATTTTGACTATCTGAGATTTGAGTAGAACCCATCGTTAGAGAACCAAAAAAAATGAAAACAACCAGCAATAACTTATCAATTGTTGGCAGTTTATCGTGCTGTAGAGGAGACATTGAAGAAAATATTAAATGGTAACTTCACTTTCCATTGTAAATAATCAATGTTGCTCTCAGCTGAAAATGTAATCAAAATTTGTCTTGAGAGATAAATTTGTGAAATCTGAAAATTAATCACCCTCTGGATAGATGCTAAAAAATAAACATCTTTGGTAAGGGATTGAGATGAGGAGAAGATGTGAGTAAATAAGTTATAGCTCTAAATATCAATTTAGACTTAACTTTAATTAAGTTGAACTTAACGCTTAATCGTCTGTTTTTTCTGTTTAATGGACTTATTTTGGGGACGGGCTTTATTCAGTAAATTTTGGTGTCGAGAATTTCGCATAGTTACATTACCTCCTTCTCTAGTTTCCAGGACTAATAAAGGAGTTGGTTTTGCTTTTTGATCCCAATGAATTGCTATAATTCGACCTTGAATTGTGGGCTGCCAATTTTCCCTATCTTCATCAGATCCCAAAAACTTTTCAATACAGTCAATAATTTGACCCACCGTAGAAGATGTAGATTGAGTTGGCAGTTTCGTTAACCTAATTTGAATCCGAAAGAGTACTCTTTCAGTACGTACTCCACGACTCTCAGTTTCGTAGGTAACATCAAAAGTTTCCTTAATTTGACGACCACTGGTATTAGCAATACCAATAGTATTACCAGCACTACCAGGACGCAAAGCAACAGTAATTAAATCCTTGACCCTAACTTTAATCAAATTGACAATGGTAAAGTGGAAAACCTCCTCATCCATACGCATTCGCAAATAGTCAAGGTTAAACTCTCGTGAATGAATAAGATCGGGATTTGTTTCCATTTTTTTGATAGTAACTAGAGCCAGTTTAATTTTTTTTTGCAGCTCCTTAGTTTTAAAAGTTTCAAAACGAAGTGATTTTTGAGCTTGTTTCAGTTTTTTATTGCTGTAAATAGCATAGAAAACAAATAGTAAAAATAAACTAACACTGCTATAAAACCAGATTGGACCTGTGGGAATTGATAATTTTTCTACAGGTAATTGAATTGAATTAGCAGGTGTTGATTCAGTAGTATTTTGAGCGATGAGAAGTTCGGTAAAAAAGATAGAAGAAGACATATCACCGTACCAGAAAGATCTGCTGCTTGTTTAGAATGCCCATAATCGATGCAGAATTTGTGCCTGGTATAAAAAATGCACTTAAAAATTTAAGTTTCTATTTAGTCCACCGAGCGCGGTAACCTCTAGCATCAAGATGACATAAATAGGGGTATGCTTGATAACGAGCTAAACCGCCAGACCACCAAGGATCAAGCTGCCAATAAATTTGATTTCCTGTGAGATTATCACAGACGAAATCAACAGCATCACCGAGTAGATGGCGACTATGAAACACTTTTGTTTCTGCCTGATTCAATTGGCAAGGGCGATACCAATTGATAATTAAAAAAGGATGACCAATGCGATGGCGTGCTCTTTGAAGAAGGTAAGCCATACGAACAATAGCATCAATGGTGGCTTGCTCAGTAGGCATACAAGTACCCCCATGAGTTGCTTGCGCCCAAGTGAAGCTGCCATCAGGAATAATAGAGGCAGAAATTTGAATATTGGTAGTCGTCCAACTTTGAGGACGAAGAGGCACCGCTACACGAATAGGATTCAGTACGGAATGTACTCGTTCCAGAAGTTGCAACTTCTCTGTGAGTAATTCAATAACTTGGTTGCGCGTTGCAATACCACGCCAAAGTTGAAACAATCGCATCAAAGCTTCTCGTTGATGTGTAAGTTCTCTATAATCTGCAGATACACGGCGGATGAAATTCAGTAGTTCTCGATCAATTTTGATAGCAAGTTCACGCAGCATCTGTTGATCGCAACTGTCACTACTCAAAAGACTTGGATCGATCCCCAAAGCCGCAACAGCACTGGTGCGAGAGTCCAATTCATGCCAGACGCGGAAGGCTTCGGTTAGTGCTTGACGTTGCACACCTTTGCCCTCATAAGCGAGAATAATGTGCTCTGCGAAGTTGAGTAAAGCTGGATCTAAAAGTTGTAAGCTAGGTTCAGCGGAAAGATTGTCCGCAACCGAAGCAATCGCCTCCATCCGGGAAGTTAATTGTTGCCATAACTGCACCAAGCGAATCAGTGCCTCTCGTTGGTGAGGAAAGCCAGAATATTTGAGGGCAAGATTTTGAGCAAAATCTTTGAGGAATGAGTCCTGATGCGCAAGATCAACACTATTACTGGCAAAATCTTGAACAGATTCAGCTTCTCGAGTTAGGGCCTGTAAACTCCAATCATCCTGTGTTTGCTGGTCATCAGGCACAATTAAAGTGGCAATAGCTTGCTCACGGGTATCTAGTTGATGCCACAGGCGCAGTGCTTCAATTAAAGCATCTCGTTGTTGCCTCAAGCCCTTGTAATAGAAAGCAACACGGCCAGTAAATGCTAGCAGTGCTCGATCTAACTGAGCAAGATTGAGTGGTAAATCGTAACTTTCACATTCTTCTAACCAATCTTGGAGGTAAGCCTCTTTTAGTTTTTGGTAATCGCAAGCTTCTAGACGATCTACATTTGAATCATTAACTGCGGGTATATAACCATCGGCGATAATTTCCAGAAGACGGTCACTGTAGCGTAGTTCTTCTGTACTCCAAAGATCATAACTCTTCCAGCCTTGGGCGATCAGATCATTAATCAGGGTGCGAATTGTATTAGCTACCAATTGCACTTGTTGGTGAAAATTGACTCTTTTCACCTCACTAATCTGATTAGTCGCAGCAATACCCAATCCAGTTCCACTACTAACTAGTACAGGAAATTGCTGAACCTCGAAAAGTGCCGCCAAAATTGATTTTTGAATACTGCTCCGTTCGGCTTCGATAATATAGTAGTAGTCACGCTGCTTCGGGTTTAACTTAGCCATTGCTGCTCATCAATCTAGCTCTTACATC
This sequence comes from uncultured bacterium, assembly GCA_964633315.1. Classification (GTDB taxonomy): domain Bacteria; phylum Cyanobacteriota; class Cyanobacteriia; order Cyanobacteriales; family CAWCAG01; genus CAZWGS01. Next base: position 27,368 of record CAZWGS010000024.1, on the reverse strand, counting down.
GCATCAATTAGAACATAAAAATTCCCTATTACCCATTCTCCATTACCTGTTGCTATAACTGATGCAGGATGATTGTACACTTGAGTGCTTAAAGCAGAAGTAATTTCTCTACTGTGAGCAAAGATCACTTGCGATGGGGACAATAAGCCATAAAATCACACTAGTGCCTAAATTAAGTAGGTTGCTATTTGCAACATCAATTTGTGTATTTTCACAGATAGATATTAATCTTGGAAATAAGCACTCTGGTTCTCAATCTTTTAACTTAATCTCTCGATATCTAAGATTTGCCTATGTCTGTCAAAGAGCTTCAGCCTGCTAGCAAAGCAGACTACATGACTTACATACCCTATTTTTCTGGCAATAAGCGTCAACTATTGCCTTTAGCAATGAGTCTTTATCAAAAAGGCTCTCTAGAAGGAACACGTAAAATTGAAGGAGGCGAAAATATTCCCTTCCTTGCTCTTTGGCACGTAACCAAGTTACCCTCAGAACCAACACGTTGTAGCCTGCAATTTGATGGCAATGCCGAGTTGCGTTACGAGGTAACGATGGAAAATTCTCAGTTTGTAGACTACCTGATTGATCTGATCATGAACAATAAGCGCTCTCAATCCACAGATTTTTCCCAGTCGTTTTACCGTAAATTACTTGGTCAGGGCGACAATCGATAATGAAGCAAAATTTAGAGTAATGGAGTGGGGGCGTGCCACAAGATTCAAAATATGTGCTGGTTGGGTCAACACAAGCGTGTAGTGGTAAATCGGCGACGATTATCGGCGCAGCCTATCAGCTAAAAAACAAAGGGGTGGCAATTGGCTATGGTAAACCTCTAGGTAACTATTTCAGCCAAGAAGATGCCCAAACACGAGAGGAAGATGTATCTTTCTTATCTCAGGCATTAGAATTGCCAGCAAGCCATACCAAATATCCTTTTGTATTTTCCAATCCACAGACAATTGAAAAACGAATGCAAGGGGAAGATGTAGTTGACTACAACTTTTCCCTAGAGCAATATGTTCAGGATATTGCTGGCGATATCGTTTTTATTGAGGGACCTAGTAACCTCAATGAAGGTAGTTTGTTTAACTTATCTCTCCAGCATATTGCTGAAGTGATTGGTGCACCAGTACTCTTGGTGACTCGCTTTCATACTGAGACTTTGATAGATGAAATACTAGCAGCAAAGCAACAATTAGGAGAGCGTTTGCTGGGGGTTGTGATTAATGATGTTCCTCCCGAAGAGTTTGAGTCTGGTCAAGTTTTGATCAAGTCTTTTCTAGAAAAGCAGGGCATTCCGGTACTGGGTCTTTTACCCTGCAACAATTTACTCCGTAGTGTCAGTGTACGTGAATTGGTGAGCCAACTAGATGCCAAAGTTTTGTGTCGCTCAGATCGACTAGATTTGATGGTAGAGACTTTGGCGATTGGAGCAATGAATGTTAACTCGGCATTGGAGTATTTCCGCCAAGGGAGAAATATGGGAGTAGTTACTGGAGGAGATCGCAAAGATTTGCAAATGGCGGCTTTAGAGACTTCTACCAGTTGTTTAATTCTTACAGGACATTCCTCTCCCCATCCAGATATTATTCAGCGTGCGGATGATTTGGAAGTACCAATTTTGTCAGTGGATCTCGATACTCTCTCGACAGTAGAAATCGCTGACTATGCTTTTGGTCAAGTGCGTTTGCAAGAACCGATCAAGGTAATGTGTATCCAGCAATTGATGCAAGATTCGTTTGATGTGGATCGCTTTCTGCAACTATTGGGTCTAGATCCGGTTGTTTCTGTGTAGTTAAGGCAAGGGAAGTTGGGGAGTCGGTAAACTAGCAATTACCAGTTAACAAATAACCAACAACTTTATAATTTTGTTACAATTCTCCCCAAGCTTTCCTTAACTTTCTCGGAGATGATATTGAGCAATGTTAGAAATATTCCCTTTTCGGTTGCATCTAGACACAGCCATGATCGCAGGTGGTTCTTTGTGGTCACTGGGACTTTACTTAGGTTTGGCGAAAGTTAGGGAATGGATTACACAACAGTTGAATCGATGGTTTAATTTTGCAGAGCGATGGCTGTACACTTCTGCGGAAGAGTTTGAGAAAACCCGTCCCGCGCGAGAAGCGCAAAATGATTTCTATGCTTCACTTTTGAGCATTTTTCCCTTTCTAATTCTGGGTGCACTTTGCAACTGGGGTGTGGAAATCAGCTTAGGTCGCAGTTGGGCTGTTAGTATTGGTATATTAGCCTGTATGGGCTTTGGAGTTTATGAGTTAGGTCGTCGTAGCAGTGAAGTCTAACTTTCTTTAACTAAAAGCTAAAATGCGATTTCGTCCCTGAGTTTTTGCTTGAAACAAAGCAGTATCAGCAGCACGATAGAGACTGATTAAGTCACCACCATCCCCAGGATAATCGGCAACACCAGCACTGAAGGTAACCTGCACAGAGGTTTCCTGGTTGACTGGAAATAATTCCTGGCGGAAACTTTGCAGTAGAGAGTTGAGACGTTTAACTCCATCTTGCTTACTCATACCATACATGGCAACCACAAACTCTTCTCCTCCCCAACGCGCGACAATATCCTCGCTGCGAAAGCGATTTTTGAGTATTTGTCCCAAGCGTTTGAGAATTTTATCGCCTACACTATGACCATAGCGATCATTAACTGTTCGGAAATGGTCAAGATCTAAAATTGCTAAGCAAAGAGGTTGACGATAGCTTTGAGAGAGGCGAATATAGCGAGATAATTCTTTGGTAGATTGACGGCGATTAGCAACACCTGTTAATTGATCAGTTTCGTTAAGGCTACGGAGTAAATGAACACGTTCTAAGCGATTGAAGATTCTAGTTACTAGTTCTGGTTCTGTCACTGGTTTAGAAACGTAGTCATCTGCTCCTGCTTGGTAGATTTGATGTATAGTTTCCGCGTCACGGCGACTAGTGAGAAAAATAATGGGTAAACTATTCCAATGACTGTCGTTACGAACTACTTTGCACAACTCAATACCATCAAAATGAGGCATTTCTACATCTAGAATCAGCAAGTCTGGTAAAGTAGCTTCGAGAGTAGACCAAAATTGCCTGGGATCTTGCAGTGTAGTTAACTGGACACCCCAAGGATCTAAAAAATTTTGCAACAGTTGCAGCAGTATAGAATCATCATCCACCGCTAGGATTTTCTCCTGTCGAGAACGAGTGCGCCGTATCAAATCTTGCAGCACTTCAAAGACTTTAGCTGGCTGAATGGGTTTAGCGAGAAAGCCTTTACCCCCTAGGCGAGCCACTTCTAGCCTCAATTCAAAATCAGTTTGTCCTGTAAGTACAAGTACGGGTAATTCGGGGTAATTACGTGATATTTCTTCAAGTAATCCTATCCCCGCACGGGAGTTATTGGGAAAGGCTAAGTCTAGTAGTATGACATCAGGTTGTTCATGGTTAATAGCTGCTTTGGCTGCAGCGATGGTAGTTACTGTTGTAACCTGAAAATTCCAGTTTGCTGCCTCCTGACTCAATTTATGGTTGAGTATTTCGTCATCATCAACAATCAAGATACTATTCTCTTGCTGCCGATTTAGTTTTCCTAGCTCGGATTTAGGGTAACTAGTTGTGATCTGTTGATTTTGGTTCTTTGACTCTAATTCCCGAGTCAGATTATTTACCAGTGAAGCTAATTGAGAGCTACTGTCTTGGAGTAAGCTCAACTGATTATTCACTAGAGGTAATTCTGCTGCTTCAAGCCAAGTCTCGATTTCCCTGGCGATTTGCGAACCTTGGGTAAAGCCAAACATTCCCAATGAACCAATTAATTTATGTGCTTGCTTGGTTGCTTCTTGAAGTTGTTGTTCAGTTAATGTATTTTGCTCTAAAGCTTTAGCTGCTTGTTCTAGAGTTTCTATACGCTTAAAAATTGGCTTTCGAAACTTCTCCCATGCTTTATTTACCGCCGCTAAAGTTTGTTGCTCAACTTGAGCTGTGTTTTCTTGTTCTTCTGGTAGTGGCTTGAGGCGATAGCCAATACCATAGACGGTATCGATCACATCTACAGCTCCTGCCGTCTTCAGTTTGCGTCTTAAACCCTTGATATGGGCCCGAATCGTATTATCCCCCGGAGGTTCTTCAAATGACCAGAGATGCTCCAAAATTGAGCTATGACGCAGTACGCGGCGAGGGTTGCGCAGGAATAATTCTAGGAGATTGTATTCTTTGGGAGAGAGGGGAATAATCTGGCTACCGTAGGTAACTTCACAGCTACTGGGATCAAGGCAGAGTTTCCCCCATTTCAGAATCGGTGCGCCCGAATCGCTTTGACGGCGTAGCAAGGCGCGAATCCTGGCAAATAGTTCTTCTACACCGCAGGGTTTGACAACATAATCATCTGCACCTGCATCTAATCCTGCTACTTTAGCATCGCTAGTGTTTTTGGCTGTTAGCAAAAGAATTGGACTATTGTAACCATTTTGACGCAGACGACTACATAGAGTAATACCATCTAATTTAGGTAAGCTAACATCAAGCAAAATCAAATCGTAGGTGAAAAATTGAGTGTAGTCCCAACCCACTTCACCATCTCTGGCGAGATCAACAACGTAGTTTTGAGCTGTTAAGGCGTCTTTGAGGTTTTCTGCTAATAGTTCGTCATCTTCTACCAGTAAAAGTCTCATACTAAATTTGATGTCGCTAGTAGTAATCGCAAATATTTAAGTGAGAATTTAGTATCCTAGGCAACTTAAATTCTGCTGTGGGTTCACTATCAGCTCCTTTGAGTGAACACTGAGAAAATTAGCCTAGTTAAATTAATTCTAAGGATGAAGAAATCATAGGCCACTATTGTGAATACACCGTGAAGGTGATTAACTAGTGATTTATTAAGTTAATTTTGATCGATAGCTTTTGAGTCTCAACGATTTTCCTTAAAACCTTCCCCTTTGTCTTATATTACCAAGTCTTACCTTGAAACCAGACCCAGGTAAAATTAATTTTCAAGGAACTTTAGCCTATGAGATATTAGGCAGCAATCTAACCCAGATATTTTTTAATTAGATTATGACTCTAACTATCGCTGCTTTAGTAACTAATTACAATACCTGGAATTTAACTTTAAGGTGTACTCAAGCAATTGCCAAGCTTTCTGGTGATCAAATAACGCAAATTTTAGTCATGGATGATGCTTCTGATGAGGAAATGCCAGATCAACTACCCAATCGAGTCAGAGTAATTCGCAATCCTGAAAATTTGGGCTTGCTGGCTAATACAAATCGAGGTTTTGCTCACCTGGAGGAGGATATTATTATTCTTTTTGATAGTGATGCTTACCCGTTAGTGGATGCAACTGCAATTTTGAGGCCAAAATTTATGCACAATCCCCGCTTGGGTGCTTTAGTATTTCAAACCGTAGATGAGGTAGGTAATTCAACAGCTTCCTGGCAAAGTGCACCTGATGTTTTTGGTCTACTTCTGGGACAAAAACTAGAAGCTATTTATCGTTCTTGGTGGAAATCAGGCGATCAAAAACCTATTTTAGGTTATCAGTGTGCAGTGGCAATTAGACGTAGTGCTTTTGTGGAAATAGGGGGGTTTGATGAAGGTTTCGATTGGCTAGATGCTGATTTAGATTTTTCTTTGAGATTACACGCTGCAGGTTGGCAAGTTGCTGTAGAACCAGAATTAAAGGCTTTTCACAAAGGTGGAGGCACTTTTCAGCTGACATCTGCTAGGGTAATGCGCCATCACAAAAACCGCTGGCGATTACTTGCTAAACACCATCTAATTCCCTATCCTGGATTACTTAAGTTAGGTTTAGCAACTCGTCACACTTTGGAATATATCATGTTGCGATTAGCAGGTAGTTTTTTGTTTTCTCATAAGAGCATAGTTCAAGATAAAATCAAGAGTCGACGGCAACTTTTACAAAGTGTTTGGAGTGGTTATGGTAATGATGCTTGAGTTAAATATAGCGATTCTCATTGGGATATAGTAAAAGTAAAATCATGGTTTTTCATGGTTAATTGGCGAGTGTAATCAGCAAAATTATTACGAAATAGTTAGTGATTAAAAAGGAAGGATAACTTATCGAGTGTAAGCTTTAAATTGTGATATAAATCCTAGGTAATCAAATTGATATTGGTACATATTTTCATAAAAAGTTATTGCTTTATTTTTTGATGATAAATTCAGAGAAAAAATCTACTATTAAAGAAGGAAAATGTCTTTGGTGTAAGTCAAAAACTTCACTGGCTATTAGTTGCTTTGATACTTTATATGGCATACCAGGTAAAAGAGATTATTATTTTTGTCCTCAATGCCATTCCTACTCAATTTATCCAGTTCCTTCAGAAAAAGAACTAACGCATTTTTATGAGACATACTATCCTCTCGATAATGAAATTACACTCCTCAATCGAGGTTTTCTACATCGTTTGTGGCAGCGTTTGGATGGACAAGATTGTTTGGGAGAAATACTGAAACCAGGTTCAGTGTTAGATATAGGTTGTGGCAATGGTAGTTTATTAGCTACAGCCCAAAACATGGGTCATGAAGTTTGGGGACAAGAATTTAATCCAGTTACACTTAAATCTTTGGAACAAAAAGGTTTTAAAGTTACTGATAAACCCATTACTTCTGATTATTTTCCGCGTCAATATTTTACTAATGTAGTGTTGAGTCAGGTCATTGAACACGTACCAGATCCAGTACAATTATTGCGAGATATTTTACCTTTACTCAATGACCAGGGACAGATTATTATCAGCACACCAAATCCCCAAAGTTTACTAGCTAAAATTTTCAAGAACCACTGGATCGCTTGGCACCCTCCTTTTCATTTATGTCTTATTTCTGTTTCTGCACTCACTGATATTGCAAAGCAACTCAATTTAAAGTGTACGAAGGTAAGTAAAAGAACAAGAAGCTGGTATTTTCATGTCAGCTTTTGTAGCTATAGGTATGGTAAAGAAGGTGAGATTAATACTCATATTTATCAAGGATTGTCTCTTTGGAAAAAGCTAATACTAATTCCTTGGTTACGATTAATAGATTTATTAGGTTGGGGAAATGATACTATTGTTGTACTCAGCAAAAAATAGGTAGTTGAGTTATGAAAATGAAGCTGTTTTCTGATACAGCATATGCCCTAGAAGGAAAAATGTATGTACCCTTACTTTATCCTTTTTTTGGGGAAACAGAATTAGAAGGTAGTGACTTAAATGTACAGCCAGGTCGTTTCAGAAAGTATCTAGAAATAGCTAGTAATCTATTTGAGTTAACTGAGTTAGAAGCTGCTGATACAGCAATATACCCCATACCTTGGCAATTATCTAAATCTCCAGAAGGCCTGGAATTAGCAGATAAATTTACTGAAAAAGTTAGGCAAGCAGGTAAAAAACTGGTTGTATTTGTAGGGGGCGACTTAAATGAAGATGTTACTCTCAAAGATGCTTTTATTTTCCACACTTCACTTTATCGCTCTTCTCTCAAACCAGATACATTTGCGATCCCTGCTTTAATTGATGACTTGGTAGAAAATTACTTAGAAGGTCAAGTTAATATTCGGCAAAAACAAGAGCAACCTGTAGTTGGATTTTGCGGCCATGCTCCTCCCTTGGGAATGTCTTTTAGTCCCAAAAAGGTTAAAGAAACTGTGAGATTAGGTTTCAGTTATCTTGGAATAGATCAATTACTTGCTATCAAACCTGCCCACTCTTGGCGAGTTAAAACACTACTAAATTTAAGTAGAAGTAAGCTAATTAAAACTAATTTTGATTTTAAAGATCACTCCGGCATGATCTGGGCTTATGGTTATCTTTTAAAGCAAGAGCATTTGAGTAATACTCAGCAGCACAGAAAAGATTTTATTCAAAATATGGTTAATAGTGATTACATCGTTTGTGTGCGTGGCTATGGTAATTATTCAGTCCGATTATATGAAACACTATGCTGTGGGAGAATTCCTGTTTTTGTAAATACAGATTGTGTTCTACCCTATGATTTTTCAGTTAATTGGAAAGATTATTGTGTTTGGATAGAAGAAGAAGAAATCCCCTTTGTTGCTGAGAAAATATCTGATTTTCATCGGAGTTTATCACCTCAAGAATTTATTGAACTACAACATAAGTGTCGTCGCTTCTGGCAACAGTGGTTATCTCCAGTAGGTTTTTTCCAGAATTTTTATCGCCATTTTTCTAGTAATAGCTAAAGCACAATTATATATTTTGACTAAGATAATTAGAAAATATGACTAAACAGTGAAAATATTACTATACTCATCAGTTTTTTATCCTTCTACAGGAGGAATCGAAACTATTAGCGCTACCCTAGCTAAAAATATTACTCAATTAGGACATGAATGTATTGTTATCACAGAAACTCCCCTGAATACAATAAAAGAAAAGCAAGCTAATTATCAAGTAATACGTCAACCAAACTGGAGAAAAAGATTAGCGATCGCTAGAGAATGTTCCTTGATTCATGCTAATGGTTCTAGTGTTGCAATGTATTTCTATGCAAGATTAGCGAAAAAACCTTTTATTTGGACACATAACGGTTATCAAATCTCTTGTGTAGATGGTTTAGGTTGGGTAGATGGAGTTCCCACACCAATGACTCCTGGGGCTTCTTTAAAGTATTATTTGCAGAGTAAAGGTTGGTTATATTTCCTCAAAGAAGCTTTAAAATTAACTCTAAGACGTTATATTGCTAACTATGTAGATTTAAATATTGCTTGTACTAATTGGGTGGCACAAAAACAGCCATTACCAAATCAGATTGTAGCTTATACTCCCTATCCTCTGAAGAAATTTCAACAGCTAGTCCACATAACAAAACATATTTATGATTTTATTTATGTAGGTCGCCTGGTAAGTGAAAAAGGAGTATCCGATCTAATTAAAGCTTTTCATAAACTAGTTTCTCAAGCAGAATATCAAGATAAAAATTTAGTAATTGTCGGCGATGGCAATTTACGTCAAGACCTTGAAGAACTAGTTAATAAACTAAATTTAGAGCAAAAAATTTCTTTCCTAGGTTCAAAACGGAATCAAGCATTACTTGACGTAATTAATCAAGCAAAAATTGCGGTAGTTCCTTCAGTCTGGGAAGAACCCATGGGAGGAGTTGCACTAGAATTATTAGCAGCAAATAAAAATCTGATTGTTTCTGCTTCGGGAGGACATGCAGAATGTGTGGGTGATGCGGCATTAAAATTTAGGAATGGAGATGTAGACTCTCTTTATAATTGCATGAAAAAATTACTCACTGAACCTTCACTAGCAAAGGAACAACAAGCAATAGCAAAAAAGAGAATTGAGTTATTTGATGAAGTTAAACTAACGCAAAAATATCTGGAACTATATGCCGATGTAATTAATTCAGTTTAATTCAAGAGGAATTGATAGTTATGAATTTATTACTTACTAGTTTTATTGCCTCTATTATTGTCATTTATATCTCAAGTTTTAACTGGCAGCGATCAGTTAAACTTGTTTTTATTTTAGTGATATTTGAAGGAGCTTTGCGTAAATGGGGCATACCTCAAGCCAATCAACTCCTCTATTTTCTTAAGGACTTTGTTTTAATTGGTGCCTACCTCAAATATTTTTTTATCTCACCAGACAAACAGAAACTAGTAGCTGATGATCAAGTCATTAAAATTCTCAGCTATATGGTGACTTTTTGGTGTTTATTCCAAGCCTTTAATCCTGGTCTAGGTTCACCCATAATTGGATTTTTTGGACTCAAAAATTATCTTCTCTACGTCCCCCTCATGTGGATGCTACCTGCTTTATTTTCTTCCCAAGAAGAGCTCTACCAATTTTTGCGTTCCTATCTGCTGTGGTTAATTCCAGTAGCTCTACTTGCAATCGCACAATTTTTCAGTCCCAGTGACAGTTTCATCAATGTATATGCCAACGATACTTCCACTGTTGCTGTATTTGGTGGTGATAGTGTTGATATTGTTGTCCGTGTTACTGGAACTTTTTCCTATATAGCTGGTTATTCAACCTATCTAGGAGTCTGCTTTAGTCTTCTTTTACCTATACTTAGTTTACGACAACCTTATCCTTGGCAATGGTTTACCCTTGCGGAAGTTTTGCTCCTCGCTGCCACTAGTTTCATGACAGGTGCAAGGGGTCTAGTTCTGGCAATATTATTACAGTTAATTGGCTATTTTGGCATTCAATTTTTAACCAATATTCCCGGTTTCTTCTACACAACAAAAAGAATCGTTGCACCAGCTATCATTGCGACAATAACTGTATTCTTTGGTTTTCGTTCTGCTTTTATCTCCTTTTGGCTAAGACTTACTAATAATCAGGATCTTGGTCAACGTATTTTTGGCAACTTCACCCAACATTTTTACTACTTTGATTTCAGAGGAGTAGATGGCTACGGTACAGGTGCAACTTTCCAAGCTAACCCTATTATCCGCGCTATCTTAAACTTACCTCCAGGAGAACCAATTACCATTTATAACGAAGGAGAAATGGGTCGAGTAGCCCTCGAACTCGGTCCGGTTGGTTTCTTTATTTGGTATGGTTTTAAATTCTTTTTACTTTTTGCGATCTGGAAAGTATATTTTCAGTTAAAGCAGCCTTTTCTTAAACAATTAGCTTTAAGTATTTTTCTCTTGCAAGCAATTTCTTTTCCTTCACTACTTATTTTTAACCATACAGCCAATTTATTTCACTGGTTTTTTAATAGCTTTATCTTTCTGCTACCGCAACTAGAATACCTTGCTAATCGCCAAGAAGAACAGCAAAATTTACCAGATTATGGTCAAGCCACAAATTTCCCTAATTCATCCCATTAGTAACCCTTTTTCTCGTAATGCAGCCCTTGCTTTAGCTGAATCTGGTTTACTCAAAGAAATTGTAACTACCATTGGCTACAATCCTCAAAGCTACTGGACACGTTACCTTAATCTACTACCAAAAAATATAGCTAAACGCATAAATCAAGAACTAAGTCGCCGCGCTTGGATACCTCCCGATGGCGTAAATATATGTCGTTATCCAATGCGAGAAACTCTGAGAGTTTTACTCGTTAAACTTGGTTTCGGTGGTTTTTGGGGCTTGGATAAGCAACAATCTCTTTATCCCTGGGTTTTTCTTCCCCTAGATGCTCAATTTGCCCGCCAGCATCTCCATAATATCACTGCTGTTTACGCCTATGAAGATGGAGCGGCTACTACTTTTGCTGCTGCTAAAGTCAAAGGCATCACCTGCTTCTACGATTTGCCAATTCCTTACTATCTCACAAGTCGCTCAATTCAAGTCCAAGAAGCAGAACTATTTCCAGAATTAGCTAATACCCTAGATGCTGTAAAAGAACCAGCCTGGAAAATTGAGCGTAAAGAGCAAGAATTACAACTAGCTGATCACATTTTTGTCGCCTCTTCCATGACTAAAAGTTCTCTATTAGAGGCTCAAGTATCAGCTAGCAAAATTAGTGTTATTCCCTACGGTGCACCCATCAATTATTTTCAACCACAATTAAAAGCAAATCAAGGATTCAGAGCCTTATTTGTAGGGCGTGTGGGAGCGCGAAAAGGAGTTCACTACCTGCTACAAGCATGGAAAAAATTACGCCTTTCTAACGCAGAATTACTATTAGTAGGCTACAACGAATTTCCTGATGGTTGGCTAGAAAAATATGCAAGTTGTTGTCGCTATGTGCCTTCCGTACCCCACAGAGAACTAAATAGTTATTACAATAGTGCCAGCGTATTTGTTTTCCCCTCCTTAGTTGAAGGTTTTGGCTTAGTTTTACTTGAAGCAATGGCTTGTGGAATTCCTGTTATTGCTACTCCCAATACCGCAGCTCCTGACATCATTACTGATGGTAAAGAGGGCTTCATCATCCCCATAAGAAATATAGAAGCACTGCAAGAAAAACTCGATTGGTGTTACCGTCATCCCCAAGAATTAGCAATCATGGGAAAAGCTGCACGAGCTAAGGCGCAAGAATTAACTTGGGATTTATATCGGCAACAATTAGCAGCCGTAGTAAGTGGGAAACTAGGCTTAGATAAAAACTAAAAACTAGAAATATCATTGCAAATTAAATAATTTCTGCAATCGCTTGCGCACCCATTTAACAGGATTACGATCATCTTCTTGAGCATCTACTAAACCTAATTTACGTAGTTCTTTTTGCCTTTCTGTTAATTCATGCTGATGCTTTGCTAACTCTTGAATTATTACCTCAGATAAATCTGGATGCTCCTGCAACAATTTGCGAAAACTACTGTTGTTAATCATAAATAAAATTGTGTCCTCTAAAGCTTTCACCGAAGCAGTGCGAGGGATGCCTAACATTAAAGCTAATTCGCCAAAAAAATCGCCTGATTTGAGATTAGTTAGGTGTTTATTGATTTTTTCAACATAAACTTTAACTCCGCCAGAAAGAATAATATAAAAAGCATCTCCGGAGTCTCCTTCACGGAATAAAATAGCACCTTCTCGGATACGTTTGCGCTGTCCAATTTCAATTAATTGGCGCAACTCCAAATCAGTGAAGTTTTGAAAATAAGTTACCCGGCGAAGCAAATCTTTTAATGCCAGAGGCTTTGGTACTATTTTTGTTTTAACTAAATTATCTTCTTTCTGATTAACATCCAAAAACTCTCGATTCCCTGGTAGTAATTCTGGATTTCTCAGCCATAAATCTCGTTGTGGGAAGGGAATTTCAATACCTTGCTGACGTAAATTATATTCAATAATAAAATTTAGGGAGCTTCTAATTACTGGTTCCTTATCAATACGATTCACCCAAACTCGTAATTCAAAATCGAGAGAACTATCCCCAAAGCCGCGAAAAAGAACCTGAGTAGGTGGATTACTAATTACTGATGGCTCCATATAAGCGGAATTGAAAAGTACTTCAGTAACTAATACTGGATCGCTACTATAAGCAACTCCCACAGGAATATCAATGCGAGCAACAAAGGTATCATAACTCCAGTTTAGGACTTTATTTTCAACTAGATGACTGTTGGGAACAACCACATCTCCTCCTTCTCTAGTACGGATAATTGTAGAGCGGAGAGAAACTGATTTTACATAACCAGATAAGCCATCAAATTCAACAAAGTCTCCTACCTTAACAGTGCGTTCAAAAAGTAAAGTTAAACCACTAACAAAACTGCTAACTATATTCTGTAAACCGATACCAATACCAATACTTAAACCACCAGCAATAACAGCTAAACCCTCTAATTGAAACCCTGTAACTCGTAGGGAAATAATGAAACTTAAAGCAGCAATAAAATAGCTAATTAAAGTAGCTAGTGCTTCTCGGTTGCTCTCATCAATGCCAAAACGGGAAAGTATATTATTTTTGAGAAATCTCTTAAGTAAACGAGTTAAAAATACAACTACGACTAAAGCAATAATTAACTTGATAATATCAAATAGAGAAATTTCTATTCTTTCACTTTCTTCTGAGTCAATAATGTTGGCATTGAGGATACTGGATACATAATCCCAAATTTTAGATAAGGATTCTAACATTATTATTCTGGTTCTAAACAAAGCGATTCCTGTAGCTTTTATTCTTGAACTAAGAATCAAAACCAGGATTAATTAATAATTATGTTATCCTAAACTACTTTATAGAGTAGAATTTGGGAGCGAGTATTTGCAAGATTTACTTTCTCTAACTTAGTGAATTGAAAAATTACTGAGATCGCATTTCTATATCCATGATTTCGGAGAAAAATTGACCTAAGATACTAACATTTTATTCGGACAAAGATGAGACCTCTGAAAATCAAAAACCTGACCCTTGCAGACAAAGCCGCAAAAACCATCTTGATGAGCATCAGGTAGTTGTCCTGGCTGGTAATGATACAGCCACATTTTATTTTTAATTCTCTTGGGTAAATTTATTAGCTCATTGTAATGAGCGTGTATTGTGCTGGGAAAACGAGAAGTTTCACAGTCATGGAAAATAATATCTGCAGCTTCGTAACAATCTTCTAATTCCTCTGGAGCAAACTGAGTATCTGTGGTGATAAAAGTTTTGATCCCATCTACTTCTACAAACAAGCCATAACTAGGCATAATAAAGTAACTATTATTAACATGAGTTACCTTAACTAGCTTAAATTCCATTCCCTCCCACACAAAGCAACCATGACGCTCAATTCTATGCACTTCAAAGAAGGTATCTAAATCCGTCAAATCTCCTTCAATTGATCTCATCCCTCCAGAGAGACTGCGATTCCATAAATCGCTAGCTAATTCTTTACTGGTATATATTTTAGGTCGATTGCAGCGAGGATCGAACTTCGTACTAAAGCCAATATACTCCAAGCCACCAACGTGATCTGCATGGAGATGACTGATATAAATATCCGTAATATCCAGATGAGACAAACCAGCTTCATAGAGGGAGAAACGAATATCAGAACCACAATCAATCAAAAGCTTTTGACCTTGCTCAGTAACAAACATCATGTTTGACTGGAAGTTACCTGCTCCTACAGTAAAAGCTGAGCCTGCGCCTAAGAAGAGTAATTTTGTCATAGTTATTTATCTGAGATCATTGCTGAACTAATGCTATTTATAGATTCACCTAAACAATATAAAAAAGTTATCAAGATTAGTCTGCTGACTATAAACTAATCTTGAAATTAGTGAAATAGAGCAGTAATAATTTTTTTTAATAGGAGAAATTAAGACTCTTAACCACTTGCTTGGATTAATTGATATTGTTCTCGCAAGTAAGCTTCCACATCAGGAGGCTTGGAAGTAAACCGAATGAAAAATTGATTTTGCCCATTTGCGGAAGATTTTGCTTGCTCTGGTGAGTATTCTAAAACTTTAGCGTAGATATCTTCAGTTTCCTCGGTCTTGCAAACATTAATTAGATTTAGCTTGATATTAGTTAGTCCTGGGGGTAGAGAATTTTTTCCCTGATTGGTGACAATTTGAGCACCTTTAGCAGACAGTTTCAGCATAGCTCCAGGAAAAACGTTTTCTCCGACATGCTTACCCTCTAAAATTGTATAAGTAAGATTAATTTCTTTTTTGAGAGAGAAAAACACTTCATCTTCCTTAGACAAAAAGAGCTGATATTTGCCCTCAATTCCACCCACATCGTAAATGGTGATTGGCTTTCTAACACCCTTGGGCTGTACTTCTTTCGTACCGTCAACTCTAATGATTGATTGACCAGCTTCTTCCAAAGTCGCCTGAGAGATAAAAATTTGCCCCCCTGTGGTGTAAGATTCAATGCGGTAGGTAAGATTAACCTGATTGCCAACAATGCCGTATTTGGTGCGTTTCTCCGAACCTAGGTTACCGACAACAACTTCCCCAGTATTAATACCAATACCCATTTCCAAAGGTGGTAGTTGCCAAAGAGCCATTTGTTCATTAACTGCAGACATCCTCAACTGCATTTCCACAGCACAAGCAAGAGCCCTTTGAGCATCATCTACTCTATCAATAGGCGCACCAAATAACACCAAAATACCATCACCCATAAACTCGTCAATGGTACCTTGGTATTTTGTAATCACATCTGCCATATGTCCGAGATAGAAGTTGAGAATCTTGACAACCTCTTCTGGGGGTAATCTCTCTGATGTTGCTGTAAAACCACGTAAATCTGAAGTCAGAATCGTAATTTTGCGTCTTTCACCACCTAATTTCAAGCCTTCGGGTTTCTCTAGTAATGTAGAGACAATTTCATCACTCAGGTAACGTCCAAAAGTTTTGCGAATATTTCCAGCGGTGCGCGCAATATAGATGGTAATTGCGATTCCTGAACCCGCAAAGGCGAGAAAAGGGGGTACTACAGGAATCCACCAACCAGCCAATAGCGCCCCATAGCCACTACCAAATAAAGCTATGATCGCAATCATAGCGTAGACTAGTTTATGAATACTCAGGTACTTTTCACTATCATCATGGCGTAAAGTCCACGAAAGAGTAGAGCCTACTCCAGCCCAAAATAGAATCCAAAGACACTCTAAAGGTTCAGGCCAACATTTAAACAGAGAGCGATTATCAATTGCAGCGCTGATAATTTGACTTGTAATATTAGCATGAATTTCCACCCCTGGCATTTGTGCCGATAAGTCACCAAAAGCGCTATAGGGAGTAGAAAATAAATCATTAGAACTTTGGCTAACAGCACCAATAAGGATAATGCGATCCTTTGCCCAATCCTTTGGTACTCTATCTTCGAGGACATCAAACAGAGAAACTGTTTCAAAGTGTTTGGTGGATCCTCGGTAGTTGATTAAAATTTGATATCCCCCCGCATCAGCACCCACATAAGCCCCGTCATTGACGTGAAAGGGAGCAAAGGTAGCTTCTCCTAATTTAAATTCACGATTGCCTAAATTCTCATACCCAATCCCTTCTCCCTGAAGATAAAGGAAAGCCAGGTAAAAGCCAAGACTCTGAATAGTTTCTCCAGTGTGAGGGGAATCAATAGAGATAAAACCACGCCGAATAATTTCATCGCTATCGCGCACTAAATCGTTAGCACCAACTTGGCCTTTTGCTTTTAAAGCAGGAGGAGGATCAATGGTTTCCGAATCCAGATCGCCAGCTACTCCCTGAATTCCTATAATATTATTATTGGTCTCAAATATTTGCTTGAGTTGATCGTGACCAGGTTCTACAGGTGCATCACGGTAAATATCTAGACCAATTGCCCTTGGTTGCATAGCGTTGAGTTTTTCTAACAACCGAGCATAGTAAAGATCGGGAATGATAACTTGGTTAATTTCTTTCCTGAGTCGCCGATAATCTGACTCATCAATACCAACAATAGCAATACGCGGATCTCTTGGTTCTGCAGGGCGCAGACGCATGAATTCGTCAAAGACAGCCCATTCCCAGCTTTGGAGAAAATTAGGCAATGCATCGAAACTAATTAAGCTGGAAAAGCGTAGTATCAGAACTAAAATAGTTATGGAGGGAGCAGTTATCCAGATACCACGCCCTTGCCACAAACGTTGTTGCCAATTTCCCCCCATAACTTTACTCTTAATATTCCTCAGCTGTACAGCAATCTACAAAAGGTTCTGTGGCATAATCGCCTAAATCAACTGATTGCAGAAAGTTTTCCCACTGTTGGGGTTGAGTATCCCTTAACTGGGCCAAAATCATTAAAGCATCAGTCCAAATACCAGCTTGAGCAAAGATTTGCGCTGTTTCTAAACCAGAAGAGTTACTGATTTTTGCTTGTAATTGTTGATTAATTTCCTGGCGTTCTACAACCCCTTCTACAATTTCATCATAGCTTCGGTCATCGGGGTTGCAAATTAGAGCCAAAAACCAGGTATACTCTCCTTGTGTTGCGATTATGGACTCGTTTGTCCCTTCGTTCTTTTGTGGTAACGATAGCTTAACTACACCAGGCTCACCAGACAAATCAAAGGTGGTAGCATATACCTCTTGTTGCTCAGAATCCAAAAGCACAAATTCTGCTTCTTCTGCCCTGGTTTCTGGTACATACCAGTAGATTTCAGGGTTATCGGTAACCATTGTGCCTACATTATTTTGAGGCATTAGTACCGTTAATGGTTTACCATTTTCATTGACACAAGATTCTAACGGACTAGAGCCACGAGTTCCTCCTTTGGCAGAACGAGAAGTTGAACCACCACCACCAGTAGAAGGAAAGTCAACGCTAACAAGAAATTCTCCTGGTAGAGATTGAGCTTGGGGAGCAAAGGCAAGTAATGATGGAGAGAGAATGGTAGCAGCAATACCCCAAGATAAGACGGATTTACGAATACTCATTTTAATAAGTACCTCCTTAAAGTAGTTTGAATTTAGACTGAATTCTTTGCGAATAAAGACTTATTCATCTTAATGACGCTAATTTGGGTTTCCTGAGTTCCCCAGCTAAATTTATTTAGCTCTGGTTATCTCTCTTTTATATATACTTCCCAATGTGACCAAAAAACTCACATTTTTCTAGTAATATTTATTAGTCTTGAGAAAATGTTATGAGCTTGCTTGGAATCGCGACTTTCTCCCTTAAGCCAGCTCAATGAAGTGATACACCACCATGCCATTTTCCGGGTGATTATCCACCACCACATAGCCTTTACGCAACATTAATTTTAGCGTTTCTTCCACTTGGTCAAAAGGAATACCAGTCTCGATTACAGCTTGGGTGACAGAAATTTTACCCTCTCGACGCTGTGCTACCTTCGCTAGCTCTATCATCAGCTGATCTTGGCTCATCTTTTTAGCTTTGACCTCACCAAGATGCTGTGATGAATCGTTAATAGATTTATTATAAATACTGGCATTAGTAACGCTAGTACCCAGAGGTACACCTTCAGGAGAAAAGCCAAATTTGCCCCTTACTTTAAAATTATGTTCCTCCACCATGCCAGGGATGAGGAACAAATCTATTACCTGTCCAAAGCCAAATATACCAAAGGTAAAGAGCCACAAAAGACCTGAACCAATTTTACCGTTGTAGAGACGATGCAACCCATTTAACTGGAAAATACAAGCAATCCAGAAGAGGTAGCTAGTAGCTTTATTCGTCTCTTTTGCTGGCTTGGGTTGCCTAGTATACTGAGGATTCTGGTGCATAGCTGTGGCGGCTTTGATACTGGTATTTTTTCTCTATTCTATCTAGAACTTTTTCGCAACAGTTTTCCTGCTACCCTGTATCAATTTCTTACCTGTCATATAACTTTATAGTGCTTTGCAACTCTTAATGAAAAGCACTGTAAGGACACTGGTAGACTTAAGTTCAGCCTTTGCTGGGTTAGTTGTGACCTATAACTCCCCATAGTATGGAGTGTCATCTGCTAGTGGCTCACCACAGCAACATCTCCAAAATTATTAATAAGGTAAGCGAGCATAAACATGGTAAATACCCTTAACAAACCTAATTTTGAAGAAATTCGACCAGGTGTAAAAGCCCCAGCTAAAGACACCATACTCACTCCTCGGTTTTACACCACGGACTTTGAGGAAATGGAGAAAATGGATATCTCAGCTAACGAAGATGAGTTGAGAGCGATCCTAGAAGAATTTCGTGCGGATTACAACCGTCACCACTTCGTTAGGGATGAAGAATTTAGCCAATCCTGGGAACATATTGATGGTGAAACGCGCCGCCTATTCGTTGAATTTTTAGAACGTTCTTGCACTGCAGAATTTTCTGGCTTTTTACTCTACAAAGAATTAGGTAGACGTTTAAAGGGAAAAAGCCCTGTTTTAGCAGAATGCTTTAACCTCATGTCCCGTGATGAAGCACGTCATGCGGGTTTTCTGAACAAAGCGATGTCAGATTTCAATCTCCAGCTAGATTTGGGATTTTTGACTAAAAGCAAGAAATACACTTTCTTTAAGCCCAAATTTATCTTTTACGCTACCTATCTTTCCGAGAAGATTGGTTACTGGCGCTACATTACTATCTATCGCCACCTAGAAGCTAATCCAGAGAATCGCATTTATCCCATTTTCCGTTTCTTTGAAAACTGGTGTCAAGATGAGAATCGCCACGGAGACTTCTTTGATGCGATTATGAGAGCACAACCCCAGTTTTTGAATGACTGGAGAGCAAAACTGTGGAGTCGTTTCTTCTTGCTGTCGGTGTTTGCCACCATGTATCTTAACGATATCCAGCGTTCTGACTTCTACGCTTCCATTGGCTTAGATGCTCGCGAGTATGATAAGCACGTAATTGAGAAGACAAACGATACAGCAGGAAGAGTTTTCCCAGTAACCTTGGATGTTAATAATCCAGAATTCTACGAGCGTTTGGAAACTTGTGTCAAGAATAACGAGCAATTAAGACAGGTTGCTAACTCTAGCACACCCAAAGCCCTGCAATTGTTCCAAAAATTACCCTACTATTTATCCAATGGTTGGCAATTCCTCAAGTTGTATTTTATGAAACCTCTTGATGCAACCGTGAGTCATGGCGTTGTCCGTTAATTGACAAATCTTAATACAATAGAAATAGATTAGCCCGGCTTCCCTTGGAAACCGGGTTTTTAATAAGAGTCATTCAAAATAAAGTCATGGTAGCAAAAGTAGTCAAAACAGACCAAGAGTGGAAAGAGCAACTGACACCTGAACAATTCCACGTGACACGCAAGAAAGGTACAGAAAGAGCCTTTACCGGAGAATATCACGACAACAAGGAGTCTGGTATCTATAAGTGTATTTGTTGTGGTACTCCTCTATTTAGCTCTGATACTAAGTACGATTCTGGCACAGGTTGGCCTAGTTTTTGGAATCCTATCGAGGAAGGAAATGTTGCTTACGAGGAAGACAGAAGCCTATTTATGCGCCGTACAGAAGTACTTTGTGCTACTTGCGATGCTCATTTAGGTCATGTTTTTAGTGATGGACCAAAACCAACAGGAAAGCGCTATTGTATGAATTCAGCAGCACTTAAGTTTGAGAAGGGTTAATGCTAATCTGAGGGACGTAAAATTTACGTCCCCACATTAAATAGGACTATTATCTACTTGCTAATGCTCAAATGCCTACTGCGATTAAGTATTATTTGGCTATTTTTGGGAGTAACAAAACCAGACTCACTGCTAGCTCAAGTTACCACGAGCCAGGATAACTCACAATCGCAGTTAATTTGCCCAGCGCAACTCGCACCAGCGATTAGAGAAATAGTCAACCGTCCCCAATTTCAGCGTAGTCGTTGGGGAATCGCGATTCAAACTCTTGATGGAAAAGAAACTCTTTATGCGCTAGAAGCAGACAAATATTTTGTTCCCGCTTCTAACATCAAACTTTTAGTTAGCGCCGCTGCTTTAAGCTATCTAGGTGCACAATATCGCATTCAAACTCCAGTTTACGCCCAAGGAAGCACACCCAATCTAACTTCTTTGCGCATTGTAGGACAAGGCGATCCTAGTCTCAGTAGTTCCCAACTGCAAGATTTAGCGCAACAATTGCAAAGTCAAGGAATACGTCGCGTAGAGCAATTGATTGTCAGCGATAATCACTTCCGTGAACCTGCAATTAATCTTACCTGGCAATGGGAAGATATTATTTTTTACTATGCTACGGCGGTTAATAGTCTTATTCTCAATGAAAATACCGTTACCTTGACCCTTATGCCACAACAGCCAGGTCAAGCTGTTAAATTGAGTTGGGATGATGCGATTGCACAAAGACAATGGCGTGTAGTGAATCAAGGAATAACTGCACCAGCAAAAAATCCCTACACAATCCAAATTACAGGTTTTTTGGCTCAACCAAACCTTATGATTCAAGGTGAGTTAGCAACAGATGCAAAACCGGATTCTTGGCGATTAGCTATTCCCAATCCCCCTAGCTATTTCCTTGAATCGCTACGCCAAATTCTGGAAATTGAAGGTATCGATGTTAGAAGAGGAATTGAGCAAGATTTTACCTCTCCAGAAGCTACAGAAACAAAGATTACAACAATTTCTTCTCCTCCCCTAGCCCAATTATTACAACAAGCCAATCAACGCAGTAATAATATCTATGCAGAGGCTTTGCTATACACCTTAGGTAGTAAATTTCCAGATTTGACCAGTGCTGAGGCGGTGAAGTCAATTCTGACAGATTTGGGAGTCGATGCAAACAGCTATTTTCTCGCTGATGGTTCAGGATTATCTCGCCAAAACCTAGTTAGTCCTAATGCGATTACAAAAACATTACAATTGATGGCGCAAATACCAGAAGCAGAGGTTTACCGAAACTCTCTCTCCTTAGCTGGTGTAAATGGTACATTACGCAGAAGATTCAGAAACACAGCAATTGAGGGTAAACTGTGGGGCAAAACTGGTACTTTGACGGGAGTTACGAGTCTATCTGGATATCTGGAGACAAATCACTATCAACCGCTAGTTTTCAGCATTATGGTTAATCAATCCGAATTAGCAGCAAAAATTCAACGCCAAGCTATTGATGAAGTTGTTTTGCTGCTGAGTCAACTGCACCATTGTTAAACTATTTTTTCTATTTTTAAATCAACTTAGGTCAAACTAAGACTGACTCTCTAACTCAGATTTCATGCGTTCGAGAGTTCTATTCATTTGCTCAAACATCTGCTGTGGTGTTACCCCAAATTGACCAAGTTGAGTCTTTAGCTGTTCCACTGTCATCTGCGCCATAAAGTCATCAGACAGCTCAAAACGCTTCATAAAGATATGATAGCGCTCCATCATCTGTTCCATGCGCTGGATGAAGATTTTCTTACCTTCCCGGTCAAATTTACCGTACTCAGACCCCAACTGCATTAGGGATTGATAATCTTCAAACAAACTTTTCGCTTCCTGTTGGACAACTTCCGAATCAAAAAATCCCATAGTCTATTAGGGTTGAATTGCATCTGTAGCTTCTCATCTAATTCTAATCTAGGGCCAAGTTTGCGTAAAATACGGAAAACCGTATTGCGTTGGTTGTTGGTTGTTGTTTTTTTATTTAGTCCCTTGTCAACAGTCAACAAATTATCCGTTCTATGAGTCAAAAGTCAATATGATATAAGAAGTCGAAGTATTAGCAAAGCGCCTTTAGTACCAGTTATGGATAGTCTATTGAGTAAGCCTAGAAACCGTAAATTGGCTGTAATTTTGGCGCTAGTGGGAACAGTAACACCGATAGCAGGTTTGCATAAGTTTTATATGAAGCAACCTTGGTGGGGTGCTTTTTATCTCCTACTTTGCTTCACTCCTATTCCTAGAGTTGCTTGCGCAATTGAAGCGCTTTGGTATTTGGCGCAAGATAGTGATGAATTTGATCGTCGCTTTAATCAAGGTATTATTCCCACAGCTAAAACTACTCCCACAGTAGAACCAAATCAAGTGGGTGCAGTGGCGCAAGCAATGCGAGAATTAGATCGCTTGCGAGATGAAGGATTGCTTTCAGAGTATGAATTTGAACAAAAGCGCCGTAACTTGCTAGATAAAATTGCTTGATTAAATCTATGGCTCTTTTTAACTGGTTGTCTTCAGCAAAAAGACTTTCTCAACAACTGAATTTAAGCCATGTAGCAATTAAAAATCGAATGCGAAGCGATCCCTACTATCGTTTGCAGTCGTTGGCAGAAGTTCCAATTGCGGTAGAGTTAGGACTAACAATTGATGTTAATCAAGCAAGTGTTGATGATTGGCTACGTTTACCA
Source organism: uncultured bacterium (assembly GCA_964633315.1). Taxonomy (GTDB): domain Bacteria; phylum Cyanobacteriota; class Cyanobacteriia; order Cyanobacteriales; family CAWCAG01; genus CAZWGS01. Next base: position 4,262 of record CAZWGS010000024.1, on the reverse strand, counting down.
GGAATTTCCATTCATCAGGCACGTTCCTTGGTTGAATTAGTAGGTATGGGCGTGCCTTTACTCTGTGTAGAAGATTTGGCAGCTGCCATCAGTTTACCAGTTCAGCGTTTGCAACCTTTGGAACCTCTACTAGATTTTTCCTATTACGATCCAGAGAGTCTAGATCATCCTCCACGAGTTAATCCCAATACCGCATCTACAGCGCAATTAGAAATAATTCCAGTATTAGAAACAGTGACAGCACAGGCGATAGTTAATCATCGTTTAAGTCATGGGAAATATCGCAATTTAGCAGATCTTCAGCGTCGTTTAGGTTTAAGTAGTCAGTTAATTTCAGAGTTAATGTATTATTTGCAGTTTTAAACTATATCTTGTTGCACCAATAAATTATTGGCCTAATCTTTGTTTTGAAAATAAAAATAGCAGTAGAAAATAATGTTTGGTTATAAGCAGGGAGCTGAGAAATACTTTATATAGCAGTTTTCATTTGAATGAAACACCAGTAAAGTTGTTATTTGCTTGATTGATAATAGTTTATTGGTGAGGGAGCCCAGTAACTTTCTTACAAAGAGAAGTTGAGGCTGATAATAAAAGTTTGGAGAATCAAGTGCGAGCTGTTGATTGGGATTGACTTCACATTAATTGGAAAGAACTATATAGCGCTACGCATTTAGGTTAGGACACTTTTGAATTTTGAAACCCTGTCACAATCTGCTATTACCTGTTGCCTATTCCCTCGCGCGTAGCACCACAAATAATGTCCAAAAACAAAGCTAATTGATTCTAGAACATATTTTTTATCTGAGCAAAAAATAAATTCTATTTAATCTTTGATTTATAAGCTCTGAATTTATTAAATTTATACTCTGCATGGTAGCAACCAACAGCAAATAAAAACCAAATAAAAAACATTCCGCTCATAATATCGTATGCCTCATATCCTTTATCCATCAATGCATCTACTATCAGCTCTTGTTTAGGAATTGCAGCGAGGAATGGTGCATAGGTTATTGATGCAGGAAAACTAGCCACAGCAGAAATTAAAAAACCTAGGAAAATGCTCTTCCGATTTCTAAATCTTAGAAATTTAGGAGGATTACTCCATAGAAGCTTAAGTCCAAGAGAATAGAGCTTAAGGATTATCAAATATACAATAAAAGATGCTAATAAAAATATGATAGTATCCAGCAAAAATATGTTTGCTCCAGGAGCATCCAATGCTAAACATAGCAAATACAAAATAAGAAAGCGATAAACCTCAAAAAGACCGATAATTATCCCTGAAAATGTTATGAATGCTAAGCCTAGAGCCCTCCAAAAACAAATCCAAATACCTTGGGGATGACGACGACCAAAAATAACCCAGTAAATGAGGTAAACAGCTAAAATAGCAATTAAACTTGAAGTTGACATTGTGGAAACACTGAAACTGCTTTTATCTAGCTCAAAAGCTTGTTTCCAGTATTCCCAACCAAGAAAGAAAATTAACTATAAAATATCTCAATTAAACACCACCAATTCTCTGCCAAGGCCAGAAACGAAATATAGCACGACCAATGACATTCTCTTGCGGTAAAAAGCCCCAAATATGAGAGTCATTGCTATTGTTGCGATTATCCCCCATCACAAACAAATGACCCTCAGGAATTCGTACCTCTGGCATTTCATAGGCGGGAGGCTGGGCAATATAATCTTCTTCTAGGGGCATTTCATCAACATATACAATACCATTGTGAACAGCAATGCTCTGACCCGATTCACCAATAACCCGTTTGATAAAAGCCTGATTTGCTTCGTATCTCTGCATCTGTAGCTGTATTGGGGGATGAAACACCACCACATCTCCCCTCTGAGGTGGATGCAAATGATAAGATACTTTTTCTACCACCAAGCGATCTCCAACCTCTAAAGTGGGAAACATAGAATCAGAGGGAATGTAGCGAGGTTCTGCAACAAAAGCACGAATAAACAGAGCTAAAGCGAGAGCAATGGCAATAATTTGGACATTTTCTTGCCATTGCTGCCATAAACTCTTGCCTACTGCTTCAGATTTTGAATCGCTAACTGTGGCTATGTTTTTTTGCTCAGATGTCATATCAAAGACGAGAAATGGATAACTTCTAATCTTCTCACTTATTGAGTATCCAAGAACGAATTAAACCATTAACTTCTTCTGGAATTTCATCGTGGGGACAATGCCCTGCTTGGAGATAATATTCAGTGAGTGTGGGGTAATACTGACGAAACTTTGCTCCTCTCTCTCGCGCTTTAATCCAAGGATCGCCTTCTCCCCACAATATCAGCAAAGGGCAGGTTAATTGCCCCAGCAACACATCCACCTTTTCTCCTTGAGGAGTTTTAAAAACGGAAGCAAATACTTGCGCTGCACCCTTGTCACAGGAAGGACGATAAATTTCTTCTACCAGTTGTTCAGTAACGGCGCTTTGATCGAGATATACTTGCTTGAGAGTCTTACGAATTACTGAACGCTGACGCACATACTGGAAAAGGAGAAAACTTGCCCAAGGTTGCAAAAACAGCTTACGTGTTAAATTGCCAATGAAATTTTTGATTCCTTTGCTTTTTTGGCTTGGCTGCGTGTCACTAAAAGGTCCTGCACTATTGAGTAAAATTAAACCAGCACAGTTTTCAGCCCGCTGCGCCGCCACACACAAAGCAGCATAACCGCCAAGAGAATTACCAGCAAGCACTGTCGGTTTGCCAATGACTTCAGTGATAAAATCATTGAGCTGATCGCGCCATAAATCACCACTATAAGCTAACTCTGGCTTTGCTGAACGTCCAAAACCCAACAAATCAATCGCCCATACCTCAAAATCTGCTTGCAACTGAACGATATTTTTACGCCAATGATCTGTAGAAGCACCAAAGCCATGAATTAACAGCAGTGGTGGGCGATTTTCTCTTCGCTCCCCTGCCTTAACATAGTAAATAGAGTGTCCCTGCCACTGCCAATAAATTCCGGGAATAGGTGCTGTTGTCGCCACTGTTGCTGATTGCATAACTCAGGCAAATGTTAAGTAAAGTTAATTTTCTTATTTTATCTTTGCCATAGCGAAAATTTTGCTTCACTTAGAGCAAATTTAGTAGTGAGTAGGACAGCAAACAGCAGCAAAATCCCTTAGTTTAGAACTCTAATGTCTGCTGCTAAAGAGCTAGACCCAATGATAAGACGAGATACTATAGTATGGATATCAGTCAACAACTGCGTACTAAGTGGTCAATTCTGACCTCACAATTGCATCAAAATCATTGGCAAACCCTTCTGGTGACAGTGGGTTTAGTGCTACTAGCTGAATCGTGGCGACAAATTTCAGGTAGCGAATCACCCTTAACCTTTTTGTTGTTGGGAGTAGCGGTAGCTTGGATGACTTACCGTGAGGGTTTGAGGGTAGGTTTAGCTCACACAGTAGTAGTTACAGCTTATTTTGGGTATAACGCGATCCTTGTTTTCCAGTCACAACTGTGGATAGGACATTTGCTGGAAAATATTTTGGGTATTATTGCCATTTTTGTTATTGCCTTCTGTGTTGGCAAACAAGCACAGTTCAATAAGCAAAGAAAACAGGAACTCAGACAAATTCAAAATGAACTAGAAGAGAGAGTACAAGAGCGCATCAATATTCTCTCAGTTGCCAATGAATTTTTGCAACAAGAAATTGGAGATCGCTTGTGTGCACAACAAGCATTGCAGGAAAGTGAGGCTCGTATGCGCCTAATTATCGACTCCCTAACCCTACTCATTGCCTACGTTGATGCTCAACAATGCTATCGCTTCAGCAATAAGCAATACGAAGCTAGATTTGGACATACACCATCCAAGTTAGAGGGTAAAAAGCTGCGTGAAATTCTCGGTAAAGCAAATTACGAGCACATCAAATCAGACATTGAATTAGCTTTATCTGGAAAAGAAGTGACTCAACAACATACTCTCAATCTTAAAGATAATAGTTCATGTCATCTAGAGATTAACTTTATTCCCCACTTCAGTGAAAATAAACAAGTATTGGGATTCTTTGCCATTGCCAAAGAGTTAATTAAATCCTAAAGCTGCACAAGAGAGAAAGTATGGGAAGGGAAGATTCCACCCTTTCTCCTTCCTGATGAAATTCTCTAATCTATGTGACATACTCCCAACGCTGACCTATCCCTGCAGCGTGACGGGGCGTACAAGCTTTTGAGGAGACCTCAAAAGTCAGCCCCTTGGCTTCTTACCAACACCAGCTTTTGCTTCGGTTACT
>CAZWGS010000023.1:0-51267 GCA_964633315.1 uncultured bacterium | reverse complement strand
GCCGCCCATGCCGCCCATGCCGCCCATGCCGCCCATGCCGCCCATGCCGCCCATGTCGGGTGCAGCAGCTGCAGGGGGTTCTGGTTTTTCTACCACTAAGGCTTCAGTGGTCAAAACCATGCCAGCAATGGAACCAGCATTTTGCAGTGCGGAACGCACTACCTTAGCGGGGTCAATGATTCCAGCCGCAATTAGGTCTTCATACTCTCCTGTGAGGGCATTGTAACCAACGTTGAATTCAGCATCACGTACTTTTTCTGCCACTACAGAACCTTCTACGCCAGCATTGTCTGCTAGTTGACGTAGGGGTGCTTCTAGGGCTTTGGCGAGAATATCAGCAGCTACTTTTTCTTCGTCGTTGCTGAGGTTGCCTTTGTATTGTGCTACTTTCTGCGCTAGGTGAATTAGGGTTGTGCCACCACCAGGAACAATACCTTCCTCTACCGCTGCTTTGGTAGCATTGAGGGCATCTTCAATGCGTAGCTTGCGATCTTTGAGTTCGGTTTCTGTGGCTGCACCAACTTTAATTACGGCAACACCACCTGCAAGTTTCGCAATGCGCTCTTGCAGTTTCTCTTTATCGTACTCTGAATCAGTCTCTTGGAGCTGTTTACGCAGTTGGACAATGCGCTTTTCCACATCGGACTTATTGGCACCACTGGCAACAATGGTGGTATTGTCTTTCTCGATGGTAATTTTGGTGGCAGTGCCGAGCATATCTACAGTAACTGTATCTAGACTCAAGCCCACCTCTTCGGAAATAACGCGACCATCGGTGAGTACTGCAATATCTTGTAGCATCTGTTTGCGGCGATCGCCAAATCCAGGTGCTTTAATGGCAGCAGCATTGAGGACTCCTCTAGCTTTATTCACCACTAGGGTAGCGAGGGCTTCTCCTTCTAAATCCTCTGCAATAATCAGCAAAGGTCTGCTATCGCGAGCAATTTTTTCTAAAACTGGAACAAGATCAGCAATCATGTTGATTTTCTTGTCCGTGAGGAGAATAGCTGCATTCTCTAACTCCACCACCTGGCGTTCTTGGTCGGTGATAAAGTAGGGAGAAATGTAACCCCGGTCAATTTGCATTCCTTCTACCACTTCGAGTTCGGTAGCTAGAGATTTGGATTCCTCAACGGTTATAACACCGTCTTTGGTTACCTTCTCCATTGCCGAAGCGATCATGGCACCAACTTCTTCATCGTTGCCAGCGGAAACGGCTGCTACCTGGGCAATTGCTGCTCCTTCGACTGGTTTAGCAACTGCTGCAATTTCTCCCATGAGATAGTTAATTGTCTTATCTAAGCCACGTTTGAGGGCAACAGGATTAGCACCAGCTGCTACGTTTTTTAAGCCCTCACGAATCAAGGCTTGAGCCATAACGGTGGCTGTAGTTGTACCGTCACCAGCAATATCCTTGGTTTTGGAAGCAACTTCCTGAATCAATCTGGCACCTGTATTTTCCAAGGGATCTTCAATTTCGATTTCCTTGGCAACGGTGATACCGTCATTAACGATTTGTGGAGCGCCAAATTTCTTCTCTAATAGTACATTACGACCTTTGGGACCCAAAGTGATGCGAACGGCGTCAGCTAAGGTATTAACACCTTTTTCTAAAGACCGTCTCGATTCATCGCTAAAGGAAACAATTTTTGCCATAGATTTGCATAGTTCCATTCTCCAATAGCAAATTTAGCACTCTTAGGGGGTAGAGTGCTAAGTCTAGATTTTTAATTGGGAGTTAGATAGTCAGGAGGAGTAAGGGATGCAGGGAAAGTTGGGTCAGAAAATTTTATTTTTTGCTTCTCATTGGATTGAGAAATCAAAACTTGATTAGTAACACAGAGGAAGTGTGCACTGTATTCGTAGAATCAGTTTTGGGAGTATTTCATACTAAATCCTGTTCACTGAGTAACCTAGTACACAAAACTTCAAGCCTTCCCCCCCCAACTCCCAATTTCCCCAATTCTCTAAAAGGGGAAAAGCTACTTTTCTATGACAGACTATACCTGCAATTAACCGAGAAAGACTACTCTTTGCCATAATTAGCCACTACTCCCAAAACCGAAGTTCTAGCTGTCCTCAGTCCATCGATGGCTTTTTCAAGCAAAGAACCCTTGGTTTTACCCAAGCCAGCAACGAGGATGACCCCATCTGTATACTTAGCTAAAAGGTGAGCATCAGCAATACCAATTAGGGGAGGTGCATCATAGATGACCAAATCAAAAACTGCATGTAATTCTTCCATTAAATGCTTCATTTTCTGAGCTGCGAGGATTTTAACGGCTTCTTGCATCGTAGAATCAGGGTTATGTTCTGGTGCAATGAAACTGGAGCCAGCAGTTAAGACCCAGAGGTTATTTTCTGAGGTTAAAAATGGTTGTTGAATCACATTTTGAAAGTCTAAATCGAGATTAATCACATCAGTTAAACCTTGTATATTGACTAGTCCCAAGCGCTCATGCAAGCTGGGATGACGTAGGTCTGTATCTACTAATAAAACTCTCTGGCCCATAGCTGCTGCAGCTCGCGCTAAGTTGGTAGCAACGGTTGATTTGCCATCTGCTAACATTGCTGAAGTAACAACAAAAGATTGAATTGCTCGCTGAGTACTTAAAGAAAGAATATTGGTATAAAGGGAATTGAAAGCTTCAAAGAAAATTGCAGCTTTGTAATTTTGAAAACGATTATTGTTAATGCCAAATCGCCATTCTTTTTGAGGATAGGTGATGGCAGATGTTCCAGGTAAAGCAAACTGTTTTTGGTTATGTTCCAGAGGAATTAAACCGAGCAAGGGCAATCGACTAATGGTTTTAATTTCTTTAGGAGTATAGAGAACATCGGTTAATTTGTCTAAAGCTAAAGCAGCTCCCAATCCCATTAACAATCCTAAAACTGAACCTAAAATTAAGTTAGTCAAGACGCTATCTGAGTATGGTTTGGGTACTCCTGGAGGAGCTAACAATTCCCAAGGTTGGTTTTTCTGGGCAGCATCGATACGCAGCGCTTCTCTGGTGGATAAAAATTGCGTTAGGTTATTGGTAGCAATTTTTAATTCTCTTTGAATATCATTGTATTCTCTACTAATACTTGAGAGTTGTTTAACTCTTTCATTAAGGGTGGCTATGTTATTGTTTAAAACTTGACTTCTTGCTTCTAATTCTTTAATTTTACTGGCAAGTTCTGACCTTACTTTCTCTCCTTCTCTACGTAGCAGAGGTAGCAAGTTTTGTCGGTGTTCTCGGAGGAGTTCTATCCTGGGATTTCCTTCCTGAAATCGGGCTAATTCACCAGCAATTTCAGCATCTACATCTTGAATTCTGCTGAGGATCGCTTGATAAAGACCATTTTCCCTGAGAGCTAGACTAGAAGCTGACTCTGGCTCTGAGTTTTTTAGTTCTTGTTGCAAAGCAGCATAAAGAGCACGAGTTTCTTCTAATTGAATTTGAGTTTCTAATTGTTGAGATTCAAAATGACTAATTTGTTGAGATATTTGTTGACCAGTACTATCAGGATCGACAAAATTATTTTCTAGTCTAATATTTTGCAAACGTTCTTGCTGAGTTTCAACTCGCTCTCGCAGTTTTGGCAATTGTTTTTCCACAAATCCCAAGGCTCGACGTATACCTGTTTGGCGTACTTCTAAACTGTAGTTGAGATAGGTATCAGCCACTAGTTGTAGCACATCTTCTACTTCCTGAGACTGAGGTGCTTTATATCCTATGGCTAAAATTTCTGCATTTTTATCTATTTGTTTAATTGTTAAAAACTTTACCAAGTAATCATAGGTAATGTGTGGATATTGTAGTTGCAAGTTCTCCAAAATTTGCTCCATTACCTTGGGACTTTTAAGCAGTTTAACTTTCACTTCAAAATCTGCGGGAATAGCAACTACTTCCTCACGAGTAATCGCATCAGGGTTATTCGCAGATATAACCTGAGTTTCAATCGTGACTTGCTCGGTTAACATCTCAAAGGAAGCCTGATAACTTGGCTTACTATTCAAAGCTTTAAAGACAGCAGCAGAAGCAAAAACAGCGGTGATACCCACAACTATAACCACTCGACGGCTAATTGCTTGAGCTACTTGACTAAAATCTAATCCACCCTCCTCTTCTTCATTCCAAATTATTGGCTGCTCTGGAGTAAAGTTTTGGGAATATGTTTCTATTTTCATTAATTATCTCTCAGCTTCAAGCACAAATGGAACTTATAGACTAAAGTTGGCAAAATCTAATCACCCAACAGCTAGCTACAAGGAACCTGAATCGCATAATCACTAATTAAAATTGCAGGAGTGAAGAAGCTTTCCGATTTTGGTCTGGGAGACCTCAGTAATTACAACGGTATAGTCAAGGAGCTACTTTCAGTATAAATACATAATTACATAAGTCAAGCTGGCGATTAAAGTCTGAAAAGAGATAAACTTCATCAAAACTTCATCAAAAAAAGCATAAAAATACTGTTTTCTTTAGATTCTCTTTACGGTTTGTGTCCTGATCTTTAAGTACAATAACGGATGTGTAATCCACTAAATAAAACTGGAACAGGAGCAGCAAGCCGATAAAAACGGAGTTGTTTGGATGCAAAAGTAAAAACCGATCACAACTGATTTTAGGACTGTATTGTTTTTCCCGTTTTTGGCTTAGCTTTAGATAAAAGCACCTCAATAATTAACTACTGGAGGAAAAGTTGATGAGGTTGCAAACCGTGACAGCAGACACTTATACCTAACAAGATTAGGTTGAGTTATGCTGGAGAGAAAACACTTAATCACCATGAGCAAAATTAGTTCTAAAAATAGTTTGCGGTTTTAGTATTTAGTTTTTTAGTGAGACTAATTGGGATCGAATCATGACCATTAATCTCGAGTTTACCCAGGGCCAAAGAAAGCTGCCAACCAAGAGAATTATTAGTTCTCCCATCACTTCTCTGTGTTTAAAACAACAGGTGAAAACGATGTTGAGGTGGGCGTACAAACGGGAGAGTAAAGCTGTTTGTGTTGCTAATGTGCATATGCTAATGGAAGCATATTGGAATCCAGATTTTGCCACTGTGTTGGAGAAAGCTGACTTGGTGACTCCTGATGGTATGCCTTTAGTGTGGATGATGAGAATTCTAGGCGCTTCTGGGCAAGATCGTGTAGCAGGAATGGATTTACTCAATGGTTTATGTGCATTAGCTCAAGATCGCGGTGTCAGCAGTTATTTTGTCGGTTCCCATCGGGAGATTTTAAAACGGATGAGAATCCGTTTAGAGCGGGAATTTCCCCTCCTAAAAATTGCTGGTATGGAACCTTTACCTTTTCGAGATTTAACAGAGTCTGAAGATAGGGCTTTGGTAAGTAAAATTAATGCTAGTGGTGCTGGCTTAGTTTTTGTTGCTTTGGGATGTCCTAAACAAGAAAATTGGATAGCCAAACATAAAGGAGAAATTAAGGCTGTCATGATTGGTGTAGGGGCAGTTTTTCCTGTCTATGCAGGAATCCACAAAAGAGCACCGCGTTGGTTGCGAGAGTCGGGAGGAGAATGGTTATATCGCCTGATGCAGGAACCAAAAAGACTTTGGAGTCGCTATCGAAAAACTATTCCTCCTTTCATGTATTTGGCTCTCAAGCAACTAATTGTAGAAAAGTATCCTCGTCATTCTCAATTTTCAGTTCCGATTTATTCTACTGCACCCTTAGCTCAAGTGTTGCAAAGAGCAGGATTAATTTCTGCCAGTCAAGTAGAAGAAGTGTTGCAAGCTCAAGTCCAAGAGCCTGAATTGGGATTTGGTGCATTGGTTATACAAAAGGGCTTGTTATCACCTAAAACCATCACCTTTTTCGCAGAAAAATTGCCCAATTTAGCTAGAGCTAAACCCAAAAACTCTTTGCCTCAATATCTAAGTTGGGCTGGAATTTTAAGCGATTCTCAAATTAGCCAAATTTTATTTCAACAGAATAAAAATGGTTTGCAATTCGAGGAAGTTGCTCTTCAAGAAGGCTGGCTGAAACAGGAAACAATAGATTTTTTCAGAGAATATTTTGATCTTTCCTTGGCACGAAGATTCAATCATGAAGAGAAGTTACAAATTAGATAGGTTAAACTACAGAAGGCAGAATTTTATTAACATTAATAAAGCTGCTATTGTGGAGGCAATTAAAGTTAAATGAAAGTAGGAATTCTGGCGGGTGGACTTGGTACTCGTCTTTCAGAAGAAACGGTTAATAAGCCTAAGCCAATGGTAGAAATTGGTGGTAGACCAATTCTCTGGCACATAATGATGCATTATGCTCACTATGGATTGAAAGATTTTGCCATTGCTTTAGGTTATAAGGCAGAGGTGATTAAAAAGTACATGGTGGACTATTCATCACTCAATAGCAACCTCACCGTAAACTTGAAAAGTGGTGAAGTGAAAATGCATGGTGGTTCTCAGCCAGACTGGAATGTAGATTTAATTGATACTGGTCTTTATACTAATACTGGTGGTCGGATTAAACGTCTTGCTCCCTACATGGGTAATGAAACCTTTATGCTTACTTGGGGAGATGGCGTTTCTGACTTAAATCTGCACGAGCTCTTGGCATTTCACCGTTCCCATGGCAAGCTAGCTACATTGACAGCTGTTCACCCTCCAGCTCGCTTTGGTCATTTGGAATTAGATGGTGACCAAATTTGCGAATTTTCAGAAAAGCCGCAAATTCGAGAGGGATGGATTAATGGAGCTTTCTTTGTCCTAGAGCCAGAAATATTTGATTATATAGAGGGCGATGATACGCAATGGGAAAAAGCACCATTGGAGAACCTAGCTAAAGATGGTCAGCTCATGGCCTATAAGTATAACGGCTTTTGGCAATGCATGGATACCCTACGCGATAAGCGTCGCTTAGGAAATCTCTGGGATAGTAACAACGCACCTTGGAAAATTTGGGAGGAAAAGAATGAAAGTATTAGTAACGGGACACAAGGGATATATCGGAACAGTGCTAGTACCCATGCTACTAGCAGCAGGGCATGAGGTTGTTGGTTTAGATAGCGATTTATATCGAAGTAGTACCTTTGGCGCTGGATTTGAGGAAATTGAGGAACTCAAAAAAGATATTCGCGATGTTGAGGTAAGTGATTTAGCTGGGTTTGATGCTGTTTTGCATCTTGCAGGTTTATCTAATGATCCTCTAGGAAATCTCAATCCCTCGTTGACGGATGAAATTAATCATCAAGCTTCTGTTAATTTAGCAAAGCTTTCACTGCAAGCTGGTGTAGAACGATTTATTTTTTCTTCTTCCTGTAGCAACTATGGCGCTGGGGGTGAGGATTGGTTAACTGAAGAGTCTGCATTCAATCCAGTGACACCCTATGGTGTGTCTAAAGTTGCAGTGGAGAAGAATGTAAGTCAGCTTGCCAATGATGATTTTAGTCCCACTTTTTTGCGCAATGCAACAGCCTATGGTGTTTCGCCACGTCTGCGATTTGACTTGGTGTTGAATAATTTGGTGGCTTGGGCTTTTACCACAGGTAGAATCTACATTAAGAGTGATGGTACTCCCTGGCGACCAATTGTACACATTGCAGACATCTCCCGCGCCTTTATTGCTGTCCTCCATGCACCTCGGGAAGTGGTGCATAATCAAGCATTTAATGTGGGGCGCAATGGGGATAACTATCAGATTCGAGATTTAGCAGAAATTGTCAAGGAAACAGTTCCTAACTGTGAAATTGAATATGCTAAAGATGGTGGTCCAGACAAACGATGCTATCGAGTTGATTGTAGTAAAATCCTTCAGGTAATACCAGAGTTTCAACCTCAGTGGAATGCTCGTTTAGGGGCTCAAGAACTCTATGAAGCCTACAAACAAGTGGGTTTAACTTTAGAAGAGTTTGAAGGTCCTCGGTATCAGCGTATTGCTCATATTCAAAAACTATTGAGTGAGCAAAAATTAGACTCCACATTACGCTGGCAATCTCAGGTTCTTGTGAAGCATTAATTAATCATATTTCTTACAGGAAATTTAAAGCTGTAAGTTTTTAAAAAGCCAAAACCATGCACAATCTACCAATAAATTGTCGTTCGTGCGGCAATGCACATCTCGATTTAATTATTGATTTCGGCTATACACCTTTAGCGGATAATCTGCTCACTAAAGAACAATTAGCTCAAGCAGAATATACCGCACCTTTAGATTTGGCATTTTGTCCCGATTGTGGACTAGTCCAAATTACGGAAACTGTTCCTCCAGAAATACTTTTTTGCCAAGACTATCCTTACTTTTCTTCTGTTTCCCCATCTTTGCTGAAGCATTTTGGAGATAGTGCCAGGGCGATTATTGAATCGAGGGGACTTGATGGTAATAGTTTGGTAATTGAAGCAGCTAGTAATGATGGCTATATGCTCAAAAACTTTTTTGAGCAAGGCATTCCAGTTTTAGGAATTGATCCTGCCTCTGGCCCAGCAACAGCAGCTCAAAAAGCAGGTATTCCTACTCTCTGTACTTTTTTCACCCAAGAGTTGGCAAACAAATTGCAAAATGAGGGTAAAAAGGCAGATGTTTTTCTAGCTAATAATGTTTTAGCCCATGTACCAGATCTTAATGGCTTTGTAGCAGGAATTGCTACGCTCCTAAAAGATGATGGAATTGCAGTGATTGAGGCTCCCTATGTCGTTGATTTAGTGGATCACTGCGAATTTGATACCATTTATCATCAGCATCTGTGCTACTTTTCTGTAACTGCTTTAGATCGCCTATTTCGGCGACATAACTTATTTTTAAATCAAGTCGAACGTACCTCAATTCATGGTGGTTCTTTGCGATTGTTTGTGCAACCTCGTGAAGCAGTGCAAGAGTCAGTCAAGACACTATTGCAACAGGAATTGGAGCGAGGAGTTGACCAGATTGACTACTATCGTGAATTTGGCGATCAAGTTTTTACGATTAAACGTTCTCTGCTGGAAATTCTTTGGGATTTAAAGAATCAAGGCAAGAAAGTTGTCGCCTACGGTGCAGCGGCAAAGGCCACTACAATGCTGAGTTATGTTGGCATTAATAAAACTTTAGTTGATTATGTAGTGGATTTAAACTCATTTAAGCACAATCGCTATATGAGTATTAATCACTTGCCAATTTTTCCACCTTCTAAATTGTTAGAGGATATGCCAGATTATGTATTAATTTTGGCATGGAATTTTGCTGAAGAAATCATGCAGCAGCAGGAAGAGTACAGGCAAAAAGGTGGTAAATTTATTATTCCAATTCCGCAACCAAAAATTGTGTAGTTTGTAGCCTCACAGTTAACTAGTTTTTTTTGGAAGAGCAGGAAAATCTAGAGCGTTTTCCCGTATGCAAGGCGGGAAAACCTCAACTTTCACCTATCAAAATAAGCAGTACTAATGAATCGATTCTTCTCACGATTTTTTTATATTCTGGGAAATAAGAAAGGTCAACTATTGCTTCTGTTACTGGCGATACTTTCTGCCTCTCTTTTTGAAACGATAGGGATTGGTTTGGTTGGACCTTTTATGAGTTTGGTTACTAATCCCGATGTGGTTGTAAGCAATAGCTTGCTGAGCAAGGTTTATCAGCTTCTTAATCTCCAATCAACCAATCAGTTTATTGGAGTCTTAGGTTTAGTTATCATCAGTTTATTTTACCTGAAATCAGGTTTAAAATTCTATCTGCAGCGTTATATATTTCGTTTCGGCTATCAAGTTCAAGGAGAGTTAAGGTTTCGGTTACTGAAAACTTATTTGGAGTTGCCCTATAGCTTTCATCTCAAACAAAATACGGCACTCTTAATTCAAAATATTGTTGAAGAAACTAGAAGATTTGCCAATGGTATTGTTATTGCAACTTTAAATGCTAGTGTTCATTTAATTGTACTGTTTACTCTTATTTGCTTACTAGTGATGACGGATGCACTAGCAACTATTGTTATCTTACTGGTACTCCTTGCCGTTTTACTTCTCTATAGTTTTTTCAAGGATAAGATTGCTCTGTGGGGTAAGAATCAGTCTCGGTCAAATACTGAAATTATCCGTATCATCAATCATGCCTTAGGAGGATTTAAGGAAACGAGAATTATTGGTTGTGAGACTTATTTTTTGAAGCAAATAGAAGAGCAATCTCAGGCATATGCTAAGGCGATGAGTTCTTTTATGTCTTTCAAGATTGTACCTTTAATTGTCGTTGAATCCTTAATTATTACCTTCTTGATTGGCTTCACATCTTTGCTACTGCTGCTTGATAGAAATACACAAAATCTAATTCCTATTCTCAGTATTTTTGCTCTAGCATCTATCCGCATTATTCCTACGGTTAATCAGCTAACGGCTGCGGTTACTGGAATCAAAAATAGTACTTACTCTTTTAATAAATTGTTCTATGATTTAAAGGAGTTGGATAAAATAGGTTTAAGTAAAGCATCAGAGTTAGTTCCTGAGCCACAGTTGAAGAGGATAATATCTCCAACTACCAAGACAAACAAGGTAAATACTTGGCAAAGAGAGATTAACTTAGAGCAACTATCCTATACCTATCCTGGTTCTTCGGAGCTATCGTTAAATAATATATCCTTAACTTTAAATCAGGGAGATTCGATTGCTCTAATTGGTAAATCTGGTGCGGGTAAAACCACATTAGTTGATGTGATTTTAGGTCTTTTGACACCAGGAAAAGGAGATATCAGGGTTAATGGGATTTCTATTTATGAAAATCTTCGTTCTTGGCAAAACTTAGTGGGATATATTCCTCAATCTATTTTCCTAATTGATGACACAATAGAAAAAAACATTGCTTTTGGGGTACCCGAAGATCTAATTAACCAAGATAAATTAAATGAAGCAATACAAGCAGCACAACTGACTGAATTAGTTGAAGAATTACCACAAGGTACTAAAACTCAGGTAGGAGAAAGGGGAGTTCGTTTATCTGGTGGTCAAAGGCAGAGAGTCGGTATTGCTAGGGCAATATATCACGAGCGAGAGATTTTGGTATTAGATGAAGCCACTGCCGCACTAGATAATGAAACAGAGGGTTTAGTGACAGAAGCGATTCAGTCTTTGAGTGGGCAAAAAACAATGATTATTATTGCTCATCGTCTGACGACTGTAAGGCATTGTGACTGCATTTATGTACTAGATAAAGGTCGGATTATTAAATCAGGTAATTACGAAGAAGTTGTTTTATCTAGTCAGAATAAAGCCGATTTAACGATACAGCAAGGCTAATAATCGGTTCACTATTTGTGAATGAATTTTACTCAGCAATCACTCAATCAAAAATAGCAATTTTTATAGCCACATATTTGTGAGTAGATACCAATGAAAGTAGCAGTTTGGGGTTCTTACAACCACGGAAACTATGGTGATGATATTATGGCAATTCAGTTTGCCACTTACTTAAAAAGTTTGGGAGTAGAACCATGGCTTTATCGACTCAATCGCCAGATTGCTAAACGATATGACCTCATAACGACAGACTCTATAGAAAAGCTAATTAATGGAGCTAGCTTTTGTATTATTGGAGGTGGTGGACTTCTGGTGGAAACTTTAGGAGATAATGTTGAGGAAGATTTTAAGCAGTTAAATGTAACAACATCACGCTTTCAATGTCCTGTATTTCCTATCTCTATCGGTGGTAGTGGCAAGGGTAGTAGTAGTGTTTTATCCTATTGGCAACGCAGCTTTTTTCAAAGTTCTTCTTGTCAGTATGCAACGGTGAGGTTAGAAGAGGATATTTCCTTACTCAATAGTTTAGGTAAAGAAGCAGAGCACTATCCAGATGTATTGTTAAGTGTTGGAGATTTCTGGCGAATTCCACTGAATCTTGAGCATGAGAAACCAGTTCAGGTGGGAATTAATTTACCTGACTCTTTTTCTAGTCGATTATTATTGCAACAATTGAGGTTAATTACTGCTTTCAGGAAGGATATAGTCTTTCACTTTATTCGTACATTCTTGCCAGATTCTCCCAATACTTGGGAACTAATACCTCAGAGTGATTCACCTTATATCAAACAGCATATCTATAGCGATCCTACTGCTACTTTAAAGTTCCTCACTTCATTAGATTTAGTTATCTCATCGAAGTTGCACTTAGGACTTACTGCTTTAGCACTTAAAGTTCCGTTTTTCAGTGTTGGGGGACCAGGGAAAGCTCATAGTTTTTTGCGGACAATCGATGCAGATTTTGCAATTTATCCTAGTAAGTCTAAGTTAATGGAGTTAGGTCTATTTCTCTCCAATCCCAATCAAATATTAGCAGTAAAAGATAAATTCAATTTTGAAAAACTTGAAGGTCTCAAAAGATTGAGTTGGCAACACCTCAAGTCAATCAGTAGAATTCTTGAAAATCAGACCATACAAAAAAAATAACTATTTTAGGGAAAAGGGTTAGAGTTATGACTTCAGGAGTTATCTATATTGCAACTGGACTTAAATATGTCAACGAAGCTATTCAATCGGCAACTAGCTTAAAGACTAAGATGCCTAAATTACCAGTTACAATTTTTACGGATCAAGAAGTAGAGGCAAAGTGTTTTGACCAAGTTGAGCTAATTACTCAATCTGAGCTTGACAGTAGGATCTATAAAATTTCTTACATGTACAAGTCCCCCTATGAACGAACTCTGTTTATTGATACAGATACCTATGTATGTGCCGATTTTTCGGAGGTATTTACACTACTAGATAGATTTGATGTTGCTCTAACTCATGGATTATCGAAAAAAGACCATGAATCTCCCATCTATGGTATTCCCAAAAGTTTTCCTGAAATGAATTCTGGAGTATTCCTCTTTAAAAAAGGTCCTCAAGTAGAAAAGTTGTTTGATGATTGGCTTAATTTATATAAAAACTGTTTAGAAAAATCAGAAAAGCCAATTAATCGAGACCAGTTTTCTTTGCGACCAGTTCTCTACAAGAGTGATTTAAGAATCGCAACTTTAACTCCAGAGTACAACTGTCTTTTCCATAATATTCCCTTTGTTTTTGGAGAGGTGAAAATACTTCATG
The DNA here is from genome assembly GCA_964633315.1 of uncultured bacterium. Classification (GTDB taxonomy): domain Bacteria; phylum Cyanobacteriota; class Cyanobacteriia; order Cyanobacteriales; family CAWCAG01; genus CAZWGS01. The sequence continues at coordinate 38,277 of CAZWGS010000023.1, read as the reverse complement.
GTAGAGCACCCGATTTACCGGAAATAGCAAGAAAGATTAATGCTAAAAAAGATGTACACAGAGTAATCAGAAGACCTATAGGTACTTACAAAACCGATATTTTTTACAGGTTTACAACACAACAGAGGATTTTGTGGGGTTTGAGATATCCCAACAGAATGTTCAAGTATTTAAGGAGTAAGTTGTTATCTAATTGAATTTATTTAGATGTCATCTGCAATCAATCTAGATAATAGTAAAGACAAAAAGATTACCTTGATACTCTCCTTAAAATTTCTCTTGTTATTAGGAACTTAGTTTCACCTTAATTCTGCATGAAAATTCTTCATCTGAGTACTTCCGATATTGAAGGAGGTGCTGCGCGGGCAACATATCGATTATGCAGAGGTTTGCAGTCTCTTAATATAACAACCAAAATGCTGGTAAGAGCTAAATTAAGTGCTGATGCTAGCGTAATCGCCCAAAGAAATATCCTGACTAAACTTAGTCCTACTGTCTCAGGTTTACCTCTGATCGTATATTCCCAGCGTCATCACACCATGTTTTCTCCTCAGTGGTTTCCCGACACAATTGCTTCACAAGTACGCCAAATTAATCCCCATATAGTCCATTTACATTGGATTTGTAATGGCTATATGCGTATAGAAACCTTGGCAAAATTTAACAAACCTTTGGTTTGGACACTGCATGATATGTGGGCATTTACAGGAGGATGTCACTACAATCAAGAATGTCAAAAATATCAGGATTCTTGTGGTGCTTGTCCGCAACTAAAGAGCAATTCGAACTGGGATTTATCTCGTTGGGTATGGTATCGTAAATACCAAGCTTGGAAAAACCTCAATTTAACTATTGTTACTCCCAGTGCATGGTTAGCTAAGTGTGCTAGTAGTAGCTCTTTATTGAAGAATTTACCAATTAAAGTTATACCGAATGGTATTGATATTAATAAATATCAACCGATTGAAAAACATCTGGCCAGGAAGCTACTTAATTTACCTCAAGATAGGCAACTTATTCTCTTTGTGGCCATGAGTACTGCTGAGAAAAGGAAAGGTTTTCATCTACTGCAGCCAGCTCTGAAAAAACTCAGTCAATCTAATAATCATCATAATTTTGAGCTCATTATTTTGGGTGCTAATAAATCAGGAGAAGAGCTAGATTTAGGTTTTAAATCTAATTATTTAGGTCGTTTAAATGATGATATTACCTTAGCTTTAGTTTATTCAGCAGCAGATGTTTTTGTTGCACCTTCAACTCAAGATAATTTACCCAATACTGTGATGGAATCCCTTGCTTGCGGCACACCCTGTGTAGCTTTCAAGATTGGAGGTATGTCTGAGATGATTGAAGACAGAAAAAATGGTTATTTAGCTAAACCTTATGATGTTGAAGATTTAGCTCAAGGAATTTATTGGGTAATAGAAAATAAGGAGCGCCAGCAGCAACTCAGTAATTATGCTCGTGAAAAAGCTGAACAAGAATTTTCCCTAGAACTTCAGGCAAGTCGCTATTTATCTTTGTTCCAAGAAGTTATCAAGAATTAAAAACTTGGTTTTTAAGATGATTTACCAGGATAAGAAACCCTACCACAGATTTTTTTCTCTACTGTTTGTTGCCGCTATTGCTTCTGTTGCTTTAACTGAAATAGCTTGTAGTAGTAATAGTCAATTGGAGTTTGGAGAAAGAAGAGAACAATTTCCCACACTACCCGAGGCACAGGGAGGAGTTATTAATGTTAAAGACTATGGTGCTAAAGGTGATGGTATAACTGATGATACCAAAGCTTTTCAGAGAGCACTAACAAGAGATGATATAGCGAACAAGGGAAAAATTATTTATGTTCCCCATGGAGTTTATCTTGTTAGCGATACTCTTGAATGGCCTCAGGGGGAACATAGGGGACATTATTACAAACGGACAACTTTGTTAGGTGAAAGTAGAGAGAAAACTATTATTAAGCTTAAGGACAATACTCCTAGTTTCTCTACTGGTAAGGGTAAGCCAGTTATCGATACTAAACATAATAAGGCTAATGGTTTTTTTAATCGATTAGAGAACTTAACCGTCGATACAGGTTACAACAATCAAGATGCTATTGGCATTAAGTTTAACTCCAACAATAGCGGTGGTATCTTCAATGTTTCTGTTGTTTCTGGTGACAATCAAGGTTCCCATGGAATTGATTTAACTGGAGCTGAATTAGGACCGTTATTAGTTAAAAATGTTGCGGTGAAGGGTTTTGCCACGGGAATTAAAGTTGGAGGAGGCAAAACCAATTCCGTACATATGGAAAATATAAATTTAAGAGAACAGGGAGAGTTGGGTATTGAACAAATCATGCAGGTGCTGACAATTCGTAATTTAAAGAGTTTCAACCAAGTGCCTGCTATTTATGTTCAAGGGCACAGTGCCACTCTAACCTTAATTGGTGCAGAGTTAGAAGGGAAAAATAGTAGTAATTTAACAGCTATTGAAACTAAATACCGTGAAGATGAGGGAGGAACAAGGGGAGAGAAAAAGACGATGAATACGTTCCTTGTTGATGTCAAACAAGAGGGATATCAACAAACAGCTCAAGTTTATAATTGTGATACTGGTGAGTTAGAAACTATAGCAGGGAATATAGATGAGTGGTCTTGTGGAGCGCCAGTCAAGGAGTTTTCTCAGCAAACAGAAATTCTGAGATTACCTGTTAAAGAAACTCCCTATCTTGAAAATGATCTGATTCATGTTGCGATTGTTAAGGGCAATTCAGGAGCAGATATTCAAGCTGCAATTGATAAACCTGGTGTGAAAACTGTGTTTTTGCCCAATACTTCTTACTTGGTAGAAAAACCTATCCTTATTCGCGGTAGTGTCAAAAAAATTGTGGGCATGAGGGCAAGTTTTGCTCGTAAATCAACCCAGCCAATCTTTCGTTTTGAAAATGGTGAAGAACCAGTTGTTTCTCTAGAAAGATTAGCTAATATAAGTATTGAACACAATGCTCAGCGTTCTCTGGTAATTACACGCACTGTACTCGATTCATACCAAAATACCCCAGCAGGAACCGGAGATGTATTTTTTGAAGATGTTGTTTCTGGACTGATTAGAATACGCAAGCAAAATGCTTGGGCAAGGAGTTTGAATGTTGAAATGATTCCTCCTGATGCTGAAGCTAAGATTTTAAATGATGGAGGTTTGTTGTGGATTTTAGGATTAAAAACTGAACAGGTAGGAACTATTATTGAGACAAAGAATAATGGATTGACTGAAGTTCTTGGTGGGTTAATCTACATCAATAAAAGTATCCCAGAGACTAATCCCAAACAACCACAGTATATTAATAATCAATCTCAAGTCTCAATTATAACTCGCTCTTATTTACCTAGTGCTAAAGGCTACGAGGTTTTAGTTAGAGAAATTCAAGATGAAAGTGTTAAGGAATTAACCAATCCCAATCGCAGGGGAGAAGGCAGAGTGTTTCCCTACTTGGGACATTAAACAAATAACGAAAGGCACAAGGATAATAATTCATGAAAGAGCAATTAGAGCTAGTTATGCCTCAGAACTCACAGCTAGTTAAAGAGATACAAATAGAATTGTGGAAGCAAAAAGTCCGTGATTTGATTGCTTACTATCCAGATTTGTTTTTCTGGGCTGGGCATAAAATTAATGGTTTTAATCCAGAAGCAAATATTGTCAGAAAGGATACTCAAATCGTTATTGAAGGTTGCCCTGGATCTGCCAATACCTTTGCTGTTAGAGCTTTCTTACTAGCTCAAGATAATGAAGTTAAAATGGCACGTCATACTCATAAGTATACCCAGGTAATTGTTGCAGCAAGAATGGGCATACCAGCTTTAGTGTTGGTTAGAAATCCAAAAGATTCAATTATGTCCTATCTAGTGAGGTTTAGCAATTACCAAAAGCTCAAGGTAATTGATGTTGAAAGAAATCTTAGGAGATACATTGAATTTCATCTCAAAATCAGTCCCTATATAGATGAGTGTGTGATTGCAGATTTTAGTACAGTTACCAAGGACTTTGGTTCAGTTATTTCGAGAGTTAATGACAAGTTTTGTGCTAATTTTTCTGTATTCAACCATAATGAAGAAAATACTCAAGCTTGCTTTGCTGAAATGCATAGAAGGACTAAACATAACAAAGATTTTCTAGTGGCTATACCTTCAGAAAAACGTCGCCAAGAGAAAGAGAAAATCCGCAAGTTTTTCCAGGATTCTGAACTAACAGATTTGATAATCCAAGCCGAAGATCTTTATAAAATGTTTCGGTCTCAAGATACGCTACTTACTAATCAGTTGGTTAATTAAGATGTTAGTAAAAGCGAAATCTAGTTGAGTTAATAATCTGGAGCAATAGGCAAAATCGAAATTGACTTTGGCAAATAATATTAACTCCTGATCGCAAGTAAATTGCCAACTACTTGTTTAATAGATCAAGAGATATCCAGAAAGAAAACATCGAGGAAAAAGTTAATGCAAGTATTAGTGACAGGTTCCAGTGGCTTGATTGGCTCTGAGGCGGTAACATATTATGACAGGGAAGGTCATGATGTGATTGGTGTCGATAATAATATGCGTGCTCAATTCTTTGGTTCCCAGGGTGATACTACCTGGAATCTGAGACGTTTGCAAGAGAGCACCAAACAGTTTAAGCATTGCAGCATTGATATCCGCGATCGCAACGCTATTTTTGATTTATTTGAGGCTCACTCGTTTGATCTTATCATCCACTGTGCAGCCCAGCCATCCCACGATAAGGCTTGTCATATTCCCTTGGTAGATTTTGAAGTTAACGCTTTGGGTACGATTAATTTACTCGAAGCAACCCGCAAATTCTGTCCCGAAGCGGTATTCATCCACATGAGTACTAACAAAGTTTATGGAGATGCGCCTAATGAAATTCCACTTTTGGAGTTGGATAAGCGCTATGAATATGCCCAGGCTCAAGATTATCATGGTATAGCTGAAGATTTTCGCATTGACCAGTGTTTGCACTCCCTCTTTGGCGCTTCGAAAACAGCAGCAGATGTGGTTGCTCAAGAGTATGGACGCTATTTTGGTGTTAATGTAGGTATCTTTAGGGGAGGTTGTCTCACAGGACCATCCCATTCAGGAGTAGAATTGCATGGTTTTCTCTCCTATCTGGTTAAGGTAGCAGTTAATGGTGGTACTTACAAGGTTTTTGGCTACAAAGGTAAACAGGTACGAGATAACATCCACAGCTACGATGTCATCCAAGCCTTTGAAGCTTTCAGACGCGATCCTAAACCAGGGGAAGTATACAACCTTGGTGGTGGCAGAAGCAACAGTATTTCGATTCTCGAAGCTTTTGATTTAGTTGAAGAGTTAACTGGGCGTAAAGTGAAGTGGGTTTATGTGGATCAAAATCGCATTGGCGATCACATCTGTTATATCTCCGATTTACGCAAACTACAAGCACATTTCCCTGGTTGGGGAATTACTCGCACTCTTCAAGATATTTTCCAAGAAATAGTCTTAGCTGAGGAAGCAAGATATGTTAAAGCTTAAGTTACCTTCTCGTCCGTTAGTTGCAAGTGCAACATTGAAGCCTAGGGAGAAAATTATGCTTTTCGATCTCTCCCTTGGTGGACATCACCCTGGCTATATCCTACATCTGATCCAATATTGGCTCAAACATAATATACCAGGTGTGATGGAGATTGTGGTGCTGCCCCAATTTATGGAGCAACATTCAGATGTGGTAGCTGCTGCTGTAGCAGACACTCAGCAAAGAGTCAGATTTGTCCCCATAACAGCAACAGAAGCAGCATCTCTATCTAATCGCTCTACTCTCCTCTCTCGTAAAAAATTAGGCTTTCAGGAGTGGAATTTACTTTGTAAGTATGCCGCATCCCTAGGAGCAAGTCACGCCTTGCTGATGTATTTTGATACTTACCAATTACCTAGCTTACTGGGAAAAAGACCTCCTTGTGGCGTCTCTGGTATCTATTTTCGCCCTCGATTCCACTACGCTAAGTTTGATTGCCAAAACCCTTGGATGCAACAGAGATGGCAACAGTGGCGTGAGAAATTTTTTCTGTCTCTAGTACTACGTAATTCTCAGTGGAGGAATCTCTTCTGTCTTGATCCACTGGTTGTACCAGAAATTAATAACTTTCAGACAGCATCCACCCCATTATACTTACCTGACCCTGTAAAAATTTACCATGACCGGGCTGTGCCGAGCAAGCAGTTGAGAGAAAATTTGGGAATTGAACCTCAACGGCGAGTCTTTCTCCTCTTCGGTGCTTTGCACAGACGCAAAGGGATATACAAGCTGCTTGATGCTATTAAACTACTGCCAGCAAACGTTTGCCAAGAGTGTTGCTTTTTGTTAGTTGGTCCCATTGCCCAGGGCGATTCTGAGCCAGTCCAGCAGAAGATAGAGCAACTCAGGGAATCTTTGCCTGTGCAAATTGTCACCCACAACCAATTTATTCATGAAAGGGAGGTGCAAAGCTATTTTCAGATTGCAGATGTGATTCTTGCTCCCTACCAACGTCATGTGGGTATGAGTGCCATTTTAGTGCGTGCAGCAGCAGCAGGGAAAGCAGTTTTAGCTTCAGATTATGGATTGATGGGAGAAATTACTCGTTCCCATCACTTGGGAATTACTGTAGATACGGAAGTTACTGAGCAAATAGCCCAAGGATTGAGACTATTTTGTCATAATGCGCCACAGCAGTTGTGTGATAGCAGTAAAATGCAAGCTTTTGCCCGGCAAAATTCTGCTGACAAGTTTGCAGAAGTTATTGTTCAACAGCTGAATTTAGTTAGGAGTTAAATGCTCCTTGTTAACTAGAGTAGGAATTAGGAAATGAAACTTTTAAAAGAGAGAGTGTATAAGGCTTTTAATGAGACAAATGCGGTGCAACGCTACTTTAGTAAAAAGGCATCGCGATTGCTTGAACCCCTAGGATTTCACGTCGTGGGAGACCATTTCTATGAGCCAATACCAAACATTTCACATCTCCAAGAAAGCTATCAGGATGAGCCACGCAAGTGTTTAAAAATTGACTTTGATTTTGAGAATGCCGAGAAGGTTATTACTCAAAGTATTGCGCGCTGGGGGAAAGATTTTTACTACTCGGTGCAAAGATTTGGCTATCAAGAAAGTAACTATTATTTTCGAGGAGTTGATGCTCTTTATCTTTACTGCTTTCTACGTGAGAGACAACCCAAATCTATTATCGAAATTGGACAAGGTTTCTCTACCAGCGTGATTGTGGCTGCTTTGGAGGATAATTACGCTAAAACAGGAGTTAAAACTAGATTCGTTTCCATTGATCCTTACAATCGCTTTCGTTTTCAAGACGGAAATTTATTAGGGGTTGAGTTAGAAAGTATCGCCACTAATCTTCAAGAAATACCCTTATCTTTCTTTAATCAGTTAGAAGAAGACAATTTACTATTTGTCGATTCCAGTCATGTTTATAAGTTTGGCAGTGATGTGGAATATTTATTCGAAGAAATCTATCCCAGTTTAGGTATGGGAGTTGAGCTGCATATCCATGACATTTTTTCTCCCTATCACTATCCCCTGGATTGGTATGTAAAGGAAAGGAAATTTTGGAATGAGCAGTATTATTTAGAAAACTTCCTCCGTTTTCAGGATGTATTCCAGGTCGTAATGCCAATTTATTACCTAACCAGAAACTCACAAGCACTGCAAGAGAAATGCAGCAAAATTTGCGATTATGATAACTTTAAATTAACAGGCTCTTCTTTTTACCTCAAAAAAACTGGTTAACGAAAACGGATTTTGACTGGCTTGAGAGTAAGAAAACTCTACGCAGACACATAAAGCCATAGGAAAAAATAGCAGCAATGACCCAAAACAATGTTACTCTGCGCGTGGCTTGGCTACTACCAACTGTCTGGTTTTATTGGCAGCCTTCCCTGAGCAAATTCACTCAACTATTTCCTCAAACCAAAATTTTTACCGCACTCTGGTCAGGATTTGCTCAGGGATATGAGAACTTACTTAATATAGAAATTGTTGGCAAACAATCATTTATTAAAACTAGTTCTACAACCACCAATTACGGCTCTGGTTTTACCTCTTTATCTCCCAAAATTGTGGCAAATTTGCTGCGATTTAAACCCCAAATTATCTTTACCAGCTCCTTCGGTGTCTGGACAATTTTAGCTCTACTATTTAAGCCTTTGGGTAGGTGGCGAGTGGTTATTGCTTATGAGGGAAGTTCCCCCAGTGTGGATTATCGCCACTCCCTACCTCGTTTAACCCTAAGACGATTCATGGTGCGATCTGCAGATCTTTGTATCTCCAATTCTCAGGCGGGAAAAGACTATCTTATTGAGGTGCTTAAAGCCTCACCAGAACGCGTTTTTTCCCAACCCTATGAAGTACCAGATTTAGCCTCACTGCAAGCAGAAACTACAAATAAAATTTCCCCTTCGCCAAAGCAAACTTTTTTATTCGTAGGTAGTGTTACTCGCCGTAAAGGTTTACATTTATTGCTGAAAGCTTGCGCTTTGCTGCAAGAGAAAGGCATTACTAACTACCAGTTAATTGTCGTCGGCGATGGCTGTGAGCGAGCAGAATTAGAAACTTTTACTCAGCATCATAACTTAGTAGAAAATGTTCAGTGGGAAGGCAGAGTTGATTATCAGAAAATTGGTGATTATTTTCAACAAGCAGATGTCTTTATTTTGCCCACCTTAGAAGATACCTGGGGCATGGTAGTACTAGAGGCAATGCTATCCGGTAAAGCAATTTTATGCTCTCAATTTGCAGGAGCAGTAGAGATGGTAAAAGAAGGGGAAACTGGCTACCATTTCGATCCTGATAATATTACTCAAATAGCTGAATTGATGGAGCGTTTCATCGATAATCCCCAGCTTAGCATTACCTTGGGTAATCAAGGGAAAAAATTGATGGAGCAACATAGTCCAGAAGTAGCAGCTAAATTTTTGGCTCAAATCGCATCTTTGGCTATGAATTCCAGGCAAAATTAGGTGGAGTAAATAGTGATGAAAGTAATTGTTGGTGCTTTTGCTTGTCAACCCCACAGAGGTTCCGAACCAGGAGTAGGTTGGAATTGGTCACTTCAAGTTGCTAAATATGGTCATGAAGTGCACGTAATTACGAGGAAAAATAATCGAGTTGCGATTGAAAGTGAATTGAAGCTTAAGCCGATTGCTAATTTACATTTTCACTATCTTGATTTGCCACAATTTTGCTGTGATTTGCGAGAAAAGTACGGTAATTATAGTCTTCTGTCTTACTATTATTTCTGGCAAATTGCCTTATTTTTCAAAGCTAAAAAATTACACAAGAAAATTGGCTTTGATTTAGCCCATCATGTAACCTATGTTAATGATTGGATGCCAAGTGGTTTATGTTTACTCGGTATTCCTTTTCTTTGGGGTCCTGTGGGTGGTAGTACCCATATTATTCCTAAACAGATTGAATTAGAATTACCTACCTATGCTCAGAAATTTGAGTCTAGAAGGTTGCTAATGCAGTCGTTTTTTAAATCTTTTGACCCTTTTTTGCGTCTCACTCGTCAGCGTGCCACAAAAATTCTTACCTATACCAAAGAAGGACTACCGGGAATACCTCAAAAGTATCAATCTAAAACCAATGCGATTATCCATATTGGTGTTGCAGAAAGTGATTTACCTCCACAATACCAACGAGTTAAGCAGAAGGTTTTGGAAGGAGAGTTGAAAATTTTCACTGGTGGTCGTCTGGTACATTGGAAAGGCTTTGATTTACTGATCGCAGGCTTTGGTAAATATATTAAGGAAACAGGTAATAATTCGAAGTTAATTATTACTGGGGAAGGAGCTTATAAAAGCAAGCTAGAGCAACTTTCTCAGTCTTTGGGCGTAGAAAAAAATGTTGAATTTGCTGGCTACTTACCCACAAGAGATGATTTATTTATGACCATGCAAAATTGCGATTTGTATGCTCTACCAACTCTACGGGATGGTCCTCCTGTGGCGATTCTTGAAGCAATGTTTGCTGGAATGCCTATTGTTTGTTTGGATGTTGGCGCGACTCATGAGTTGGTACCAGAAAAGGCAGGTTTGAAAATTGCTGTTAATAGTCGCGAGCAGGTTATAGCAGATATTGCTGCTGCATTTATCTGGGCAAATAATCATCGAGAAGAGTTGATTAGGATGGGGGATGAGGCGAGAGAGCATACGCTGAAAATTCATGATTGGAATCGCATTGGCAATGAAATTCAAGCGATTTATGAAGAAGTAATTGCCACTAATATTTCTCCTGTATCAGAGACAAAAATTAGTGTCGGTACCGAATATATTTAATTGAGAAACAAGACTTGATAAGTAATATAGCGTTTCTCTTTCTTAGTGAGCTATAGCAAATCGCTCTCGTCTAGTTACAGTACAAAGTCTCTCAAACCTTACTAATCAAGCATCCATTTAAGATGTATAAATACGCCAGGGCGAAACGCTATAAATTACAATCAACCATTAACCATCAACCGTCAACAAGAATCAGTACTTTGCTTGTATCTCAGTCAAATGATAACCACTATAACTAATTACAAACAACAAACAACAAACAACCAATAACAAACAACCAAAATGTCAAATCCCAATGTAATTTTTTTCAATGGTCGTCTTCTTCCTGCTTCAGAAACATTTATTAGGGCTCAGGGAGAAGAACTTAAAAAGTATACTCCTTACTATGTAGGTGCCCATTCAGTTCCAGGATTACCTTTACCAGAAGAGAGAACTTTACTCGTCAACCGGGGTGGAATTTTCGGCGCAGGGGAAGAAAGTATCTTTAAACTCTGGGGCTTAGCCCCTAGATTATCTTCCCAACTGCGGAAATTAAATCCTGCTTTAATTCATGCCCATTTTGGTATTTGTGGTGCTTTGGCTCTACCTTTAGCCCGCTTTTTACAGCTGCCTTTAATCGTAACTTTCTATGGTATTGATATTACGATGAAGGATGAATTAGCTCACAAAGCATCCTTGAGTCATCGCCTTTATTTCCAACGTTTAGAAGCATTAAAACGTGAGACTTGTCTGTTTATCGCTATTTCTAAATTTATCCGCAACCAGCTTCTAGCCAAAGGTTTTCCGGAAGAAAAAATTATTGTTCATCCTATTGGTGTAGATACACTAACCTTTCAACCTAATCCAGATTTACCACGGGAACCAGTGGTGTTATTTGTCGGTAGATTGGTGGAAAAGAAAGGCTGTGAATATCTCATTGAGGCAATGCACAAAGTTCAAGCAATTATGCCTGAGGTAGAATTAGTTATAATTGGCGATGGTCCTTTGCGTTATTCTCTAGAACGAAAGGCTATCTCCCTACCAGGAAAATATCGCTTTTTAGGTGTGCAACCACCTCCAGTAGTGCGCAATTGGATGAACCGCGCCAAGGTATTTTGCGTTCCCAGTGTCATAGCTAAATCTGGTGATGCAGAAGGTTTAGGAGTCGTCTTTGGTGAGGCTCAAGTAATGGGTTTACCAGTGGTTAGTTCTAATAGTGGCGGTATTCCTGAAATTGTAGCCCATGGTCAGACTGGTTTTCTAGCACCAGAGAAAGATGGGGAAAGTTTAGCACAATATATTTTGCAACTCTTACAAGATCCTGCACTTTGGCAGCGTTTTAGCAAAACAGGAAAGGATAGAGTACATCGGCTTTTTGACCAACGTCAATTGAGCCAAACCCTAGGAAATATCTACCATGAACTGTTGCAAGAAATCAAAAAATAAACCTGTTTCAGAAGTTTTTTGAATCGCTTTGATGTCAAGTCGCTTCGCTCCAATTCACGCGTTATTAATTAAAAATGCAAAAACATTACCTCCAGCTAAAACAAGAGGCTTCAAATAAAGATGTGTTATGCACGTTTATATTTTTTCTTTCTTGAAAGAAGGGGCTTGTAACCAGAATCCATCAATGAAAAATTGTTTCTTGTTTCTTGTTAATTTTGAATTTTTAATTTTGAATTCAAAAAATGGTCAATTTTTAGATAATTAACTTCTGAGGATGCGTATACTAAGCATACATAACCAGTATCAAATCCGTGGTGGCGAAGACGAATCCTGCGCTGCAGAAGAGCAACTTTTGCAAGCACAGGGTCACCAGATTGATGTTTATCAAGAACATAATAACCGCATTGCTGCTCTCAATCCACTGCAAACGGCGACGAAAACTGTTTGGTCAAGGGAAGCTTACCAAATTGTGAAGCAGCGATTGAGTAATTCTCACTACGATTTAATTCAAGTACAGAACTTTTTTCCCCTAATTTCTCCCTCAGTCTACTACGCAGCTAAAGTTACAGGGGTTCCCGTGGTGCAAACCCTGCGGAATTACCGTCTACTATGTCCCAATGCTCTCTTTTTCCGCGATGGTCATGTGTGCGAAGATTGTCTGGGTAAGTCTGTTCCCTATCCGGGGATAATGCACAGTTGCTACCGAGATAGTAAGAGTGCCAGTAGTGCAGTAGCAAGTATGCTGACTCTACATCGCGCTCTAGGGACTTGGAATCGCATGGTTGACCTCTATATTACCCTAACCCATTTTGCCCGCGACAAGCTAATTGAGGGAGGACTTCCGCCAGAGAAAATTGTGGTTAAACCCAACTTTGTGGCGCCAGATCCTGGGGTGGGTACAGGCAGTGGTGGTTATGCCCTTTATGTGGGGAGACTGTCGGTGGAAAAAGGTTTGGATACGCTGTTGTCTGCCTGGGAGATGCTAGAGGTAAAGCTACCCCTTAAGATTGTCGGGGATGGACCCCTAGCAAGTCAAGTGGCAGAGGCGGCAAAGCGATTACCCCAGGTGGAGTGGTTGGGGCGCAAACCATTAACCCAGGTACATCAGTTAATGGGGGAAGCCAAGGTATTAATTTTTCCTTCCCAATGGTACGAAACTTTTGGTCGTGTGGCTGTGGAAGCTTTTGCGAAGGGTACCCCAGTCATTGCAGCTAGAATTGGTGCGATTGCAGAGTTAGTAGATCATGGTCGCACAGGACTCTATTTTAAACCAGGTGATGCAGCAGATTTAGCGGCTCAAGTAGCATGGATTTTGAATCATCCCCAAAAATTACATCAGATGCGTCAGCAAGCGCGATTGGAGTTTGAGAGTAAGTATACTGCTGGGACAAATTACCAGCGATTGATGGAAATTTATGCTTTAGTTGCTGCTAAAAATTAGGCAGAAAAAGAGAAGGTTTGGAGAATCGAATTGAGTATCATTTATTACTTATTACTAGACTTCTGTAAGAAGTCTAGTGTCTAACAGGAGCAAATTTGATGCATCTAGCAAGAGTATCTCCCAGACAATTGAAACAAAAAAAGCCGAAAGATTATATCAAAACTTCGGTTTTAGTTCTGATAGCATTTAGTAGTACTTTTTTCTCCCGTGTTTTTGATACTTTAGGTGCACCTGCCACGGTAAATTTTCTCCATTTTGTCACAGTTCCCTTCGCCTGCACTGTAGCACTTACTAAGACGAGAACGAAGGATCGCCATCAAATTTTCATTGCCTGGGCAATGATTTATGGTTTACTCCTGTTGCTAGCAGTAATGTTAGCTAGCGCCCTGTTAAATGATGCAGCATTTATCAATGTGGTTTTAGAATTCATGCTGCTAGGAGAACCTTTTTTGTTCTTGTTAGCAATTGTGAGTACTCCCATGTCTCCAGATAGTTTCAATCAGCTGCGAAACTGGATTTGTAGCTTTTGTTTATTTCATCTGGCCTTGGTCTTTGTACAAAAATATGTGCTGCGCTTAGACCGTTCTCGCGCCCTTGCAGGAGCAGATTTACTCCAAGGAGTCTTTTATTTTTCTGGTGCTGGTCATGTAGTGGGAGCTTCGATTTCTTTAACCTTTGGTTTATATTATTTAATCAGTGCTAAAAAAGTCCCTCTAGTACTGCGTTCTGCTATCTTTCTCGCCACCTGTTGGCAGGTAATTATTGCTGATGCTAAGCAAGTAATACTTGTTTTCTTTGTCGCTGGGTTACTATTATTATTAACTAAATTCAAGGATATTGTAGAAGCAATTAAGTACCTACTCTGCCTCGTAATCGCGGTTTACACCTTATTATGGTGTATGGCAAATGTACCAGCATTTGATGCCTTTAATACCTGGGCAAATGTAGATCTTTATGGTCCTGAAGGTGATGCTACTTTACTAAAAACTGCTTCTTTTCGCATTATTACTTCCTATTATGAATCGCCCCTCAATTGGGTACTAGGTTTAGGACCAGGTCATACCGTAGGTAGATTAGGAGGGTGGATGCTGAAAATTTATCGGGATCTTTTAGCACCATTTGGTCCAACTATTCACCCTGCAAGTGGCGATTCTTGGAGAGCAGTGGGAGCCAGTTGGCTAGGGAGTAAATCGAGTATGTTTTCACCACTTTTTGGCTGGGCAGGAATTTGGGGAGATTTGGGTTTTCTCGGATTAGCAGCCTATTTATTTCTCGCAACTATTGTCTGGCACTACATTTGCTTAGATGATTTTTCTCGCTTCCTACTCTTAACAGTTTTTGTTTTTGGACTTATTTTTACTCAGATGGAAGAACCTAGTTATATGCTTTTTATATCTACAATTCTTGGTGTACGTTGGCAACAACACCAAAATAAAGCTAGTCGAAGTAGATAGCGATTAAAATTGTTATAGCGTTATTTATTTGGAGATTAAAAGATGACAATTGCACAATCACAAACCAAAGCTAACAATCTGATCGGAACTCATAAAATTTCTGATCATATCTGTCCTAATTGTGGTCATCAAGGACTATCAATTTTCTACGAAGTTCGCAATATTCCTGTCCACAGTTGCTTAATGCTATCAACTCAACAAGAGGCTCTAGATTTTCCTTGTGGTGATGTAGTACTAGGTTTTTGCGAACATTGTGGCTTTATTACCAATGTGGAATTTGATTCAAAATGGTCAGCTTATGCACCTAATTACGAAGATCAGCAGAGTTTTTCTCCTACTTTCAACAAATTTGCCCGCAGTTTAGCCCAGCAATGGATTGATAAGTACGATTTACACAACAAAGATCTTGTAGAAATTGGTTGTAGTAAAGGAGATTTTCTACTTTTACTTTGTGAATTGGGTAACAATCGCGGCGTTGGTATTGACCCTAGTGTAGTTCCTGGACGTGTGCAAAGTGAAGCAGCAAATCGCGTTACTTTTATTCAAGACTACTATTCAGAAAAACACGCCGAATATGTCGGTGACTTTATCTGCTGTCGTCACACTTTAGAGCATATTCAACCCACCCTTGAATTTGTACGTACTGTCCGCAAATCTATTGGCGATCGCCTCAATATCCCTGTTTGTTTTGAAATACCTGATACTAATCGTGTGCTTAGAGACCTAGCTTTTGAGGATATTTACTACGAACATTGTACCTATTTTACACCCGGTTCTCTTGCTCGCTTATTCCGCTCCTGTGGCTTTGAAATAACTGACCTATATCGTGCCTATGGTGAGCAATATCTTTTAATTGAAACTAAGCCTGTGGCTTTAGGTACTAATAGTTATCAGGTCCATCCCCTAGAGGATAGTGTAGAAGAAATAGCCAATGATGTTCGTCATTTTGTCGCTAATATTAATCAAAAATTAGAGCATTGGAAGCAACATTTAGAGCAAATGCAGGCACAGGGTAAACGAGTTGTGGTTTGGGGTTCAGGTTCCAAGTGTGTTGCTTTTCTTACTACTCTCGATACGATTGACAAAATTCAATATGTTGTCGACATTAATCCCCATCGCCATGGCAAATTTATTCCTGGTGTAGGCAAAGAAATTGTTTCTCCAGAATTTTTGAAAGAATATCAGCCAGATCAAGTAATTGTCATGAATCCTATTTACTGTGAGGAAATAGGACAAATGCTTGAGGAGATGGGAGTCACAACAGAAATTATTCCACTCTAAATTTATAGCGATTCTCAAATGAATGAGGTATATTCTCATCAATAGATCGCGCGTTAACTGAGGAAAAATTTTGCCGGGGTTGCTCACCAATCAACGATTAACGATTAACAATCAACAGCTCGCGCGTTCCCTCGCCAATCAACGATTAACCATCAACCATCTACAACAATCAGTATTTTGCTTATACCTCAACCAAATGAGAATCGCTATATTGCCATAAATATCCTTAATTAAAAATAATTAATTTCAGCCATGAATCAACCCCACGTTAGTATCGGTTTACCCGTATACAACGGTGAAAACTATCTTGTAGAGGCTCTAGATTCAATTTTGAATCAAACTTTTACTGATTTTGAGCTTATTATTTCTGATAATGCCTCAACTGATTCTACACAGAAAATTTGCCAAGAGTATGCAGCCAAAGATAAGCGTATCCGCTACTATCGCCATGAGCAAAATTCCGGTGCTGCTCGCAACTATAATTGTCTTGTGGAATTAGCAAGAGGGAAATATTTCAAATGGGCAGCACATGATGATTTATGCGCTCCTAAATATCTGGAAGAATGCGTTAAAGTTTTAGATAGCGATTCCTCAATTGTCCTGTGTCATTCTAAAACAACATTAATTGATGACAAGGGACAAAGATTAATTTTTGATGCGACAAAAAACTATTTTATTAATCGCGATGGTAGAAGTTTCAGAAAGCCTGAATCTCCTGCTAATTTGAATTGTGAGCAACCCCACAAACGCTATCAAGGAGTCTTGCTAGAAATTCGCTGGTGTTTTCAGGTTTTTGGACTCATACGTACCGAAAATTTAAGACAAACCACCTTGATTAAATACCATAATGGTGGAGATAAGGTTCTGCTCAGTGAACTGAGTTTAATGGGACATTTAGCAGAGGTTCCTGAAACATTATTCTTTAGGAGATGTCATGCACAGCAATTTTCTTCTGGTTTAGGAACCGCAAAAGAGCGAGATATTTGGTTCAGAATGAATCCTAAAGCCACCCAAGGATTAGTCTCTCCTCGTTTGCTGTGTTTAGGAGGCTATTTTCGGGCGATCTGGGAAAGTAAATTGGATTGTTATGAGCGCATTCTTTGCCTCAACATACTAATACGCTGGGCAGTTAAATTTGATAGTTGGGGTCGCTTTTTCTCAGAAATGTATCGCGAGAATTTTAGGGTTGAGATTAATAACTAGTCTAGAAAATATGTACGATTTAGCGATTATTGGAGGGGGGATTGTTGGTTTATCTACAGCTATGTCTGTAGGTGAGCGATATCCCAAGTTAAGAATTATAGTCTTAGAGAAAGAAAGCAATTGGGCTGCTCATCAAACTGGAAATAATAGTGGTGTAATTCACTCTGGCATTTATTACAAACCAGGTAGCTTTAAAGCTAAGTTTTGCCGGGAAGGTAGCCAGTCAATGGTTGATTTTTGCCAGAAACATAATCTTCCCTATGAAATCTGTGGCAAGGTCATTGTGGCGACAGAAACAGAAGAATTACCTTTACTAGAAAAACTTTACCAACGAGGTTTAGAAAATAGCTTAGATGTGACTAAAATTAGTCCAGAGCAAGTTAGAGAGATAGAACCTCATGTTAATTGTTTAGCCGGAATTAAAGTTACTGCTACTGGGATTGCTGACTACAAAAAGGTTTGCCAAAAGTACGTTGATATTGCCTCAAGTCAAGGAGCAGAACTTCGTTTAAATACTAAAGTTACCAAAATCAGTCATCAAGAAAAATATCTAGCTATAGAGACTAATCAAGGAGACTTTACCAGCAAATTTGTTGTCAACTGTGCTGGACTACACAGCGATCGCATTGCTAAACTATCTCAGGTTAATCCCCAAGCAAAAATTGTACCTTTTCGGGGTGAGTACTACGAGCTTAAGCCAGAAAAACGCTACCTAGTTAAAACTCTAATTTATCCTGTCCCTAACCCTAATTTCCCCTTTTTAGGTGTTCATTTTACCCGTATGATTGATGGTAGCGTTCATGCTGGACCTAATGCAGTTTTAAGCTTGAAGCGGGAAGGGTACAACAAAAGCGATTTCGACTTACGAGACTTCGCAGATATTATTACCTATCCAGGTTTCTGGAAACTCGCAGCCAAACACGCTGATGCTGGAATTCAGGAGATGATTCGTTCTTTCAGTAAAGCAGCTTTTGTTCGCAGCTTGCAAAGGCTAATTCCCGAAGTTCAAGCAGATGATTTGATTCCTACCCACGCTGGAGTTAGAGCACAAGCATTGAAAAGTAATGGTGCATTAGTGGATGATTTCCTAATTGTTAAAAACAAGAATTCTCTTCATGTTTGTAATGCACCTTCTCCGGCTGCTACCTCGTCTCTAGAAATTGGTAAAGCAATTGCAGCTCAAGTTCCTGTAATTAGCGATTAAGCAATAAATATCTCCAGTGAAAAGTATAGTAATGATATTTATTTAACCCGATTTATGCAGGTATAGCTAGAAACCATAAATTAGGAATTTGGTGCATGAAACAGGGAATAGAGAAAAGCAAAAAGGGAGTAGCAAAATATATTGAACTCCGCTACTACTGCTACAAACTATTCAATTTAAGCAAAACAAAGATATCTTTTGCCATACTTATTACTAGCTTGTTGCTGGTGCTATTTCTGACACTATTTCCTTTTAATTTTTCTTGGCAAGAAGGCTTTGATTTGAGAGAGGTATATCAATATTTTTATCATCCTAGTAATTTGGGTGATTTTCTTATTAATATATTTTTTTTTATTCCCTTTGGCTTCAGCTTAACCTACTTATTAATAGAGAAAAAAATAATTTGGCATCAAATAGCAATCATTGTTATTCTAGCCAGTTTTAGCTTGTCATTGACTGTGGAAACGCTACAAATTTTTCTCCCTTCAAGGTCTTCTAGCTCAACTGATATTATCTCCAACAGTTTTGGAGGCTGGTTAGGATGTTTAGGATTTTATGCATTAAAATCAAGCCTATTCAATAATTTAAAAAGCTTTCTATCCCTCAAAACTTTAACTATTTGCTTCATTTCCTATTTTTGTGTAACCTTTCTTCTCTCCATACCTTTACCCCACACCACTAACTTTAATAATTGGCATCCAGATTTTCCTTTAGTTATTGGCAATGAAAGTACAGGAGACCGTCCTTGGCAAGGATATATTTCTGAAGTTTATATTGCTGATAGGGTAATATCAAAAATAGAATTAGTGCATTTTTTTTCTGGTAAATTTTCTTTTAGTGAAAATCAAGAATCTCTTGTAGCCTACTACCAGCCAAGAGGGAAAGATAGCTACTCAGTTCGAGCAGGTAATTTACCACATCTATCTTGGCAAGGAGAGAAACCAAAGCAGCAAGAAAATAGCAATGCGTTTTTCAATTCTAGTCATTGGTTAGCTACTAGTGAAGCTGCTATTTCTCTAACCAAAAGACTGCGTCAAACTTCTAAATTTACTATAATAACTACAGTAGCAACTGCTGATACTAACCAAACTGGACCAGCACGAATTATCTCACTTTCAGGTAGCCGCTATCAACGCAATTTTACTCTAGCACAGGAAGAATCTCACTTAATTTTTCGACTGCGAACACCCATTACCGGAAAAAATGGTGTTCATCCTGAATTAATTCTTCCTGATGTTTTTATAGACACTAAACCTCATCAGTTAGTTATTACCTATGCTGATTCACTATTGCAAGTATATATAGATAATCCTCAAAAATCTTACTATTTGCAACTCACACCAAGAACAGCGATCATGAGTTACTTTTTCCCAGAAGCAGCTTATGAACTAAAGAGATTCACTCACTTATTAGAATATGGCTTAATTTTTATTCCTCTGGGATTTTTATTGGCATTCATCAATCTGTTGCTGAAAAAGACCTTTGTTTATCAAGTCCTATTAATTTTTGTTGGTTTATTCTTACCTACTTTAATTTTGGAAGTAATTACAACTACTGAAAACCATAGAAATATAAACCTCGAAAATATGATGCTCAGTTTAGGAATTATGTCTATAACCATCTTAGTTGTTGCAATAGTAACAAAACTATTGCCCTCCAATAATAGAGCTTTGCCAAAATGAAACGGATCGTAAAATTTATCTGTTTAGGTATAGCGTGTTCGATAATTTATTTGCTAGCATTTAAGTCAGCAGGAAGCTATGCAATAGCTACGCCAGAAATCAGTATAACTACAGATAATTTCGTTAATCCACTTCAAGTAAAACTGGAAACTAGCACACCTGGTGCAGAAATTCACTACACTCTTGATGGCACTAAACCAACTCTATTCTCAATGCTTTATACTCAACCTTTTACCCTGAGCGAAAGTGCAACAATTCAAGCAAAAGCTTTCCAATGGAAAGTATTCAAAAGCACTTTGCTAAGTAAAAAATTAACCAATATCTCTAGGGTAGAATGGAAGCATCAAAGCAATTGGTGGAATTCTGCTTGGCACTTTCGCCTGCCAATTTTGGTAAATACTGATTCATTTGAGCGTATTGATAAGCCAGTGGAGTTGGCGATAAATTTTACACAATTATTTTCAGAAGCTAACGCCATAGGAATGCCCTTAGATTTAAACTCTATTCGCATTGTTGAAGTTACAAATAAGGGTCAAATTGTTAGTCAAGTACCCTCTCAGTTTGAGAGAGTCAATGAATTTAATACAACTACAAATGCCGCAGGAAAAATAATTTGGATGATGTCTGGTAAAGTGCCACAAGGTACAACCAAATATTATCATCTCTATTTTGATTCAACAGTTAATGGTTTCAAACCTAAACTTGAAGTATCGCCTCTAATTACTCGCTCATCACCAGACAAGAATCACTGGAAATTCTCCACTCCCTATGGCTATTATACCTTTGAGAAAAGTGGTGGTACTTTTAGTATCTTTGCGCCAGAAGATGTTGCTGATAATACAGACGGTGATTGGATTCGATTTGATCATAGTAGATATCAGGGCATTCCTAATATGCACTCGCCAGACTTTAGCACCATTTTCCACCAAACTTATCCAGGATTGCTCTCATCAAATCCACAATGGCAAGTGTCTAGCCACCTGATAGATGAAGGTTTATTAAAAACAACCCTTCGCTCTAACCATAAAATTGATAGTGGCTTATCAGCAGGGGAATGGGAAATTATTTATGATATTTTTCCTTCCACAATTCGCTGCACAGTAACGAAAGGAAATGCGCAAGGCTTTGCTTTGATTCAGGAAGCAACTCCAGGAGGTAATAAATATAGCTCAAATGATTTCTTGCGTTTATCAACTGATTCAATTCCACGTAGTCCAAATCACAGAAATTTTAATCAGGATATTTCTCCCGAATGGGCTTATCAAGGTGATAGTAAAGTCGCTCAGAAACTCTATTTTATCCATCTAGAGGATGACCAAGTAAAGGATGCGGTTTTGAAATTTCCTCAATACGATTTCTGGGCAGTGGGTTGGGGAAGAGGTGCACATAAAAATTTACTGCAACGAGTACAACCAGGTATCAATGTTTATCCAGCAAGTTTCTATTTTGGTTTCTATGAAGCTCAAGATCATGACGCAATGCTACAGTTCATAAATTCAACTAGTCAACCACTCAAAATAACTAGTTCAGGTGTGGAAAGTTTGAGTAACTAAATTAGATGAGTACTTAAAATCAAGCTACATCTAGGTATTTCATACCAAATCCAAGTTTCAAAAGCCAATTATCATTCTTCTACTTGCAGCCTACTTTAAAAAAAGTAGTTTAACCAAAATCTAAATTGGCATATTTTCTGCTATCAACCTTAGTGAATAAACAATTTAAAGAGGTATAAAATGGGTAACGTATCTACTAACAATAAATCTGTTTGTCCTGTATGTGGTTCCTCCCACTGGGATGTCTTTTTTGAAATGCCAGAAGTACCTATCTTCTGTAACATTCTCTGGTTAGATAAACAAGCAGCTCAAAACTGTTCTCGTGGAGATATTAGACTCGCTTTCTGCTCACATTGTGGCTTTATCGGCAATGTTAATTTTAATCCATCACGCTTAGAGTATACAGAAGTCTATGAAAACTCTCTGGACTTTTCTCCACGCTTTCAAGAATATGCGAAATCAATAGCACAAAAACTGATTAAAGATTATGACTTACATGACAAAGATATTATTGAGATTGGTTGCGGTAAAGGTAACTTTTTAGTTTCTCTTTGTGAACTAGGCAACAATCGAGGTGTTGGTTTTGACCCCACCTATATCCCTTTACCAGAACATGAAAAGTTTAGTGATAGGATTAAGTTTATTCAGGATTTATATTCTGAAGAATACGCTGATTATAAGAGTGACTTTATTGCTTGTCGACACACTTTAGAACATATTCAATATCCTAATTTTCTGTTGAAAAATCTCAGAAAAGCTATTGGCGATCGCCTCAATACTTCGGTATTTTTTGAAGTTCCTAATGGCTTAGATACTTTTCGTGACCTGGCAATTTGGGACATTATTTATGAACATTGCTGCTTTTTTACCCCCGCATCCCTAACTTATGCTTTTTCTGCTTGCGGCTTTGAAGTCAAAAAAATAAACGATGAGTTTCGAGGACAGTTTCTTTGTCTAGAAGTAACTCCAAAATCAACAATAAATGACGTGATTGAACCGCAAAAATATAAGGTTAAGGAACTAGCTAATAATATTGCTGAATTTAGTGAAAAATTCAAACAAAAATCCAATACTTGGAGACAAGAATTAGAGGATATAGTGCGCACAGGTAAACGTGCAGTTGTCTGGGGAGGTGGTTCCAAAGGAGTAACTTTTTTGAATCTACTCAATATTAAAGACGAAATTGAATATGTAGTAGATATTAATCCTCGTAAACAAGGTATGTATATTGCTGGAAGCGGACAAAAAATTGTCTCTCCCGAATTTTTGCAAGACTATCAACCAGATGTAGTAATTGTCATGAATTCAATTTATAAGCATGAAATTCAAAGTACATTATCAGGTTTAGGAATTACACCGAAGCTGTTTGCAGCGTAAGATGAAAGTGTATCCAATTATCAAAAATTTTGGATACACTTTACCTAAATTATCTTCAAAGATGAACTTAGAGTTAATCGCGCATCGTGGTTTCAGTGCTATTGCGCCAGAAAATACCTTAGCCGCTTTTTCCGCAGCAATTACTCACCAAGCAGATGCTATAGAATTTGATGTTCAATTATCTCTAGATGGCACTCCTGTAATTATTCACGATACTACCCTCAATAGAACCACCAATGGCACAGGTCAAATTAACAAGAAAACCCTAGCACAATTAAAATTACTAGATGCAGGAAGCTGGTTTAGTGGTAAATTTTCTGGGGAAACTATTCCCACTTTCCAGGATGTCTTGAATTTGATGAAACCGAGCCATCTTCATCTCTATGCAGAAGTGAAGCAAGCAGATAATTGGACTGACAAGAATATAGATAATTTAGTGCAGATGATTCTTTCCCAAGGTTGGCAGGATCGCTGTACCATTATTTCCTTTAACGATACCTTTTTGCGCCGTACACACCAACTTTATCCCCAAATTAACCTTGGCTACAACATCGGCGAAAGAGAAGAATTGGAGCCAAAATTAGAGCAGATAAAAACTCAAAACCAACCACTGTTGCTTAGTGAATACCAAATCCTGCTTGCCAATCCTTCCCTAATCGCAACTTGTAAGGCTCAAAAAGTTGAGCTTGTGGCGTGGACAGTGGATAGCCCAAAAACTTATAAGAGTTTGCTTGATTTGGGAATTAAACGCATCATCTCCAATTCTCTAGTTTCCAAGAAACTCTCATGAAACTCTCACATTTAGATCAGGAGTTTCTCATATTAGGGGTGCACACTAATAAGTGGAATTACCGATATGCTTTTGGAGGTAACAATTATGAAAACTGAAAAAGCAACATTATCCCACACTGAACTCAACGATTTACAACTAGACCGAATAGTAGGTGGTGTGAATATTAACCCTGCAAATCGTCGTCGTGATGGAAGAAAAGGTTTTCATACTAAAAACCCAGCTAATGGAAGACTGGACAGTAATCGGTAAATAATACAAGTTTCTCCGCTTTGACTAACGTAAGTGTTGGTTGAACTACCCCAAATGGTGAATTAAACGCCCTTCAGGATCAGTATCCTGGGGGGTTTTTCTTGAGCTACTTTTAAGTAATTACTCTTAGTTATAATCTAAGTAAATAGGAATAAAAAAATCCGTAACCTTGCGGTTATAAAAAATTTGTAAATTTACTAATATCAAATTGGCAAATAACTTAAATGGCAGAGTTTCGCCCACGCTCCCTGCCCCTTGTATGGGGGCATTTTTTCTTGGTTATAAGCTTTTATGTTCTCACAAAAAGTCAAAAGTTTATTGAGGTGAATGACTTTCAACTAAAGCACCATCAGGAGTGTAAATTGCTAGGGTAATGCCAGCCTTATTACTAATTGCTTCAAAGGCACGTTGCAGGCTAAAAACATGATTTTCCAAAGCTACCTGAGTTTGCCTATCTCCCCTCGCTTGAGCATTGAGAGAAGCTAACCTCACCTCTTGCATATAGATGGGAGTAAGGCGCACTGTAATTATTTGATTACTAATAGTGTAGTAGCAGATTTTGACTTGTGCAGAACAAGTTCTCTCTAAATCTCCACGTACCCTTTCTGCTCTTAAAGCTAATTGTAGTTGACTTTGAGAGCGATTAAAAGCCTGTTGATAACCACTTTGGAGTGTTTGAGCTGGTGTAGAGTAGAAAGTATTTTCGGGAACTTGCTTGAGACTATTGAGTGCCTTACGCCAGTTAACCACAGCATCTGACCATTGTGCGGAAATTTCTGCTTCCTTTGCTGAGTGAGCCAGACTTAAGGCTTGATTATAAGCATTAGAGCTAATTTTCTCCTGAGTTTGACGCTTCTTGGCTGCTGCAAGTTGAGTAGAATATTCCTCTGCTAACTTTTGCGCCTCAGCATAGGTATAGGTTTCTGTGGAGATACGCTTCAATTCCTCTACAGCAACTTCCCAAGTAGCTTCAACTCTTTGCCAATGTTGTGCCGATTGAGCAACTCCTTGACGTACTTTAGCAATTTGAGCCGTCTCTTGGGCAGCTTCAAAATATTTTTTCGCCTGTAATTCTTGATTCAAGCGTTGGTTAATAATTTTCAGATTGAGTTCGTATTCCTCAATTTTTCCTTGAGCAAACTCATAGAATTCACTCTCGGCTGTTTGTTTTTGCAAACGCGTAATCGCCTCTCGCCACAACTCCTTAATCTCGAGCCATTTACCCTCAGCAAGGGGTAATTTTTGGCTCATATTTCCCGCCCGCGCCGCCGTCTTGAGAGCCAAAACTAACTCCTCTAACTTAACAGCATCAGCATGATAGGCACTCAATAACTCCTGAGCTCTATCATAATGGGATGACCAAGGTGGAATGGAAACAAAAAAGGCAATTGATTGCTGCAATTGCTTTTGAGCCTGCAAAATTTCTTGCCCAGATTGGGGCGATTTAATAGTATCTAGGGACTCTTCAGCTAATTTTTCCGCTTGAGGTAGCTCCTCGCACTTACCCACAGCACAGGGGCGGGTAAAGATATACAAAGCCCCCAGAAAACAAAATAAACTAATAGCTGTACCTGCGATGGCGACAGGAAGCCAGGACTTTTTTGGAGCTGCTGGAGGTGTCGTGACTTCCTCTTCTTCTTGCTCTTTTGGCTCCTCTTCATCTAGTGTTAAAGCTAAACTTTCCTCTGGCTCCTGTGGCTCTTTTTGTTCCTCCTCATCTAGCGTCAAAGCTAAACTTTCTTCTTCCCAATCGCTAGGGATTAAATCAGGGCTTTCCTCCTGTGCTGCTACTTTCTCCTGTGGTGAATTGAGAGGAATTTTGTGGAAAGCATAGGGTTGTTTTTGCCCACTGATGCGCAAATAAATTAATACCCCATATTTTTGCATAATCCGCTCTTCCTCAAGGGTGCGCTCCATAATCGCAAAGGCGCGTTTGGCGCGTGGGAACTTGGGTTGGGGATGTTGCAGCAGAACAATCATACTGGCTTCGCGCAGTAAACAGCGTACCTGTATTGGTACTAAAAGTGAAAGTTCTGAATTCAGGTTGACTTGTAAACTCCTCTCTAGAGCTTGCAAATTAACTGGGTATGTTGCGGTTTCCATAACACCAGCACAGGTATAGGTGTAAATTGGTAGTCTACCAAGTTTATACTCAGAAAGCCACATTATTCATAGATCATGAATTTATCTGCCCAGGTAATATTGATTACTGGAGCCTCTGCAGGTATTGGTGCTGCCCTTGCATTATCTTTAGCTGAAAGTTTTCCGGGAATTCGCTTGATTTTAGCAGCGAGAAATCGAGACAAACTAGATGATATCGCCAGCAAATGTCGTCAATACGAAGCTGAAGTTTTAGTTGTACCCACCGATTTAAGCCAAGGAGAGCAAATACAAGCTTTAGCGCAAATCGCCCAAGATAAATTTTCTCGTGTGGATGCACTAGTGAATAATGCAGGTTATGGGCAAATGGGACCTTTGGAATTATTATCTCTGGAGGACGGGAAAGCTCAGTTTGCTGTTAATTTTCATGGTGCTTTGGCTTTAACCCAAGCCTTAATTCCCCTAATGCGCGAGCAGGGTGGAGGTAAGATTATTAATATTAGTTCTATTGGTGGACGCATCCCCTTTCCTGCGGGAGGGCTTTACAGCGCTTCTAAATTCGCCCTGGAAGCAGCAAGCGATGTGCTGCGTATGGAATTGGCAGCTTTCGGGATTAAAGTCAGTGTCATCGAATTTGGTCCTGTGGCGACAGAATTTTTTGCTGTGGCTAAGGCTAAAGCGAGGGTAAGTATACCCGATGGAGAAAAGACAATTTATCAGCCAGCATTAGCTAAATTAGCTCAAATAGAGCAGCAAACAGCCTCTTTGTGTTGGAGTGCACAACGAGCAGCCCAGGAAATTGTTAAGGTATTAAGCAGCAAAAATCCCAAACCCCGCTATATAGCAGCTACTGGAGGCACTACACTCATTTTTTTGATGACTAAAGTGTTACCCACTTGGGCAGTAGATCTGTTTTGGAAGCGTTTCTATGGTATTGATTTAGTGGCTCAAAAGTGGCGCCAAGACAAGTAGGGTGTAATATTAAATTCTTTCTTTTATGTGTCGTTTACTCAGTTATCTCGGTCCTTCAATTCAACTCGATAAACTTCTTTATAAGCCAGAACATTCTCTCATTAAACAAAGCTATCAACCCCGCGAAATGACAGTTGCTTTACTTAATGCTGATGGTTTTGGAGTTGGTTGGTATCATCCAGAAAAATCGGTTTATCCCTACACATACAAAAATATTTTACCGATTTGGAACGACACTAACTTACCTCAAATTAGTCGCTATGTAGAGTCAAAGTGTATTTTAAGCTATGTGCGTAGTGCAACTACCGGACTGGCGGTGGATTTAGGTAATTGTCAACCTTTTACCTATGAAAACCTCATGTTTCTCCACAATGGCTTTATCATCAACTTCCGAGAAACCCTGTATCGACCAATACGTAACAAATTGAGCGATCATATTTACCAATGGATCAAAGGTAATACAGATTCAGAACATATCTTTGCTCTCATCCTCACGGAGCTAGAAAAACAACCAACTCTATCTTTAGAGCAAGCTGTAGCCAAAGTTCTCATACAACTGCGTGACCTTGCCCTAGAATACCAGGTTCGCATTGCTGTTAATGTCACCCTCAGTGATGGCAAACAGTTAATTGCTTCTCGCTATACTAACTATACTCCCTTACCCAGTCTTTATTGGCTCCGGGACGATCCTAACTTTGCGGATGCAGCTATAATTGCCTCCGAACCCATATTTGATGGAAACTGGAATACTTTTCCAGAAAATAGCATTCTCAGCGTGGGAGAAGACCTTGAAGTTAACATCTATCCAGTCTCGTAGACAAGCTATTTACGAAACATTGAAACAGTGTCGCACTCAAACCCTAGATTTACTGGGAGAAATTAATGACACTACCTTTAGCCAACAAGCCCATAATGATTTTAGTCCTGTAGGTTGGCATCTTGGTCATATTGCCTACACTGAGGACTACTGGATTCTACAACGCAGCGCTGGTTTGCCAGCAACCTTACCCGAATATCATAAGCTGTTTGCGGCTGATGGCTTACCTAAATCTCAACGCCAAAATTTGCCTAGTTTAGAGTTTATTCTAGAGTATCTAGAACTAGTAAGAACTAAGGTCTATAAATACCTAGAAACCGCACCTTTAGCAGAAAAAGAGCGTCTGTGTTACTGGTTAGTTCAACACGAAAGCCAGCACAACGAAACTATTTGTATTGTCCTGCAACTCCATCGTTGGCACAAATCCCAAGGAAATATTAGCTTCAATCCTCCCCATAATGCACCACCTACCTCCCAAAACTCATCACTGACAGAGATGGTAGAAATTCCATCTGGGGATTTCTGGCGAGGAAGTGAAGATATTTACGCCCAAGATAACGAGCGTCCACTCCAGAAAATTTACCTCGATACCTACCAAATTGACCGTTATCCGGTTACTTGTCAACAATATCGGCAATTTATGCAAGCTGGAGGTTATCAAAACCCTGATTTTTGGTCAGATGCTGGTTGGAGATGGTTACAAGAAAACCCTATTTCCCAACCACTATACTGGTCAAACTCCAAAGATTGGGATTTTCATCCTGTGTGTGGTGTTAGTTGGTATGAAGCCCAAGCCTATGCCAAATTTATTGGTAAGCATCTACCTACAGAAGCACAATGGGAGAAAGCAGCTAGTCAGATAGCACCACTAACAGCCACAACCTGTAACCACAATACCCTAGTTGGTCACACAACTCCTGTTAACGCTTATCCAGAGGGACAAAGTAGCTACGGCTGCTACGATATGCTGGGTAATGTCTGGGAATGGACAAGTTCCTGGTTTGATGGTTATGGAGATATTGTCGGTTATCCCTATGCTGGCTACTCTCAAGTCTATTTTGATAACCAGCATAGGGTATTGCGGGGAGGAAGTTGGGCTACACGTCCCTGGGCACTACGCTCTAGTTTCCGTAACTGGTATCATCCAGATGTAAGGCAGATTTTTGCTGGTTTTCGTTGTGTTGCTTAAGACAAAAGACTTATAGCTTTTACCAATAGTTACTCCCCAACAACACAGACCTAGAACACTACCTCTACTTCCTACTGTACCTCTTGCTTTCATCAGATGCGATCCCGTGTCGCCTTTTGGCGTGGACTTGGGAATGCAAAACAATAAGTATTTTAGTAATCCGTTTTTCGTCAATTCTTGTACTTATTACTTATTACTTATTACTTATTACTTGACTTCTGCAAGAAGTCTACTGTACCTGAGCGCCGTGAGCACGAGGATCATCTTGGTTTCCTGATTGACTGGTAATTTGGCTTTCCAACTCAGATATTTCACCAGTAGAATAGGTGTAAGGTAGAGGCAAATCAGCGATTAAAGCATCCAAATCTGCTTCCATAACTGAGCGTGGTTGCTCACCAATCGTTTGAGCAATTTCACTTCCCTGACTGTCAAGAAAGACAAAGTGGGGAATACCATCAACGCGGTAGCGCAACATCTCTGGAAGCCATTTGGTATTATCAACATTGAGCATGACAAAATTAACTTTATTGCCATAACCTTTTTTGATTTCACTCAGATCGCCAGCCATTGCCTGACAGCTAGTACACCAATCAGCATAAAATTCCATCAGAGTGGGTTTCTGGTTACTCAATGCAAGATCGATGGAAATTGCTTTCTCGGCTTGAGCAGCAAGAGAAACTGAGCTAGTTTGGGTTTGTAAGCCCAGGAATAGAGTTACACTTAAAATAAGTGCAGCAACGGCAATAACACCATTCCTGATGCGTTTGCTAATCATAGGTTCAGATAGAGGTTCAGACATATTAAGCTCAGTTTATTTATAGTTCTTTATCTATTATCTAATAACCATCAGCTATGAAGAAACGAGTCACCCTCACTTTCCCAAAATTAAGTGTACCTATTCCCATAACCTACATCTTGGCAAAGGACTTTAATGTTGCTGCTAATATTATTCGTGCTCAAATCGCTCCCAATAAAGTGGGTAAATTAGTAGTAGAATTAGCCGGAGATATCGACGAGTTAGATGCAGCCATCGAGTGGATGCGAGTGAAAAATATTCATGTATCCCTCAATCGCCTGGAAATCCTGATTGATGAGGATAGTTGTGTTCATTGTGGTTTATGTACTGGAGTTTGTCCAACTCATGCTCTAACCCTAAATCCCGAAAGCTTTTACCTCACCTTCACCAGATCTCGTTGTGTTGTCTGCGAACAGTGTATCCCTACTTGTCCGGTTCAGGCAATTTCCACCAATTTGTAAATCCACAATTAAATCAGCTAATTGAGTACTAACTCCCAAGGGTTTACCCAATAGCAATTTTACCTCAGGAAACTGGTATTGTAGCTGTTGTATTTGCTCTGCAATCCCATCAGTAATACCTCCAGAAAAGAGAAAATAAGGAACAATCGCAATTTGTTGCGATCCTTGCTCTACCAAAGTTGCCACCTGAGCTGCTAAAGTTGGTTTTACTGACCAATATGCTGCTAGTGCATTTAAATTAGAGGCAATATTTTCAATTATTTGATTGCTACCAGGACGACGGCTACCGTGAGAGATTAGAATTCGACTTGTTAGAGAAGTAAATTGCGATTCTAAAAGCTTAATTATCCTCGAATAACTACCTAAATAAGGTTGAATTGTTAGCTGTATTTGTTTGTCCAATTCCTGTTGCGCCAATGCAACTGCGGCGGGAATATCTTCTACCACATGAACACCTGGAAGAAGAAATAAAGGTACTATTTTAACTTCCTGATAACCTCTCACCTGCGCTTGCTTTGCAAACTGGCAAATGCTTTGATTTAGGGGTAAAGGAGCAAACTCTAAACTAGCTGCACCTACTAAAGTTTGAAAATTATTCTGTTGTGAAAACAAAATCCGCTGTTCCACCAATTGAGTCAATTGATTAATCGCGATTTGATGACGAGGATCGCTACTGCCGTGGGACACTAATAGGTAGGCACAAGAGTCAATCTCTGACATAAATAGAATTTGTTGTTTGTTGTTTGTTGTTTGTTGTTTGTTGGAGCAAATGATTGAGTCTTTTTAAGTAACAATTAATCATCTAGACATGTAGTTACAATCAAGATTATCTCCTACAGGAAGCATAAAGATGGTGTTTCTAAAGTTAATGAGGTATCCCAATCAACAATCAGCCATTAACAATCAACACCTAATATTACTTATGTATGGACCTAATATATTAAGTCCCTTCCTAGCTTCCAATCCCCAAACGACCAGCTAAACTGGGACTTAGAGGAATCAAAGTTGCTAGCATCAAAAACAGAGCTAATAAACCGAATGCAGCTCTGGTATCATCAGGTTCAGTTAATTCATTAAGAGTAGGACGTTCTAAACTACGTTGCAAAAAGATAATCAAGATACCCCAGTATAAAGGAATAGGATTCACAGGATTAATCAGAGCAATAATACCCAGAAAAATTAGGGTTGCAACTGTTGTCCGACGTGCTATTTTGCGTCCATAAATCGCCTGTATAATCCTACCGCCATCTAGTTGTCCAGCGGGCATTAAATTCAAAGCTGTAATTACCAAACCCAACCAACCAATAACTGTTAGGGGATGAACATCTACCAATTCTCCCTGTAAACTACTACCAAGAATTGTTTTGGCAAGAGTTCCCACTAATATTGAACCTTGGAAAAATCCTGTGGGAATTTGAAAAGTACTGCCAGGATGAGAAAGTATTAATCCTGAGAGTAGCATCACCAAAGATACTATACCGCCTATAGCTGGACCAGCAAAGGAAATATCAAATAGGGCGCTGCGAGTAGGAATTAGGGAAGCAAAACGAGTAATTGCACCAAAAGCACCAATTTGCCAACTAGGAAGTAAAAAAGGCCAACTTAAACTTACTTGATAGCGATTTGCCCAGACAAAATGACCAATTTCATGGCTAGCAAGAATAATAAATAAACCCACTCCTAGGGGTAAAGTTTCTTGATAGCGACTGAAATTACTAAATAAATCAAAGCCTAGAAGTAAACCCGCAGCTTCAAAGGTAGTGGCGATGGTGGCAACAAGTAAAGCCACTGCGAGAATTTTCTGGGGGGTTGTCGGTGATTGTGGATCGTCGCTGCTGGGTAAAATAATTACCACTGGCTTAGCTTCTGGACTTTCTACCAAAAAGAGGCGGTATTTATCTCCCAAACGTTCCTCTAAGTTACGGGAAAGACGAGTGTAAACTTTATCTGGTTCTCCTCGTAAATTGCCTTTAAAAATCGCTCCCTCTTGATAGGAAATTGTTTCTGTGGCGAAGAAAGTATCTATACCAAAAATACCCTTAATATTTTGCAAGTCTGCTTCTGGAATTGGCAGCACTTCCGGCGTTATTTTAGCCGTTTCCAGGTTTAAATCAGTGGTATTATCTGAAACCTTAGCTTTCTGGTTTTCTAGCTCCTGGAGCCTTTCCTGCGCCCGCTCACGCAACAATTCCTCTTGCCCTTCAGAGCGCAGGCGATTACCCAGATAGATATAAACCCCTGTTGAAGCTACTAGCAAAAACAAAATGCCAACAATATTGAGGTATATTCCCGCGGCAAATAAGCCAAAAAATAGCAGCCAGGGTAGCATTAGCACTACAGACTGTAACCAAGCAAGAATACCTAATTTGCCATAGGATTTAGCTCGCCTGAAACCCCAAGCAAGGAATCCCAGGGCGAGGAGGATAATTGAAAATGTAGCTATGACCTCTGATTGTTCAAACATTTGGTTTTGTTGGTTAACATGATTCTATGGCAACTCGCAAATTACCTTGACATTTCTCTAACAGATTTGTACCCGCTTCCGAGTCCAAGCCAGTCCAGTGCATCAGTAGAGCTAATTTTACCTTGCGCCCACTACGCTCTAATAGATAACCTGCCTCTTCGCGATTTAAATCTGTTAAATCTTGCAGTATGCGCAGAGCGCGGTCGTGTAGTTTATGATTAGTTACGGAAACATCCACCATGCGATTGCCGTAAACTTTTCCTAGGCGTACCATAACGCCAGTAGAGAGAATATTAAGAGCCATTTTAGTTACAGTTCCAGCTTTGAGACGAGTTGAACCAGCTAAAATTTCAGCCCCCACCAAAAGACGAATATCCACATCCACATCTACATCCAGAGGGACTTGCTCTTGGGGCACGCAGGCGAGGAAAATAGTTTTAGCTCCCCTCTGTTTTGCTGCAGCGATGGCTCCGTGAACAAAAGGAGTGGTTCCTCCTGCAGTAATCCCCATTACCACATCTAAATCGTGAATTTGCCTTTGGGCAATAGCTTTGGCTCCATCTTCAGTGCGATCTTCCAAGTCTTCGGAGCTACGAACTAAAGCACCTGCACCGCCAGCAATGATACCCTGTACTAATTCCGGTGGTGTGCAAAAAGTGGGGGGACATTCCGCTGCGTCTAAAACTCCCAAACGACCACTAGTTCCTGCTCCCACATAAAATAACCTACCACCTTGAGTGAGTGCTTGACTGGCCAAATCAATTGCCATTGCTAACTCCTGACGTGCAGCAGCAATAGCAGCTAGGGTTTGGGCATCTTCGCGATTAAATAAATCTACCAATTCTAGAGAGGTCAAGCGATCTAGATTATATGACTCGCGATTAACCTGCTCTGTCAATAGATGACCCCTTGATTCTAGCTTGTCCATACCAATCTCCTTTCCTCTCCTCTGTGGACAACTAACTGTCACTACTGACTCTATAACAAGCCTTCTAGACGACGGCGCATGGCTTCGATATCATCTACTTCCGATGTGGTATTGGCATCACTCTGAGCCCTCCAATCGAGTTCCTCAACATTGTTTTCTGGGGGGACAGCTAGCCTTCCTTCATGAACCAAATCATAATCGTAGTTAGCACTGGTGCAAAATGCCTTGATTTCCTCATCATCAAAAGCTTCCACCTTTGCTTCAGGGAAATCCTGAGCTTCTAGCATTAAAGCAAAACGCTGAGCATCATCCTCATTTTCAAACATGAGGACCTTTTGGCGATTATTAATTTGAAGGGTATGGATACCTTCATTATCTGTACCAGCATTGAATAAGAGTACAAAAACGCGCATTTTGTGATTCGTTATTAATTAAATTTGAGACTCTCAATTCCAGTTAACCAGGAAATTGACCCTGGCGCACCTCGGAGGCAAAATCTTGAGTGGCTTGGATAATAATTTGGCGTAAGTTAACGTAGGATTTGGCAAAGGGGGGTTGCTTTGGGGATAATCCTAATAAATCCGCAGTTACTAATACCTGTCCATCACAATTGCTACCAGCACCAATTCCAATGGTGGGAATCGCAATTTTGCTCGTAATTTTGGCTGCTAAGTCACTGGGAATATGCTCTAGAATAATGGCAAAAGCACCAGCATCTGCTAGTGCCATCGCTTCATGCAAAATCCGTTCTGCTTCATCGTTGGTTTTTCCTTGCTTCTTGTATCCCAAACGATTTACAGATTGGGGAGTTAAACCCACATGTCCCATCACTGGAATGCCAATAGAGGTTAATTTTGCTACTGTTTCCACGCTAGCAGGATGTCCCCCTTCTAGTTTAACTGCCTGGGCTCCTGCTTCCTTCAAGGCTCGACCAGCCGATGTGATGGCTTGGCTAATACTTTCTTGATAACTTAGAAAAGGTAGATCACAAATCACCAAAGCTCGTTTCACTGCTCGGCGCACAGCTGCGGTATGGTGTAGCATTTCATCGAGGGTAACAGGCAAAGTAGTTTCATGTCCCAGTGCTACCATTGCCAAAGAATCGCCCACTAAAATTGCATCAACACCAGCCTCATCTAGCACATGAGCTAAAGCATAATCCCAGGCTGTCAGCATCACAATTGAGCGCCTCTGTGCTTTCCATTTAATTAGTTGTTGGATTGTAACTGACATAGGAGCAGATAATTTAGTTATGGGAAGTTGGCAAA
This sequence comes from uncultured bacterium, assembly GCA_964633315.1. GTDB lineage: Bacteria > Cyanobacteriota > Cyanobacteriia > Cyanobacteriales > CAWCAG01 > CAZWGS01. The sequence continues at coordinate 3,292 of CAZWGS010000023.1, read as the reverse complement.
ATTTACCAGTAAAAAAGCCAAAATTGACTACATTTGGAAAATAATCATCGAAAGAATATACTATTTTTGTTTGTTTTGGGGCGTAATATATCACTGACGTAGGAACGTAACATATTACATCTCTACTCTACAAAGGCGAGGTGGTGATTTACTCTACCTGTGCTCAAACTTAACCAAGCTAAACCCTCACTAGTACCAATCCAAACTTTATCAGCAGTATTGGGAGCTAGGGCAAGAATATGGCTAGAGGGAAGATTGGGAATTTCTGCAAGAAGTGTACCGTTGTTGGCGCGCACCTTTAATAAACCACTTTTTGTTCCCACCCAGACAATACCCCCTTCAGCAAAGCTAACGCTGGTAACATTTCGTCCTTGCAATGGAGTCACAGAACGCAAAATATCTTGGCTTTGAGGGTCAATCACTAACAAACTACTAGGAGTTCCTACCCATAATTTACCATCTGAGTCGAGAGTCATGGTTTGCACGATGCCACCAGGAAGATTGCGAATTCTACCAATTACTCTAGAATTAGCAGTATCAACACGTACTAAACCCTGCAAGGTTCCTACCCACATTGTACCTTGGGCATCTAAAGTTAAGGCATTAGCACTAATTCCAGGTAGCTCTTGTATTGTGCTTATTTTAAAACCTTGCTCTGGACTAATTAAAGCTAAACCGCGATCGCTACCTACCCAAAGATAACCTCTATTGTCAACTAGTAAAGATAAAACTCGGTTGGAAGGTAGGCTGTAGTTATAGTTTGTCAATTGGTTGGTTTTCGGGTCTACTTTTAATAATCCCTCGTAGGTTCCCACCCAAATACTTCCTACCCTATCTCTAGCCAGGGAATCAATGGTGTAGTTGGGAATGCTGACACGACTGATAATATCTCCTGTCTTGGGGTTTAGGCGTGTTAAACCTAACCAGGATCCAACCCACAAATCGCCTGTCGCATCGGTTTCCAAGGCGGTGACACGAAAATCGCTGGCTCGAATTTGACTCTCTTGTTGTCGGCGTTGTGAGGGTAGAAGATCTTGATTTGGTGGCGGAGATTCAGGAGAAAATACCCCTGGATTATTAGGAGATTGTGCCAGTGAATTGCTGTTACTAGTGAACCAGGCTAAATTACTTCCTAGTAGTATGGCACTGACCACAAGATAAATTGGAGTGTTGGGGAAAGCCATATTTTGCCTAATTTATCGCCAGGTTAACAGATGGCATTGATTTTACTAGAGTTCAGTCTAAATCATAAGGGAAATTGCAGGTTTGAGCAGCTCTCGTTCAGGTATCCTAGAGAGTCTGTTGAGTAGATTTATCAGCCCGTGATTCAAAACGATACCTGGATTAAGGATATGGCAGAGAAGGGAATGATCGCTCCCTTTGAACCTAAATTGGTACGCCGTGCGGAAAATTTACCAGTCATTTCCTATGGTTTGAGCAGTTTCGGCTATGATATAAGGCTTTCTCCCAAGGAATTTCGAGTCTTTCGCCACATTCCAGGTACTGTGGTTGACCCGAAAAATTTTAATCCTGATAATCTCGAAGCGGTGAAGCTACACCAAGATAGTCAGGGAAGTTTTTTCATTTTACCTGCCCATTCCTATGGCTTAGGAGTGGCTTTAGAAAGACTAGATATTCCCGATAATATTACTGTTTTATGTATTGGCAAATCCACCTATGCACGCGTAGGTTTAATAGCTAATCTTACCCCTGCTGAAGCTGGATGGTGTGGACATTTAACTTTAGAATTTTCCAATTCTTCTAGCGCTGATTGTCGTATTTACGCCTCTGAAGGAGTTGTACAACTGCTGTTTTTAAAGGGAGAAGCTTGTGAGGTAAGTTATCAAAAGCGTCGAGGAAAATATCAAGATCAGCCAGAAACGGTTATTTTTTCTAGGGTGTAATTAATTATGGATAAGTTTCGCATTGAGGTAATCGCTGCTACCGAAAACCCACAGCAGGTAGTGTGGAATGCGATGCACCAGGATTATTCGGAAGGGTTTGTTTACGATAGTATTGATCGCACTCCCGATGAACAAAAAGCGGGTGAATTAATTGTCAAGCATCTTTTGGCTGGTAATAGAGGGCATTATGGATGTTATGACGAACAAACAGAGGTTCTAACTTCTTTCGGTTGGGTTAAGTGGTGTAATGTCAAAGATTGGCATAATTTAGCTGCTATTGATATCGAAACTCAACAAATTAGATTTGAAGTACCAACAGCGCTGCAAAAATACCATCACAATGGTCAAATTTATCGTTTGGAAGGGCAACAACTTGATACTGCTGTTACTTTAGACCATAGAATGGTCGTTAAACGACGACGCAAGGATAGTTCTTGGACATCAGCCTATTTTGAACCAGCAGCAGATGTTTTGGGTAAGCCCAGACGATACATGAAATCTGGTATTTTGGATGGTTCACAAAGGACACAATGGGACAATCCTTGGGGAATAGATAAAAAACAGTTTGCTCGCTTGGTTGGCTTTTTTGTGGGCGATGGAATGAAACCTCGTCATGCTAATCAAATCCGCTTCAGATTACAAAAGTCTCGAAAAATAGATTTTCTACATTCCCTTGGCATTCCTGTTACGCAAACAGCAGGAGATCGCTATGTTATTGACTTACATGAAATTGGCAAGTGGTTTCTCGAAAAATGCTATACACCAGAGGAAGAAAAGTGTTTACCTGAAGGCTATTTAACCCTTTCTGCTGAAGAAATAGAAGGTTTACTAGAAGGATTAAAAAATAGTGATGGAACTCAGAAGGAAAATACTTGGCGCTATTCTAGTGCTTCAATTTATTTGTTAGATCAATTGCAAGCTTTGTTGCACATTAATAACCTATCTGGTAATTGGTCTTTAGCACACCAAGGAAACGATAAACAGAAAACAGGTTATTATTTGCACGTTTCTGACAGAATTAGTCCTCGCGTAGAAATTAATCAGAGTGGACGCTCTTTTTCTTACTCTGAATTCGTAGAACCTTACAATGGCTTTGTCTACTGTGCGACGGTTTCCACTGGAGCTTTAATTGTCCGTCGTAATCGCAAAGTGATGGTTTCTGGTAATTGCCTAGAGCATCCTCAAATTACTTTTAATGTCGGGTATTTCCCTCATTCTATGATGCAACAGGTACGTACTCACCGTGTTGGTATGTGCTTAGCAGGTGATGTGGAAATATCTTTTACGCACCCTTCTTTATCGGAGGGGGAATCGTACTATAAATCCAAGTTAAAAGACTTAGCAAAACTTTGGCATTATGGTCGTAAGCATCAACCAACTCAAGCAGA